>NZ_CP064356.1:0-600000 GCF_018141545.1 Miltoncostaea oceani | reverse complement strand
TTCAACCCCGACCTGCCGTCGCTGGACGACTACTACGAGCCGTTCACCTTCGACTACGACGCGCTGACGCGGGCGCCGACCTCCGAGCACCAGCCGGTCGCGCGGCCCGTGTCGGCCCTGACCGGCGAGCCGATGGAGATCGAGTGGGGGCCGAACTGGGAGGACGACCTCGCCGGGGCCCCCGAGCACGCCCCCGCGGACCCCAACCTGCGGGGCATAGAGGACGCCGTGCGGATGGAGTACGAGCGGGTCTTCATGATGTACCTGCCACGCATCTGCGAGCACTGCCTCAACCCCTCGTGCGTCGCCTCGTGCCCGTCGGGCGCCATGTACAAGCGCGAGGAGGACGGCATCGTCCTCGTCGACCAGGAGGCGTGCCGGGGGTGGCGCATGTGCGTCTCCAACTGCCCCTACAAGAAGGTCTACTTCAACTGGCAGACCGGTAAAGCCGAGAAGTGCACCCTCTGCTATCCGCGGATCGAGGCGGGGATGCCGACGATCTGCGCCGAGACCTGCGTGGGCCGGATCCGCTACATCGGCGTCGTCCTGTACGACGCCGACCGCGTGGAGCACGCGGCCTCCGTGGAGGACCCAAGGGACCTGCTCGACGCGCAGCTCGACGTCTTCCTCGACCCCGAGGACCCCGAGGTCCGCCGCCGCGCCGAGGCCGACGGCATCCCGGCCGACTGGATCGACGCCGCCCGCCGCTCGCCGGTGTACGCCCTGGCGATGCGCCACCGGGTGGCGCTGCCCCTCCACCCGGAGTACCGGACCCTGCCGATGGTCTGGTACGTGCCGCCGCTGTCGCCGGTGATGGGGATGATCGAAGGGGAGGGGAGCACCGCCGACCCGGACGACGTCTTCCCGGCGATCGACCGGCTGCGGATCCCGGTGCGGTACCTCTCCAACCTGCTCGCCGCCGGCGACGACGAGGTCGTCCGGCGGGTCCTCAAGCAGCTCGCGGCGATGCGGCGGTACATGCGCGAGCTGTCCCTCGGCGGGGAGGCCGATCCGTCGGTGGCCGCCTCGGTGGGCATGGAGGTCGGGGACATGGAGGACATGTACCGGCTGCTGGCCCTGGCCAAGTACGACGAGCGCTTCGTCATCCCGAGCGCCCATGCCGAGCTCGCCGGGGCCCTGTCCGCCCAGCAGGGCGCCTGTGGCCTGGACTTCGCGGGCGGGCCCGGTGGCTGCGGCGCCAACGGACGGGCCACGCGGGAGGAGGCGGCGGGCGAGGCCTTCCACGTCACGGCGCCCTCGCCGGCATCCGACCCCGTCGCCCGCGCCGCGTCGTCGCCGTCGAGCGGGTGCGGGAGCCGCGAATGCGGATGCGGCGGCGACGCGCCCGTCCCGGCCCCGGGGGCGTGATGGAGCCCCTCGCCCTCATCGCGATCGCACTGCAGCACCCGGATCCCACGCTGGTCGCGAGCCGTGGCGAGGTCGCCGCCGCGGCCCGCGCCCTGCCGGACTCCCCGGGCGTCGCGGCGCTCCGCGACTTCCTCGCCTGGTGGGCTGCCGAGCCCGCGGACGACCTGCGCCGCTCCTACGTCGAGACCTTCGACTTCTCGCGTCGCACCGCGCTCGACCTCACCTACTACACCCACGGCGACCGCCGCCAGCGCGGCCTCGCCCTGCTCGACCTGCGCCGTCGCTATGACGCAGCCGGGCTCGAGCTGGAGGGCCCCGAGCTCCCGGACCACCTGCCGGTGGTGGTGGAGTTCGCCGCGCTCGAACCGGGCGGCGGCGGTGAGCTGCTCGCGGGCTTCCGCCCGGTCATCGAGCTCATCCGCCTGTCGCTCGAGCGCGCCGAGAGCCCCTGGGCCGGCCTCATCGGCGCCCTCTGCCGGCTGCTCCCGCCCCTCGCGGAGGACGAGGTCGCCGAGTTGCGTCGTCTCGCCCGCGAGGGCCCGCCCGGCGAGACCGTCGGACTCGAACCCTTCGCGCCGCCCGAGGTCATGCCCGACCCCGTGCGCGCGACCGCGCCCTGCGGACCCGCCGGAGGCACGCGATGAGGCCGGTCGAGCTCCTCCTGTGGATCGTCCTCCCCTACGTGGCGATGACGGTCTTCGTCGTCGGGCACGTGTGGCGCTACCGGCACGACCAGTTCGGCTGGACCACGCGCTCGACCCAGATCCTGGAGAGCCGTCGGCTGCGGCCGGCGATCCTGCTCTTCCACCTCGGGCTGTTCGCGGTCCTCGGCGGTCACGTGCTCGGGGTGCTGGTGCCGGCGTCCCTGACCGAGCGGGCCGGGGTGTCCGAGCACATGTACCACGTGGTCTCGGTGACCGCCGGCACCCTCGCGGGCCTGACGATGCTGGCGGGCTTCGTGCTGCTGCTCGCGCGCCGCGAGACCGACGCGCGGGTGCGCGCCACCACGACACCCACCGACCGCGCCACCTACCTGCTGCTCGGCGTGATGCTCGTCACGGGCATGTACGCGACGGTGGGCGAGAACCTGCTGCTCGGCGGCTACGACTATCGCGAGACGGTGGCCCCGTGGTTCCGCGGGCTGTTCACCCTCGACCCCGACACGTCGCTCATCGCCGGCGCGCCCCTCGTCTACCGCATCCACGTCGTCGCGGCCTGGCTCCTCTACGCGCTCTGGCCCTTCAGCCGGCTCGTGCACGCGTGGAGCATCCCGTTCGGCTATCTCGGCCGCAGCAACATCCTGTACCGCTCCCGCCGGCCCACCGCGCTCGCCGACGAGCGCGCACGGCCGCGCACCACAGCCTGAAAAGGGGGGTTGTCGTGTCCACCTTCGAGCCCCGGGGGAACACCAGGGCGCTCGTCCTGGCGACCCTCGCGTTCACGGTCTCGTTCTACGCGTGGAGCATGATGGGCCCCCTGGGACCCGACCTGCAGGACCTGCTCGGCCTCTCGGAGGTCCAGCTCGCGGTCCTGATCTCGGTGCCGGTCCTCATGGGATCGCTCATGCGCATACCGCTCGGCCTGCTCACCGACCGGTACGGCGGGCGCCGCGTGTTCACCGCGCTCCTGGCCTTCACATCGCTGCCCCTGGCGGCGCTCGCCGTGTGGCACGACTCCTTCTCGGCCGTCGTCCTCTTCGGGTTCTTCCTCGGCTTCGCCGGAGCCTCCTTCGCCGTCGGCGTCCCCTTCGTGAGCCGCTGGTACCCGCGTGAGCGTCAGGGGATGGCCCTCGGCCTCTACGGCATCGGCATGGGCGGGACCGTGCTCGGCGGCCTCACCGCCCCCCGCATCGCCGACCGCTGGGGCGTCTCCGCGCCATTCGTGTTCGCCATGGTCCTGGTGGGCGCGATGGCGGTCGTCTTCTGGCTGCTCGCCCGTGACGCCCCGGTCGCACGGCCGACGTCCACAGGCGGGATGTTCTCCTCCCTGCGGATCTTCCGCGAACAGCCCGCCGCATGGGCGCCGACCTTCTACTACTTCCTCGCGTTCGGCGGCTTCGTGGCGATGTTCGCCTACCTCCCGAAGCTGCTGACCGGCGTCCACGAGCTCGACAAGCCCGACGCGGCGGCGCGGGCCGCGGGCTTCGCCCTCGTGGCCGTGATCGCCCGGCCGATCGGCGGGTGGCTGGCCGACCGCGTCGGCGCCGACACCATCCTCCGTGTCTCGTTCGCGGCCACCGGGGTGCTCGCCGCCCTGCTGGCGCCACTCCACGACCAGATGGTCCCGCTGACGTTTCTCGCCCTCAGCATGGCGGCGGCCTTCGGGCTCGGGACCGGTGCGGTCTTCAAGCTCGTCGCCCACGACTTCCCGGACTCGGTGGGCGCCGTGACCGGCGTCGTCGGGGCGGCCGGCGGGCTGGGGGGCTTCTTCCCACCCCTCCTGATGGCCTTCGTGAAGTCGGCCACCGGCGGCTACGCGCTCGGTTTCGCCGCCCTCGCCCTGACCGCCGTCGTCGCCCTGGTCGTGCTGTACCTCATGGGACGCCGGGGGGCCGGAGCGGCCACCCACGCGTCCGTGGTGGCGTCACGCTAGGCGCCGCCGCCGAGTGCCCTGGTCCACGGCGGAGCCCTGTCGGCGGACGACCGGGCCTGGCGGCACGCGACGCCGTGCTCCGCGCGCGCTCGCTGGAGACCGCCCGTACGACGGAGTGGGTGCCGCTGGAACACGTCCACGGCCGGTGCCTCGCCGCCGCCGTCGTGGCGCGGCACGACCTGCCGCCCGCGCCATCCTCGGCCATGGACGGCTGGGCCGTGCGCTCCGGCGGGGGGCGGTCGGTGCGGCGGATCACGGACGAGAGCGCCGCGGGCCACGGCCCCGCCCGGTCGCTGCACCCCGGCGAGGCGTGCCGGATCTCGACGGGAGCGCTGATCCCCGACGGCGCCGACGCCGTGGTGCGACGGGAGGACGGCCGCGAGATCGGCGGGCGCCTGCTCATCGACGCCGGGGGGGCGGCCGGCGACCATGTCCGGCCGCGCGGAGACGACCTCGCCGCGGGCGAGAGACTGCTCGAGGCCGGGACGGTGGTCGCCGCACACGAGCTGTCGGTGCTGGCGGCCGCCGGTCATGCCGGGGCGCTCTGCCGGGTTCGTCCCGTGGTCGCGGTCCTGACCACCGGAGACGAGCTCGTGCCCCCCGGCGCACGCGTCCCGCACGCCCACCGGACCGAGTCGAACCTGGCCGCCCTCGGTGCCCAGGCCCGCGCCGCCGGCGCGGTGGCCGGGGAGCACGTCCATGCCGGCGACGACCGGCGGGTGACCGCGTCGGCCCTCTCGGCGCTGCTCGAGGGCGAGCCGGATCTCATCGTGACGGTGGGCGGCGTGTCGGTGGGCGATCACGACCACGTCGCCGGGGCGCTGATGCGCCTGGGGGCGCGATGGGCCTTCCGGGGCGTCGCGATGCGTCCCGGCCATCCCGTCGGCCTGGCGGTCTGCCGTTCGACCGTGATCCTGGCCCTTCCCGGTAACCCCGCGGCCGCCGTGGTCGCCTTCCATCTGCTGGGCCGCCCCCTGCTCGGCGCGCGCGGGGACTGGTCGCGCCGCGCCGCGCTCGCCGCGCCCTGCCGGCGCCACCCGCGGGCGACGACCTTCGTGCGGTGCTCCGAGGGCCCGGAGGGCCTGCGTCCCCTCGCGCGTCAGGGCTCGGCGCAGCTCGGGTCCCTGGCGGGGGCACGAGCCCTCGCATGGATCGAACCGGGAGAAGGCACGGTGGATCCGGGGACCCTCGTGCACATGAGCGCCCTTCCCTGAGCGCCGCCGCGTATGTCGGGGATGTCTGACACCCTGTGGCATGCGCACCGTGAGCGTGGTCGTCCTGCTGGTCATGGCCGGCTGCGGCAACCTGGCGGAACCCCCCGAGCGGGTCGGCAGGCTCGGCGCCGCCCTCGACGACTCGGGGCGGCTGGAGGTCCTGGTGGCCGCCTGCCGCGAGGGGGTGGTCATGGTGAGCATCGCGGAGGGACGGACCGCGGACATGTCCGACGACGAGCAGAACGCCCGGGTCGGCGCCTGGACGGCCGTCGGGGACGAGGCCCCGCGCACCCTCCGCCCCGCGGATCCCGGCGCGGAGTGGCGTGGCGACGCGGCCGCCGGGCCGACGGGCGACACGGTATGGATCATCGACGGCACGTTGCAGGGGCAGGACGGGACGGCCCTGCACGGACCGGCGGTGTCGGCGGACGACCTCGCCGCGCTCGGACCTGACCGGGTGATGGTCCATGGGGAGCCCGGCGTCTCCGTCCCCCGCACCGGATTCGACGGCGACTGCAGCTGACACGTCCGAGCGTGGCCGCCCATCGGCGACCGTTCCGTCCCGACGCGCTGACGACCGCCTGCGCGATGCCCCATTGGGTCGCGGACCTCGGACCCTCCGGCGACCGGCACGGTGCCGCGTCCCGCTCCCGGCGGACACGCGACCCGGCGCGCCCGTTGGCACGGGAGCCCGGGGGGGGGCTCGGCACTCGCCAGGAGGTCCATGCGTCGGCGCATCTCGCCCATACCGGCACGCGCCCGGCCGGTCCATCCTCGGGTGGTCCGTTCGACCCGCACACCGCACCCCGAGGAGACGCCACCATGGACATCACGATCATCGGCACCGGCAACATGGCTCGTGGGATCGCCACCCGCGCACTGGCCGGCGGCCACGCCGTCACCCTGCTCGGCACCGACGCCGACAAGTCCCGGGCCCTCGCCGACGAGCTCTCCGGAGACGTCCGCTCCGGTGCCGTCGGCGACCCGATCTCCGGCGACGTGGTGGTCCTCGCCGTCTGGTACCAGGCGCTCGACGACGTGCTCGGCCGCTACGCCGGCCGGCTGGACGGCAAGACCGTCGTCGACATCACCAACCCCGTCGACCCGCAGACCTACGCGCCGTTGACGGTGGAGGCCGGGTCCGCCGCACAGGAGATCGCGGCGAAGGCGCCCGGCGCGAAGGTCGTGAAGGCGTTCAACACCACCTTCGCCGGCTCGCTCCTCGAGGGCCGGGTCGCCGACCAGCCGCTCGACGTCTTCGTCGCGTCCGACGACGACGCGGCCAAGGCCGTCGTCCGTGAGCTCGCCGAGAGCGCCGGGCTGCGCGTCCTCGACGCCGGCCCGCTCGCCGTCGCCCGCCAGCTCGAAGGCGCCGGCTACCTGCACATGGCGATCCAGCCCGGCGTGGGCGGCACGTACGCCAGCGCGCTGAAGATCGTCTCGTAGCGCACGTCGCGCCCCGGGGCTCAGCGCTCCGGGGCGCGCCCGCGCACCCGTTCGCGGTACGCCGATGGCGCCTCGCCGAACCGGCGCTTGAAGGCCCGCGAGAAGTAGAGCTGGTCACCGTAGCCGGCGCGGTGGGCGATCTCGCCGACGCCCATCTCGCTGAAACGCAGCAACCGCGCCGCCTCCAGCATCCGCCGGTCGGTGATCAGCTCCTTCGTCGTCCGCCCGGTGACGTGGACGAGCGCGCGCGACAGGGCCGCCTGCGGGACGCCGAGCGCGTTCGCGAAGTGCGGCGCGTCGTGGTGGCGCGCGTAGTCACGTTCGAGCACCTCGCTGAAGCCCCGGTACAGCTGCAGGTCCGGGTCGTCGGCGTCGCGCTGCTCCGTGCGCGTCGCCTCGTACCAGCGCTCCACCCACAGCAGGAGCGCCGACAGGAAGTGGCGCTGGAGGTCGACCGTGCGCGAATCCCGCGGGCGGCGCGCCTCGGCGGCCAGCAACCCGACCGCCGCCTCCAGGCGCCCCGCCTCGCCGGGTGGGACGGCCACCCGCGGGACGGCGCGGCTGCCGATCAGCCACGCCGGGTTGACGCCCGTCGCCGGGTCGCCGTGCAGCAGCTCGTCGCCGAAGCGCACGATCGCCCCATGGAGGCCGCGGGCGCTCTCGAAGATGTGCACCTGCCCGCGGCCGATCAGGGTGATCGTGTCCGGCTCGACCAACGAGACCTCCCCGTCGATGAGGTGCCGGCCGGCGCCGCGCCGCGTCCAGACGAGCTCGTGGTAGTCGTGCCGATGCGGCCGCCGGGGGCCGGCGTCGGAGTCCGCCCCGAACCGGGCCCCCTCGATCAGCACGACCTCCAGGGACGCGCCGGCACCGGGCAGCCGGTCGACGGCGATCCCCGTCGCGGCATCCGTCACGGGGCCACCCCCCGCCGGCGTCGGATCACCGCCCTCATCCATTCCGCGACACCCCCCGCCGTGCGTGATGTCATCGCCCGCCCGGGGATCATGTCCCCTCGGGCCGGTGATCGCCGGCGGCCGTCCCCGCCGTTGACCGGGCGGCGCGGGGCGGGATAGGTTCTGGCGGTTTCGACACCCCACCGGAGGCGGACCCCCCGCGTGGCCACGAGACCGCGCACGCTCGCACTTCTCGCCGTCCTCGCCGCGGCGCTGGCCGTCGCGGTCGCCGCGCCGCAGCCCGCCCGGGGCGCCGAGCAGCTCCTCGCCACGATGACCGCGCCGGGCAGCGGCGCACGGGTGCAGACCGCCGTGTCGCTCGAGCAGGGCCGGACCTACCGGCTCGTCCTCGGGGCGACCGTGACGCTGGACTACACGACCCTCGGGCGGCGGGAGGACGTCGACGCCCTCTACTGCTTCTTCCACGCCGGGGGTCCCCCCATCCCCGGGGACGACTGCACGGACCAGCCGCCGGGCCCGGGGTCCGTCTCGCCCCTGTTCCTCGACTTCGGCGGCGACCCCGCCAACCGGCGCTCGCCCACCGCCCTCGCGGGGCGGGCGCTCCCCTACGCGGCCGACCACGAGTACGACCTCACCTTCGTCGCGCCGGCCAGCGGCCCGCTCGGGGCGCAGGTGCGGGCGTTCCTGAACGCGACCGGGACGGGTGGCATCGCGATCGAGCTCTACGGCGAGGCACCCGTCCCCGCGACGCCCCCGCCCGCCCCCGCGGTCCCGCCCGGTACGCCCCCGGGCCAGCCGGCGATCACCGGGCCGCCGCTCTTCCGCATCGTCGGCATCGACTTCGCGGCGCGAGGCGGGACGACGTTCCACTCGGGCATCAACGGTGGCACGCTGACACCCCGGGTCGGGTGGGTGCTCGGCGCCGGGGACGCGATCAGCGTGCTGCCGGTCACCGGCCGCGCGGGCCCCGCCGGCGTGAAGCTCCAGGCGATCTCCGGCGGCGCGACCTTCACCATCACCGGCACGATCCTCAGCCGCGGGGACGGGGCTCCCGTCGCGACGCCCGGGTACTTCGAGGTGGAGCGCATCCCACGGCTCCGCGAGGGGGAGGTCGAGATGACGGCCTTCGGCCCGCAGGGCCCGATGCGCACCCAGCAGGCCGGGGCGCCCGCCGGCGCGTCCCTCCTCACGCCCCTCGCGCGTGTCGACGTCGACGACGGGGTCGCGCGCGTCGCCCACAGCGCGACGCGCGCCCGCACCCGCGTCGGCAACGTCCGCGGCGGCGTCGCCGTCACGCCCTCGGATCCGGCGCTCGCCGGGTTGCGCCTCGTGCCCGGCCGGCAGGTCGACGTCACGCGGCGCGCCGTCGGCCGCCCGTTCCCGCTCGTGCCCGACCTCGAGACGACGATCCCGAGCCCCCGCGAGGTGCGCGCCGGACCGGTGGCCGTCACGGGTCCCGCGCAGCTCTCCCTGCGGTCCCTGCAGCACTCGAAATGCGTCGCCGTCGTCGTCGGCAGCACCCGGCCTGCGCGGGTCCTGGTGACGATCTTCAGCGGACGGCGGAGCGTGCGCCTCTTCGGCCAGCGGCTCGTCGTGTTCCGCGCCGCCGGGCGCACCCGCACCTGCATCCAGGTCCCGCGGCGGGCGCGGACCTTCGACGTGCGCACCCCACTCCGCTTCGCCGTCGGCTACGCGCTCGGGGCGCGGAGCCGGCCGGGTCAGCGGGCCACGGACCCCGTCATCCGGCCCATCCGCCTCGTTCCCTGACCGACCGGCCCGGTCAGGGGAGCCGGATGAAGCGGACGGTCACCCGGTTCTGCCCGAAGTCGCTGACGCGACCCGTGAGGGGACCCGACGCGATCGGCGCGTTGGTGCGCGCACGGCCGGACGCGGCGCGCACCACGAACGCCCGCCGGTTGCCGAAGATGAGCGACGGCGCGATCAGCTCCGGCCGCAGGGCCGGCGGGGTCGGCCAGCTGAACCGCATGTCGGGGGTCCCGCCGTAGACCTGGCTGACGGGGCAGTCGATCTCCGGGAGCGCCCCGAGGCCCGTCTGCCGGATCCGCAGCAGCCCGCCGGCGTAGAGGAGGCTCATCACCGCCCGCGAGCGGTCGGGCTTCCCGCAGTCGGGCCCTCCGGAGAGGTCCTCGCTGACCGGCGGGCAGGCCTCCGGCGGGCCGGAGGGGGTCCGCGTCGCGGCGCCGCTGCTCGTGCGCGTCGCCGACACGACGACGGTGACGGCCGGTCGCGGACTCCCGACGCGGGTCATCAAGACGGGCGCCCGCGGACCCGTCCCGAGCTTCGTGAACCGCACGACCACGCCGCGCCCGCGCTGCCACGTCGCCGTCTCCTCCAGGTGGACGTTCACCTGGGCGTCGCAGATCCCGTTCGATCCCCCGAGGTCGAGGTCGCGCGTCGCGGTGGAGGTCCCCTCGATCACCAGGCGGAACTCGGCCGTCTCCGCCCCCGGGACGACCGGCACCGCCGGCACCGCCGGGACGGTCTGCGCGGCGGCGAGCCCCGCGCCCGTGGCGCACCCCGCGACCGTGAGGACGCACGCCATGACGCGGATCGGGATCGGCAACGGGGCCCCCACGTGCTCGGTCGGCTCGCGTGACCAACCTATTCCACGGCCGTCCACCACGACAACGCGTGGATCGCCCGGCGCGTGGGGCGGGTCACACGGCCCCCCCGTGGTCGCCACCGGGTTCGACGGCCACGATCGTGATCTCCTCACCCGTCGGCTCCAGGACGACCACGTCGCCGACGGCGGCGTCGAGGAGGAGCCTGCCCAGAGGACTCTCACACGAGAGCCGGCCCGTGCGCGGGTCCCCCTCGAGCGGGGTGACGAGCACGTAGCTGCGCTCCCGTCCGCCGGCCCGCCGGACGTCGACGCGGTGGCCGACCGCGACCCGGCCCGACCGGAGGTCGCCGTCCGTGATGAGGCGCGCCGTGCGGAGCTGGTCCTCCAGCCGCCGGATGCGCATCTCGATCCGATCCTGCTCCCAGCGGGCGTCGGAGATCTCGGAGTCGCCGTCGCCGCCGCCCGACTCGTACGCGCCGTGGACGCGGCGCAGGGCGTCCGGGCGGGCGACCTCGACGAGGTGGGCCAGCTCCGCCCGCAGCAGGTCGAAGCCCGGCCGGGTCAGACGGATCTCGAGGGTCATCTGATCGTTCGACGTCATGGGGTGTGCCTCCTCGGGCCCCGGATGGGAGAGGCGGTGCCGCCGGACATCCCCACGGCGGCACCGCCAATGGGATCATGGGCGCCGGCACCTCAACGGATCGTCAACGTCCGCCGGCAGGCGGAAACGGATCGTCAACGGCGCCCGCCCCGCGGATCCGGCCGGCGGAGGCCGCCCCCGCCGTGGCCTACGATCCGGCGATGAGGGCGACGAGCTCACCGGACGCGTCCGGGGCACCGGGGCGGGCGCGCCGGCTCGAGCTCCTCCTGACCGTCATCGAGACCCTCGAGTCGGAGGGATCGCTCGATGAGCGCATCGACGGTGCGCTCCGCCTGGCACGCGACGCGGGGCTCGTCACGTCGGGAGGGGTCGTCCGCGCGGACTCCGCGCGATCGGTCGGTCCGCCGGGCGACCCCGCGACGGCGGAGGCGGCGCTGCGCCTCGCCGCGGGCGTCGCCCGGGAGGGGGCGGAGGGCCGCGAGCGTGCCGGCGGGTCCGAGATCCTCTGCGTCCCGCTCCGGGCCGAGGGACGGATCGAGGGCGCCGTGTGGTTCGCGGCGCCGACGTTCCCGCCGGACGAGGCCGCCCTCGCGCGCGATGTCGCCGACCGGCTCGCACGGGCCGTCGCCGATGAACGGCACCGGCGGGAGCAGCTCGAGCTGGCGGGCGAGCTGCGCCGCAGCGACGCGCTGAAGACCGCCTTGCTGCGGGGTGTCACCCACGAGCTCCGGACCCCCCTCGCGGGGATCGCGAACGCCGCGGACGCCCTGATGGTGATCGACGACCCGCGCGAGAGGGCCGAGATCCTCCGCGCGGTGATCGGGGAGACCCAGCGCCTCGAGCGCGTCGTCTCGAACCTGCTCGACCTGTCGCGGGTCGAGGGCGGGGTCCTCTCCGCCCGGATGGAGTGGTGCGTGCTGGAGGAGCTCGTGGGGTCGGGCCTGCTGGCCGCGGCGGCGTTCCTCGACGGCGTCGGGGTGAGCACCGACATCCCCGACGACGTGCCCCTCGTGCAGGCCGACCCGGTGCTCACCGAGCGCATCCTCGTCAACCTCCTCCACAACGCCGCGCGGCACGGCGCGCCGCCCGTGCGCGTCGTCGGTCGTCGCATCGGCGCGGAGCTGGAGCTCGCCGTCGAGGACGCCGGCCCCGGCGTGGATCCGCGGGTCCTGCCGACGGTCTTCGAGCCGTTCAGCCACCGGGAGGGCGTCGGCCTCGGGCTGGGACTCCCGCTGTGCCGTCGGCTGGCCGAGGCCCAGGGCGGGCGCCTGGAGCACCGGACGGCCGCGGGGGGCGGAGCCCGCTTCGCGCTCGTCCTCCCCCTCACGACCCCCCCGGAGGTCGAGGGGTGACGACCAGCGCCCGGCCGGTGCTCGTCGTCGACGACGAGCCCCTCATCCTCCGGGCCCTCACCGCCAGCCTGGGGGCCGCCGGCTACCACGTCGCCACCGCGGTCGATGGGCGCTCGGCCCTCGAGGCCGCCGCGCTCCGCCACCCCGCCGCCGTGGTGCTCGACCTCCGTCTCCCCGACATGGACGGTGTCGAGGTCTGCCGGCGACTGCGCGAGTGGACCGACGTCCCGATCATCGTGGTGTCGGCACTCGACGGGGAGGCCGACAAGATCGCCGCGCTCGACGCGGGCGCCGACGACTACGTCACCAAGCCGTACTCGGCGGGCGAGCTCCTGGCGCGCCTGCGCGCGTCGCTGCGACGGGTCAGCGAGTCGGTGGACGGTGCCGGGATCGTCCGCTTCGGGGGGATCGTGGTCGACCTCGCACGCCAGCAGGTGCTCCGCGACGGCGTGCTCGTGCACCTCACGCCCACCGAGTACGAGCTGGTGGCGACGCTCAGCCGGCATCCCGGCAAGGTCCTCACCCACGCGATGCTGCTGCGGGCGGTGTGGGGTCTCGCCTACCAGGGCGAGACCCACTACGTGCGCGTCTACATGGCGCGCCTGCGGCGCAAGCTCGAGCAGGACCCCTCACGGCCCCGTCACCTCGTCACCCAGTCCGGCATCGGCTACCGGCTGGTCACCGACGAGCTCCTGGCCCCGGCCGGCGGCCCGTAGGCTGCGGCCCGTCGAGCGGGAGGGGCGGCGGTGAGGGTGCGGGACATCATGTCGAGCCCGGCGGTGAGCGTGACGCCCGGCGCCACGGTCCGGGAGGCCGCGGCCCTGATGGTGCGGCATCGGATCAACTCTGTCGTCGTCACGGGCGAGGGAGGGGATCCGGCCGTCGTCGGCCTGCTCACCGAGGCCGAGGTGGAGCTCGCCGAGACCGTCGTCCCGTTCGCCGTGCCGTCCGTCCGCGCGGCCCGGCTCATGGACCTCTGGGCCCAGACCCCCGACCAGCTCTCCGCGGCGCTCTCCGAGATCGCCGGCCGGTCCGTGCGGGACGTGATGCGGACGCCCGTCGAGACCGTGGGGCCGGACGCCGACGTGTGGACCGCGATGACCCGCATGACACAGCGCGACATCACGCGGATGCCGGTGGTGGAGGACGGCAGGCTGATCGGCCTCGTCGCACGCCACGACATCATGAAGATCATCGCGGGGACCACCACCGGCTGACGTGGAGCCACCGGCGCCGCTACCCGGGGCGGCGGGTCCGCCGGGTACGCCGCCGGCCCCGACTGAGGACGGCGGCCAGCAACGCCAGCACCACGAGCACCGCGAGGACGGGCACGGCGAACGCGAGGACGGTCAGCAGGAGGCTGGCGCCGTCCTCCGCCAGCGACAGGAACGGGTTGCCGACCCCGGCGGTGGTGGTCGTCGACACGGGACGCAGCGCCGCCCGCCCCGCGTGCAGCGTCTCGGCGGTCGCTGCGCCCAGGACCATGGCGACGACCGCCGGGATGGACGTGTCCACACCGGTCCCGCCGACGAACAGGACCGCCCCCGCGACGGGGTGGACGACGGTGCCCGCCACGTGCAGGACGTGGTCGACTCCCGGGATCTTGTCGCCGACGAAGTCGGCGAGGAAGATGACGGTGAGCACCACGATCCCCGCGTTCCCGGAGAGGGACCCGAACGGGTCGCCGAGCTCCACCACGTCGAGGCGCTCCAGCACCGCCCCCAGCAACAGGGGCAGCCAGGCGTTCAGCCCGGCGGCCCCGGCGAGGCCGACCGCGGCGAGGACAGCGGCAATGGGGGCGGCGACGTCCACGTCGGACGCGGACCCTACGGCGGGGCGGGCGGGCCCGTCGGTGCGGCGCGTCGGGGAGTGGCAGGCGACCCGGGGTGCTGGTCCGGTCCGCCGCCGGCGGTAGGGTCCGCGGCGGCCGCGCGACGACCGGCGGCGCACCCGCCACAGCCGAGGGAGACCCCACGCCTGAGCCCACGACACCGGGCACGGACCGCCGCGCCCCGCGTGCCGTCCCCGCCTGGTGGGATCGGGCGCGGCGCTTCGCCGGTGAGCCCCTCTCCACGCGGGCCGCGATCACGATCGTGGTGGTCGCCGGGCTGATCGCCGCGGTGGTGCTGCTGCGCAACTACCGCGACCTGATCTTCTTCTTCGACGAGTGGGACTTCATCCAGGATCGCCGTGGATGGGGGCCCGACGCGTTCCTCGAGTCGCACAACGAGCACCTCGCCCTCGTCGCGGCGTTCGTCTACAAGGTGCTCTTCGCGGTCTTCGGGATCACCTCGTACTGGCCGTACGCCATCGCCCTGGTCGTCTCGCACCTCGCCTGCGCCGGGGTGCTCTTCGCCCTGCTCCGCTCGTGGAGCTCGAACGAGGTCGCGGTCCTCGGCACGACGGTGCTCCTGTTCCTCGGCACGGGCTGGGGGGTGCTGCTGTGGCCCTTCGAGCTCGGCGTCACCGTGTCGCTCGCGGCGGGGATGGGGGCGATCCTCGCGATCGAACGGCGCACCCCGCGGGGGGACGTCGCCGCCTGCGGCCTGCTCCTGCTCAGCCTCGCGGCGGCCAGCCTCGGCGTGCCGTTCACGATCGGGGTCTTCGCGCTGATGCTCGCGCGCGGCGGGTGGGTGCGGCGGCTCTGGATCGTCGCGGTCCCCGCCGTCCTCTACGGCGCCTGGTACCTCGCGTACGGAGCCGAGAAGTCGAGCACCAAGGCCGAGAACATCCCCCAGATCCCGGTCTACATGGCCGACGCCGCCGCCGCCGCGCTCGCCGGGGTGTTCGGGATGAACCCGGAGATCGGGCGCTCCATCCTGATCGCGGTCGCCGTCGCGACCGTCGCCGGGCTGGTCGGGCGGTGGGCGGACCGCGACCGCGTCACGCTCGTGCTGCTCGCCGTCGGCGTCACGTGGAGCCTGCTGTGCCTCTCGCGCTTCGGCATCGGGACCCCCGCCGAGCCGCGGTACATCTACCCCGGCGCCGCGTTCATGCTGCTGCTCCTCGCGGCTCTGATCGGCTCCCGGGCGATCACGGCACCCCGCGCCCGGGTCGTCGGCATCGTGCTCGTCACGCTCTCCCTGATCACCAACATCGGCGTGCTGCGCGCCGGGAGCGCCCAGTGGCGCGACTACTCCGCCCAGGTGCAGGCGTCGCTCGGCGCCATGACGGAGGTGCGCGACCGCGTGCCCGACGACTTCCAGCCCGCCTCCCAGTACGGGCCCCAGATCCGCGCCGCGACCTTCTTCGCGGCCGTGGAGGACCTCGGGTCGCCGGCCTTCAGCGCCGACGAGATCCGCGCGGGCAGCGTCAACGCCCGCCTCGCCGCCGACGACGTCCTGCGCCGGGCCGGGGCGATCACCCTCGAGGGGGCCGCCCCCGCCCCCACCGGCACGCGCCCGCCCCGCGGCGCCGTCGCCGCCGACGGCACCCTGCGCCCCGGGCCCGCCGGGTGCCTCACCGCGAGCCCGCTGCCCGGGGCGTCGGTCATCGTGAACCTCGACGTCCCCCCGGCGGGGCTCCAGGTGCGCTCGTCCGGAGCCCCCGGGTCGAGCCCCGTGGGCGTGCGCGTGGTGCGGTACGCCGACCTGTCCCCCGGGGGCGCGGCGATGGCCACGGCGGCCGCCGACGGCTCCGTCCTGCGCGTCACGCCCGTCGTCGCCCCGTCGGAGTGGCGCCTCGAGGCCGCGTCGGCCGGTGACCTCGTGATCTGCGGGGTGCGCTGAGCGCACCCCGCCCGGGCGGCCGCGGACGGCCGCGGCGGGACTAGGCCCGCCGCTCCTCCAGGTACTTCTTCAGCCCGAGGAACGGGAGGATGAACGCGGCGAGGAGTGCCGCCACCCAGACGATGACGGAGGCGGCGATCCAGGTGCCGGCGCCGTCGATCGAGAGCCCGTCGGTGATTACGGCCGTGAGGATCAGGGCGGCCAGCGTGGCGATGAGGGCCACCCCGCCGAGCGCCGCCGAGCCGCCCCGGCGGAGCTGGACCGCGAGGAACGGCTGCATCAGCGCCATCGCCACCGTGAACACGACGGACCGCGGTGATGAACCCGGCGGCGTCGAGGGTCATGCCGTCGAGGAGGGCCGCGGCCACGATGAGGCCGATCGCGTTCGCGACCAGCATCACCGCCGTCCGTATCAGCAGGCGGATCATCGCGTGTCTCCTCGGGGTCGGTTGACGGCGCGCGACACGGCGCGGCGCCATCGTGACCGGCCGCGCACCGGGCGGCATCCCCCCGATGGGGCGGTTTCCCCCGGGGCTAGGTGACGTGGATGACGCGCAGGACGTCGGTGGTGCGGGACCGGCCGTCGATGCCCGCGAGGACCACGACGATGTCGCCGACGCGCACGTGGCCGGCGTCGCGGGCCGTCCGGATCGCCTCCTCCACCATCTGCTCGTTGCCGGCGAAGCCGGAGAGGGGCAGCGGCGTCGCCCCCCAGCTCACCGACAGCTGGCGCTGCACGCGCTCGTCGGGCGTGAAGCCCAGGATGGGGGTGGTCGGCCGGTACCGGGCGATCGCGCGGACCGTGAAGCCCGTGCGGGTCAGGCAGAGGATCGCGTTCGCCCCGAGCTCCTGGGCGACGCGCCAGGCGGCGTCGGTCATCGTGTCGGTGATCCGCCGGTAGCGGCCGTCGCCGCCGTCGGGGTCCGCGACCCGCAGGCGGCTCACGAGGCGCGTCCACCCGTCGACGTCGAAGTTCGCGTCGGCGCGGGCGCAGAGGCGCGCCATCGTCGCGACCACGTTCACCGGGTCCCGGCCCGTCGCCGTCTCGCCGGAGAGCATCACCGCCGACGACCCGTCGAAGACGGCGTTCGCGACGTCCGAGGCCTCGGCGCGGGTCGGCGACGGGGCGTGGATCATCGACTCCAGCATCTGCGTCGCCGTGATCGCCGGTCGCCCGTGGGCGATGCACTCCCGGATGATGTGCTTCTGCAGGTGCGGCAGGTCCTCGATCGCGCACTCGATGCCGAGGTCGCCGCGGGCGATCATCACCGCGCCGGCGGCGTCGAGGATCCCCGCCAGGTTGTCGATCGCGCTGCGGGTCTCGATCTTCGCCACCACCAGCGGCCCCCGCGGGTGGGGCTCGGCGCCGAGGCGGCGGACGTCGTGGGCGGAGCGCACGAACGAGATGGCGACCATGTCCACGCCCGCCTCGACGAACGCGTCGAGGATCCGTAGGTCGTCCGGCGTCGGGGTGGCGACCCGCAGGCGCTCCGAGGGGATGTGGACACCCGGCCGCCCCGTCAGGTGGCCGCCGTGGCTGACCACCGCGTCCAGGCGGTCACCGGGGGTGTCGACCACCTCGATGTCGATGCCACCGTCGCCGAAGCTGATGCGGTCGCCGACCTCGATGCCATCCAGCAGGCCGTCGTAGTCGACCTGGACGACCTCGGCCGTCGAGCGCTCGTTGCCGGGTTCGAGGCGGAGGCGGTGACCGGCGGTGAGGTCGACCCCGTCGCGGCCGAACGAGCCCGCGCGGATCTTCGGTCCCGGCAGGTCGACGAGCGTCCCGACCGCGCGCCCCATCTCCGCCGCGAGGGCGCGCACCCGGGCGTGGGTGGCGAGCGCCTCCTCGAGGGTGCCGTGCGACAGGTTCAGCCGCACGGCGTCCAGGCCCGCCTCGATCATCCCGCGCAGCACGGCCTCCGAGTCGGAGGCCGGTCCGATCGTGGCGAGGATCTTGGTTCGGCGGCGGGCGAGCGGCATGCGGGCGATCATAGGGAGGCGGCGGGTCCGCGCGCGCCGGGTGCGCTAGCGTCGGGTCCCATGCCGAAGGACGCCGAGCACCTCGAGCTGGACGCCGGTGGGCGCACGATCGCCATCAGCAGCCCCGGCAAGGTGATGTTCCCGGAGCACGGCGAGACGAAGGCCGACGTCGCCCGGTACTATCTCGCGGTGGCCGCGCCGCTGATGCGCACCGTCCGCGACCGGCCGACGCTGCTGCAGCGGTTCCCGAACGGGGCGACCGGCTCCTCGTTCTTCCAGAAGCGCATCCCCGCCACGGCGCCCGACTGGCTCGAGACGACGACCGTCTCCACCCCCAACGGCACCACCTCCCGCGCCCTCGTCATGGCCGACATCGCCCACGTCCTCTGGGCGGCGAACCAGGGGTGCCTCGGCTTCCACCCGTGGGCGTACCGGGCCTCCGCGCCGGACGACGTCGACGAGCTGCGCCTCGACCTCGACCCGTCGCCGGGCGTCACGTTCGCGATGGTCCGCGAGGCGGCCGCCGAGGTCCGCGCGTTCCTCACCGAGGTCGGTGTCGCCGCGTTCCCGAAGACCACCGGCAACCGCGGGCTGCACCTCTACGTGCGCGTCGCGCCGGGGTCGGACGCGTTCGCCGTCCGGCAGGCCGCCGTCGCCGTGGCGCGCGAGATGGAGCGCCGCCGGCCCGACCTCATCACCGGCGCCTGGTGGAAGGAGGAGCGCGGCACCCGGGTCTTCGTCGACTTCAACCAGAACGCCCCGCACAAGACGGTGTTCGGGGCGTGGTGCATCCGGGCCCGCACCGGCGCCCAGGTGTCCGCGCCGTTCGCCTGGGACGAGCTGGAGGGGATCGAACCCGACGCCCTCACCATCCGCAGCGTCCCGGAGCGGCTCGCCCGCCTCGGCGACCCCTGGGAGGGGATGGACGACGCACCCCAGTCGATCGCGCCCCTCGTCGAGCGCTACCGGGCCGACCTCGCCGCCGGCATCCCCGACAACCCGTGGCCGCCGGTCTACCCGAAGATGCCCGACGAGGCCCCGCGGGTCGCCCCCAGCCGGGCCCGCACGCCCCCCACGGACTGAGCCGTGCCGACGCGCAGCGCCGGCCTGCTGCTGCACCGCCGCGGCCCCTCCGGGACGGAGGTGCTGATCGGCCACATGGGCGGTCCGTTCTGGGCCCGCCGCGACGCCGCGGCGTGGTCGATCCCGAAGGGCCTCGCCGAGGAGGGCGAGGAGCCGCTGCAGGTCGCGCGGCGCGAGTTCACCGAGGAGATGGGCTCACCGCCGCCGGAGGGGACGCCCGTGGCGCTCGGGGAGTTCCGGCAGCGGGGCGGCAAGGTCGTCGTGGTGTTCGCGCAGGAGGGCGACTTCGACGCCACCGCGATCTCCAGCAACGAGTTCGAGATGGAGTGGCCCCGCGGGTCGGGCCGGACCGCCCGCTTCCCCGAGGTCGACCGGGCCGAGTGGGTCGCCCTCGACCGGGCGCGCGTCGCGCTCGTCGCCGGGCAGGTCCCCGCGATCGACGCGCTGCAGGCCCACCTCGCGGCCGAGGGGGCCTGACACGCGCCGGTCGCGGGAGGGCGCTCAGCCGGTGACCGCCGGCGCGACCCGGGGGACCGGCACCCGCACCGGGAGGATGCGGGTCGTGGCGCGGGCGCGGACCGTCCGAGCGTTGCGCGCCGACGCCGTCGCCACGTTCCGCAGGTCCCCGGGGGCCACGAGGCGCGTGCCGAGGCGCAGGTGGACGGTGACCCGTGCGCCGGGGGCCAGCGCCCCGATGTCCCAGACCACCGCCCCCGCGCGGAGCCGGGCGCGGGCGGGCATGGAGGCGACGTACGTCCCGGCGGGGAGCGGGTCGCGGACCACGACGCCCCGGGCCGTGACCGGACCGGTGTTGGTGACGGTCAGGGAGTAGCGGATGACCCGTCCGCGGGTCACCCGCGCCGGGGCGGTCTTGTGGACGCGCAGGACGGCGGGGACCGGCGTCACCCGCGGCGCGGGCGCCGGGGGGACCCCCGTGGTGACGGCGGGCGGGGCCGGCGCGGCCGCGACGAGGGTGGCGGAGGCCGTGAGCGTCGCGGGGGTGATGAGCGCCATGTCCTGCGGGCCGCGCGCCCCGGGGAGGTGCGCCGCGCGGGCGAGGTGGCCGCCGCGTGCGGTCGCGCCGACGATCACCGTCCCGGCCCCGGAGGGCGTCACGGTCACGGTGGCCGACCCGGACGGGCCGACCTGCACCTGCGGGGAGGACAGCGCGGCGGCGCCGGCCGTGACGGCCAGGTCGACGACCGCTCCTGGGGTGGCCGTCACGGTCACCGTCGCGGGCGTTCCGGCGGCGAGGGTGCCCCCCGGGCCGGCGAGCGCCAGCGCCGTGACGGGCGCCATGCCGCGCGCCAGCTCGCGCAGTTCCTGCGCACGGGCGTTCAGGGCGGCGTCGGGGGTGACGGCGAGGACGTCGGCCGCCTGCCCCGTCAGGCGCCACACCGCGACCTGGACGGCGGCGGCCTCACGGCCGGGGTCCGGGGCGGCGGCGATCAGGTCGTCGGCGGCGGCGATCAGCCAGCCGGCCGACTGCATCCCGGGCTCGGCGAGCGCGGGGGTGTCGGCGGGGGTCTGCAGGTCGACGGCGCGGTCGACGCCGACGGAGGTGCGGCGGAGCCGGTCGACGCACCACGCCGGGCCCGTCACGGCGGTGCCGCCGGCGGGCGTGAGGGTCACGAGGGCGCGGCCGGGGTCGGCGGTGAACGTGCCGCCACCGGGCGCCGCGATCGGGATGGCGCGCCCGTACGAGGGCGCCCCGTCGTCGAGGACCCGGAGCACGGCGGGCGAGGCGGTCGCGGAGCCGACGTCGATCAGGAGCAGCAGGGCCGCGACGGCGACGCCGACGGCCACGGCCGCACGCCGCACCCACGGCGACGGGCCCGCCGGGCCCCGGTTTGCGCGTCCACGCCGCGCCGGTGTCGAGAGTGTCGTCATGACCCGCCTCCGATGGGTAGCCAACGAACGGATCCTCGATGCGGCGGCGGGTGGCTGAATCGGGGATCCGTGCGCACCGGCTGCGGGCTTCCCCGGAGGCCCGGGACGCGCCGGGCCGGGGGTCAGCGGTAGCCGGTGGCGTCCGCCGGGAGGTCCGGGTCCTGCACCTCGACCATGTACCGCCAGGCGTCGGGGCGGCTGCCGTCGAGGTCGGTGAAGCCGTACTCGGCCGCGAGGCCACCGCTCGACAGGGAACGCCCGTTCCACCGTGCGACGTCGGGGTCGGCGGCGAGCGCGGCGACGGCGCGGCCGGTGTAGCGCGGCGTCTCGGAGATCCCGAAGTGCGGCACGCGGGCGAGGGCGTCGCGCCACCGCTCCTCCGTCACCCCGAACGCGTCGAGCATCATCTCCGAGCGCATCCACCCCGGGGTCAGGGCGACCGCCGTGCCACCGTGCGGCGCGATCTCCTGCGCCTGGGCCCACGCCAGCCGGATGACCGCCGACTTGCAGAGGTCGTAGAACGCCGACAGCCGGTAGGTGGTGGCGTTGTACTCGGCCGTGCCGTCGGTCATCTCCACCACCAGCCCGCCGGGGCGGCGGATGAGGAGCGGCAGTGCGTGGTGGCTCGTGATCAGGTGGGTGTCGACCGCGAGCCGGATCTGGCGCAGGCCGGCGTCCAGGTCGTGCTCCCAGACCGGCTGGTTCCACCCCGTCAGCAGCTCGCCGCCCCAGATGTCGTTGACGAGCACGTCGAGGCGCCCCTGCTCGGCGTCGATGCGCGCGACGAGGTCGCGGACGGCGTCGGGTTCGAGGTGGTCGACGCGGACGGCGACGCCGTGGCCGCCGGCGGCGGTGACCTGCTCGGCGGTCTCCTCGATCGTCTCGGGCCGGTCGTACTCCGAGCGCGCGGCGCGGGTGCTCCGGCCGGTGCAGTAGACCGTCGCCCCCGCGGCGCCGAGCTCCACGGCGATCCCGCGGCCCGCCCCCCGCGTCGCGCCGGCGACCAGCGCCACCCGCCCCTGCAGCCCACCCGCCATCGGCCCAGGCTAGCCCGCCGGTGCGGACGGACCGTCGCCCGGTCCGAGGTCCGCGAGCCGCCGCTCCAGCAGCCGTCGCTCGGAGGGGTCGTGCACCAGCTCCAGCGCCCGGACGTGCGCGGCGCGCGCCTCCCCCGTGCGCCCGAGGCGCCGCAGCAGCTCCCCGCGCGTCGCGTGGAGGTGGTGGTAGTCGCCGAGGTCGAGGCCGTCGACGATGGCGAGGCCCGCGGCGGGTCCCTCGGCCTCGGCGACGGCCACCGCCCGGTTGAGCTCGACGACCGGCGAGCCGGTGATGCGCGAGAGCTCCGCGGAGAGCACCGCGATCTGCCGCCAGTCGCGCGGGACGTCGAGGTGCAGGGAGGCGATGGCGGCCTGGACGACGTGGGGGCCGCGGCCCCGCAGCGCCAGGGCACGGTCGAGCGCGGCGCGGCCCCGGTCAATGCGGTCGCGGTCCCAGAGGGCGGGGTCCTGGTCGGCGAGCAGCACCCTCTCGCCGTCGCGGAACCGGGCGGCCCGGCGGGCGTCGTGCAGCAGCATCAGCGCGAGCAGGCCGAGCACCTCGGGTTCGTCGGGCATCAGGGCCGCGAGCGCGGCGCCCAGCGACAGGGCCTCCGCGGCGGGCGCGGCGCGGTCCCCATAGCCCTCGTTGAACATGAGGTAGACGACGGTGAGCACCGCCGGCAGGCGGTCCGGCAGCAGGTGGGCGGGGGGCACCCGGAAGGGGATGCCGGCGACGCGGATCTTGCGCTTCGCCCG
Source organism: Miltoncostaea oceani (assembly GCF_018141545.1). Lineage (GTDB taxonomy): Bacteria > Actinomycetota > Thermoleophilia > Miltoncostaeales > Miltoncostaeaceae > Miltoncostaea > Miltoncostaea oceani. Next base: position 577,452 of record NZ_CP064356.1, on the reverse strand, counting down.
CACGAGGCGCTGCGCCATCGTCGCCTCCGGCACCAGGAACGCGCGGGCGACGTCCGGCGTCCGGAGCCCGCCCAGGGTGCGGAGGGTGAGGGCCACCTGGGACTCCGGCGCGAGCGCCGGGTGGCAGCAGGTGAAGAGCAGCTCGAGGCGCTCGTCGGGGAAGGCCGGGGGGTCGAGGGGGTCGGGGTCCGTCACGGGTCCGGGGACCTCCAGCAGGCGCGTCTTCGCGGCGAGGGTGCGGTCACGGCGGATGCGGTCGATGGCGCGGTTGCGGGCCGTCGCCACCAGCCAGTCCGCGGGACGGGCGGGGACCCCGTCCCGCGGCCAGCGGGCCGCCGCGACCGCGAACGCCTCCTGGGCGGCCTCCTCGGCGAGGTCGACGTCGCCGAGGAGGCCGACGAGCGCGGCGAGCACCCGCCCCCAGTGGTCGCGGAACGCCTGCTCGAGCTCCGTCACCACTCCGCGAGCGGACGCACCTCGACGGCGCCGCCCCGCTGCGCCGCCGGGATCCGGGCGGCCACCGCGATCGCGGCGTCGAGGTCGTCGCCCTCGTAGACGCACCACCCGCCGATCGCGTCCTTCGTCTCGGCGAACGGCCCGTCGGTGACGAGGGTGCGGCCGTCCTGCACCCGCACCGTCGTCGCGGCGTCCGCCGGCTGCATGTGCAGGCCGGGGGTCACGCCGGGCGTCTCGTTCAGGGCCTTCCAGGCGGCGTACACCCGGTGCTTCTCCTCGTCCGGCAGGTCGTCGAAGCCGTCGAGGGACGTGCCGTGGTGGATCAGCAGGACGTACTTCATGGTGTTCTCCTCGTGGTCGGGGTGGTCCGCCTCCTGAGACGAACGGGACCCCGCGGAATCGACAGGTGCCGGGACATCGGGCGCCACGGACCGATCATCCCCGCGGCGGGCGGATCGCGCGACCCGCCCCGTGGGTGGACGCCGTCCGGCGCGGGCACGAACATGTGTTCGTGTCACGGGACGCCGCGATCCTCCACGCGGACCTCGACGCGTTCTTCGCATCCGTCGAGCAACGCGACGACCCCGCCCTGCGCGGGCGGCCGGTCGCGGTCGGCTCGTGGGTCGTGATGGCGGCGAGCTACGAGGCGAAGGCGTTCGGGGTGCAGGGCGGCATGGGCGGCGCCGAGGCGCGGCGCCGGTGCCCGGGCCTGGTGGTGGTGCCGCCCCGGTGGCCGGCGTACGTCGAGGCCAGCCGGGCGGTCTTCGACGTCTTCCGCCGCACGTCGCCGGTGGTGGAGGGCCTGTCGATCGACGAGGCGTTCCTCGACGTCAACGGCATGGCCCGCAGCGCGGGGTCGCCGACGGAGATCGCCCTGCGGCTGCGGTGGGACGTCCGCGACCGGGCCGGCCTTCCGATCACGGTCGGCGTCGCGACCACGAAGAGCCTCGCCAAGATCGCCAGTGCCCTGGCGAAGCCGGAGGGCCTGATGGTGGTCCCGCCCGAGTGCGAGATCACCCTCCTCCACGGCCTGCGCGTCGAGCGCCTCTGGGGGGTCGGCCCGGCGACCGCGGCACGCCTCCACGCCCACGGCATCACCCGGGTCGGGCAGATCGCCGCCCTCGACGAGGGGGACCTGGTCGCGATCCTCGGCCGCGCCGGCGGCCGGCACCTCCACGCGATCGCCCACAACCGCGACCCACGTCCCGTGCGCCCCCGGCGGCGGCGCCGGTCGTTCGGCGCCCAGTCCGCGCTCGGCCGGCGCCCGCGGTCGGCGGAGGCGGTCGATGCGACGCTGATCGGCCTCGCGGACCGCCTGACCCGCCGGATGCGCGCCGCGGGCCGCACCGGCCGCACCGTGGTGCTGCGCCTGCGCTTCGCCGACTACAGCGCCGCCACCCGCTCGCGGACCCTCCCCCACGGCACGTCGTCGTCGGGGCCGGTCCTCGCCGCGGCGCGTGCGCTGCTGGCCGAGGCCGCGCCCACCGTCGCCGCCCGCGGGCTGACCCTCGTCGGGATCACCGTCGCCAACCTCGACGGCGAGTCGGACGGCGGTCAGCTCGAGCTGCCACTCGGGGACGCCACGGGCGACCGCCTCGACGCCGCGCTCGACACCGTCCGCGACCGCTTCGGCCCCACCGCGGTGACGCGGGCGTCGCTCGCCGGGCGCGACCCGGGGCTGGCCGCCCACATGCTCCCCGGCGACCGCGGCCGGCATGGACGGGGGCCGTCCCGGGCAGGGGACGGGTGATGGCCCGGTACACCGTGAACGACGTCGCCGTCGCGCGCGCGCGCGAGCGGATCCGTGCGCGCCGGTACGTGCTCGACAGCGACTGGGGCGACGCGCAGCCCTCCGCGGACGACGAGAACGCCTACCTCGAGCGGCACGGCTGGGACGCCTTCGCGGCCTGGCACCTCGGGCTCACCGACGGCGCGGCGGACGGCACCAAGGCCCGCTACGCGTTCGTGTGCGGCGACCTGCGCCGCGTCCACCGCTCGGCGCTGATCGCTTGCGTCTACCGCGCCGCCGAATGGGGTCACAAGGAGGTCGAACTCGCCGCGCACGACCTCCTGCAGCTGCTCGACCGCACGCGCGCCTGAGCCGCCGGGGCGGCGGCCCCCTCACGCGGCGACGGGCGGGCCCTCCCCCTCGTCGAGGAGCCCGGCGGCCCGCGCCCAGGCCATCAGGTCGCGGATCGCATCGGCGGCGCGGCCGCGCCCGTCGGGGGGCAGGGCCCCGAGGTGGGCGGCGACGGCGTCGGCCCGGAGCGCTCCGAGGGCGTTGGCGCCCCCGGCGGCGCGCCACGCCTCCGCCAGGTCGCCGAGCGCCGCCTCCCGCTCGGCGACGAGCCACGGCCGGGTGTGGTGGAGCGACCCGACGTACGCGTCGATCGCCCCGTGGAGGGTGCGGCCGTGGACGCGGCCGACCTCCCGCAGGCCGCCCCCGGGGGCGGGGACGACGACGGCGGCGGGTGCGGGGCTACCGGCCACGACGCCACCCCGCCCACGGCCCGGTGATCGCGACGCTCGACGGGCGCGGCACGTCGTCGCCCCCGTTCGGCCAGCGGCTCGTGGGCTCCGCCGCCGACGTCGACAGCTCGCCGGGGTGCTGCACGGACAGGAAGAGCGTGCCGCCGTCGGGCGTCCAGGCGGGGCCGGTCAGCTCGCAGTCGACCGGTCCGCTCGCGAACTGGTACGCGGTGCCGGCGTCGCGTCCGCGGGTCGGCAGCAGGAACAGCCCGTTGTTGCCCTGGAAGGAGTAGATGCCCTTCCCGACGCGCGAGCTGGAGATGTCGGTGACCATCCAGAGGTTCCCGGTCGCGTCGAAGACGAGGTTGTCGGGCGACGAGAAGCCGCTCTGCGGGCCGCCGACGGCGAAGATCGACCAGTCGAACGACGTCGCGGACGGGTCGCCGCCGTCCTCGGCGATCCGCACGATCTGGCCGTGGAAGTTGCCGTGGCCGGTGTTGTTCGTGAGCGCCACGAACACCGCGCCGTCGACCGGGTTGATCTCGATGTCCTCGGGGCGGTCGACCGGTGTCCCGCCGACCAGCAGGGCCGCGGCGCGGGCGTCGGCGAGGACGTCGGCCTGCGACGTGAAGACGGGGGCGCCCGCCGGGGTGCGCGCGTCGCGGAGCCTCGCCTGGGTCGCGTAGTCGAGGAGCACCCACGCCGCGTTGCCGAAGTCGGCGACGTAGAGGCGGCCGCTCTCCAGGATCCCGAGGTTCGCGTCGCGGTCCGTGGCGGGGCCGAGCCGCCGGTCGGCGACGAACTTGTAGACGCAGGAGTCGGCGAGGTCGTCGCCCATGTACGCGACGACGGTGCGGTCGGGGCCGACGGCGATCGCGACGTTCTCGTGGCGGAAGCGGCCCATGGCGGTGTGCTTGCGCGGCGGCGTCCCCGGCGAGAACGGGTCGACCTCGACGACCCAGCCGTAGTGGCGGCGGCCGTAGACGGCGGGGTCCCAGCCGTCGCCGGCGGGGGCGGGCTGCGGGTAGGTCTGGAAGTTCTCCTCGCAGGAGAGGGCGCTGCCCCACGGCGTCGCGCCCCCGCTGCAGTTGGCGAGGGTGCCGACCGCCCCGGGGCCGCCGTCGATCGCGGCCGCCGGGCCGGTGAGCACGCAGGGGGTCGTCGCGTCGAGGCGCCGGGCGTACGTCGCGTCGGACGCGTCGACTGCCCAGACGCCCCTCCGGTCGCGGCGCACGCGGAGCACCGATGCGCCGACCGCCGCCTGCTCCGCGGCGATCTGCTGCGGCGTCTTCGGGCCGGAGCCCGTGTCGCCGCCCACGAAGAGGGGGTTGGTGTACTCGTGGTTGATCACGAGGATCCCGTCGCGGCTCGACGCGCGGCGCGGCAGGTAGCCGAGGTGCGGGGCGTCGAGGTCGGTCCCGCGCTCGAGGAGGTCGATGGGGTAGTAGCCGATCCAGTCGTGGTTGAAGCCGGCGGTGAGGCCGCCGCCGATCTCCGACCCCCACGGCGCGATCAGGTCCGCCCGGAAGCCGCGCGGCAGCACGAGGCGGTCGGCGGTGGTCGGCCGGACGGCGGCGACCGTCGCGGCGGTGGCCGCCGCGGCCCGCCCCATGGTCAGGTGCAGCGGGACCGCCGCGGCGACGCCGGCGGCGGCGGCGCCGGTCAGCAGGCGGCGGCGGCTCATGCGGCCCGCGACGAGCGCGTGCCACTCGCTCTCGTCGGCGTGCTCGGTGCGGGGCGTGACGTCGGGCTCCACGGTCACCTCCAGGCTGGTGGACGGTCCGGGGGGAAGCCCATCGCAGCCGCGGGTCGCGGAGGTGACAGATCGGTTGCGATGCGGTGAGCGGCGTGAAACGCCGCCCCCGTCGCCGTCAGCCGGTGGTGGCCCGGGTCAAGCCCCCGGAGAGCGCCCCGATCGACGCGCAGACGACCAGCAGCGCCCCGAGCGCCTCCGCGGCGGTGAGCCGCTGGCCGAGCAGTCCGAAGCCGACGGCCGCGGCGATGGCGGGCTCCAGGCTGAGGAGGATCGCGACGGTCCCGGCGCGCAGGTGGCGCAGGGCCTCCATCTCGAGGGCCGTCGGCACCACGACCCCCGCCACGGCGACGGCGGCGCCCACCGCGAGCACCGACGGGCTGAGGAGCGCGCCGCCGGGGCTGAGGGTCCACGGCAGCACCATCAGGGCCGCGATCGCGACCGACAGGGCGAGGCCGTCGAGGCCGCCGGCCTGGTCGCCGACCCGCTGGGATGCGACGAGGTACCCCCCGAGGCCGGCGGCGGCGACCAGCGCCAGGCCGACGCCGGCCGCGGAGCCCCCGCCCCAGTGGGCGCCCGACAGGGCGGCGACGCCGCCGAGGGCGAGCCCGACCCACAGCAGGTCGCGGCGGCGCCGGCTGCCGATGACCGCGACGGTGAGGGGCCCGAGGAACTCGATCGTGGCGGCGACGCCCAACGGGATCCGGTCGACGGCGCCGTAGAACGCCGTCCCCATGACCGCGAGGGTGCCGCCGAGCAGCGTCAGCCGCCCCCACTCGCCGCGCGAGCGGCCCCGGACCCGCGGGCGGGCGATCGCCAGCAGGATGATGGCGGCCAGGCCGAGCCGCAGTCCCGCGGTCGCCCCCCAGCCGACCGTCGCGAACAACGACGTCGCCATGGCCGTGCCGACGAACACCGACGTCGAGGCGACCACGAGGAGCGCCGGCGACAGGTTCGGCCCCCGCCCGCGGGTCGCCGCACGCGGCCGCGCGACGGCCGGGGTCGCCCCCGGGCCGGCGCCCGCACCCGCCATCTCGATCCTCATCCCGCACCCCCGTCGCCGCGCACCGGGGGAGGGTAGGCCGTCGCGGACGCCGGCCGCCCCGGCCCGTCGCCACGCGACCGGCTACCGCCCGGACGTCCCCCCGCCGGCGGCGCGGGACGGGACGACCCACCACAGGACGACGATCAGCACGAGCGTGCCGCCGGCGGTTATCCCGGCGGTGACGATCCCGAAGAGCACGTCGGTGACGAGCAGGACGGCCCCCGTGACGGCGAGGCCGAGGGCGGCGAGGCCGGCGAGGGTGAGGCGGTGGGCGACCTCCACGATCTCCCGCTTGCGCCCCTGGCGGAACCGCAGGCGGTGGACGGCGACGGGCGCCATCAGCACCACGGTCGCGACCCCGGTGCAGAGGAGGGTGAGAAAGTAGACGACGCGCTGGGTGCTGCTGGCGTCGTCGAAGCGGGCGCTGAACGGGACGGTGAGCAGGAAGGCGAAGAGCACCTGCACACCGGGGAGGGCGACCCGCAGCTCCTGCAGGAGCTCACCGAGCTGGCGGTCCCACCGCTCGGCGTCGGTCTCGGTGCGGCGCGGCTCGGTCACGCGGACGCTCCCGGGGGTCGGCGGGGCCGCGTCGCGGCGCGGCCCCGCCGAGCCTGGTTCACGCCCCGGGGGACGGCTCGACGAGCGTGTTCCCCTTCTTCACGTCGTCCGTCGGCTTGTCGGGGTCGGCGGGTGGGGTGACCGGCTCCTCCTCCTGGCCCTCGTCCGGCACCTCGTGGTGGGTCTCGCCGGGGGGGCGCTGGGCGCGCGGCTGCTGGTCCATGGGGACGTCCTTTCGGGTCGACCCCGTAGCTCCCCCGCCGGGGGCCCGCCCAAAACGGCGGGGGCCCGCCCGCGCCCGTCAGAGCAGGCGCGCGAACCAGATGCGGAACGGGTCGCGGCTGTCGATGCCGCGCATGTCGGACAGCGCCGCGACCATCTCGAGCCCGTGCGCGCCGGGGACGCCGGGGCGCGGGCCCGCGAGCCGGCCCGGGTCGAAGCCGCCGCCGGCATCGGTGACCGTCACCGCCACCCACTCGGACGAGATGTGCACGTCGAGCGCGATCCGCCGCTCGCCCGCCGCGGGACGCGCGTGCACCACGGCGTTGCTGACCAGCTCGGACACCAGGAGCTGCAGGTCCGTGCGGAGGTCCTCGTCGAGGTCCGCCGCGGCGGCGGCCACGGCGCGACGTGCGGCGCCGGGCGCGGTCATGCCGCCGTCGAGCGTCGTGCGGGTGTGCGCCAGCCGCCCGCGCGCCGCCCGCCACGGGCACGGCACGTCGTCCCAGGCGGTCGGCGGGGGCGGTGCGGGGCGCTCCTGCATCTGCTCGGTGTGCCTCTCCACGCGCGTCGGTCCCTCGGTGCGGTGTGGCTCGCCGTCGATCCCGGCGGGTGCCCGCCCTGCCTACCCGGTGCGTCCGATCGTGAACAGCCGGGGGTCCGTGGGGACGGTCGACCGTCCCGCGGGGCCCGCCGCCACGGGGGCGGCGGGCACCACGTGACGCCCTAGTGGCCGGAGCCGATGTCGCGCTGCGGGGGCCCGGAGGGACCGTCGCCGTCGCGGCCCTGGGTGGGCTCCACGGTCTCGGGCGCGCCCGGGCCGGCCGAGGCCGCCTGCGTGTCGCCGATCCGCTTCGTGAACTCGGCCGGGGTGATGGCCTCGTCGCCGTCCTCGCCGTCGTGCGTCGTGCGGTCCGTGTCGTCCATGGTTCCGTCACCTCCGTCGGGGGACCCCGGCGCTACCCGTGGCCGGAGGGGCGCAAACGGGGTGCGGGGTCCGGTCCCCGTTCCGGAGGGGGCGGCGACGGGTACCGGTGGGCGACCCCGTCCAGCAGGAGCACATGTGACATCCCACGCCGTCCCCGGCGCCCCGGCGATCGCGGACTACGCCCTCCTCGGCGACTCGCAGGGCGCCGCGCTCGTCAGCCGCGCCGGATCGATCGACTGGTGGTGCGCGCCGCGGTTCGACTCGCGGAGCTCCCTCGGGCGGATCCTCGACCCGGAGGCCGGCCACTGGTCGCTCGGCCCCGCCGGCCCGGCCGACGCCGACCGGGTGTACGTGCCGGGGACGATGGTGGTCGAGACGACCTTCACGACGTCGTCCGGCCGCGTCCGGCTGCGCGACGCGCTGGCGCTGGAGCCCGGGGCGCGGGACCACGCGATCGGCCTGCGGTCACCCCACACGATCGTCCGCGTGCTCGAGGGCCTCGAGGGCTCCGTCGACGTGGCGATGGAGCTGGTGCCGCGCACGGAGTACGGGCTGGTGGTACCCGAGCTCGTCGAGGACGGCGGGCTCGTCCGGACGTTCGGCGGCGCCGACCGCCTGCTGCTGCGCGCGGGCGGGCCGGTGCGCGTCGGGCGCGACCGCGTCGACATGTCGGCGACCGTCCGCCGTGGCGACGTGCTGTCGCTCGCGCTCCGCCACCGGCTGGGCGGGGCGGACGGCGACGACGAGGTCGTCGAGCCGGTCGCCGCGCTCGAGGACGCGATCGCCGCGTGGCGCTCCTGGGCCGCGCACCACGACGGGTACCGCGGCTACGCGTGGCAGCCCGTCCGCCGCAGCGCGTTCGTGCTGCAGGCGCTGACCTACGCGCCGAGCGGCGCCATCGTCGCGGCGCCCACGACCTCGCTCCCGGAGATCGTCGGCGGCGAGGACAACTGGGACTACCGCTTCGCGTGGCTGAGGGACGCAAGCCTCACCCTCGAGGCGCTCTCGATCGCGACGTGCCCCGACGAGGCCGAGCACCACTTCGCGTGGATGGCCCGGGCCGCCGCGGGCGCCGAACGCGACGGCGGGCTCCAGATCGTCTTCGGCCTGGAGGGCGAGCGCGACCTGACCGAGCACACCCTCCCCCACCTCCGCGGGTACCGCGGCAGCACCCCGGTGCGGGTCGGCAACGACGCGTGGCGGCAGACCCAGCTCGACGTCTACGGGGAGATCCTCGCGTCGGCGCACATCCTGCGGGACGGGCTCGCCGACATGGACGACATCACCCGCCGGTTCCTCGTGACCGTCGCCGACCTCGCGGCGGAGCGGTGGCGGGAACCGGACGCCGGCATCTGGGAGGCCCGCGGCCCGGAGCGGCACTACACCAGCAGCAAGGCCATGTGCTGGGTCGCCCTCGACCGTGCCCTCGCGATGGCCGACCTGCTGGAGGCGGGGGACGACCGGCGGCGGCGCTGGGACCGGGAGCGCGGGCGCATCCACGAGACCGTCGTGCGGGAGGCCTGGTGCGAGGAGGTCGGGGCGTACACCGGCGCCTTCGGCTCGGACCACCTCGACGCGAGCGTGCTGCTGCTGCCGCTGATCGGGTTCCTGCCCGCCGACGACCCCCGCATGCGCCGCACGATCGACGTCATCGCCCGCGACCTCGCCACCGGGGGCCTGGTCCGCCGCTGGACGGGCGCCGAGGACGGGGGCTTCGTGATCTGCTCGTTCTGGCTCGCCGACTGCCTCGCGCGCGCCGGTGACGTCGAGCGGGCCGTCGAGGTGTTCGAGGAGGTGTGGGGCCACGCGAACGACGTCGGGCTGCTCGCCGAGCAGATCGACCCGCGCGACGGCACCCAGGTGGGGAACTTCCCCCAGGGCCTCTCCCACGTCGGCCTGATCTCCGCCGCCTGCAGCATCGACCGCGCCCGCGGCGCGGCGGGCGCTCAGGACGCGACGGGCCGCGGTCCCCGGACGGTGGGGGGCGGGGAGGCGCCGGCGCCGGTCGCCTGAGCGGCGACCGCGGGCGCGGCGTCGGCGTACGCCCCCGCCTTCGCCGTGTACATCGCGAGGTCCGCCCGGCGGAGCAGGTCGGCGGGGGTGGCGCCGTGGTCGGGGTGGACGGCGACGCCGACGCTCGCCTGCGGCGCGATGGTGACCCCGTCCAGCACCAGCGGCCGCGCGAGGGCGGCGGCGATCGACGCGGCGGCGCCCTCGGCGGCGGCGACGCCCGCGACGCCCGGCAGCAGCACCGCGAACTCGTCGCCGCCGAGGCGCGCGACGGTGTCGCCCTCGCGCACCAGGTCGCGGAGCCGCACGGCGACCTCCTGCAGCAGGTGGTCGCCCGAGGCGTGGCCGAGGGAGTCGTTCACGTCCTTGAACCGGTCGAGGTCGATGACGAGCACCGCCATCGGGGTGCGCTGGCGCCGGGAGCGGGCGACGGCCGCGTCGAGCCGGTCGTGGAAGAGGCGGCGGTTCGGCAGCCCGGTGAGGGCGTCCGTCACCGCCTGGGCGATGTTCTCCCGGAAGGTGATGCCGGCGCGCACGACGCAGACGACGAGGGCGGACGCGGACAGCCAGACCGCGACGGACGAGGCCCGCGCGTAGTGGTCGAACACCAGCAGCGTGATCGCCCCGACGGCGACGACGCCGGGGAGGACCATCACGTACCAGCCCTCGAGGCGGCCTGCGGCGGTGCGCTTCGCCGGCTGCCAGGCCGCGAGGCCGATGGCGACCATCGCGACAGACCAGAGCGCGTCGAGCAGCCCGCCCTCGGCGTAGGTGCCGGCGGCGACCTCGAACAGGTAGACGGAGTCGGCGAGGGTGAACACGAGGCAGCCGGCGACGAGCAGGCCGACGGCCCGCCCGGGGCGCCAGCCCATGAGCCCGGTGAGGGCGACGACGAGCCCGAGGACCAGGAGGTCGCCGAGCGGGTACCCGAGGTTGGTCGCGACGACGGCGGCGCTGCTGCCGGCGTTGGCGTCGACGATCGGGGGCAGCAGCACGGCCGCCCCGATCGCCGCGACGACGAGCGCGGCCGCGAGGCCGTCCAGCCACTGGCTCGCGTGGAAGCGCCGCACCCGCCCGCGCACCAGCACGACCAGGCCGGCGTACACGAGGGGGTAGAACGCGAGGTAGAGGCCGTCGGCGACCGACGGGTACGGCACGTCCTCGACGCCGGTGTAGGCGGCGATCCACCAGAGGTCGCCCGCCGACCAGGCGAGCGCGCCCGCCGCGATCAGGGACCACGCGACGCGGTCCTCCCGGACGAGCGCCACCCGGGCGGCGATGCCCACGGCGGCCGCGGTGACGGCGAACGAGTAGAGCGCGTCGCCGTGCCACACGGCGCCGCCCGACGCCGTGTGGACGGCGTAGAGCGCCGTGGCGGCGACGATGAGGGCCCAGGCCGCGAGCACGAGCGCGCGGCGTCCCCGCGAGAGCTCCCCCGCAAGCGATGTCATGGGATCCCATCGGCGCGCGCGGTCCGATGCGTGAGGTGCCGGGGCCCGCCGCGTCGCGACCGGACCACGCCCGGTGCCGGACCCCGGTTCGGCCGCCCGGGCCGCGGGTACGGAGGGGCCCGTGACCAGCGAGCGCGACCACCCCACCGCCGACCGGCGCGTCGTGCGCGTCTACCTCGGCGACCACCTCGCGGTGATGCACGGCGGGGCGGCGCTCGCGGCGCGGATGCTCGACGCCCCCCACCACCGGGACGCCGCCGGTCTCATCGCGGAGGTCGCCGCGGAGCTCGCCGCCGGCTGCGGCACCGTCCGCGCGTTCCTCGGCCAGCTCGGCGGCTCGCCGCCCCGGCTGAAGATGCTCGCGATGGGCACGGTCGAGCGGATCGGCCGGATCAAGATGAACGGCCGCGTCGCACGGCGCTCCCCCCTGTCGGAGGTCCTCGAGCTCGAGGCCCTGCGGGGCGCGGTCGGGACCGCCGGCGCGTTCTGGGCGGCGGTCGAGCGCGCCGGCTTCGCGGCGCGCACGCCGGTGCGCGACCACGCGGAGCGGTGCGCCGACCTCGGCCCGCGGGTCGAGGAGGCCCGCCTCGCGGCGGCCGCACGGGTGCTCGCCCCCGACGCCCCGGCGCGGGAGCCGGCGTGACCGCCGGCCAGGTCGCCGAGCGCCTCTACGACCTGACGCTCCGCGCCCGGGCGACGGCCCGGTGGGGCGCCGGCGCGTCCCTGGCCACCTGGCGGTACGCGACCCGCACGACCCGGGTGGCGCGGGACACGCGCACCATCTCCGGTGACGACCGCGGCCCGAGCGACCGCCCCGTCGGGGGCGACCCCACCGACGTCCAGACGCGATCCGACGGCGCCGGGCCGTCGCTGCGCCGGCGGTACGCGGTGACCATCGCCGGCGCCCGCATGTCCGCCGCGGAGCTGATCGACGCGATCGCCCGCGACCCGAACGCCGCCTCGCCGATCGAGGTCTCGCGCTTCGTGAAGACGTCCGGCCTCCTCGGGGAGATGGTGGAGGGCGACGAGTACCTCGTCTGGCTGCCGGGGCCCTGGAACGGGCCCGTGCGGGTCGCGGACCGGACGCCGACCTCGTTCCGGCTCGCGACCCTGCGCGGCCACATGGAGGCCGGTGAGATCGAGTTCCGCGCGCGCCCCGAGGGCGACGACCTCGTGTTCGAGATCGAGTCGGTCGCCCGCAGCGGCAGCGCCGCCTTCTGGCTCGTCTACGGCCCCCTGCGGGTCGCCCAGGAGATCCAGCTCCACATGTGGGCGCACTTCTGCGAGCAGGCCGCCCGCATCGCCGGCGGCACGGCCCGCGGGCGCATCCGGGCGACCACGCTCAGCTACCCCGACGACCACGGCGGCGACCTCGCCCCCACCACGTCGCGCCGCGCGCGGCGGGCCTTCGCGGGCCTGCAGCAGCGGGAGCTCAACTTCGACCCCCGGGAGCTGGAGGGCGCGGGGCCGGCGACCGGCTGGACGGTCGACGACCACCGGGCGGTGCTCCCCGCCGAGGCGCCGGGCCCCCCGGAGGAGGGGGGCTCGTGGGAGGCCGCCCGGGACCTCGTCGCCCACTACCGCTTCGCCGACCCGCGGCTGATCGAGGCCGTCTACCGGCCGGGCGACGCCCTCGAGGGCCGCAACATGCTGCTGCAGGGGCGGTTCCTCGGCATGACGTTCCTGCTCGGCGCCCGCGTCGCCGCCGTCCGCGACGAGGAGCGCGAGGTCGACGGGCGGCGCGAGCGCGTGTGGGGCTGGAGCTACCGGACGCTGGAGGGCCACCTCGAGAGCGGACAGATGGACTTCGAGGCGGTGAAGGTTGTCGACACCGGCGAGGTCGAGTTCCGGATCCACGCCGTGTCCCGCCGCGCGCACATCCGCAACCCCGTGATCCGGATCGGGTTCCACCTGCTGGGCCGCCACCTGCAGCTCCGGTTCGCCCGGCTGGCGTGCGCCCGCATGCGGAGCCTCGTGGCGGAGGCGCTCGCGACCGGCCGCGGACACGCGCGGGACGGCGGCGTCACCGAGGTCGACGTCCCCGCGGCGGGGCGCCCGGACGACACCGAGGCCAGCTGAGGGCGCCGCGGCGGGCCGGGTCGTAGCATCCCGGCCGTGGACGACCCACCGCCCCTCACGATCCGGGACGTGCCGGAGCGCGACCGTTACGAGGCGGCCGCCGGGGACGCGCTCGCCGGGATCGTCGCCTACCGCAGGCACGGCGACGACGTGGTGCTCGCCCACACCGAGGTGCTGGTGGAGCGGCGGGGCGTCGGGGGCGCGCTCGCGCAGGCCGCGCTCGACGACATCCGCGCCCGCGGGCTCGGGGTCGTCCCGGCCTGCCCGTTCATCGCGGCGTGGATCCGCCGCCACCCCGGGTACGCCGACCTCGTCCCCGAGGCCGCGCGCCACCTGCTCGACGCCGCCGGCGGGGACGGAGCGGGGTGAGCCGCCGGGAGCGTCCCCCGCGGGGGACGCTCCCGGCCGCGGTCACCTACGCGCGGCGGTCGGCCTCGCGCGTCTCGGGCGTCGGGCCGTCGCTCGTGTCGTGCTCGCGGGCGGGCTCGCCGTCGGCGCGGCGGGACTCCGGGGTCGGACCGGTCGTCAGGTCCTCCTCGTCGCGGCGCTTCGGGTCGTCGGTGCGGGGGGTGTCGTCGGCCATGGTTCGCCTCCGGGCTGCGTGCGGTTCAGGAGCCCGGTGCTGCCCGGTCGCCCCGCGCCCGAACCCCCCGCCGGCGCCGCGCGGTGAGCACTCTGACCGTCCGTGATTAGACCGGCGGCCCCGCCGTCGTCTCCCCGTCGTAGTAGCCGACGCCCGACGCGCGCCGCACCACGACGTCGTCCGCACCGTCACGGGTGTAGACGCCGACCTTGTCGCTGTCCGGGTAGACCGTCACCGAAGGCCACCCCATCGTCGACCACATCAGGATCCGCACGGGCGTCCCGGTGTCGTTGCGGATCTGGTGGGCGCCCTCCGGGCCGATCGGGAAGAACACCAGGTCCATCGGGTCGAGCTGCACGACGCCCTCGGGGGTGCGCGCCGACGGGTGCCCGGAGAGCACCAGCAGCCACTCCTCGTCGGCGTGCTCGTAGTGGTACGGGCACACCGCCTGACCCGGCGGCAGCTCGTAGAGGCTGGCGCCGGACCGCTCGGCCCCGACGACCGTGCCGAGGCGGACGCCGCGGCGGCGGAACCCCTCGGGCCGGTCGCCTTCGTCCCCGGGTTCGGTGGCGGCGAGCGGGACGCGTCGCATGCCGCGATCGTCTCACACCGGCCGGCGGCGGCGCGGACCCCGTGCCGGTGGGACGGGACGCGGGATAGGCTCCCGGCGTGCGGTGGCCCGTCATCGGCAGGGCGTTCCTCGGGGCGACCTCGGTCATCGTGACCGTCGGCCTCGTGATGCAGCTGGTCCTCTCGGTCACCGCCGACGCCGACACCGGCTACTTCGTGTCGACGCCCGACCGGATCGTCAACTTCTTTCAGCTTCTTCACGGTGCTGTCGAACGTCACGGTGGCCGTGACCACCGGCATGCTCGCGGCCGACCCCGACCGGCGGTCGACGCTCTTCCGCGTGCTGCGCCTCGACGGCGTCCTCGCGATCGCCGTCACCGGCGTGGTGTTCCACCTCGCGCTCTCGGACCTGCAGGAGCTCACCGGCTGGAACGCCTTCGCGGACTTCGTGCTGCACACCCTCTCGCCGATCCTGGCGGTCGCGGGCTGGGTGCTGTTCGGCCCCCGCGGCCACCTGTCGCCGCGGGTCGTGGCGCTGTCGGTGGTGGCCCCCGTGCTCTGGCTCGCCTACACCCTGGTGCGCGGCACGCTCGTGCAGGACCGGTTCGGCGACGACTACTACCCGTACCCCTTCATGGACGTGCAGGAGCACGGGTACCCCGTCGTCCTCGTCAACTGCGCCGTCGTGGCGGTGCTGTTCCTCGCGCTCGCCTACGGCGCCCTGCTGCTCGACCGGCGCCTCCGCCGGGGCGGCGCCGGGGCGCCCGCGCCGCAGACGCCCCCCGCCTGAGCCCGGGGGGTCAGACCCCCACGTTGAGCCGCACCGTCATGCCCTCCGACACCGACCCGGTGACGGTCCCGAGCTGGGTCGAGTAGCCGTCCGAGAAGACCATGTCCGTCGCGAGCGACGTCCGCGACAGGTTCGTCGCGCTCTGCTCGTAGCCGGCCGTCGCGTACACCGCCGCGCACGCGTCGTCGGGCAGGGCGATCTGCGACGTGACGAGCTTCGCGCCGGCGGCGGTCGCCTCGTCGAGGCGAGGGTAGACCTCGAAGTGGATGTGCGGCCACCGGCCGGAGTACGCCGCGGGGAAGATGCTGCGGAACGTGACGCGGCCCGACCCGTCGGCCTCCTGGACGCCGCGCAGGTAGTTCTCGGACGCGATCTCCCCGTCGTAGAGCGAGTACCGCCCCTCCCGGTCGCAGTGCCAGGCGTAGACCGCCGCGCCGGGCGCCGCCGCGCCGCCCCGGGCGATGTCGAGGATCGTCATCTCGATGGTGAGCGGCACGCCCTCCGCCACCCCGGACGCCGCGCCGAAGCTGGTGGTGATGTCCCGCCGCACGATCCCGCTCTCGGTGAGGACGTTGACGCCGTTCGAGCCGTCGGCCGGGAACGGCCCGGCGGTCTCCTCGGGGACCGCGGCGACGTCCGTCGCGGTCGTGGCGGCGGTCGTGGCCGTGGTCGCGGCGGCGGTCGTGCCCGCCGCCGGCGACGACGACCCGCAGCCCACGATGGCCGCCAGGCCGCCGACCGACAGACCGCCGACGGCGAGCAGCTGCAGCGCACGACGACGGCTCATCAGGGTCGACATGTCGAACTGCAGCCCGCGGTCGTGGTCGTGGACCCCGTCGTCGTCGTGCCCGTGGTGGTCGCCCATTCGCTCCTCCTCGTCGGTCCGTGCCAGCGGTACGCCGAGGCGAGGACGCGGGCCCGCGCGGACCCTGGGGACCCCCTGTGAGGGGCCTGGGCGTGAGGGGCGTCCGATCGTGAGATTCTGGCGTTAACGCCGCGGCGACCCCGGGGACGCGTCCATTAACGCCCCCCACTTAGCGTGCATCGTCACAAAGGCGGGGTGACCACCACCCGCCCGTCGGAGGGAGGGGCCGGCGTGGGGACGATGCTCCAGGAACGGAAGACCGCGACGTCACGGCGCGAGGACGGGACGCGGTGGCCGACGGCGCACGAGCTGCGCGCCTTCGTGCGGCTCGCGGAGACGCTGCACTTCGGGCAGACCGCCGAGATGCTGGGGCTCGCCCAGTCGTCGTTGTCCGAGGCCATCCGGCGGCTCGAGGCGAAGCTCGACGTCGTCCTGCTCGAGCGGACGTCCCGCCACGTGAGCCTGACGGAGGCGGGGACGCGCCTGCTGCCGGTGGCCCGGACGATCCTCCGCGGCATGGTCGCGGCGCGGTCGGCCGCGGCCGCGACGCCCGTCGCGACCGGGACCCTGCGGATCGGCATCGAGGGCCCCGGGCTCGCCGAGCTCAACGGCCCGGTCCTCGCCGCCGTCGCGGAGCGCCACCCGCGGGCGCGGCTGATCGTGCGCGAGTCGCTCGGCCTGCCGCAGGCGTTCTTCGACCAGCGCCTCGACGTCGCCCTGGTCCGCACCCCTCCCGACGACGCGCTCGACGTCCACCCCGTGGCGACGGAGGAGCGCGGCCTGCTGGTGCCGCCGGACCACCCGGCGGCACGGGCGGCCGCGGTCGCGATGGACGACGTCGCGGGCGAGCCCTTCGTCGCCGTCGCGCCCCACGCCGTCGCGACCCGCGACCACTGGCTGGCGCTCGCCGACCGCGGGGGGCGCACGCCGGTGATCGGGGGCGCCGCGCACACCATGCAGGAGGTGATCGACGCGGTCGGGCACCTCGGCCTGCTCACCGTCGGGTGCCGGTCGATGACCCGCTTCCACCCCCTCCCCCGGGTCGCCTTCGTCCCGGTCCCGGGTCTCGCGCCGAACCCGCTCGGCGTCGCCGTGCGACGCGGCGAGGAGCGCCCCGCGGTGCTCGGGCTCGTGGACCTGGTCCGGGGCGTGGTGGGCGAGCGGGCCGCGGAGGCCCCGGGGATCACCCCCCTGCCGTGACCACCCGGGCGCCCGGGTCCCGCAGCCGCTCCATGAGCACGCGGGTCTCCCGGGCGGGCTCCAGGTCGACCTCGGCGAGGGCGCGGACGCACTCGAGGTAGACGGGGACCGCCGCCGACGGCCCCTGGTCCTGGGCCCCGGCCCGCATGAGGAGCCGCCAGCCGTCCTCGCGGTACGGGTCGGCCGTGACGGCCGCGCGCGCCACGGCGACGGCCTCGGCGGCGCGGCCCGCCTCGATCAGCAGCTCCGCCTGGTCCCGGCGGGCGCCCGCCACCGACGCCTCCAGCGCGGCGCGCAACGCCACCGCGGCCGTGGTCTCCTCGGCGACCGCGAGGGTGCCCCGGTCGGCCATCGCGAGCGCCGCCCCGAGGGCCTCCAGCCGCGCGTCGCCCGTCGCGCGGTCCGCCCGCGCGAGCAGCGCCCCGAGCACCTGGTCCTCGGTCAGGACCGCGCCCGGCGGCGACCACCGCAGCATCCCGTCCTCCGAGGTGAGGGCGATGCCCTCCGGCGTGAGCCGGCGGAGGCGGTGGATCATCTGCCGGAGGTAGTTGGCGGGGTCGCTGCTGTGGGCGGCGAGCGCCGAGACGAGCGAGGCGCGCGACACGCCGCGCGCGCCGGCCCGCGCCACGGCCGCGGCGAGGTCGATCGCGCGCGGCGGCGACACGTCGACCTCGCGGCCGTCGATCTCGAGCCGCGCGCGGCCGAGCGTGCCGACGACGATGCGGGCGCCGGTCAGGGTGCTCGGCCCGTGCGCCGGGCCCCCGGCGCGCGCCAGCGCCCGCCAGGCCGCCTGCTCCGGGCCGCCGGCGTCGATGCGGCGGACCAGCACGTCCGGGGCCTCCTCGAGCGCCGTCAGCAGGGGGCCGGAGCCGCCCATCGCCTGGGAGGCGGCGTAGGCGGCGTCCGCGGCGGCGTCGTGGCCGGCCTCGTCGCCGAGCCGCCACCGCGCCTCGGCCAGCAGCACCCAGGCCACGGGGAGCTCCAGGATCCGCTCGGCGCGCACCATCCCGGCGATCGCGTCCTCGAGGAGGGCCACCGCCGCGGCCGGGGGGTCCCCCCGGCGCAGGAGCGCCGCCGCGAGCCAGGTGGACGCCCACTCGCCGAAGCACGGCAGGCCCCGCTCCGCGCACCAGGCGCGGGTGGCGCCCAGGAGATCGACCGCCTCATCGACGCGTCCCATGCGGACGAGCATCTCCCCCTCCGCCGCGGCGAAGATCGCCTGGTCGGCGGGCTGGTGACCGCCGCGGCGTGCCAGGAGCCGCGCCTGCCGGACGAGCGCGAGTCCCCGTTCGTGGTCGCCCTCCGCGAACGTCAGCTCGGCGTCGACGTGGGTCCAGAAGTCGTGGAACGCGAAGGTGGAGAGCTGCGACAACGCCGCGGTGTGTGCCGCACGGGCGTCGCCGAGCAGGCCCCGCACGCGGAGGGCGGCGATGCGGTAGAGCTCGAAGTCCGCGCCGCCGACGATCTCCCGGCCGGTCGTGACCGAGGCGAGGTGGTCGACCTCGTCGAGGCGCCCCTGGAAGTACAACCCGCACTGGAAGAGGCCGACGTTGGGGGTCAGGCGCCGGACCTCGCGGGCGTGCCAGGGCCGCGGCGGGTCCTGCCCCGACCCGACCTCCAGCACGTAGCGCAGGGCCCGGACCCCGGGCGAGGCGTCGTCGGGCGGCAGCAGGTCGAGCAGGTCGCCCCAGTCCATCGACAGGTGGAGGCCGAAGGCGGCGGTCGTCGCCGCGTCGGGGTCGCCCGCCACCAGCCGGTCGTACTCGCCGCTGCGGCGGAGGGCGTCGACGAAGGTCGGCAGCTCGTTGCGGCGTCCCGCGAGCAGCGCCCGCAGCTCGCACCCCCGGAGGGTCGGGTGGCTGCTCAGGAGGTCCTCGCCGAGGTCGGCGCACCACGCGAGCACCTTCTCCCAGTCGCCGCGCAGCAGCACCGGCGTCGCGGCGCCCACGACCGCGTCGACGGCCTCGGCGAGGGCCCCCGCGGCGATGAAGTGGTCGGCGGCCTCCTCCAGGTGCCCGGTGCCGGCGAGGTTGCGTGCGTGGCGGATGAGGAGCATCCGCAGCTGGTCGGGGTCCTCCCGCAGGCGGCTGAGCAGGAACTCGCGGAACCGCGGGTGGTACCGCAGGCCCTCGGGCTCGAGCGTGGCGGGCAGGTGGTGACGGCGGAGCGCGGTGAGCAGGGCCTCGCCGGAGGGCACGCCGAGGAGCGCCTCGAGCCCGCGGGGGTCCACGGTGTGGAGCAGGGCGCTCCGGACGACGTCGCGCCGCAGGTCGGCGGGGAGGGCGTCGAGGACCTCGGCGCCCAGGTAGGCGAAGAACGGGTCGTCCGGGGGTGGCTCCCCGGGGGCGGGACGTGCCCCACGGAGCGCGTCGAAGACGATCCCCGCGGCCCACCCGCCCGACGCCGCGACGACGTCCTCGGCCGACGCCGGCACGCCGCGCGCGGCCAGCAGCTCGCCCGCCTCCTCGGTGGTGAACGCCAGGTCGCGGCCCGACACCGTGCCGGAGCGCCCGACGAGGACGCTGCGGCTGAGGTCGAGGTGGACGAGCCGCCGCGAGACGAGCACCACGAGGGCGTCGGGCGCGACGGCGTCCAGCAGGGCGCGCAGCACGGCGAGCACCGGCGGGCGGTCCTCCACCAGGTGGACGTCGTCGATGACGAGCGTCGCCCCCGCCGGCAGGTCCTCCGCCAGGAGCGCGGCGCAGTCGGCGTGCGCGGACCCCCCGGCGAGCAGCTGGCGGACGCGGGCCTCGGCGCCCGGCACGATCTCCCCGACGGCCGCGGCGAGGTAGGTGACGAACCGCCCCGGGCTGCCGTCGGCCTCGCCGAGCGTGAGCCACGCGCGGGGCCCGGGGCGGGAGGCCACGTACTGGACCACGGCCGTCGTCTTGCCCGATCCCGCCGACGCGACGACCTGCAGGATGTTCCGGTCCGCCGCGGCGGCCGTGAGCGCCGCGACCACGCGCCCCCGCTCGATCACCGCGTCGGCGATCGCCGGCACGCGGGTCTTCGAGCGGATGAGGGTCGTCACGCCGGCCACGGTCCGGCCATCATCGCGCGGCGCGTGGCCACGTGCCAATCGTCACCATCGTCGCCGCAGGGGCCGTGGCGCCGCCGCGGGCCCCGGGACCCCGCCCGCCACGCGCTTCGTGCCGGGTCCATCGGCATCACCCGATCGTTCGCGGGGACGGGAAGCGCCCGGCCGCCGGGTGGGGGGCGCCGTGGACGGATGCCCCTCGTCGCGGTCTGGGGTACGGTCGGTGCGGGGCCGGTCCGGCCGGCCGGCCGACGACGATCACGGGAGGGCCCGCCATGTGCCGCAACATCCGCACCCTGCACAACTTCGACCCGCCGGCGTCCGAGGACGAGGTCCAGGCCGCCGCCCTGCAGTACGTGCGCAAGATCAGCGGCAGCACCCGCCCCTCCCGCGCCAACGCCGAGGCGTTCGACCGCGCGGTCGAGGCCGTCGCCGCCGCGTCGCGGCAACTGCTCGGCGAGCTCGTCACGACGGCGCCCCCGAAGAACCGCGAGCGCGAGATCGCGCGCGCCCGGGAGCGGTACCGCCGCCGGTACGCCGCCTGATCCGGCCGGCGCCCCGCCCGCACGGGCGGGGCGCCCGGCGCGGCCTACCGCCGGCCCACCAGGCGGGTGAGCGCGGTCATCAGCTCCGCCCGCTTCGCCTCCTGGTTCTCGGGCGCGGCCCCGAGGACGCAGTGGCGGGTGTGCTCATCGACCAGCGCGAGCGCCACCTTGTCGAGCGCCGCCTGCGCGGCGCTGATCTGCTGGAGGATGTCGATGCAGTAGCGCTCGTCCTCCACCATGCCGGCGATGCCGCGGACCTGGCCCTCCACGCGGCGCAGCCGCTTCAGGACGTCCGCCGTCGCCCCGCCCGCGCTGTAGCCCGGGACGTCGGTCTGCTGGGTGGCTCGTGAGGTCGTCATGGCCTCACGTTGACATACACAGGGGGAGTATGCAATCGTCCGCCTGCCGGAGGGGATACCCCTACGGAGTATGAGAACCGAGTGAGGGGGACGACATGGACCGGGACACCGCGGAGTACGCCGTCGAGGGCATGACGTGCGCCCACTGCACCGCGGCCGTCGCGGAGGAGGTCGCCGCGGTGCCCGGGGTGCGGGACGTGGAGGTCGACCTCGAGAGCGGCGCGCTGCGCGTGCACGGCGACGGGGTCGACCGGGCGGCCGTGGCCGCGGCGGTCGCCGAGGCCGGGTACACGCTCCGATGAGGACGCCCGCCCGCCTCGTCGCGTTCGGCGCGGGGCTCGCCATCGTGTTCGCCGGCGCGGCCCTCGCCGGCGGCGCGCTCGACCCGCTGCGCGACTCCGGCGACGCACACGGCGGCGGCCACGGGGACGACCACTCCGCGGCCGCCCCCGTCGCCGCGGGAGGCCACGCGCCGCCGGGGCTCGCCGTCGCCGACGACGACCTGCGCCTGGTGGCGGACACGACGACGCTCCCCCGCGCTGCGTCCACGCGGTGGACCTTCCGCATCGTCGACGCCCACGGCGACGCCGTGACCGACTTCGACGTGGAGCACGAGCGCGAGATGCACCTGATCGTGGTGCGCCGCGACCTGAGCGGCTACCAGC
This sequence comes from Miltoncostaea oceani, assembly GCF_018141545.1. Classification (GTDB taxonomy): domain Bacteria; phylum Actinomycetota; class Thermoleophilia; order Miltoncostaeales; family Miltoncostaeaceae; genus Miltoncostaea; species Miltoncostaea oceani. Next base: position 555,870 of record NZ_CP064356.1, on the reverse strand, counting down.
ACCTGCACCCGCGGCGCGATGCCGACGGCACCTGGCGCGTCGACCTGCGCCTTCCCGCTGCGGGCGTGTACCGGGCCTACGCCGACTTCTCCGCCGGTGGCCGCTCGTCCACCCTCGCGACCGACCTCTTCGTGGCGGGTGCGTTCACGCCGCGGGCGCTCCCCTCGCCCACCCCGGTCGACGAGGCCGGCGGCTATCGCGCCGAGCTGTCGGCCGAGGGCCTGGAGCCCGGCGCGAGCGCCGCGATCGCGTACGACCTGAGCCGGGACGGCCGGCCGTTGACCGCCATCGAGCCCTACCTGGGCGCCGACGGCCACCTCGTCGCGCTGCGCGAGGGCGACCTCGCCTTCCTGCACGTGCACCCGGAGGAGTCCGGCACGCCGGGCCGCATCCGCTTCGCCGCCGAGCTGCCCTCGGCGGGGCGCTACCGTCTGTTCCTGCAGTTCCGGCACGACGGCGCCGTCCGGACCGTCGCGCACACGCTGGAGGTCTCCCCGTGAGCCCCGCCACCCACCCCGGTCACGAGCGGCTCGAGCTGCCGATCACGGGGATGACGTGCGCCTCGTGCGCCGCCCGCGTCGAGAAGAGGCTGAACAGGCTCGAGGGCGTCGAGGCGTCGGTGAACTACGCCACCGAGACGGCGTCGGTCACCTTCGACCCGGCCGCCGTCGCCCCCGAGAGCCTGGTGGAGGCCGTCGAGCAGGTGGGCTACGGGGCGCACCTGCCCACCGCCGCCGACGCGGACGCCCCCGCCCCCGTGGAGGAGGCGGACCCGACCGCCGCGCTGCGCCGCCGGCTGGTCGTGTCGGCCGTCCTCACCCTGCCGGTCTTCCTGATGTCGATGATCCCGGCGCTCCAGTTCGACAACTGGCAGTGGCTCGCCCTGCAGCTCGCGACGCCGGTCGTCGTCTGGGGCGCCTGGCCGTTCCACCGCGCGGCCTGGACCAACCTGCGCCACGGGGCGGCGACCATGGACACGCTCATCTCCGTCGGCGTCCTCGCCGCCTGGACCTGGTCGGTCGTCGCCCTGTTCCTCCTCGACGCCGGCGACCCCTCGATGCGCATGGGCTTCGACCTGGTCATCGAGCCGGGCGCCGCCGCCGACCACATCTACCTCGAGGTGGCCACCGTCGTGACCACCTTCCTCCTCGCGGGCCGGTACTTCGAGGTGCGCGCCAAGCGCCGGGCGGGCGCCGCCCTGCGGGCCCTCCTGGAGCTCGGCGCGAAGGAGGCGTCGGTGCTCGGCGCCGACGGCGCCGAGCGGCGCGTGGCCATCGCCGACCTCGTCGTCGGCGACCGGTTCGTCGTCCGCCCCGGCGAGCGGATCGCGACGGACGGGGTCGTGGAGGAGGGGTCCTCCGCGGTCGACGCGTCGCTCCTCACCGGGGAGAGCGTGCCGGTCGAGGTGGCGCCGGGCGACGCCGTCGCCGGGGCCACGATCAACGCCGGCGGCCGGCTCGTGGTGCGCGCGACGCGCGTCGGGGCCGACACCGCCCTGGCGCAGATCGGCCGGCTCGTGACGGAGGCCCAGACCGGCAAGGCGCCGGTGCAGCGCCTCGCCGACCGCATCTCGGCGGTGTTCGTGCCGGTGGTCATCGCGCTGTCGGTCGGCACGCTCGGGTTCTGGCTGGCCAACGGCGCGGGGGCGACGTTCGCCTTCACCGCGGCCGTCGCCGTGCTGATCATCGCCTGCCCCTGCGCCCTCGGCCTCGCCACGCCCACCGCCCTGCTGGTGGGGACGGGGCGCGGCGCGCAGCTCGGCCTCCTGATCCGGGGCCCCGAGGTGCTGGAGTCGACGCGCCGGGTCGACACGGTGGTGCTCGACAAGACCGGCACCGTGACGAGCGGCGAGATGTCGCTGGTCGACGTGGCCCTCGCCCCCGGCGAGGAGCGCTCCGAGGTGCTGCGCCTGGTCGGCGCGCTCGAGGACGGCTCCGAGCACCCGATCGCCCGGGCGATCGCCGCGGCGGCACGCGACGAGCTCGGCGGGCTGCCTCCGGTCGAGGGCTTCGCCAACCGGGAGGGCCTCGGGGTGGAGGGGGTCGTCGACGGCCACGGGGTCGTCGTGGGACGCCCGGCGCTGCTGGCCGACTGGGGCCTGACGCTGGACGACACCCTGACCGGGGCGCTCGAGGGGGCACAGGCCTCGGGGCGCACCGCGGTCGCCGCCGCATGGGACGGACGGGTGCGCGCGCTGCTGATCGTGTCCGACACGATCAAGCCGTCGAGCGCCGAGGCGATCCGGCGGCTGCGCGACCTCGGCCTGCGGCCCGTGCTGCTCACCGGCGACAACGACGCCACCGCACGGGCCGTCGCCGCCGAGGTCGGGATCGACGAGGTGATCGCCGAGGTCCTGCCGTCGGAGAAGGCGGAGGTCGTGCGCCGCCTGCAGTCGGAGGGGCGGGTGGTGGCGATGGTGGGCGACGGCGTCAACGACGCCCCCGCGTTGGCGCAGGCCGACCTCGGCCTGGCGATCGGCACCGGCACCGACGTCGCCATCGAGGCGTCCGACCTCACCCTCGTGTCCGGCGACCTGCGCGCCGCCGGGGACGCCATCCGGCTGTCGCGCCGCACGCTCGGCACCATCAAGGGCAACCTCTTCTGGGCGTTCGCGTACAACGTCGCGGCGCTGCCGCTGGCGGCGCTCGGGTACCTCAACCCGCTCGTCGCCGGCGTCGCGATGGCGCTCTCCAGCGTCTTCGTCGTGTCCAACTCGCTGCGCCTGAGGCGGTTCGCCCCGGCGTGAGGGAGGGGGCGCCGCTACGCTCCGCGCCCGCACCCGCATCCCCCCGAGGAACCCCGCATGACGTACTGCCTGGCCCTGCGCCTGGACGAGGGGCTCGTCTTCATGGCCGACACCCGCACCAACGCGGGGCTCGACGACGTCCGCGCCTACCGCAAGCTGCACGTGCTGCGGCCGGCGCCGGACCGGGTCTTCGTACTCCAGGCGGCCGGGAGCCTCGCGACGACCCACGAGGTGCTCGACCGGATCGCACGGGACCTCGCCGCGGGGGACGGGCGCGAGAGCCTCGCGAGCGTCGCGGGCCTCTTCGAGGCGGGGCTCTACGTGGGCCGGCTGAGCCGCGAGGTCGCGGCGAGCCACCGGGAGGCGCTCAGCGCCAGCGGCTCGCGCGGCACCGCGACGTTCATCCTCGGGGGGCAGATCGCCGGTGAGCCCCCCGACCTGCTGCTGATCTACGCGGAGGGCAACTACATCCGCGCCTCGCGCGAGCGCCCCTTCCTGCAGATCGGCGAGAGCAAGTACGGACGGTTCGTGCTCGAGGTCGCGGCCTCCGCCGGCGCCGACGTCCCCTCGGCGATCCGGGTCGCGCTCGCGTCGATGATGACGACGGCGCGGGCGACGCTGTCGGTGGGGCCGCCGTACGACGTCGGCGTGTACCTCGACGGCGCGCTCGACGTCTCGGAGTTCCGCATCGACGCGGGCTCCGCGCAGCTCGCCGGCCTCGGCGAGGCGTGGGAGCGCCTCATGTGCGAGGCCGTCGGGGGCCTGCCGGACGTCGCCCCCGTCGCCGCGGTCCCCGGGCCGCCGGACGTCCCCGCCGGGACCCGGTAGCCGACCTCAGGCGGCGGCGTCGAGCCGGGCGACCTCGTCCGGCTCCAGGGTCAGCGTCATCGCGCCCGCCAGCTCGCGGACCTGGGCGACGGTCGTCGCGCTCGCGATCGCGCAGGTGACGCCCGGCTGGGCGATGACCCACGCCAGGGCGACCTGGGCGGGGGTGGCGTCGTGGGCCGCCGCGACGGCCTCGACCGCGTCGAGGGCGGCGAAGCCCCGGTCGTCGAGGTAGCTCCGGGAGACGCCGGCGGCGCGGGGGGTGTCGGGCAGGGCGTCCCCCCGCCGGTACTTGCCCGTCAGGAAGCCGCGTGCGAGGGCGAAGTAGGCGGCGACCCCGATGCCCTCGGAGGCGCAGAGGGCGCGCACCTCGTCGTCGTATCCGTCGCGGTCGAGGACGTTGAGCGGCGGCTGGTACCCCTCGAAGCGGGCGAGGCCCTCGCGGGCGCTGATCTCCAGCGCCTCGCGCAGCCGCCCGACCGGGTAGTTGGACGCGGCGATCGTCCCGACGACCCCCTGCCGCACCAGCTCGTCGAAGGTGCGGAGCGTCTCCTCGAGCGGCGTGCCCGGGTCGTCCTCGTGGGCGTAGTAGAGGGCGATCCGGTCGACCCCGAGCCGCTCCAGCGAGGCCTCGACACGGCGCAGGATGCCGTCGCGGGTGAGCCCCTTCGGCTGGTCGGGGCCGCCCGCCATGCCGACCTTCGTCGCGACCACCACGTCGGCGGGCACGTCCCGCGACGCGAGCCAGCGGCCGACGATGCGCTCCGACTCGCCCCCCGCGTTGCCCGGGACCCAGGCCGAGTAGATGTCGGCGGAGTCGATCACGTTGCCGCCCGCGGCGACGTAGGCGTCGAGCACCGCGAGCGAGGCGTCCTCGTCGGCGCTCCAGCCGAAGACGTTGCCGCCGAGGCACAGCGTGGAGAGCCGCAGGGGGCTGCGGCCGAAGGGGCGTCGTGTGTCCATCGGGGCAGGCTAGCCCCGCCGCACCGGTCCCGCCCGCCGCCGCCGCGCGGGGTGGGGGCGGGTCTGCTTGACTCGATGCATGCCCGAACACGGAACGTGGGTCGGCAGGACGGTCCGCTTCGCCCGCATGGCGGGCACATCGACCGCGGCCCCCGACGCCGCGCCGTGGGTCACCGACTTCCTGAACGCCGCGTACTACGCGCGCCCGGCGGACGAGCGGTCGGTCGACGACCTGCGGCTGGCGTTCACGATCCTCACGACGCGCTGGTGGCGGAGGGGCGCACGGCGGCTGCACCTGACCGACCTCCGCCGCTTCCACCGCGCATTCGGGCGGCGGCGCATGAGCCCGCGGGGCGGGTTCGGGCGCCTCACCCGCGAGGACCTCCTCGCGGGCGCGGAGCGGATGCTCGGCCCCGGGTTCGCCGTGGGGTACGACGACCCGGCCCGGACCGGCTGGGGGATCGTCTTCGCCACCCCCGACGAGCGGGCGTCGTACATCCCGGAGGTGCGGCTGCGGTCGGCGCGGCTCGGCCCGATGACCCCTCCCCTCGGCCCGCCCGCCGACCTTGTGTGGCAGTCCTACCCGCCGGTCCCGGTGCCCGACGTCCCCCTGACCCTCTCCCGCATCGCCGCGCCCGAGCGGTGGCCCGCGTCGGGCTCGGACCACGGGCGCTTCACGCCGCTGCGGACGGGTGGCCTGCCGGGGCAGACGTTCGAGATCGAGGTGGTCGCGGGCGCCGGCACGCGGCACCCCCTCATCACCCGCGGCTACGTCACCGCGACCCGCGTCTCGGACGGGGGCACCCCGGAGGCCCTGGCGGACGCCGTCGCCCGCCTCGAGGCCGGGCTGGCCGGCGCGGGCGGCGCCGTGCCCCCGGGGCAGTCGCCGGTCGCCGTCGTGGAGCTCACCACCCACGCCGGCCACTTCATCGGGCCCGCCGTCTCGAACCTGCTCCTGACGTCGGGACCCGACGGCGGGACGCTCCGCGACATCGGCGTCTGGGAGCCCATGGCGTTCCCCCAGCGGACGGCGTACCGCCTCGGCGGCCGGGACGCCCAGCACGCCTTCTGGGGCGAGGCGGCGCCGTCGGGCAGCATGCTCCACCAGTTCGCCGCGCCGGACGCCACCGCCGACTGAAGAGACGCTCAGAGCGCGGCCAGCACCGCCGCCGACGGGGCGACGAACGCGAAGGACGCCGCCAGGATGCCGAGGGCGGCGTCGTGCGCGGCGGGGCCCATCATCTCTCCCCCGGTGGACCGTCAGTCCACGCCGTCGACGGTGCGGCGCGCCTCGTCGTCCTCGACGACGAGCCCCTCGACCCGCAGGACCGGCTCCGTGCCGGCGGGGGTGCGCTGGCGGGGCAGGGCGACGATCTCCCCGCCGTTCATGGCGCGGGCGATGTCGGCCTCCCGGTAGGCGCCGCGGGCGAAGACGCCCTGGAGGCGGCCGCCGCGCAGCACGCTCACCCGGTCCGCCACCTCGGAGACCTCGGTGAGCGTGTGGGTGATGAGGACCGCCGAGTGCCCCTGGGCGCGGAGCTCCTCGAGGGCCGTGAAGAGGGAGCGGATGCCGGCGGGCCCGAGGGACGCGGTCGGCTCGTCGAGGATGAGGACCCGGGCCCCGCGGTAGAGCAGCTTCAGGATCTCGACGCGCTGCTGCACATCGACCGGCAGGTCGCGGACACGTGCGCGGGGGTCGACCTGCAGCCCCGACCGCTCCGCGACGGCGGCGACCTCCTCCTCGATCACCACGCGCCGCAGCCGGGGGTTCCAGGAGGAGCGCGAGCCGAGCACGACGTTCTCGGCGACGGTGAAGTCGGGGACGAGCATGAGGTGCTGGTGGACCATCCCGATCCCGGCCTCCAGCGCCTCGCGGGGGGACGCCAGGTCACGCGGGTGGCCGTTGACCACGAGCTGGCCGTCGTCGGGCCGGAGCAGGCCGACGAGGATGCTCATGAGGGTGGTCTTGCCGGCGCCGTTCTCGCCGAGGAGGCAGTGGACCTCCCCCTCGCGGAGCTCGAAGTCGATCTGGTCGCAGGCGGTGAGGGCGCCGAACCGCTTCGTGATCCCGAGCATGCGGATCGCCGTCGGGGCCGGGGTGGGGGTGCTCGCCGAGTCGCTCATGGGGCGGCATCCTGCGCCCCCGGGGCCCGGGGGGCGTTGGGCCTCCGCAAGAGAAGTGGGAGGGGCCCTTTGTGCTCCCGTACATAGTCAGGGAGGGGCCTCCGGGGGCGCGACCGCGACCGCGCGCCCCGCCGCACGGACCTCAGTCGCCCGCCGCGCCCTCCGCCCCGGACGCCCGCGACAGCGCCTCGGCCGCCCGCGCGGTGCGCACGGCGCGCAGCCCGAGGGCGACGACGCCCACGAGGAGCGTGAACAGGACGACCGCGTAGGCCGCCGCGGTGATGTCGCCGGCGCTCATGACCCTCCCCCTCCTCGCTGTCACGTCCACCGCGCCCGCCGGACCGGCCGAGCGGGGGCCCCGCGACCGTACGACCTCGGCCGCGCGCGGGACAGCGGCGGCGGGGATCGATCGGACCCGCCGATCGGGGCGCGGGGGCCGCGGGCCGACCTCCCCCCGGGGCCACCGGCGCGCTGCGATGATCCCCGGGATGACCGGGACGACACCCCTGTTCGCGTTCGAGGGGGTCGCCGTGGAGGACGGGTCGCGGACGCTGCTCGCCCGGGTCGACGCGCGGCTCCCCGACGGCGGGGTCACCGTCCTGCTCGGCCCCTCCGGATCCGGCAAGTCGACGCTGCTGCGGCTCTGCAACCTCCTGGAGGTCCCGACGCGGGGGCGGGTGCTGTTCCGCGGGGCGGACCTCGCGGGCTGCGACGTGCTCGCGCACCGGCGGCGCGTGGGGATGGTCTTCCAGCAGCCCGTCCCGTTCGGCGGCACCGTCCGCGACAACCTGCGGGTCGCGGCGCCCGAGGTCCCCGAGGCCGACCTCCGCGCCGCCCTCGGCCGCGCGCACCTGCCGGCCTCCTTCCTCGACCGCGTCGCCTCGGAGCTGTCGGGCGGCGAGAGCCAGCGCGCCTGCCTCGCGCGGTCCCTCGTGCCCGGTCCGGAGGTGCTGCTCATGGACGAGCCGACCAGCGCCCTCGACGGCGACGCCCGCGACGCCCTGGAGCGGCTCGCGCGGGAGCTGGCGGACGACGGCGTCCCGGTGGTGTGGGTGACGCACGACCTGGCGCAGGCGGCGCGGCTCGCGACGTGGGTGGTGCGCCTCGAGGCGGGGCGCGTCCGGTGGAGCGGCCCGCCGGGGGGTGGCGGTGCAGGGTGACGTCGGCGCCCTCGGGGTGCTCGCGGCCCTGTCGATGGTCGCCGTCGCGGTGCTGCTGTCGTGGCGCGGCGGCCTCGGCCTGGAGCGCGGCATCGCGTGGGCGTCGGCGCGTGCGCTGGTGCAGCTCCTGCTCGTCGGCGTCGCCCTCGACCTCGTCATCGACCCGGACCGCCCGCTCGCCCTGTCGTGGCTCTGGATCGTGGCGATGGTGCTGTTCGCGGCCGACGTCGCGCGGCGGCGCGCGCCCGAGGTCCCCGGCCTGTGGCTGCTGACGGTGGTGGCGTTCGCCGCGACGGGGGTCGTCACGCTCGGGGTGGTCTTCGGGCTCGGCGTGTTCCCCCTGGAGGGCCGCACCCTCGTGCCGATCGCGGGCCTCGTGATCGGCAACTCGATGAACGCGACGGTGCTCGCGGCCCGGCGGATCGTGGAGGAGCTGCGCGACCGGCGGCTGGAGGTGGAGGCCCGCCTCGCGCTCGGGCAGCCGTCGCGGGAGGCGGCCCGGCCCCACGTCCGCGCCGCCCTCCGGACGGCCCTGTCGCCGCAGATCGAGACCACCAAGGCGGTCGGGATCGTCTTCCTGCCCGGCGCGATGACCGGGTTGATCCTGGCCGGCGTGGAGCCGATCGACGCGGTGCTGGTGCAGGCCGTGGTGATGTACCTCGTGCTCGGGTCGGCGGCCGTCGCCACCACCGTCGTCGCGACGGGCCTGGTGCGCCGCCTCTTCACCCCCGACCACCGGCTGACGCGCCTCACACGGCCGGCCGACGGCTGACGGGGGTTCGGGAAACCGGTCGCGGGTAACCTGCGCCTCGCATGACGACCACCGGCCACGCCGCCGCCCGATCGGGCGGCTGGCGACGCGAGGGAGCGGACCTCGTCCGCGGCGCCTCCGGCGGGCTGCTGTTCGGCGTGCCCCTCCTCTACACGATGGAGGTCTGGTGGTACGGCTCGTGGGTGCACCCGCGCTGGGTGCTCGGCGCGCTCGCGATCTCGTTCCTGGTCGTCGTCGCGCTGAACCGCACGTCGGGCTTCCGCGACACGCGCGCGTCGGGCTGGCGCGACGCCGCCGCCGACGGCGTCGAGATGGTCGCGATGGCGTTGATCTGCGCGGCCGCGGTCCTGATCCTGCTGCGGCAGATCACGGTGACGACGTCGCTCGCGGAGGCCATCGGCACCACGGTGTTCGAGGCGATCCCCTTCGCGTTCGGGGCGGCCCTCTCGCGCCAGCTCCTGCGCCACGTCGAGGGGGAGGACGCCGACGACGACGGGGGCGGCGACCTGGCGGACGACGTCGGCGTCGAGGACCCCGCCATCAGCCGGACGCTGGCCGACGCCGGCGCCGCGGCGGTCGGCGCCCTCGTGCTGGCGTTCAGCATCGCCCCCACCGACGAGATCCCCGACATCGCCGACTCGGTCACCGCCCCGTGGCTGCTGCTGATCGTCGGGGCGTCGCTGCTGATCTCGTACGCCATCGTCTTCGCCGCCGGCTTCCGCGACCAGGCCGGGCGCCAGGAGCACGAGGGCCTCTTCCAGCGGCCGTTCGCGGAGACGGTCGCCGCGTACGTCATCTCGCTGGCGGTGGCGGCGCTCATGCTCCTGTTCTTCCAGCGCATCGGTCCCGACCAGTCATGGGAGACCTGGATGACCTACACCATCGTCCTCGGCCTGCCGGCCACCATCGGCGGCGCCGCCGGGAGGCTCGCGGTATGAGCGACGACACGCCACGGGAGCCGGGGGAGCCGCGGCCGCAGGAGGGGCGTCCCCCGCGCACCACGGCGGAGCGGTGGACCCTCGCCGTCTCCGGCCTCCTGATCGCACTCGTCGTCGGCGTCGTGGTGGCGTCGTGGGTCAGCGGCCCGGGGGGGCCGCCCGTGCTGGTGGCGAGCGCCACCGGTGAGGTCGAGGTGGGCGGCGGCGCCTACCGGGTGCCGTTCGAGGTGCGCAACGACGGCGGGGAGACCGCCGACCAGGTGCAGGTGGTGGCGTCCCTCGAGATCGACGGGGAGGTCGTCGGCGAGGGCGAGCAGTCGTTCCCGTTCCTGTCGGGTGGCGAGACCGAGAGCGGGGAGTTCCTGTTCGAGGACGACCCCACCACCGGCACGCTCACCATCGAGGTCGCGAGCTACGCCACCCCGTAGGGGACCGGTTCACCCGGCGGCGGCCCCGAGGCGCGCCGCGGGGCGCAGGTCGAGTGACGGCGTCGCCCCGGTGGCCATGTCGGCGAGGGCGACACCGAGGCCGGGTGCCTGCTTGAAGAGGTTGTGGCCCGCGAGGAACAGCGCGCCGCCCGCCGGCCACACCGCGACGCCGTCGGGCCCCCACGGCAGCTCGGTCACCCAGCACGCGCGGGCGCCGGTGGGCTCCGGGTCGAGTCCGGGCAGGGCCCGGGCGACGTAGGCGCAGGTGCGCGCGGCGAGGGCCTCGAGGCCGGCGGCGTCGGCGAGGGCGCCGTCGGCGCCCGCCGCGACGGTCTCCGCGATGCCGAGGCCGTAGAGGCCGTTGCCGGGCAGCGCCGCCGCGTAGACCCCCGTCTCGCCGAACGCCCCGCTCGAGTCCTGCAGGCACGGCAGGCGGTCCGGGGCCGGTCCCCGAACGGGGAACGTCATGCGGATGTGGGCGGCGAGGGCGACGGGCGGCTCCACGCCGACGGCGCGCGCGAGCGGCGCCGTGCCGCGGCCGGCGCAGACGACCGCGCCCGCGTACGTCCGACGGCCGCCGCCCGCCACGACCTCGACGCGGCCGTCGTCGCGGGGGCGCACCGCCAGCACCTCGTCCGCGACGACGGCGTCGCCGAGCGCCGCCACCAGGGCCGCGACGGCCGCCTCGGTGCGGATCGACCCGCCGGCCTCGTCGATCATCGCCGGACCCTCGTAGGCGGCGAGGGCGGGGAGCAGCGCCGCGAGCTCACCGGGGTCGAGCGCGCGCGCCGGGACGCCGCCGTCGTCGCGGAGCACGGCGAGCCGCCGGGGGACGGCGTCGCCGATGGCGACGGCGCCGTCGCCGGACACGGTCTCGATGCCGAGGCGGTCCCCCCACTCCCGCCAGAGGAGCCGCGACGCCCGGGCGGCGGCGACCATGCGGGGGTCGTCGTGCGCGTGGCGGAAGATCCGCGAGGCGCCGCCCGACTGGGCGTTGCCGGGCGTGCCGGGGTCGAGGACGCGCACCGCGACCCCGCGCTCCCGCAGCGCGAACGCCACGCTCAGGCCGACGATGCCGGCGCCGACGACCGCGATCTCGGGGGTGGCCACGGTCCCACCGTACCCCCGCGCGCCGCGCGACACCCCGGGGCGGGTCAGGTCAGGGGCGAGGGCGCCTCCGCCCCGGGGGGCGGCGCCGGGTCGAGCGCCCCGTCGGCCCGGAGCGCGGCGAGGGCGTCGACCGCCCACGGCGCGAACTGGGCGCCGCGCTCGCGGAGGCACTCGGCGAACGCGTCGTCGGCGCTGCCGGCGTCGCGGTAGGGGCGCGCCGAGGTCATCGCGTCCCAGGCGTCGGCCATCGCGAGGATCGCGGCGCCGTCGCTCAGCTCCCCCTCGCCGAGCCCGTCGGGGTAGCCGCGCCCGTCCCAGCGCTCGTGGTGGCCGCGGACCCAGGCGACCTGACCGGGGTCGAACACCTCGCTCACGATCTCCGAGCCGAGGGCGGCGTGCGCCTTCAGGTCGCGGTACTCGTCGTCCGTCAGCGGGCCGGCCTTCAACAGGATCGCGTCCGAGATCGCGAGCTTGCCGACGTCGTGCACGAGGCCCGCCTCGCGGAGCCGGTCCGTGTCCTCGGTGTCCCACCCGAGGCGCTCCGCGAGCCGCGCGGCGAGCGCGGCGACGCGCTCCGAGTGGCGGCTCGTGAACGAGTCCTTGGCATCGACGGCGCGGGCGAGCATCCGGATGCTCTGCAGCGCCTGCTGGCGCCGGAGGCGCACCGCCTGGTCCTCGGCCGACAGCGCCCGCACCACGTCCGGCGAGTAGTGGAAGACGACGTTGCGGCCGTGGTGCTTGGCCCAGTAGAGCGCGCCGTCGGCGAGCCGGTAGAGATCCGCGGCGTCGGCGGCGCGCGACAGCTCGCAGACGCCGGCCGACACGGTGATCCCCCCGACGCCCGGCATCGGCGCCTGCTCGATCGCGGAACGGGCGCGCTCGGCGGCCTGCCACGCGTCGAGGCCGTCCGCCTCCGGCATCAGCCAGGCGAACTCCTCGCCGCCGACGCGCGCGACGAGGTCGCCGTCGCGGGCCTCCCGCTCCAGCACCTGCGCGGCGGCGACGAGCACCTCGTCGCCCACCTGGTGCCCGAGGGCGTCGTTGACCGCCTTGAAGCGGTCGAGGTCGAACAGCACGAGCGACAGTGCGCGGCCGTGCCGCTCGGCCCGCGCGACCTCGTCGCCGAGGCGGTCGTGGAAGGCGCGGTGGTTCGCGAGGTCGGTCAGCGGGTCGCGGGCGGCCCGGCGCTCCGCCTGCGCCAGGCTCTCGAGGGTGGCGGCGTGCAGGCGCGCGTTGGCGACGGCCATGCTCGCCATGCCCGCGAGGCTCCGCGCCAGCAGCTCGTCGTGGCGGGTGATGTCCCGCGGCTCCCTCCACGACACGAACAGGGATCCGAGCACCGCCGCGTCGCGGTCGGTGGCGCCGACGGAGGAGTGCTCGAGCCACACGCCCAGGATCGCGCCGGGCGGGAGCGCGGCCCGCAGGACCGGGGGGAGCGTCCGGGACGCCGCGACGTCGGGGATCACGACGGGCTCGCCGTGCATCAGGTGCCAGATCGGGACGTCCTCGCGGCGCCGGCCCTCGACCGCGGTCAGCCGGGCGAGGCGGCGCGGGTCCTCCTCGGTGCTGAAGACGCGCGCCATGTGGCGGCCGTCCTCGGAGTGGACGTAGCAGGTGGCCCGGTCCGCCCCGAGCGCTCGGCGCGCCGCGTCGGCGACGGCGCGGAGGGTGGCGTCCATGTCGAGGGCGCCCTCCAGCAGGCGGGCGGCCGTCTCGGCCACGATCCGGGCGCGCCCCTCGGCGTCGCGGAGGTCCGCGAGGGCGTCGTAGAGGGCCGTCTGGCCCGCTCGGCGATGCTCTCCGCCGCGGCCCGGGCGCGCCGCTCGCGGGCGGCGCGGCGCTCGAGCCGGCCGGCGTCGGTCGCGCCGCCGCCGGCGGTCACGTGAACGTCGCCACGATCGTGCAGCGCGACCCGCCGTCGCGGAGGCACTCGCGGTGCGCGAGGTGGACGGCCTGGTCGTAGTGCGCGGCCGCGCCCTCGATCATCCCCTCCGCGAAGGCGCACATCCGCCGCTCGGAGACGTAGCGGATGACGAGGACGTCGGGGGCGGGGTCCTCGAACGACATCCGCGGGGGCCGGGCGCCCGGGTAGATCTTGACCACCTCCCGGTGGATGACCCGGTCGAGCGTCAGCAGGAACGGCTTCACGGTGGCGTGGGGCGTGAAGAACTCGGGGAAGCGCTCCGCGAGGCCCGGCAGGGCCCGCCGCCCGAAGGCGCGCAGCACCTCGTCGGGCGCCGCGTCCTGGTGGCGGCAGACGCCCCCGACGAGCGCGACCAGCTCGGCGTCGTCGTAGTTGCCCAGGGCGGTGTAGGCGCCGTCGACGCCCGTCTCGTCGAGCAGGTCGTCCCAGGTCCCCGGCCCGTGGGACTCCGTGACGGCGTCCTCCAGCAGGTTGAAGACGATGCCCTTCATGGTGCGCGCTCCGGGTCCGGGGACGGACGTGTTCCCGGGAATGGATCGGCGCGCGGCGGCGCCGTCGTGAGCGCCGGACCGCGCCCGGATGGGGGCGGCGACGGCGGCCGGACGGTGACGGCGACGGGCACGGGGGCGTTTCCTGCCGGGGGACGGATCGCCGCCAACCTCGCGCACGCCCCCGGAACGGCGGAGGGCCCCGGTGGGGGCCCTCCGCGTGGTGCTCAGTCCTCCCCGCCCACCTGCTCGCGGGGGTTGACCCACTCCTTCTGCCGCTCGGCGATCTCCGCCTGCCGCGTCTGCTCGGCGTCGATCTCCTCCGGCGGGGCGTCGGGGTCGAAGCCCTCGTCGGGGTGCTCGATCACCTCGACGTCCTCGGCGTCGATCTCCGGCGGGTCGGGGGGCGTCACGTGGTCCGCCCCACGCCACTCCGGTTGCCCGTGACGAGGCGGTAGACGAACAGGAGGATGATCGCGCCGACGATGGCCGTCAGCCACGTCGAGATGTCGAAGAACTCGTCGAGCGGGTCGGCGTCGAAGATCGCGCCGGCGAGGAAGCCGCCGATGACCGCGCCGGCGATGCCGATGAGCGTGGTGACGATGAAGCCACCCGGGTCGGCGCCCGGCATGATGGCCTTCGCGATGACGCCCGCGATGAGGCCGAGGATGATGAAGGCGATGATGCCCATGGGATGAGTCTCCCGGTCCGGTGGGATGAGTTCGTGCTGCGCTCCATTGCCCACCGGGGCCCGGCCCCGAAACCGCGGGTCAGGCGTCCAGTCCGCTCCAGACCTCCTGCACCGACGCCGCGCGGTTGAGGGTGTAGAGGTGCAGCCCCGGGGCGCCCACGGCCTCGAGGCGGCGCCCGAGGTCGACGGCGACCTCGACCCCCAGGGCGCGCACCGCGGCGGGGTCGCCGGCGACCCGGTCGAGGCGGTCGGACAGGTCCCGCGGGATCGTCGTGCGGTTCATGCCCGCCATGCGGCGCAGGCCGTCGGCGCTGGTGAACGGCATGACCCCGGGGACCACCGGCCGGTCGCAACCGAGGGCGGCGAGCTCGTCGCGGAGCCGCTCGTAGTCCTCGACGCGGAAGAAGAACTGGGTGACGGCGAAGTCGGCGCGCGACAGCTTGGCGGCGAGGTGGCGGCGGTCCTCGGCGCGGTTCCGGGAGCGCGGGTGCGTCTCGGGGTGCGCGGCGACCCCGATGCAGAAGTCCCCGCGGTGCTCCCGGACCACGTCGAGCAGCTCCGCGGCGTACGCGAAGTCGCCGGTGACGGCGCCGTCGGCGGGCGGGTCGCCGCCGAGCGCGAGGATGTTGGCGACGCCGCCGTCGGCGTACTGGTCGAGCAGCGCGGCGATCTCGGCGCGCGAGTGGCCGACGCAGGTGAGGTGGGCCATCGTCGGGAACGGCAGGTCCCGGTTCATCCCGATCACGAGGTCGCGTGTCGTGTCGCGCGTGCTGCCGAGCGCGCCGTAGGTGACGGACGCGAACGAGGGCGACAGGCCGGCGAGCTCGGCGAGGGCGGAGCGCAGGTTCTCCTCGCCCTCCGGCGTCTTCGGCGGGAAGAACTCCAGCGAGCGCGTCCGGCCGGCGGCCAGCAGACGGGAGATCGGCGTCACCGCGGAGAGGTTAGGGAACACGCGGCGCGGTCGCCGGTGACGGGTCTACCCTCGGTGGCAGGACATCGACAGGAGACCGCCATGGACGCCCCCTACCGCCACATCGCCTGCTGCATCGACGACTCCCCGGCGTCGGAGCGGGCGCTCGCCGAGGCGCGCCGCCTGCGCGCCCTGGGCCAGGGGCGGCTGAGCCTCGTGCACGTCGTGCAGTTCCCGCTCCCCTACGCCGTCGGGTTCGGTGCCCCCCAGCCCGACCCGACCGACCTCATCGACGGGGCGCGGCGCTGGCTCGACGGCATCGCCCGCGACGTGGACGAGGGCGAGCCCGTCCTGCTCGAGGGGCAGCCGGCCTCGGAGGTGTGCGCGTGGGCGGCGGGCAACGCGGTGGACCTGCTGATCTGCGCGGCGCACCACGGCCTCGCGCACCGCCTGGCGCTCGGCAGCTTCGCCCACAACCTCGTCGGCAACGCCCCCTGCCCCGTGCTGGTGCTCCGGCCCCCGCCGGCCCCCTAGACCGTCTCGGGGGAGAAGGTGTTGCAGGCGTCGACGCGGCCGTCCTGGAAGCCGACGAGGAACCACCGCTGGCGCTGCTCCGAGCTGCCGTGGGTGAACGTCTCCCGGTCGTAGGTGCCGGTCGCCTGGGTCTGCAGGCGGTCGTCGCCGACGGCGGCGGCCGCGGCGAGGCCCTCCTCCAGGTCGCCCTCCTCCAGCAGCGAGTCCTCGTAGGCGGTGCGGGCCCAGATGCCGGCGTAGCAGTCGGCCTGCAGCTCCAGCCGCACGGACAGCTCGTTCGCCTGGTCGGGCCGCTCCTGCTGGAGGCGGTTCACCTCGGGGAGCGTCCCGAGCAGGTTCTGGACGTGGTAGCCGAACTCGTGGGCGATGACGTAGGCCTGGGCGAAGTCGCCGGGCGCGCCGAAGCGGTCGCTGAGCTCGCGGAAGAACGCGAGGTCGAGGTAGATGCGTTGGTCGGCGGGGCAGTAGAAGGGCCCCGTCGCCGACGTCGCCGGGCCGCAGCCGGTGTCGACGCCGCCCCGGAAGAGGCGGACGGCGGTCAGCTCGTACTGGCGCGGTGGGTCGGCGTTGGCGAACGCGTCGGCCCAGGAGTCCTGGATGTCGCCGACGACGAACGAGACGAACTGGACGAGGTCGGCCTCGGGGTCCGGGGCCGAGGAGTCGAGGCCGGGCCCGGTCGCCGTGGGCGCCTGCGGGAACGCGTCGAGGCCGCCCGGGTCGAGCGAGAAGCCACCGCCCCCGCCGCCGCCCAGCACGGAGACGAGGATGGCGATGATCACGCCGACGATGCCGAGGCCGCCGAGGCCGCCGCCGACCTTGCCGCCGATGGGGATGCGGCTGCCGGATCCCGATCCGCGGAGGTCCTCGACCCCGCCGCCACCCTGACCCCTGCGCCACTTCATCGCGTTCCGTCCCGGTCGACGCGGCGATTCTAGTGCCCGCGCGGGGGGCGGGGGCGTCCGCCGGCGTTCCTAGTCTCCGGGCGTGAGGATCGCCGCCCCCGACGACGCGCTGACCACCGAGGACGCCCTCCTCGCGGCGGCGCTCGGACTCGGCGCCGCCGACGTCCCCGGGTGGTCACCGGAGGAGGACGACCTGGTGCGCGCGAGCACCGCGGCCGCCGCCGGACGCGACGTGCTGGCGGGGCTGCGGGCCGCGGTCGGCGAGGGGCGCGACCCCCTGGGCGAGGCGTTCTGCCGCCTGCGCGACCCGGGCCGCCGCCGGCCGGAGGGCGCCACGTACACGCCCCCGGCGATCGTCTCCGCGATGACGGCGTGGGCGGCGGGCCTCCCCGCGCCCGCCCGGGTCGTCGACCCGGGGGCCGGGTCGGGCCGGTTCACCGTCGCCGCGGGGCGGCGCTTCCCGCACGCCCGGCTGCTCGCGGTCGAGCGCGACCCGCTCGCGGCCGTCGTGTGCCGCGCCCACGTCGCCGCCGCCGGCCTCGCCGGACGCGCACGCGTGGTCGTCGGCGACTACCGCACCGCCGACCTCGGCCGCGAGGACGGGCGCACGCTGTGGCTCGGCAACCCGCCGTACGTGCGCCACCACCAGATCCCGGCGGGGTGGAAGGAGTGGCTCACCCTCACGGCGCACGCGCACGGCCTGGAGGCCAGCCAGCTCGCCGGGCTCCACGTGCACTTCTTCCTCGCGACCGCGGCCCGGGCGCGCCCGGGGGACGCCGGCGCGTTCATCACGTCGTCCGAGTGGCTCGACACGAACTACGGGCGGCTGGTCCGCGAACTGCTGCTCGGCCCCCTCGGCGGCGAGGCGATCCACGTGCTCGAACCGACCGCCACGCCCTTCGAGGACGCCGCGGTGACCGGCGCGATCACCTGCTTCGCGCCGGGACGCCCGGAGGGCGCGGTGCGCATGCGCCGGGTGGCGGAGGTCGCCGAGCTCGGGGAGCTCGCCGGCGGGCGCGAGGTGCCCGCCGCCCGCCTGCGCGAGGCCCGGCGGTGGACCCCGCTGACGCGCGCGCCGCGCGCCGTCCCGCCCGGGTGGGTCGTGCTGGGCGACCTCTGCCGGGTGCACCGCGGAGCCGTGACGGGCCGCAACTCCACCTGGGTCGTGCGCCCCGGCGAGACCGACCTGCCCGAGCGCGTCCTGTTCCCGGCGGTCACCCGGGCGAAGGAGATCTTCGACACCGGCGCCGCCCTCACCGCCGGCGACCACCTGCGGCTCGTCGTCGACCTGCCGGTCGACCTCGGGGCCTTCGAGGGCGACGAGCTGCGGCGCATCGAGCGCTTCCTGCGGGCGGCCCGCCGCGACGGCGCCCACGACGGCTACATCGCCCGTGCCCGCCGCGCCTGGTGGTCCGTGGGACTGCGGGCGCCGGCGCCGATCCTCGCGACCTACATGGCGCGCCGCCCCCCGGCGTTCACGCGCAACACGATCGGCGCGCGGCACATCAACATCGCCCACGGCCTCTACCCGCGCACCGAGCTGCCGGAGCCGGTCCTGGAGCGCCTCGTCGCCGGGCTCCGGCACGGCGTCAGCGTGGAGGACGGCCGCACCTACGCCGGGGGGCTCACCAAGTTCGAGCCGCGGGAGATGGAGCGCCTGACGGTGCCCGACCCGTTCCGGGAGGACCCGCCCGAGTGGTGAGCGCCGTCTTCACCCCCCCGCCGCGGTGGAGCGGCGAGACCCTCGGGCGGGAGGTCGCCGCGGCCGTCGAGAGCTTCCGCCAGGAGCGCGAGCAGGAGCCGCTCGAGCAGTACCTGCGCCACCTCGACGAGTGCCTCGGCACGTTCGAGGAGCTGGTCGAGCTGACGGTCGACCTCGTCGAGCTCCGCGCACGCGCCGTCGAGGTGGTCACGATGCCCGAGATGCTGGAGGCGCTGCGGTTCGTCGCGGGGCCGCCGATCTCGGTCGACGACCTGCGGGTGATCGCCCGGACGACGCTCGCGCCCACCCGGCTGCGGGCCGACCCGGAGGCGGCGGCCCGCATCGTCGACAGCGTGTGCCTCGGCCTCGACGGGCGGCGTTTCCCCTGGGTCGCGGAGGGGCGCGAGCCGAGCGAGGCGGAGCGGGGCGCGGCGGTGCTGGCGTCGGCGGTGCTGATGGCGACGGAGCGGACCCGCACCGTCCGCCGCAACGAGGCGCGGACCGGCCAGGAGGGCGCCGTGGCCGCCGCGCTCGTCGCCGCCGGGTTCCGGATGGTCCCGCCCCCGCGCGCGATCCGCACCCTGGAGGACGCCCCGGGGCCCGGGGAGTTCTGCGTCGAGGTCGACTTCGGCGGCCGCAAGGCCGACCTCGTCGTCGGCCTCTGGGACCGGCGCCGCATGCCGGTCGAGTGCAAGGTCTCGAACTCGATGACCAACTCGTACAAGCGGGTCAACAACGACGCCGCGGTGAAGGCGGTCGGCTGGCTGAAGGCGTTCGGGGAGGATCAGGTCGTGCCCGCTGCCGTCCTGTCCGGGGTCTTCAAGGCGTCGAACCTGGAGTCGGCGCAGGCGCGCGGCCTCACCCTCTTCTGGGCCCACCGCCTCGACGACCTCGTGGAGTGGGTGGGCCGCACGCGCCCGTGAGCCCCGCGGGGTGGCTCAGACGGCCACCGGACGGGGCGCGGGGCGCTCCATCTCCTCGAGCATCACGACGCTGAGGAACGCGTCGACGCAGGTGGGGCAGAACTGGGCCCCGCGGTCGGCGACGATCCGGCGGAGCGCCTCGTCGGGGTCCATGCCGTCGCGGTACGGGCGGTCGGCGGTCATCGCGTCGTAGGCGTCGACCACCGCGACGACGCGCGCGCCGAGGGGGATGCGCTCACCGGCGAGGCCGTCGGGGTAGCCGGCGCCGTCCCACCGCTCGTGGTGGTGGCGCACGACCGGGAGGGCGGCGGCGAGGGCGGGGACGCGGGCGACGATCGAGGCCCCGATGGCGGAGTGGCGGCGCATCTGCGCCATCTCGTCGTCGGTGAGGCGGCCGGGCTTGCCGAGCACGGCGTCGGGGATGCCGATCTTGCCGACGTCGTGGAGGCGGGCCCCCTGGCGCAGGGCCTCGAGCGACGCGGCGTCCATGCCGAGGGCGCGTCCCACGGCGACGGCACGGCGCGCGACGCGGGCGAGGTGCTCGTCGGTGAGGGGGTCGCGGGCCTCGGCGGCGCTCGCGAGCGCCGCGATCGTCGCCTCGTAGGACTCCTCGAGGCGCCGGCCGGCGCGCTGCTCGCGCCCGATCTCGCGCTGCATCTCGGTGATCAGGTGACCGCCGAGCGCCGTGAGCGCACGGTCGGGGCCCGGGGCGGGCGGCGGCAGGGCGTCGAGGGCGGCGGACCAGCGGCGCGCGAGGCCGGCGTCGTGGTCCTCCAGGTAGGTCGCGACCCAGCGGGCCGCGGCGTGCGTGAGGCGGGGGTCGTACGACCAGACGGCGTCGCAGCGGCGGTCGCGCGTCGGCCGCTCCTCGACCTCGTCCTGCCGGTGGTCGCGGGCGACGAGCACCGCCGCGCTGTCCCCGCCGCCGTAGACGACGAGCACCCAGTCGTGCCAGAACGGGTCGTCCGGGCCGACGCCGAGCACCGACAGGGGGCCGTCGGTCCCGCTCGCGAGGCCGCCGCCGACGGCGACGGTGAGTGCGCTCCGCGCGCCGATGCGCAGGTAGCGCCCCCGGTCGTGCGCGAAGAACCGCGCGCGCTGGAATCCGCCGAACACCAGCGGGGGCGGGCCGCCCGCCGCGATGCCGCGGTCCTCCATGGCGTGGGAGAGGGCGATGAGGCTCCGCTTGCCGTATCCGGCGGGGGCCCCGGCGGTGCCGGCGTGGACGAGGTCGACGAGTGAGCGCATGGTCCTGTGGATCGGCCGCCCGCGACACGTGCGTGAGCCGCGGTGCCCCCGGGATGTTCCGTCAGGACGCGGGCGGCTCCAGGAGCCCGGCGAGCACCCGCGCGGCGTCCACGGCCCCGAGGGCGGCGGCGTCGCCCGCCATCGCCTGCCGCACGGCCGCCGCGAGGAACAGGCCGTGCCAGATCCAGGTGACCGCCTCGGGATCGAGGTCGCCGCGCACCGCGCCCGCGGCCTGCATCGCCTCGACCGCGCCCCGCAGGGGCGCGCGCACCGCGAGGAACGCCCCCCGCACGGCCTCCCCCACCTCGGGGTCGTCGGACATCGAGATCGCGAGCAGGATCAGGCGGGCGGTGACGCCGATCTCCCCGTCGGCGAGCCGGGCGTCGAGCGTCTCGGGGAGCGCCCCCGGCCCGGGGGTGACGCCGGGCGGGGGGGCGAGGGCGCGCGCGTCGGCGAGGCGGCCGCCGATCTCCGCGCGCAGCACCTCCGCCAGCAGCTCCCGCTTGGAGCGGAAGTGGCGGTAGAGGATCGCCTCGGAGCAGTCCGCGGCGCGCGCGATGGCGGCGGTCCCGGCGCCGTGGAAGCCGTGGCGGGCGAACTCTGTGCGCGCCGCGGCGAGCAGCGCGACCCGGCGGTCCTCGCCGCTCATGCGGGTCCGGCGTGGGGTCTCGGCGGGGTCGGGGGCCACGGCGATTGACATGTTAGCAGTCACTCACTAGCGTGGGCGGTGTTGTTAGTGACCACTGACTTCTGGAGGACGCGATGGACGCGGTGACGGTCCGCGACCTACGGGTGGTGCGCGGCGGGCGGACGGTGCTGGACGGCCTGACGCTGGAGGTCGCGGCCGGCACGGTGACCGGCCTGCTCGGCCCGAGCGGATGTGGCAAGAGCACCCTCATGCGGGCGATCGTCGGCGTGCAGCGCGTCGCCGGCGGCGCGATCGAGGTGCTCGGCGCACCCGCCGGGTCGGCGCCCCTGCGCCGGCGGGTGGGGTACGTGACGCAGGCCCCGTCGGTGTACGGCGACCTGACCGTCCGCGAGAACGTCGCCCACTTCGCGCGGCTGCTCGGCGCGCCGCGCGGGGACGTCGACCGCGCCATCGCCACCGTCGGACTCGGGGAGGAGGCGACCCGGACGGTGGGCGGCATGTCGGGCGGGCAGAGGATCCGCGCATCGCTCGCCGTCGCGCTGCTCGGGTCACCGGAGCTGCTGGTGCTGGACGAGCCGACCGTCGGCCTCGACCCCGTCCTGCGGCGCGACCTCTGGCGCACGTTCCACACGCTCGTCGCCGGCGGGGTGACGATCCTCGTGTCGAGCCACGTCATGGAGGAGGCCGCCGAGTGCGACGCCCTCCTGCTGATGCGCGACGGCGCGCTCGTGGCCGCCACCACCCCCGACGGGCTGCGGGAGCGCACCGGCTGCGACGACCTCGGCGCCGCGTTCCTGCAGCTCATCGAGGGGACGGGGGCGGCCCGGTGAGCGCCTCCGCCACGTGGGCGGTCGCCGTCCGCGTCCTCATCCAGCTCCGCCGCGACCCGCGCACCATCGCGCTGCTCGTCGTCGTGCCGTGCGTCCTGATGGTGATCCTGCGCTACGCGTTCGACGGGGAGCCGCCGGTGTTCGCCCGGATCGCCCCGCCCCTCGTCGGCCTGCTGCCCTTCATCACGATGTTCATCGTCACGTCGATCGCGATGCTGCGGGAGCGCACCTCCGGGACCCTGGAGCGCCTCATGAGCATGCCGGTCGGCAAGCTCGACCTGCTGGCGGGGTACGCCCTGGCGTTCGGCGCGGTCGCCGTCGTCCAGACGCTCGTGCTGGCGGCCGTGACGCTCGGGCCGCTGGGCGTCGACACCGCGCGCGGCGCCGCCGTGCTCGTCGCGCTGGCGGTCGCGAACGCCCTGCTCGGCATGTCGCTCGGGCTCCTGGCGAGCGCGTTCGCCACCAGCGAGTTCCAGGCGGTGCAGTTCATGCCGGCGATCGTGCTGCCGCAGCTCCTGCTGTGCGGGCTGTTCGTGGCCCGCGACCGGATGGCGGGGCCGCTCGAGGCCCTCTCGGACGTGCTGCCGCTGACCTACGCCTACGACGCGCTGGCCCGGGCCGGCGCGCCCGGGCCCCTCGGCACGCGGTTCGTGATCGACGTCGCGGTGGTGGTCGTCGTGACGCTCGGGGCGCTCGCCCTCGGCGCGGCGTCGATGCGCCGCCGCTCGGGGTGAGCCGGCCGGCTCACCCGCCCTCGACCACCACCCGCCCTGGCTCGAGGGCGATCCGCAGGTCGTGGCGGCGACGGTCGATGCGGACGGTCTCGCGGCCGATCCGTATCTCCACGCCGGGGTGCGCGACGGCGGCCCGCACCAGGTCGCGCACGGGCCGCGCGCCGGTCATCTCCACCCGCAGCGGCGTGTCGCCCCGGCCGCCGAGCGTCGCGGCGCGCAGGCGGCCGCCGACGCGCAGGGTGCCCCCGAGGATCGCGCCGCCGGACGCCACGGCCGTCACGTCGCCGCCCGCCGTGATCTCGCAGCCGGTCGCCCCGGCGCCGGTGAGGCGCAGCGGGCCGGCGCAGTCGATCGACGCGTCCCGGGCGGCCGCGAGGCGGATGCCGGGCGGCTCCGGCGCGGGGCGCACCGTGGTGGCGGCGCGCAGGAACGCGCCGGCGCCGGCGAGCCGCGCGACCGGGTCCGGCACACCCGTCGGCGCGGCCAGGACGGCCCGGGCGGCCGCGAGCTCGGACACCATCGCGGGCACCAGGCCGGGCCACGACCGCCGCGCCGAGGCGACGACCCGCTCGGCGGCGGCGAGCCGGTCGTCGAGGTCGGCGAACCGGCCGTCGCGGAGCGCCGCGACCGCGCGGCCGGGCGCCGCGGGCGCACCGCGCCGGTCGGCGGCCGCGACGAGCTGACGGGCGAGGGCGGCCAGGACGAGCAGGTCGTCGGGCACCCCGGCGAGGGCGCCGTCGAGGGAGCGGCGCATGCGGGCGACCCCACCCGCGGCGAGCCGGGCGCCGCTCGCCCGCCCCTCCACGGTGAGCTCCCCGCCGGCGCGGACGTGCGCCCGGTCGACCATGCCGGTGACCCGCACCGGACCGGTCGCGCCCACCTCCCGTCCCGCGCCGACGTGCCCCTCGACGAGCAGGGCGCCCCACACGTCGTGGTCGTCGCCGCGGTCACGGGCGTCGCCCGTGACGTGGCGCGGGTCGATCGCCACGACACCCCCCGCGACGGCGGGGACGCCGTCGCGGGCGGCCCGGAGCTCCACGCCCCCCTCGGGCCGCGCCAGCGCCAGGACCCCCGCGCCGGCGGTCCCGGCGGCCCCCGGGGGGACCACGGCGAGCAGGGTGCCCGCCTCGACGTCGGCGGGGGGCGGCGTGGTGGGGATCGTCATGCGCCCCTCATCGGCCCCGCCGGACGGGCGCTGCACGGCGCCGGGTGCGTGCCCTCAAGCCCCGCGGACGCGGCGACGACACCACATGCATGTGGAGGTTCTGTGGTTTCGCGATCGGCGCGGCGGCGCTGGCGGTGCTGGCGCCCGGCCCGGGCGCCGGCGCCGAGTCGCTGGAGGTGCGCGCGCGCCCGGCCCTCACGGCGCGGGTGGTCGTGCCGGGTGTCGCGCGCAGCGCGCCGCGCCCGGGCAGCCGGCCACGGATGCGCCTGGTCGGCTCCACGACGTGGTCGGGGACGGCGCAGAAGCTCCTGGTGACGGGACGCCACCGCGACGCGCGCGGGCACGAGTGGGTGCGCGTGCAGCTCCCCGTCCGCCCGAACGGCACGGCCGGGTGGGTGCGGGCGGACACGGTCCAGCTGCAGGGGCGGCGCGTGCGCATCGAGGTGCACCTCGGGTCGCGCCGCCTCGAGGTCTGGCGTGGCCGCACCCGCCTCGCGAGCCACCCCGCCGGCATCGGCCGGCCGGGCACGCCGACGCCCGTCGGCCGCTTCGCCATCCAGGACCCGGTGCCGACGCTGCCCGCGTGGCGCTCGGTGTACGGCGCGTGGACGCTCACGCTGACGGCGCACTCCCCCACCCTGCGCACGTTCATGGGCGGCGACGCCCTCGTCGCGATCCACGGCACCGGCACGGGCCGCAGCTGGCGGGTGGGCACGGCGTCGAGCTTCGGCTGCGTGATCCTCGCCGAGCCGGCCCTCGCCGCGGTCGCCCGGTACGCGAACGCCGGCACCCCGGTCCTGATCGACCGCGCGTAGCGCCCGGACGCCGACCGCGGTCCCCGGGGGCGGGGGCGGGTCTATCCTGGACACCGTGATCCCCGTGTCGCAGCGAACGTGGTCCCTCGTCCTCGCCGGCGGCTGCGCGTGGTGGGTGGCGTTGACGGTCCTGCGCACCGAGCGGATGGCGGAGATGCTCGGCATCCCCCCGTCGGAGGTCCGCGCCCTCGGGGTGCGCGACGCCGGCAGCGGCCTCGCCCTGGCGCTCTCCCCCGACACGCGCACGTCGATCGGCGTGCGGGTCGCGCTCGACCTGGCCGACGCCGCCCGGTACGGCCGGAGGGACCGGAAGGTCCTCGCCATCACCGCGGGCGCGACGGCCTTCGGCGCCCTCGGCCTCCTGGCGCGGCCCCGCTGAGCGTCGCGGAGGAGCTCGCGAGCGGTGCCGCGATGCGCCGCACCGGGCCCGAGGACGGACTGCCGGTCGTCTGCATGAGCGGCGGCAGCGGCGGGCTGCTGCCGGGCGACTGGGGCGGGTCGATCGAGCTCCTCGTGCGTCGCCTGGCGCCGCGCTTCCCCGGCCTGCGCTTCCACGAGGTGCGGTACCGCGTGAAGTCGTGGAACCGGCTCGAGATGTGCATCGAGGACGCCCGGTCGGCGCTCGACGCCGCCCGCGACCCCCGCGGCCGGGGCACCCTGCTCATCGGCTTCAGCATGGGCGGGGCCGTCGCCATCGGCGCCGCCGACCACCCGAGCGTCGTCGGGGTGATGGGGCTCGCCCCGTGGATCCCCGACCGCATGCCCGTCACGACGCTGCGCGGGCGGGACCTGACGGTCGTGCAGGGCTCGCTCGACGGCTGGCTGCCGGGGATCCCCGGCATCAGCCCGGCGAGCTCACGGCGCGGCTACGAGCGCGTCCTCGCGGCGGGTGTCCCCGCCACCTACGAGCTCATCCAGGGCGCCGTGCACCCCATCGCCCTCCGGTTCGGGGGGCGTCTCGTGCCGATGCCGCGGGCGGAGGTGTGGGCGGACCGGGTCGCGGTCCGCCTCGAGGCCTTCCGGACCGCCGGCGCTCAGGCCGAGGCGGCCGCCTGAGCGGCGCGACGGGCGAGCCGGTCGGCGGTCGGGACCTTCACGTCCCACGCCAGGCCCAGCCTCTCCAGGGTGCGGATGGTCCACCAGCTCATGTCGACCTGCAGCCTCCCGAGGCCGTGGACCGCCGAGCCGGGGAACGCGTGGTGGTTGTTGTGCCAGCCCTCGCCGAACGTGGGGAGCGCGATCAGCCAGTTGTTGCGGCTCTCGTCGTCGGTGGCGTAGGGCCGGCGGCCGAACGTGTGGCAGATCGAGTTGACGCTCCACGTCATGTGGTGGAACAGGAAGATCCGCACGAGGCCGCCCCAGACGAGGCCGGTGAGGCCGCCGCGCAGGGTCGGGTCGACCGCGAAGCCCACAGCGAACGGGATGCCGAGGGACAGCACGACCCACAGCATGTAGAGGCGGTCGATGCGGCGGATGACGTCGTCGTCGTAGAGGTCGCGCCCGTACCGGCGGCCGCGCTCCATGCCCTTCGTCGTGACGAGCCAGCCCATGTGGGCGTGCAGGAAGCCCGCGAGCCCGCCGAAGACGCCGTCGCGGTGGCCGTGGGGGGAGTGCGGGTCGCCCTCGCGGTCCGACAGCGCGTGGTGCTTGCGGTGGTCGGTGACCCACTGGGTGACGGGACCCTGGATCGTCATCGACCCGAGGATCGCGAGGAGGCCGCGGATCGCGGGGGTCGTCTTGAACGCCTTGTGGGAGAAGAGCCGGTGGTAGCCGACGGTGATGCCGAGCCCGCACGCCGTGTAGAGCACGACGAGCAGGACGATGTCGACCGGACGGACGGCCACGCCCCACAGGAGGCCCATCGCGGAGAGGACGCCGATGGGAGGGGTGAGGACCGCGATGAGGGTGATGACGCGGCTCGGGATGCTCGTGCTCGTCCGGACCGTGGCGATGGGGGGTCCGGACGCGGCGCGTGCTTCGTTCACGATGTGGGCTCTCCCATTCGGATGGAGCGTAGTGGGGTCCGGCGGGTTCGGGCCTCCTCATCCGTCTACGGGTGCGGACCGTATACGGATGAGATGACGTTCAGACCGGACACGGCGGGACGGGTGGGCACGCGATGAGGGTGGCCGTCGTCGGCGCCGGCATCGCCGGACTCGGTGCCGCCCACGCCCTCGCGCGCGTGCACGAGGTCACCGTGTTCGAGGCTGATGCCCGCCCGGGCGGTCACGCGAACACCGTGACCCTGCCGCGCGACGGCGGGGACCTGCACCTCGACACCGGGTTCCTCGTCCACAACGAGCCGAACTACCCGCGTCTCAGCCGCCTCTTCCGCGAGCTCGGCGTCGCGGTGCAGGACTCCGACATGTCGTTCGGGGTGAGCTGCCGCCGCTGCGGCGTGGAGTACTCGGCGGTCGGCCTGTGGCGCCAGCCGCGGGCGCTGATGAGCCCGCGGATGCTGCGGCTCCTCGCCCAGATCATCCGGTTCCTGCGCGAGGGGGAGGGCGGCCTCGACCCCCGCCACGCGCGCAGCACCCTCGGCGACTACGTGCGCATCGAGGGGTACTCGCGCGACTTCCGCGACCACTACCTCGTGCCCTTCGCGGCGGCGTTGTGGTCGACCGCCCCCGGCGAGACGCTGGAGTTCCCCGTCGCCTACGCGGTGCGCTTCTTCCAGAACCACGGACTGCTCGGCTTCCGCCGCCACCAGTGGCGGACGGTCGTCGGGGGCAGCCGCACGTACGTCTCCGCGATCACGGCGCCGATGGGCGACCGGCTGCGCCTGTCCACCCCGGTCCGGTCGATCGCCCGGAACGCCGACGGCGTGACGATCCGGACGGCGGGCGACGCGCGGGAGCGCTTCGACGCCGTCGTCGTGGCGACCCACGCGCCGCAGGCGCTCGCGATGCTGGCCGACGCCGACCCCCTGGAGCACGAGGTGCTGGGGGCGTTCCGCACGACGCGCAACAGCACGGTGCTGCACACCGACGAGCGGCTGCTGCCCGCCCGCCCCGTGGCGCGGGCGTCGTGGAACTACCTGGTGGACGACTGCCGCGACCCCTCGCCGTCCCCCACGGTCACCTACCACCTCAACACCCTGCAGGCCCTCGACGAGCCCGAGCACTACTGCGTGACCTTGAACCGCGACGACCGGATCGCCGAGGATCGGGTGATCCGCCGCGTGGAGTACGCCCATCCGCTCTACACCTTCGCCTCGCTCGACGCGCAGGGGCGCCTGCACGAGCTGGACGGGCGGCGGCGCACGTGGTTCTGCGGCGCCTACCAGGGCTTCGGGTTCCACGAGGACGGCCTCGCGTCGGGGCTGCGGGCGGCCGCGGGGCTCGGGGCGCCCTGGTGAGGTCGGGGCTCTACGAGGGGTCGCTGCTGCACGCCCGCACCGCCCCCGCGCACAACGCGTTCCGGTACCCCGTCTGCTTCTACGGGCTCGACCTGGACGAGCTGCCGGAGCTCGACCGGCGGCTCACCCTCTTCGGCTACAACCGGCCGGCGGTGCTGACGTTCCGCGACGGCGACCACCTCGGCGACCCGCAGCGGCCGTGCAAGGAGAACGTCGTCGCGTTCCTCGCCGAACGCGGCATCGACCTCGCCGGCGGCCGGGTGCTGCTGATCACCAACCTGCGGCTGCTCGGCTACGTGTTCAACCCCGTCAGCTACTTCCACTGCTACGCCGCCGACGGGTCGCTCGCCGCGATCGTCGCGGAGGTCTCCAACACGTTCGGGGAGCGGCACAGCTACCTGCTGACGGCGGAGAACCGGGTGCGCGACGGTGCGCGGCAGGTGTACGAGCACCGCAAGGTGATGCATGTCTCGCCGTTCTTCGGCATGGACCAGACGTACCGGTTCTCGTTCGAGGGGCCGGGCGAGAGGATGCACGCGGGCGTCGGCATCGCCGAAGGCGGCGAGCAGCCGTTCTGGGCGGAGCTGACCGGCGTGCGGCACCCGCTGACGGATGCCCGCATCGCCCGCGCCCTGGTGCGCTATCCCCTGATGTCCCAGCAGGTGTCCGGACTCATCCACTGGCAGGCGGTGAAGCTCGCGATGAAGAAGGTCCCGTTCCACCGCAAGCCCCGGTTCTCGCCGGGTGAGGGCTCCGTCACGACGGCGGTGGCGGAGGGGGAGCCGCGGCAGCCGTCGCGGCGGGCCCTGCGCCCGCTGCCGGACCCGCGGCGCTCCCCCCTGACCCCGCTCGCGCGCCGCGCGGCGCTGTGGGGACTCGGCTCCCCGGCGCGGGGCCGCATCTCGGTGCGGCTCCCCGACGGCACGGTGCGCCGCGCCGGCGACCCGTCGACCGGTCCGGACGTCGAGGTGACCGTCGGGTCGAAGGATCTGTGGCGGCGGCTGGCGACGCGCGGGCGGCTGGCGATCGGCGAGTCGTACGTCGCCGGCGACTGGTGGACGGACGACCTGGTGGGCCTGCTGGAGATCCTCGCCGTGACCGCGGAGGACGTCCGCAGCCGCCCGCCGGCGTCGCTGCTGATGGAGGCGCAGCGCCGGCGCCCGCGCCTGCCCGCACGCTCCGACCTTCCGGGGGCGAAGCGCGACATCCAGTACCACTACGACCTCGGCAACGACCTCTACGCCCTGTTCCTCGACCCGAGCTGGACGTACTCGTGCGCGGTGTTCGAGCACCCGGGGATGTCGCTTGAGGAGGCGCAGGCCGCCAAGTACCGGCGCATCTGCGACAAGCTCGACCTCGGCCCCGGGTCGCACGTGCTGGAGATCGGCTGCGGGTGGGGTGGCTTCGCGCTGCACGCCGCGTCGGAGTACGGCGCCCGGGTGACGGGCCTGACCCTCTCGGAGGAGCAGGCGGCGCTCGCCCGGGAGCGGGTCGCCGACGCCGGGCTCACCGACCGCGTCGAGATCCTGCTGCAGGACTACCGCACGATGGAGGGCACCTTCACCCACGTCGCCTCCATCGAGATGCTCGAGGCGATCGGCCACCGCGAGCTGCCCGTCTACTTCGCGGCGGTCGACCGCCTGCTGGCGCCGGGCGGCGTGGCGTGCATCCAGACGATCGCGGTCCCCGACCAGCGGTACGAGCGGTACCGGCGCGGCAACGACTGGATCCGCCAGTACGTCTTCCCGGGGGCCCTCATCCCGTCGCTCGACGCGATCACGAGCGCGATGACCCGGTCGTCGGAGCTGATCGTGCACGGCGTCGAGAACATCGGCTACCACTACGCCCGCACGCTGCAGATCTGGCGGGAGGACTTCCTCGCGAACCGCGAGCGGGTCCTCGCCCTGGGGTACGACGACCGCTTCGTCCGGACGTGGGAGTTCTACCTCGCGTTCTGCGAGGCGGGGTTCCGCACCCGGGCCCTGCACGACTACCAGCTGGTGCTGACGCGGCCGTTCAACGACCGCCTGCCGGCGGGCCCCACCCCGCGGATGGCGTTCTGATGGGCCTCGCGGGCACGGTTGTCTGGATCACGGGGGCGTCGTCGGGCATCGGCGAGGAGGTCGCGCGCGAGCTGGCGCGGCGCGGGGCACGGGTCTGCGTCACGGCCCGACGCGCCGACGCGTTGGAGGCCCTGGCGGCGTCGCAGCCGGGCATCAGCGCGCACCCGGGGGACATCACCGACGCCGACTCGATGCACGCCGTCGTCGACGCGATCACGGCGGAGCACGGGCGCATCGACATCGCCCTGCTGAACGCCGGGACGTACCGGCCGGTGCTCCCCGACGAGTTCACGGCCGAGCTGTTCCGCCCCCACGTCGAGGTGAACGTGATGGGGACGGTCAACTGCATCGAGGCGGTGCTGCCGGGGATGCGCGGGCGGGGGGCGGGGCGGATCGCCGTCGTCGCGAGCGTCACCGGCTTCGCGGCGCTCCCGATGGCGAGCGCCTACGGCGCGACGAAGGCGTTCCTGATCTCGATGGCGGACAGCCTGCGCGCCGACCTCGCCGGCGAGCGCTCCGGCGTCCGGGTCACGGTGGTGGCCCCCGGGTTCGTGACGACGTCGCTGACGGAGCAGAACGACTTCGAGATGCCGTTCGTGATCGAGGTCGACGAGGCGGCGCGGATCATCGCCGACGGCCTCGAGGCGGGGGACGACGAGATCGCGTTCCCGCGGCGGATGGCGTTCGCGATGAAGCTGATCGGGCGCTGGCTGCCCGGTCCGCTGCGCCGGGCGTACGTGGCCCGCATCGCGGCGAAGCGCCACCGCGACCGGCGGCGGCGCGCCGGCTGAACCGGGGGCGCCCCGGCGGGGGCGGCATCAGGCCGGTGCCCGGCGCCCGGTCGCGCGGTCGACGGCGAGGGCGGTGAGCCAGGCCGCGACGGACGCGATCACGGCGATCGGCAGGGTCTCCGAGACGTTCCCGCCGACGACGAAGGCCGCGAGGACGACGCCGGAGATCGGCAGCCTCAGGCCGGCGGCCCCGGCGGCCGCGATGCCCGCGACGACGGCGGGGGTCGTGTCGAAGCCGGGGAGGACGATGGCGAGGAACGCGCCGACGCCGGCCCCGATGGCGATGGTCGGGAAGATCGGGCCACCGCGGAACCCGGCCCCGAGGGTGATGGCGTAGGCCACGGCCTTGAGGATCATCGCGAGGCCGAGGACCCCGGCGGAGGTCTCGGCGACGGTCGCGGGCACCGTGGACTGGCCGGAGAAGAGCACGAGGTCCACCGGCTGGTCGGTGATCGCCCGGAATGCCACGGCGAGGACGCCGACGACCAGGCCGCCGACGAGGAGCGCCGCGACCCGGTGGGCGGCGGTCGCCGCGGCGATGCGACGCGCGGCGGGCCGGGCGGACGCGACGACCACCGCGATCCCGAGGGCGCTCACGATGCACCACGCGATGTCGACGATCCGGACGCTCGCGTAGTCGGCCAGGGAGGGGATCGCGAGGGATCCCCGCGAGAGGCCGGGCCAGTCGTCGATGCCGGTGAAGGCCAGCGCGCCGGTGCCCGCCGCGAGGAACCCGGGGGCGATCGTCGGCAGGAGGGCCGGTCCGGCGACCATGCCGCTGGCGACGGCCACCTCGAGCAGGACCAGGGACGAGGGCAGGGGGCCTCCGAGCACGACGCTGATCGCGGCGAACGCGCCGGCGAGCCCGAGCACCTTGGCGCCGTCGCCCTCGATGCGGAGGAGCCGCGCCACCAGGAGCCCGAGGGCCAACCCGAGCGCGATGAGGGGCGCCTCGGGACCGAGCACGAGGCCGAAGGCGAGCGTGCCGACCGCGGCGAGCAGGATGCCGGGCAGGGTCGAGAGCGGCAGCGCCGTGAGGCTGAGCCCCTCGATCGGCGAGTGCCCGCCGCGGCCGGGCAGCAGGAGCGCCGCGGCCACGATCAGGCCGCCGGCCACCGGCAGGACGATGACGTACCAGGCGGCGGGCTCCGACCAGCCCAGCGCGTCGGGGAGGTCCGTCCAGAGGGCCTCCTGCAGCTCGTTGATCAGCGACGTGAACCCCGCGGCGGCGATGGCCACCGGCATGCCCATGAGGGCGCAGATCGCCAGCAGCGCGACGTAGCGGCCGTTGAGGACGGGTGGCGCGGCGGCGGGCGCGGGTCCCGGCGGGTGCTCGGCCATGCCCCCTCTCGTCTTGCTCACCGTGTCGGCTCCCGCGCCGGGAGCAGGGACACGCTACCCGGCCAACGCGCTCCGGGCAGCCCCCTGGACCGGCTCGCCGAGCGTGGGGTGGATGTGGAACGCGTCGAGCAGGGGGTCGGCGCTGCCCGCCCGCATCGCGACGACGACGGGGTGCACGAGGTCGGCGGCGTGGTACGCGAGGACGTGGGCGCCGAGGATGCGGCGGGTGGCGCGGTCGGCGACGACCTTCACGAGGCCGCGTTCCTGCCCCCACGCGCGGGCCTTGCCCCCGGAGAAGCGGGTGAGGCCGACGCCGACGTCGTGGCCGGCGCGGCGGGCCTCCTCCTCGGTCATCCCGACGGTCGCGAACTCGGGGTCGGTGAAGACGGCGCGGGGGCCGGGGTCGGGGGTGACGTCGTGGGCGCCGAGGCCGAGGGCGTTCTCGGCGGCGTCGCGGCCGAGCTGCCGGGCGACGTGGGTGTACGCCCCCCAGGGCGCGCCGAGCACGTCCCCCGCCGCGTAGTGGCCCTCCCGCGAGGTGGCGAGGCGCGCGTCGACGGGGATGCCCCTCGGCCCGCCGTCGACGCCGGCGGCCGCCAGGTCGAGGGCCGCGACGGACGGGCCGCGGCCCGCCCCGAGCAGGAGGGCGTCGCCGTCGACCTCGCGGGCGACGCCGCCGGCGGTGAACGCGACGCGGGGGCGTCCGTCCGGTCCGGTCCCGACGCGCTCGACGTCCGCGCCGCAGGCGATCGCGATCCCCTCGGCCTCGAGGAGCTCGTGGAGCGCCTCGCCGATCTCGGGGTCGGCGCCGGGCATCAGGGTCGGGGCGGCCTCGATGAGCGTCACGGACGAGCCGAGCCGCGAGAGGGCCTGGCCGAGCTCCAGCCCGATGGGGCCGGCCCCGATGACGACGAGCCGGGGCGGCACCTCGCGGAGCAGGAGGACGTCGTCGCTGGTGAGGTGGGGCGTCTCGGCGAGGCCGGGGATGGGGAGCACGATCGGCTCAGCGCCGGTGGCGACGAGCACCCGCGGCGCCCGGAGCCGCTCGTCGCCGACGACGACGACCCCCGGCTCGGCGAAGCGGGCCTCGCCCCGGACGATGCGGACGGTCTCGAGCGACTCGAGGTAGGCGGTCGCCCCGGCCGACCCCTTGTCGACGATCCGCTGGACGCGGTCGATGACGGCGCCCATGTCCACCCGGTAGCCGTCGACGACGATCCCGTAGTCGCCCGCGGTGCGGACCTCGTGGGCGATCTCGGCGCTGCGGATGAGCGCCTTCGAGGGGATGCACCCGCGGGTGGGGCACGTCCCCCCGATCCGCCCGCGCTCGATCACGGCGACCTGGGCCCCGGCCTCGGCGGCACGGCCGGCGGCGTTGATGCCGGCCATGCCCGCGCCGATGACGATCAGGTCGAGGGCGGGCACGGCGGCGATCCTACGGCTCGACCGTCACGCCACGCCAGAAGGCGACGCGGTCCTTGATCTCGGCGGCCGCGTCCTTGGGGGCGGGGTAGTACCAGGCGGCCCCGGCGTTGACCTGCCCGTCGACGACGACGTCGTAGTAGCTGGCGGTGCCCTTCCACGGGCAGACCGACGTGTTGGAGCTGTCGGCGAGGGTGCTGCGGTCGAGGGAGTCGGCGGGGAAGTAGTGGTTCCCCTCGACGA
The DNA here is from genome assembly GCF_018141545.1 of Miltoncostaea oceani. Lineage (GTDB taxonomy): Bacteria > Actinomycetota > Thermoleophilia > Miltoncostaeales > Miltoncostaeaceae > Miltoncostaea > Miltoncostaea oceani. The sequence goes on along the minus strand of NZ_CP064356.1, from coordinate 522,071 downwards.
CGACGGTGTCGTCGCTCTCGGCGATCACCGCTCCGTTCCAGACGGCCTTCGGCATGTCGGGTCCTTTCGCGTGGGACGTCCCGGCCGGCACGGGCGGGACCCGTGGATGGTGGCAGCGGCGGCCCCTCCGCGCCCGCCTCCCGGCCCCGCCGGACCCCCCGTGACCGACGGGTGGCCGACAGCCGACGGTCCCGCTAATCTCGCTCTACTACGGAAGGGAGGTGGTCCTATTGCATAGTGACTGTAGAGGTGGCAGTAGCTAGGGGCGTGCCCCTGATGCGCAGCTGCAGCAACGGGGATGGAACCACGCCCCGAGCCAAACCTCTTCTGCCACCGGGGCCCGGGATCGGCTTTCTCAAAGCCGTCCCGGGCCCTTCTTTCTGGTTTGATCCGCTCTGCCGGGCCCCCATCGTCTAGCGGCCCAGGACACCGCCCTTTCAAGGCGGCGGCACGGGTTCGAATCCCGTTGGGGGCATCGCGTGCGGACCGCTGTTCCTCCCTGAATCCATCGGGATCCGGTCCGGGGGCGTGCCTCGACGCACGCGACAACGGACGCCGGGGCCGCCCTCGGGCGGCCCCGGCGGCTCGCTCGTCGGACGCCTACCGCGGGGGTGCGTGCACGGCGAGCCACCGCGTCCCCGGTGCGGCGTCGTGGAGCACGTGGGGCTGCCCCGCGGGGATCAGCACCCAGTCGCCCGCGACCAGGTCGTGCACGTCCCCGCCGGCCTCGAGGCGGGCCGACCCGTCGAGGACGACGACCCACTCGTCCGCGTCGCCGGTGAAGCGCTGCGGGCCGGCGAGGCGGCCGGTGAGGATCAGCTCCACCCGGGCGCCGCCCGGCGTCGCGACGACGTCGTGCCGCTCCCCGTCGGCCGGCGCGGCGGGGGCGCCGTCGAGGCGCCCGCGCCGGAACGCGCTCACGACGTCCGGCGCGACCGGTCGCGGTCGCCGGAGACGGCGCCGACGAGCGCCTGCACCAGCACGTTGACGATCCAGACCACGATCGTCGCGCCCACGTACGTCCAGAAGCCGTCGATCGTGAAGTCGGGGGCGACCCACTCCGCGAGGGCGAGCATCGCGACGTTCAACGCGAAGTAGGCCAGGCCGAACGTGAAGATGATCAACGGCAGGGTCAGCAGGGCCAGCAGCGGCTTCAGGAACGCGTTGCCGAGGGCGAGGACCGACGCGCCGATCACGAGCGGCCACCAGCGGGCGATCTGCACGCCGGAGAACAGGCCGTCGACCACGATCAGGGCGACCATGTTGATGCCGACGGCGACGATCAGCCACACGATGAACGACGGCGGGTCGGGGCGTCCCCGCGAGACGACGACGATCTGACGGGGCGGCTCGGACGGCATCGGCCGACCATACCGTGGGCGGCCGCACCCCTGCACCGTCGTCCACACGTTCCTTGACCGGGGATGCCCATGCTGGTTGGGTCGCGCGATGCCCCGGACGCCGATCCTGCTCACCCTCGCCGCACTGCTGGTCGCGCCCGCCGCGGCGACCGCGCAACCCGTCGAGAGCGCCTTCTACAACTCGGTGATCCCGTTACGCGTCGACCACCTCGTCGGCTTCACGCCGACCACCTTCGCGATCCACCCCCGGGGGCGGCGGGTCGTCCCGATCATGGTCCGCGTCGGCGGCCGCACGTACCGCTACGTGTTCGACAGCGCCTCCGCGGTCGTCGGCCCGTCCGCCGGCATCTACCTCCGGAACATGGTCCGCCTGCGGCGCTACCCGAGCCCCCAGGGCGTCTTCCTCGACCGGCGGCTCACCGCGGCGGAGCGCCGCCACCTGGAGGTGCGCGCCGACCTCGGCCGCGACGCCGACGTCCTCGCGGTCGCCGCCGGCCACCCGGCGTGCGCGTCCGGGGTGTCCCGGGCGGTGGCGCGCGGGATCGCCGCCGGCCGGATCCGCGCCTGGTCCGCGGCCGGCGTGGCGGTGCCCGCCGGCGCGGACGCCATCGCGCTCCGGCGCGCCGGTGACGGGATCGAGCGGTCGTCGGAGCCGCGCTTCGGGGCGCCCACGCGGGCACCCGCGGGGGCGCGCGTCGTGCGCGACGGCGGGCTCTCCGAGGCCGCGTCCGGCGACCTCGCCGTCGCGGCCGTGACGAGCTGGTCGCGGGCCCGCGCGTACGCATCGACCACCTGTGCGGTCCCCGTCGGCGGGTCGGCGCCGACCGACGCCACGGTCCGCGCCCTCGCCCACCCCGACGCGTACCCGATCACGTTCGTCACGCTGCGGCGCCTCGGCCCGCCGCGGGGCGTCCGCTCCATCACCGCCGCGTTCCTCACCTACCTCAACGGACCCCTGGCGACCGCGTCGTTCCGGACGCGCGGGATGCTGCCCGCGACCGGCGACTGGCCCCCCGTGGCCGTCCCCACCCCACCGCCGGGGCCCTGACCGGCCCCCGCCCCCGGCCGACCCGGGCCGAGCTCGAGGCCGCCCGCGGCCTCGTCGTCCCCGACCTCGTCGCCGACGACCTCGACATGCTCCTCTGCGGCATCAACCCCGGCCTGTGGACGGCGTGGTCGGGGCACCACTTCGGCCGGCCGGGCAACCGCTTCTGGGCGGCGCTCCACCGCGCCGGCCTGACGCCGCGCCTCCTCCGCCCCGACGAGCAGGACGCGCTGCCGGGGATGGGGATCGGCATCACCAACGTCGTCCCCCGGACGACCGCGGCGGCGTCCGAGCTCACGCCGCAGGAGATCCGGGAGGGCGGGGAGCGGCTCGCGGCCCTCGTCACCCGCGTCCGCCCCGGCGTCGTCGTCGTGCTCGGGGTGGGCGCCTACCGCACCGCCTTCGGGCGTCCCCGCGCGACCCTCGGGCGCCAGCCCGAGCCGCTCGCCGGCGTCCCCGTCTGGGTGGCCCCCAACCCCAGCGGCCTGCAGGCGCGGTACGGCGTCGAGGAGATCGCCGCCCTCCTCCGCGACGCGGCGCGCGACGGGGCCGCCCGGCGGGCCGCCGCGGGCTGACCCCGCCCGGGCGACGCACGTCGTCCGCGGATGGTGCCGGACGCCGGGGGGCCGGGGTAACGTGGCGCCATGCGGACCCCGCCGGCACGTCGCCCCGTCCCCCGCCGCACCCTCCTCGGGGCGGCGCTCGCCGTCCTCCTCGCCGCGGCGACCGCGGCGACCGCGGCGCCGCCCCGGGCCGAACTGCTCGTCGTGCGGGACCGCGTCGTCACGACGTCCCCGGGGGGCGTGCCGTCGGTGGTGCACCTCGTCAACCGCGGCGGCCCCGTCGCCCTCGAGGCACGGCGGGTCCCCGGGACGGGCGACTGGGTGGCCGAGCAGGTCGTCGACGGGACGCGGGGGCCGCTGCCGGCGACGGTGCCCGCCGGCCCGCGCGGCCTGGGACGCGCCGTCACCGTGACCGTCCTCGACGCCGCCCGCCGGGTCGTGCGGCGGCGCGCCCTCGACATCTGCCTCAACGCCTCACCCGAGCGCCTCGGGCCGTCCGGGCCGGCGCGGAGCGGGTTCCCCCAGCAGTGCCTCACCCACCCGTTCGCCCGCGGCCTGCGGATGGGGCTCGACACCGACTACGGCGTCCCCGTCGAGCTGTGGCGCGTCACGGGGTACGGGCTCGACCCCGGCCGGTACACCGTCCGCGTGAGGATGCGGCCCGCGACGGCCGACTGGCTCGGGATGGCGCAAGCCGACCGCGCCGCCACCATCGCCCTGCGGGTGCTCCCGCCCCCGCGCCCCGAGCCCGCGGCGCCCGGCGACGACGACCACCTCGGCGGCGGACGGACGGGCGAGGGCGTCTCCGCCCCCGACCCCGGACCCCGGCACGCCCACCCACCGCGGTACCGGCCGGTGCGGCGCACCGCCCCGCCCGCCACCGACGTGGTCCCGCCCGCCGACGCCCTGCCGAACCTCGTCGCGCTGCCCGCCACCGACGTCACCGTCACCCGCCGCGGCCGCCGCGACCTGCTCGAGTTCTCGGCGACGGTGTGGAACGCCGGGCCGGGGACGCTGATCGTCGAGGGCTACCGCCGGGGCACGGCGCCGCGGATGGACGCCTGGCAGTTCTTCCGGCGCGGCGACGACGACGTCGCCGCCGTCCCCGTCGGGCTCCTCGACTACGACCCGCGCGCCGCCCACGACCACTGGCACTTCCGGGACTTCGCCCGGTACTCGCTGGTCCGCGCCGACGGGCGGCCCGCCGCGGTGAGCCCGAAGGAGGCGTGGTGCCTCGCCCCCACCGACCAGATCGACCAGCTCGTCCCGAACGCCGACCTGCTCACCGGGGACACGTCCCTCGGGTCGGCCTGCGGCGACGCCGACGCCGTCCAGGTGCGCGAGGTGCTGGAGGTCGGCGCCGGCGACACGTACGGCAACGGCACACCCGGCCAGGCGATCGACGTCACGCGCCTCCCGAACGGCGTCCACCTCCTGCGGATCGAGGGGAACCCCGCCGGGGCCCTCCGCGAGTCGACGACCGCCGACAACGTCGCGCTGCGGCGCATCGTCCTCGGGGGCCGGCCCGGCGCCCGCACCGTCCGCGTGCCGCCGGCGGAGGGCATCGACACCCGGCGCGGGCTGCGGATCGCCCTCCCGTGATCCCGCGGGGCATGGTCCACGGCCGGTTCCAGCCCTTCCACCACGGCCACCTCGCCTACCTCCGCGGCGCGGCGGAGCGCAGCGCCGAGCTCTACGTCGGCATCACCGACCCCGACCGCCGTGCCACGCGGCCCGAACCGGCCGACCCCCTGCGCCACCTGCCCGCGTCGAACCCGTTCACCTACACCGAGCGGCTCGTGATGATCGAGGCGGCGGCGGCCGAGGCCGGCATCGCGGTGCGGATCATCCCGTTCCCCGTCACCGAACCCGACCTGTGGCCCGACTACGTGCCGGACGGGGTCGTCCACTTCATCCGGCTGTTCTCCCCGTGGGGCGACACCAAGACCACCCGCCTGCGCGCCGCCGGGCACCGGGTCGAGGTGCTCCCCGCCCCCGAGGGCAAGGCCGTGTCCGGTGCGGCGGTGCGCGACGCCGTCCGTGCCGGCGACCCGGCGTGGCGGGCCATGGTGCCGCCCGCCGTCGCCCGGTTCATCGACGACCTCCCCGAGGGCCATGCGCTCGATCCTCGTCCTGCTCCTTGACGGCCTCGGCGACCGCGCCCACCCCGGCCACGGCGGGGCGACCGCGAACGAGGCCGCCCGCACACCCCACCTCGACGCCCTCGCCGCCCGCGGCACCACCGGCCTGCTGTGGCCGCTCGGTCCCGGGCGCGCACCGTCGAGCGAGGTCGCCCACTGGGAGATCCTCGGCTACCGCCCCGGCGAGTCGCCCGGCCGGGCCCTCATGGAGGCCCGCGGCCACGGCGTGACGGTCGGCGACGGGGACGTCCTCGCCTACGCCGCGCTGCGCCCCACCACCCGCCGGGACGGGGCGCTCTGGGCGACGGGGCGCCCCGGGCCCGGCGACGGCGACGACGCGGCGGCGCTGCTCGCCGCGATCGGCCCCGCGGAGGTCGACGGCCTCCGGTTCGCGCTGCGCCCCCTGCGGCCCGGCCGGGGCGAGGGCGTGCTCGTCGTCACCGGCGGGGCCGACGACCGCGTCACCGACTCCGACCCGTTCCACCGCGACCGCCACCCGGTGATGCGCCCGCAGCCGCTCGTCCCCGAGGCCGCGGCCACCGCCCGGGCCGCGGAGACGTGGAGCCGCGACGCCGTCCACGCGCTCGCCGCGCACCCGCGCAACGGGGCCCGCCGCGACCGGGGCCTGCCGGCGCTCGACGCGATCACCCTCAAGTGGTGGGGCCGACCGCGACCCGCGCCGGCCTTCCGCGCCCGCCACGGGGTCGACGGGGTGATCATCGCCGGCACCCCCTTCCTGGCCGGCCTCGCCGCCACCGTCGGCCTCGGGTCGCGGCACTGCGGTGAGGGCGGCGACCCGGCCGCCGCGATGCGCGCCCGGCTCGACGTTGCGCGCACCGCCCTCGACGACGGGGCGACGTTCGTGTTCTGCCACCTCAAGGCGACCGACGAGGCGGGCCACACGAAGGACCCGGCGGTGAAGCGGGCCACCGTCGAGGCCGTCGACGGCGCCCTCCACGACCTCGCCGCGCGGTTCGGGGACGTCGTCGTCTGCGTCACCGGCGACCACGCCACGCCGACCTCGCCCGAGGTCATCCACAGCGGCGACCCCGTGCCGTTCCTGCTCGCCGGGCCGGGCGTCCGCGCCGACCGGGTCGACCGCTTCGGGGAGATCCACTGCGCCGACGGCCTGCTCGGGCGCATCACCGGCGCCGACGTCATGCCGGTGCTGCTCGACGCCGCCGACCGGTCGCTGTTCCTCGGGTCGCGTCCCACGGCCGTCCCCCACCCGACGGGGACCCCCGCCGACGTGGAGCCGCTCGACGTCTAGACCGGCTCCCCGTCGTACCCGGCCGCGAGGCTGTCGGCGATCATCGCCCGCTGGATCTCGGTGGTCCCCGCCGGGATGCGCAGGTTGCGCGCCACCCGGTAGATGCGCTCGATGCCGGTCTCGGCCAGCAGGCCGCGCCCGCCGTGCACCTGGATCGCGCGGTCCGCGACGCGCAGCAGCGCCTCGTCGCACCACGTCTTCAGCATCGACAGGTCACGCCGCTCGGCGGCGCCGACCGGCCCGCCGTCGAGCAGGCCGGTGTCCTCGAGCCGGGCGAGCACCTCGAGCGCCAGCGCCCGCATCGCCCGCCAGTCCATGTAGACGTCGCTGAGTCGCTCGGCCACCGCGCCGAAGTCCGAGATCGGGCGGCCGAACGCACGGCGGGCGCCGGTGTACCCCACGGAGCGGTCGAGGCAGTGCCAGGCGAGGCCGGAGCACATCCCGCCGCGGCGGCTGCGGGCCCAGTTGATCCAGAGGAAGACGAGGTCGAGGGCGCCGCCCTCGCGCCCGATCAGCGCACCCGGGGGCAGGCGGACCCCGTCGAAGGAGAGGGGGCCGGTCTGGCCGTCGGCCATGATCGTCTGCTGGACGGGGCCCCGCGACGCCCCTGGGGCGTCCATCGGGACGAGGAACGCCGTGACCTCGCGCCGCCCCGCCCCCTCGACCCGCGCCATCACCTGGGCGTGCTGCACGAACGGCGCGCCGGTGATGAGGTGCTTCCCCCCGTCGAGCACCCAGCCGTCGCCGTCGCGGCGCGCCGAGGTGGTGAGGGCGAGGGCGTCCGACCCCGCGCCGGGCTCGGTGAGGGCGAACGCGACGTTCGTGTCGCCCGCGAGGAACCCGGGGAGCACGGCCTCCCGGGCCTCCGCGCTCCAGTGGCGCACGAGGTGGCTCGGCCCGTCGGTCCACGCGAGCATCCACTGCACGCCGCGCAGACCGTGCCGGTAGACCTCCTCCTGCACGTGGAAGACGTCCACGAGGCCGAGGCCGAGGCCGTCGGGCGCGGGCAGGTGGGGGCAGTAGAGCCCGGCCCGCGCGGAGGCCTGCTGCATCCGGTGCTTCAGCCCGATCATCGGGGCCGCGAGCCGCCCGTCGGGTTCGAGGGCGAACGCCGTCGGGCCGATCTCCCGCTCGACCTCCTCCACCATGGGGAGGGCCTCGTCGGCGATGAACTCCCGCACCCGGTCGAGGATCCCGCGGCACCGCTCCGACGGCGGGTACCCGCGCGGCCCGGCCGGCGCGCTCACGCCGTCACCGCCACGCGCCCGGCGGGTCCCGCCGTCAGCCGGCCGACGTCCCAGGCGTCCACCCCGGCCCGGGACAGCGCATCGTGCAGCGCGCCGGCGCGGCCCGGCGCGACGGCGAGCAGGAGGCCGCCGCTCGTCTGGGGGTCGTGGAGCAGGTCGAGGACCTCCGGGGCGACGTCGGCGCCGGCGTCGACGAGGTGGTCCGCGTACCGCCGGTTGCGCCGCGCCCCACCGGTCCGGACCCCCGCCGCGGCCAGGTCGCGCGCGCCCGCCAGCAGCGGGACGGCGCCCGCCCGGATCGTCGCCCCCGTCCCGCTCTGCGCGGCGACCTCCGTGAGGTGGCCGACCAGGCCGAAGCCGGTGACGTCGGTGGCGCACCGCACGCCGGCCTCGGCGGCGGCGCGCGCCGCGGGCCCGTTGGAGGTGAGCATGGAGGCGACGGCCGCCTCCACGTCCACCGGGCGCGCGCGTCCCGACGCGGCGCCGTTCGCGATCACGCCCGTCCCGAGCGGCTTCGTGAGCACCAGGTGGTCCCCCGGGCGCCCGGCGTCGTTGCGCATGATCCGGTCGGGGTGGACGGTGCCGATCACCGCCAGACCATACGTCGGCTCGGGATCGCCGATCGTGTGGCCGCCGAGCACGGGGCACCCCTCGCGGAGCGCGGCGTCGGCGCCCGCCCGCAGGATCCGCGCGAGGTCGCGCGGATCGCCGTCCTCGGGGAACGCCGCCACCGCCAGCGCCAGGACCGGCGTCGCCCCCATGGCGTGCAGGTCGCCGATGGCGTTGACGGCGGCGACCGCGCCGGACGTCGCGAGGTCGTCGAGGAGCGGGGTGGCGACGTCCACCGACGCCACGATCGCCAGGTCGTCGCGCACGCGCACCACGGCGGCGTCGTCGGATCCCCCGGGGCCGACGAGCACGTCCGGGCCGGTCACGGATGGCATCAGCGACAGCGCCTCCACCAGGGCCGTCCGACCGAGCTTGCACCCGCACCCGCCGCCGCGTCGCCGCGGGGGCGGACCGGTCGTCGCCCCGCCGTCGGCGCGCGCGGTGGTCATGGGCGGACCCTAGTGATCGTCAGGAGCGTGCAAGGAGGGCCGGTCTACCGTCGGTGGGGATGCGCACGGCCGCCACCCACCGCCCGCCCGCCCGCCCCGCGACGGTGCTGGTCCTCTGGGTCGGGCACCGCCCCGGGCCGTGGGTCCGTCGCTCGCTGGCGGCGGCCGGCCACCGCGTGCTGCCCGCCCACCCGGAGGGCGCGCCCGGAGGCCGGCCCGTCGGGGCGCGCGAGCCCCTGCGCTACCCCTCGCCCACCCGGTCGCCCGACGCGTTCGTGCGGTGGGTCCGCGAGACCTGCCGCATCTCGGGGGTGGACGTCGTGCTGTCCCTCGACGAGGACATCACCCGCCTCCTCGCGCCGCACGCCCCCCGCCTCGGCGGCGCGCGGGTCGCCGGCCCCGACGCCCGCCAGTACCGGATGCTCTGCGACAAGGGCGCCCTCGGTGCGACGGCGGCGGCGGCCGGGGTGCGTCGCCCCGCCGCGGTGGCCGTCGGCGCCGACGGGCCGCGGGGCGACTGGCCGCCGCTCCCGTGCGTGGTGAAGCCCCACCGGTCGACCGCCGACACCGGCGACCTCCCCGCGGTCCGCGTCGTCCACGACGCCGCGGCGCGCGACCGCGCCGTCGCCGATCTGGTGGACGCCGGCCTCGGGGCCGTCGTCGAGGAACGGGTCGCCGGCGAGCAGTGGGTCGCCCACTGCGTCCGTGCCGCCGACGGCGGGTTCGCGGGCGTCGCGGCGCGCGTCCGCGAGACCGCCCCGCGCGACGCCGGGACGCCCTCGGTGCTGGACGTCGTCGGCGACCATCCGCCGGTGCTGGACGCCGCGCGCCGCCTCTTCGCGCACGCCGGCTACGTCGGCCTCGGCAACGCCCAGTTCCTCGTGCGCGGCGGGGAGGTGCTGGTGCACGACGTCAACCTGCGCCCGCCGGCGTCGATCGGCCTGGCGGTGAGGGCGGGCTTCGACGCGCCCGCCTGGGGCGTGGCGGCGGTGCTCGGCGACGCCCGCGGCATGTCGGCGCCGCCGGTGCGCCCGTTCCGGTACGTCTCCGGCGACGGGGAGGCCCAGGTCGTCGCGGCGCACCTGCGCACCGACGGGGGGCGGCGGGCGGCGCCGGTCGCCGCCCGCGTCCTCGCGGCGGGCCTGCCGGGCGGCGGCATGATGGACCCGCCGCTCACGGACCTGGCCTGGCTCGGCGACCATGTCGGGCGGGTCGCCCGCCGGGCGGCCGGGCGGGCCGTCTGAGGGTCCGGGGGGCCTCCGCCGCCCGGACGCGGGTCAGCGCGTGCCGACCCGCCGGGTCAGGGTGTTGGCGCGCTTCAGCGCCGTCTCGGTGAGCCGCTGCAGGGCGATCACCTGCGCCGCGGTGGCGGGCCGGTTGCTCGGGCCGCGGCCGAGGCGCAGCGCCGGCGGGAGGGCGGGGCGCCGGCCGGTGACGCGGCGGGAGACGGTCGCGTGGAGGCGCAGGGCCGAGAGGGCGATGCGCTGGGTGATCACGACCTGGCGGGCCGTGGCGCGCAGGCTGCGGGCCCGCGGCGTCGGGCAGAGGCGCGGGGCGGGACGACCCGCGACCCGGGCGTCGAGGATGCGCATCCGCCGCAGGGCGAGCTGCGCGACGCGCTGGGCCTTCGCGGTGCGGCGGGCGAGCGGGCCGGTGACGACCGGTCCACCGCGCGCCGGCCGCGGGCAGGCGCGGGGGCGGGGCGTCGTCGGCACCGGCGCGGGGGCCCCGGCGGGGGCCGCCGGCGGCACGATCCGGATGATCTGGTCGTCACCGGTGCGGGGGCTGCCGAGCGCGTCGCGGTTGCTCGTGCCGAACCAGATCGACCCGTCCGGGGCCTCCGCGATCGCGCGGAGGCGGCCGTAGGTGTTGACGACGAGGGGCTCGTCGGCCGTGACGCGGCTGCCGTTGAACGTGAGCAGGCGGAGCTGCTGACCGCGGAGCGCCGTGACGATCGCCCGGCCGGTCCACGTCGAGCCGCCCTGCGTGACGAACATGATCGAGGTCGGGGCGATGGTGGTCGCCCACAGGTGCGACGGCGAGGCGAAGGGGCGCTGGTCCGCGCCGCGCCGCGCCGGCCAGCCGTAGTCGGCGCCCGCCTGGATCAGGTTGAGCTCGTCGTCGCCGCTCGCGCCGTCGAAGCCGCTCGGCCCGTGGTCGGTCGCCCACAGCAGGTTGCTGCCGGGCTGCCACGCGAGGCCCTGGGGGTGGCGCAGGCCGCTCGCGATGCGCGCGGGGGTGACCGTGCCGCCGCGGAACGCCCCCGGGGGGACGCGCAGGATCTTCCCGCTCAGGGAAGCCGGGTTCTGCGAGTTGGCGCGGGTGCCGGCGTCGCCGGTGCCGAGGTACATGCCGCCGTCCGGGCCGAACCGCACCCGGCCGGAGCCGTGGGTGGCGCCCGAGGGGATGTCCTGCAGGACGACGGCCTCGAACGTGAGCGTGGAGCCCGCGAGGCGCCACCGCTGCACCTGCAGCTCGCCGCCGACCGTGAGGGACAGGTAGACGAACGGCGCGGCGGCGGAGAACGCCGGGTCGATCGCGACGCCGAGCAGGCCGCCCTCGCCGGTCGCGTTCACCGCGGGCGACGCGACCGGGTCGGGCGCGAGGACGCCGTCGGCGCCGATGATGCGGACGTCGCCGCCGCGCTCGGTCACGAGGGCGCGGCCGTCCGGGAGGAACGCGATGTCCCACGGGATCGCGAGGCCGCGGGCGACGACCGAGTACTCGGGTCCGCCGGCGGCCCGCACGGGCGCGCCGGCCGCGGGTCCGGCGAGGACCGCCGCGCCGGCGATCACGAACGCGAGCAGGGCGAGCAGGGGTGTCATGGCGCGCCGGGCTGCGATGGCGGAACTCTGCCGGTTCGCCCCGCCACCTGCCAACTCCGGGGCGATCCCGTCTCACCAGGCGGGTCGTCCGTCACCGGGGATCCTGGGACATCCGCGCGGCGGCGGTAGCCTGCGCCCGTCCCGGCGGGCCGCGCCCGGCGCCCGCCCCCCGCCCTGCGAGGTCGCGATGCCGTCCCCCTCCCGCCGCCCGATGGTCGCCGTCGCGACCGCGGCGCTCGTGCTGCTGCCCGCCGGCCTGGCCACCGCCGCCGGCCCGCCCCTCGGGTCCTTCGTTCCGGACGGCTTCCGCGTGGCGACGACGATCCGGGCGGACATCGGCGGGACCCCCGCGGCCGACGCGGTGCTCGTGCTGGTCGCCACCCCGGGGACGCCCCAGGACGACGGCGGCCCGGCGCGCGCGGCGCGGCGCCTGGTGCTGCTGAAGGCGCGGGCCGACGGCGGCTTCGTCCAGATCGGGGAGGGCCGCCGGATCCTGCTGTGCACCCGCTGCGGCGGGGCGTTCTTCGGGGTCGCCCGGACCCCCGTGACGGTGCGGGTGCGCGACGGCGTCGTCACGGTCGCCCAGGAGTCCGGCTCCCGGACGGTCACGTCGCAGCGGTTCCGCATCCGCTCGGAGGGGGCGACCGGCACCCGCCTGATCGGCGTCGACGTGCGCACCCGCGACCGCCTCACGGGCGCCGAGGTGGCGTCGCGCACGAACCTGCTGACCGGGGCCCGCGAGGTGGTGCGGACCACCGCCGACGGACGGCGGACGGTGCGGCGGACGACGGTCCCCGTGCGCATCACCCCGCTCGAGGCGGTCGTCGCCGCCCGGTACCGCTAGGCCGAGGGCGACGGCCGGTCGAGGAGCCGGCCGAAGTCCGCCATGAGCGACTGCAGCGGCGGTGCGCCCACCGGCGCCCCCGCCGCGTGCGCCCGCGTCGCGACGAGGCTCACGAACCACTCCACGGCCTCGGCGTCCGGGACGGGCGTGCCGGGCGGCGTCCAGTCGGTGATCGCGCCGATCTCCCCCCCGTCGGGTCCCCGCAGGGCCCGGCGGACCGGCGCGACGTCCGGCAGGTCGGCGGCGTGGGCGAACCCGACGGCCGCGCGGGCCGACGCCGCGCCGGTGTCGAAGTGCACCTCGCACCGGACGGCGCCGGTCAGGCGGGCCGCCCCCGCGGCGGCCGCCTCCGCGAGGGTCGCGGGGTCACCGGCGGCGAAGACCGCCCCGCACGCCGCGGCGAAGCGACGCATCGTCCGCTCCGCCCGCAGTGCGCGGCGATGCCCCTCCCGCTCGACGTCGATGGCCTGCAGCGACGCCATCGCCTGCCCGGCGACGGTCGCGGCGGCGGTGAGGAATGCGCGTTCCGCGGCGCCGAAGGCGCGGTCCCCGGTCCAGCTGAGCGCCATGCCGCCGATGGTGTGCCCGCGGCCGGGGAGCGGCAGCACCGCCGACGCCGCGAACCCCGCGTCGCCGTGGAGCCGCACGCTGTGCGGGAAGCGGGCCCGCCAATCGGCCTCGGAGCCCATCCAGATCGCGTCGCCGGTGCGGACCGAGACGGACAGGGGGAAGTCGGCGGACAGCGGGAACCGCGCGAACGGCTCCGTCAGCTCCGGCGGCCACCCGGGCGTCGCGAGGAACTCCAGCTCGTCGTCGCCGGAGAACACCGCGAGCAACGCGGCCCCCGCGCCGAGGGCGCCCATCACGACCTCGAGGAACGCCCGGGCCGCCTCGGCCGGCGTCCCGGCGGTGGCCTGCGCGCGGGCGACGGCGGCCAGCGCGTCGATCCGGCTCGTCGCGTCCCGCGCGTCGCGGCGGGCGGTGGTGGTGTCCTCGGCCGTGACGAGGTAGCCGGTCACCCGCCCCCCCGGGCCGATCTCGGGGATGCCGCGGAGGCGCACGACCCGCTCGACGCCGTCGGCGCACCGCACGGGGGCCTCGACGTCGTACGACCGGCCCTCGTCGCGCGCGGCCCGCGTCGCGCGGGCGGTGGCGCCCCCGTCGGAGGGGTCGGCGGCCGCGACGGGGTCGCGGCGGCCGCGACCGCCGAGGAGGTCGATGGCGGGACGGTTCGCGAACCACGCCGTCCCGTCGGGTCGCGTCAGCCACAGCGGCACGGGCATCAGGTCGGCGAAGGCCTGCAGCAGCTCGGGCCCGGCCTCCCCGCCGGCGGGGACCGCGAGGGCGGGCGCGTCGGCGCCGTCCAGGGCGTCGCGGAGGGCCACCAGGCGACCGAGGCTCGCGGTGAGCCCGTGCAGGTCGTCGTCCCCGTCGACCGGGACGCCCGTCGCGGCGGCGCGGATGCCGTCGGCGTGCGCGGCGATCGCCTCGGCGGTCCCCGCCCGGAGGACCGCGGCCTCGTCGGGGCCGAGGTCGACCGCCGGCGGGGCTCCCCCCGTCGTGCCGAGCCGCCCGAAGAGGGCGGCGCAGGCGTGCAGCCGCGCCATCGCCGCGGGCTCCCCACCCGCCGCGTCCTGCGACAGGCGCGCCAGCACGGCGACCAGGACGGCGCGCGCGGCGCGCACGTGGGCCCCGGTGAGGCGCGGGGGGTGCGGCGACGTCGCGGGGTCGTGCGGCTCCACCCGCGCAGCATGGTGCACGGCCGCGCCGCCGCGCAAATCGCGGGGGACCACGCCCTCAACCGATCGGGGGCCGCGCCACGGACATCACCCGTACCCAAACGAACGACGGGAGAGATCGATCGTGAGACGGTTCCTGCGCCTACCCCTGCTCGCCGCGCTGGTCGCGGCCCTGGCCCTCGGGCTCGTGGCCTGCGGCGACGATGACGACGACGCCGCCACCCCGGCCACCACCGCCGAGGCACCGGCGTCACTGACCCTGACGGGTGAGGGCACCACCCTGGCCCTCGACTCCGGGACGGCCGAGGTCCTCGCGGACAACATGGTCGAGGTCGCCCCGATCGACCCCGCCACCGCGGGCGACGACGGCATCACCTTCCCGATCACGGGTGGCACGGTCGAGTCGGAGAGCCTCGCCGGCACCATCGAGCACAGCGGCGGCCTGGTCTTCACGGCGGGCGGCACCGAGCTCGAGCTGACCGACTTCGTCATCGACACCGCCGCCGGCACGCTGTCGGCGACCGCGGGCGGCGCCCAGGTGCCGATCCTCGACGTGGACCTGACGGGCCTGGAGCGCAGCGACGACATGGGCACGATCGTCCTCGAGGGCATCACGGTGACCCTCAGCGCCGACGGCGCCGCGGCCCTGAACGACACCTTCGGCGTGACCCTCTTCGAGGAGGGCCTCGCCATCGGCGACGTGACGGTGCGCGCCACCGCCTGACCGGACCGGGGGCCCGCCGGGCATCCGGCGGGCCCCGTCCGTACCGTCCCGCGGTGATGCCCCCACCGCGGACCGAGATCTCGGCGGCGCAGGCGCGCCGCATCGCCCTCCGGGCGCAGGGGTTCGGGCCTCCGCGCCCGCCGGGCCGGATCGACCGCCGCCACGCGCGGCGCGTGCTCGACCGGGTCGGCCTCATCCAGATCGACTCGGTCAACGTGCTGGTGCGCTCCCAGGAGCTCCCCCTGTTCGCCCGGCTCGGCCCGCACCCCCGCGACCTGCTGCCGCGGATGGCCGCCGACGGCGAGCTGTTCGAGTTCTGGTGCCACGAGGCGTCGCTGCTGCCCGTCGCGATGTGGCCGCTGATGGGGTGGCGGATGGCCCGGGCGGAGGAGCTGATGTGGGCCGGCACCGCCGCCGTCGCCCGCGAGGACCCGGGGTACGTGGCCGCGGTGCTCGACGAGGTCCGCGCCCGGGGCCCGATCACGGCGGGCGAGCTGTCGGACCCCGGTGACCCCGTGCCGGGGATGTGGGGGCGCAGCCCCGGCAAGCGGGCGCTCGAGCACCTCTTCTGGCGTGGCGAGGTCTCGGCGCGGCGGCGGCCGTCGGACTTCGCCCGCGTCTACGACCTGACGGAGCGGATCATCCCGGAGCACATCCGCGCCCTGCCGGTGCCGGGGGAGGAGGAGGCGGTGCGGCAGCTGCTGCTGTCGGCGGCGCGGTCGCTGGGGGTGGCGACGGCGCGCGACCTCTGCGACTACCACCGCCTCAACGTCCCCCGCACGCGGCCGCGGGTGGCGGAGCTCGCCGAGGACGGGCGCCTGTGGCCCGTCACCGTCCGCGGCTGGGACGCGCCCGCCTTCCTCCACCCCGACGCGGAGCTGCCGCGCCGGGTGCGGGCACGGGCGCTGCTGTCGCCGTTCGACTCCCTCGTGTGGGACCGGGCGCGCACCGAGCGGATCTTCGGGTTCCGCTACCGCATCGGCATCTACACCCCCGCCCACCGGCGGGAGCACGGCTACTACGTGCTGCCGTTCCTGCTCGGCGACGACCTCGTCGCGCGGGTCGACCTGAAGGCGGACCGCGCCGCGGGGACCCTGCGGGTGCCGGAGGCGCACGCCGAGCCGGGCCACGCGACGGCCGACGTCGCGGACGCCCTCGCCGCGGAGCTGGTGGACATGGCGCGGTGGCTCGGCCTGCGGGGCATCGACGTCGCCGGCCGCGGCGACCTCGCCCCCGCGTTGTCGGCCGCGGTCGCCACCCGGGCATCGTCTCTAGACGGGTAGGCCCCCGCGGGCCCCGTGGCGATACTCACTGCACAACGGGTGCCCACCTCCCTCGGGCCGCCCCTCATACACCGCGATCGCAGGGCAACGGTCGCACCGACGGGCGCCGGGTCACTCCGGCGCCCGTCGCGCGTCCGGGCCTACTCGAACCGGACGGCGACGTCCCGCCGCCCCGGCCGGTTCGGCTCGGCGACGGTGAAGGTCGCCTCGGTGCCGCTCTCGCCCCCGCCGATCGCCGCGCAGTAGGCGGGGAGGCTGCCGTCCATCGGCCGGCCGTTGACGGCGGTGACGAGGACGGGCTCCCGGCCGAAGCCCGCCTCCTCCGCGGGGCTCCCCGGCACGACGGTCTGCACGACGAGGCCGGGCGCGGCGGGCAGGCCGGCGGATGCGAGGTCGGCGGCGAACTCGCCGGGGTCGGTGACGTGGACGAGCCCCATGCCGGTGAACCCGATCGACCGGCCGCGGCGGAGCTGCGGGACGATCTCCTTCACGCGGTCGACCCCGATGGCGTACCCCTGGCCCTGGATCGCCCGGCCGCCGAGCAGGGTGATGCCCGCGGAGTTCACGCCGACGAGGCGGCCCTGGGTGTCGACGAGGGGGCCGCCGGAGTTGCCGGGGTTGATGACGGCGTCGGTCTGGATGACGTTCGGGTACTGCGGGACGTCGACGCCCGCGAGGTCGAAGCGGGTGCTCACGACGGAGACGACCCCCGTCGTGGGGACGAGGTTGGCGCGCTCGGACGCGGTGCCGGGGAAGCCCACGGCGACGACGGTCTGCCCCTGGCGGAGGTCGCCCTGCGACCCGAGGGGCAGCGTCACCAGCTCGGACGTGTCGTCGACCTGCAGCAGCGCGAGGTCCTCGCACGGCGCCGCCCCGACGAGCTCCGCGGGGCGTTGTGCGTCGTCGACGCCGACGGTCCAGCCGGTGCCGCCGTTGGTGACGTGGTTGTTCGTGACGACGAGGCCCTGCTCCGCGTCGAGCACCCAGCCGGTGCCGCTGCCCTGAGGCTCGCCGTCGACGAGCGTCGTGATCGCAACCGTCGAGGGGCGGACCCGGTCGACGATCTCGGGGATCGTGGCCTCCGCCGGCGTGTCGTCGTCACCCCCGAACGCGCCGGTGACGGCGAGGACGACCACGACGGCCGCCACGACCACGGCCGCCGCCCCGGCGGCGACGGCCCAGCGGGTGGTGCGGCGCAGGCGGACGCGCTCGATCACCGACGGCGACGGGGTGCCCGCCGCCGGGGGCGCCCCGGCGGGCGCGGCGGCGCCCACGACCGTCGCGGTGGACGAGACGGGCTGCTGCGAGGTGGTCATCGACGTGTCGCCGACGCGGATCTCCTCGCCGCCGGAGAGGGTCACGGGCCCGGCGAGGAGGTGGCCGTTGACGTAGGTGCCGTTGGCCGACCCGAGGTCGTGGAGCTCGGCGCGGCCGTCGTCGCGGACCCGCAGGTACGCGTGTCGCCGCGACACGCGGCCGTCGCGCAGGGTGAGGTCGCAGCCGGGGTCCCGTCCGAGCTCGAAGCGCTCGCCCGACGCCCGCACGCTGCGGCCCTTCTCCGCGCCCGACGTGATCGTGAGCCACATGCCTGGTCTCCTCGCCCGGGACGCCGGGAAACTACCGCGCGGGGGCCCGCGGGGTCATCCCCCCGCGCCGCCTGCGACGGCGGGCCCCCGGCTGGTATCGTTCGCCGTCGCCGTACGAGGTGCGGGCGGTTAGCTCAGCGGTAGAGCGCCTGCTTTACACGCAGGTGGCCGGCGGTTCGAACCCGTCACCGCCCATTCTCCGTCCGTCCCGCGCTGCGTCGCTGGGGGTGTAGCTCAGATTGGTTAGAGCACCGGACTGTCAATCCGGAGGCCGCGGGTTCGAGTCCCGTCACTCCCGCTGAAGACGAGAGCCCGCTCACGAGCGGGCTCTCGCCGTTCCGGGGCCGCCCCGGGGCCCGCGTGTCAGCGGAGGACGCCGGTCGGGCGCACCCGGACCGTCCCGCCCTCCAGGCGGTACGCCACCCGCACCCACCCGCGGAGGGTCACGCCGCGGTGGCGCACCGAGACGCCGGGGAACCCGACGGCGGTCCGCGACAGGCGGCGCGGGACGCCGAGGGTCCGGTCCGTCCCCCGTCGCCACGCCACGTACCAGGACCGCAGGGCGTGGTCCGTCCAGTGGCGGGCCTGCGCCGTCGTCATCGTCGGCAGCGCCGGCGGCGGCGGCAGGTCCACCCGGACGCACCCGGCGTAGGTCGTGTCCTCCCTGTCGGCGATGACGACGTCGGAGCCCACGCCGCACGAGACCTCGTCGGCCTCCCCGTCGCGGGCGTTGATGGTGTCGCCGCCCCCCGCCTCGACGGTGAGGGAGTCGCCGTAGAGCCGGTCGTGGCCCGGTCCGCCGTCGAGGACGTCGCCGCCGTGGCCCCCGTGGATGACGTCGTCACCGGCGTCGCCGTACAGGCTGTTCGCCTCGGAGTCGCCGTTGATCTCGTCGTCGCCCGGCCCGCCGTGGACGACGCCGAGGAACCCCGCGAGCGTGCCGATGGTGTCGTCGCCCCCGCCGAGGTCGGCGTCGATCCGGCGGCCGAACAGCGTCCCGCAGTGGACGGTGGTCGGGTCCTGCGGGGTGCAGCCGGCGCCCGCGGAGATCCCGGCGCCGTCACGGATGAGGCTCGCCCCGAGCCCGCCGCCCGTGACGATCGACGACCACTCGTCGCCTCCGGTGATCGTGATCGTCGCCCCGTCGGTGCTCGCCGTCGAGGCGACCCCGTGGGTGGGCGCGACCACCGCCGCCGCGGCGACCAGACCCACCGCCGCGCGCCGCAGGCGGCGCCTCCCCGTCCCCCGCATCCCGGTCATGGACGACCCCGATCATCGGCTGCGGACATCGCGGCGAGCGTCCCACCGCGCCGCGTCCGCTCCATCCGAGGGGACGCGGACGCCCGCTGCCGGATTCCCGTGCGCCCGCGTGGACCCGCCCGGAGCGGGGCCGGGGGCCCGGCCCGGACGCGGTCAGGAGAACGCGCGGTCGAGCGTCAGCATGAGGAGGAACCCGGCCAGCAGCGCGAGCGTCGCCGCGCGCTCGTTGCCGCGGGCGAAGCACTCGGGGAGCAGCTCGTCCACCACCACGTAGACCATCGCCGCCGCCGCGAAGGCCATCCCGGCGGGGAGCAGGACGCCCGCGACGCTGAGGGCCGCGAAGCCCGCGAGGGCGGCGGGGGGCTCGACCAGCCCGGTGGCCGCCCCGATCGCCGCCACCTGCGTGCGGCGCACGCCGGCGTCGAGCAGGGGCACCGCCGCGACGAAGCCCTCCGGGACGTTCTGGATCGTGATCGCCAGCGCGACGGGGACGCCGAGCCCGGCCCCGCCGGCGGCGAAGGCCACCCCCACCGCGAGCCCCTCGGGGATGTTGTGGATCGTCAGCGCGGTGAGGAGGAGGGTCGCCCGCCGCCGGGGCCCCACCCGGCCCGGGTCGACGCCGCCGCGCTCGGTGAACCGCTCGTGGGCGTGCGGTATCCGCAGGTCGAGCGCCGCCATCGTCGCCCCCCCGAGGGCGAACCCGGCGGCGACCTCCCCGAGCGTGCCGCGCTCGAGGGCGGGCACCAGCAGGCTGAAGCAGGACGCCGCGAGCATCACGCCGGCCGTGGAGCCGAGGAGCAGGTCCAGGGCACGGCCCGAGCCGGGGCTCCCGATCAGGATGGCCAGCCCCCGGCCGCGGTCCCGACGGCGGGCGCGAGCATCCACAGCAGCTCCTCCGTGCCCATGGGCCCCTCCGCGGATCCCCGGTGGCGCGGACGACACGCCCGCGCCGTGGTCGACGGGAGTGTCGGGGGGCGGGACGGGGGCGGCGACCGGGCCGGCCCCGATCCCTGGGGAGGGGAAACCGCCGGACCGGGCGGGGCGTTGCCCGGCCCGCTGCACCCGGGGTAGCCTCGACCGGGGCGCCCGCGAGACGGCGCCCGGTGGCCGAGGACGGAACGGGACAGGGACCACGTGGCGACCCCCGCACGCACCCACGACCCGGTCGGCGCGCGCGGCGCCGACGCGCCCCCGCCCGGCTGAGCGGGCCGGCCCCGGTGCCCCCGTCCCCCTACGACCCCGCGCTCGCGGCCGCGGCGCATGCCGCCCGGGAGTGGCTGGACGGGCTCGACCGCCGCCCCGTCGGCCCCCGCCGGGACGCGCACGCGATGCTGGCCGCGTTCGACGGGCCGCTCCCCGAGCACGGGGAGGACGCGGCGGAGGTCGTGCGCGACCTGGCGGCGCGCGCCGAGCCCGGCCTCATGGCGACGGGTTCCGGGCGCTTCCACGGCTGGGTGATCGGCGGGGCGATGCCCGCGCCCATCGCCGCCGACTGGCTCGTCAGCGCCTGGGACCAGAACTGCGCCATGGCGGAGCCGTTCCCGGCCACGACGATGATCGAGCAGGTCGCCGCCGGGTGGGTGCTGGAGCTGCTGGACCTGCCGCGCGCCGCGTCGGTCGGGTTCGTGACCGGCGGCCAGACGGCGAACACCGTGTGCCTCGCCGCGGCACGCGGGCGGGTGCTCGACCACCACGGCTGGGACGTCGAGCGCGACGGGCTGCAGGGCGCCCCGCGGGTGCACGTCGTCGTCGGCGCGCAACGCCACGACACCGTCGACGTCGCGCTGCGGCTCCTCGGCCTCGGCGGCGCGACGGCCCACGTCGTCGCCGCCGACGACGCCGGCCGGATGCGGCCGGACGCCCTCGCCGCCACCCTCGCCCGCCTCGACGGGCCGGTCGTCGTGTGCGCCCAGGCCGGCAACGTCAACGGCGGCGGCATCGACCCCCTCGACGCGATCGCCGACGCGCTCGACGCGCACGGCCGGGACGGCGCGTGGCTCCACGTGGACGGCGCGTTCGGCCTGTGGGCCCGCGCCGCCCCCGCGCGCCGGACGCTCGTCGCCGGGGCCGAGCGCGCCGACTCGTGGGCGACGGACGCCCACAAGTGGCTCAACACGCCGTACGACTGCGGGCTCGCGATCTGCGCCGACGTCGCCGCCCACCGGCGGGCGATGGGGGTGCGCGCCGCGTACCTGCCGGACGGCGACGACGGCGGCCTCCGCGACCCCGTCGACGTCACCCCCGAGCTCTCGCGACGCGCCCGCGGCGTCCCCGTGTACGCCGCGATCCGCCAGCTCGGGCGCACCGGGGTCGCCGAGGTGGTCGAGCGGTGCTGCGCGATGGCCGAGCGGTACGCCGAGCGCCTCGGCGCCGCCGACGGCGTCACCGTGCTCGGGTGCCGGCTGAACCAGGTGGTCGTCGCCCTCCGCGACCCCGGCGACCGCGACGACGACGCCCACACCCGGCGGGTGCTCGCCGCCGTCCAGGCCGGGGGGACGGCCTTCCCGAGCGGCACCGTGTGGCGCGGCGTCGCCGGCATCCGCATCTCCGTGAGCAACTGGCGCACCGGCCCCGACGACGTCGACCGCACCGTCGCCGAGGTCCTCGCCGCCCACCGCGGCGTCGCTCAGGCGGACCTCCAGCGGAGCAGCCACTCGTAGAGCTCCGCCCCCCGGTACACGTGGTCCCAGTAGGCGCCCACGTGGGCCCCGTCGGGATCGACCCGCAGACGGGTCCGCTCGTCCTCCGGCCGCGTCGCGAACAGCGCGCGCCGCACCTCGTCCGCGTCGACGAACTCGTCGCGCGCCCCGACCTCCACCCACGCCGGCACGCCCACCGCGGCCGCGACGTCGGGGATCGCCCACGAGACCGGCGCGATCGACGCGACCCCCGGCACCCGCGCCGCGACCTCCCAGGCGCCGACGGAGCCGAGGCTGATGCCCGTCACGTGCACCCGCGCCGGGTCCGCCCCGTGGCCGGCGACGAGCGCCGCGATCACCTCCCCCACCCGCTCCGCCTCGTCGGCCCAGGACCCCGCGGTCTGCGGCGACGCGACCAGGAACGGCGACGGCCCGCCCCCGGCGTCGGGCAGCTCGCCGCGTGCCGCGACCGCCGGCAGGGAGTGCGCGAGGAGCCGGTCGAGGGTGCCCACGCCGTCCCCGCGCTCGCCGACGCCGTGGAGGAACACGATCAGCGGGTGGCCGCCCGGCGGCGGGTCCGGTGCGGCGGGCGCCTGGAGCAGGCACGGCAGCGCCAGCGCCAGGCGCGACGCCGCGGGGCCGCTCACGCGCCGGGGCCGCGACCCGCGAGGATCGGGACGAGCCGCGCCACCAGCCGCTCGAGGGGGGCGGGCGACACGCCGTCGCGGAGCTCCACGACGAACGGGCCCCCCGGTGCGGCCGCCGCGAAGCGCAGCACCCCGCCGCCCCCGCGCACCTCCGGGTCGTCGTGGACGCCCGCGATCGACGCGAGGCCGGCCTCGGCCAGCACCCGCCGGACCTCCGCGACCGCCTCCGGGCCGAGCGGCGGCGCGGCCGTCCAGTCGCCGCCGTCGCGCATGCTCTCGTGGCGCCCGTCGTCCCAGACGCGCCAGCCCGACGAGACCCCCTCCGCCGTGAACACGGACTGCACCAGGGCCCCGTCGGGGAGGGGCGGGTCGCCCACGCCGGTCATGCCGGCAGCGAGCCGTCGGGCGACGGCGCGGGGACCGGGAAGTCACCCGGGCCGGTGACCTTCGGCGGCGCCGGGCGGACGCCCCAGGTGCCCGTCGTGCCGGTGATGGTGCCGAGGGCCTCCAGGAACGTGACGTAGTGGTACGGCCGGACCTCGTCGCCGTTGCTCATGATGCTCTCGTCGTGGTGCGCCTGGATCGGCTGCTGCCCCGGGATGAGGCGCTCCGCCAGGGCCGAGTGGTCGGGGCGGGCGCCGACGGGACGGGCGGTGGCGGGCCCCCCGGGGACGGCGGGGTCCTCGGTCGGGTACTCGTCGTCGAGGCCGAGCATGTGGCCGAACTCGTGGACGACCACGGTGCGCGTCGCCTCGAACGCCCCCACGGTGATGCGCACGATCCGCCACGCCGGGTCGTCGGGCGCGGCGCCCGCCTCGCCCTCCGCCCGCACCTCCGGCGTCCGGTGCGGCGACCCCTTCACGATCGCGTCGGCGACGGCGTCCGCCCGCCGGCGCGACAGCGTGAAGTTGCGCTCCTCCTCGCCCTCGGCGCTGGCGTGGCCCGTCACGGTGACGGGGAACGGCGGGATGTCGGGGGCCCCGAGGGTCGCCCCGAAGGTCTGCAGGCGCGTCGCGTCCTCCGGCGTCAGGTCCGCCCCGCCCTTCGGGAAGGAGATCGTGCCGGGGTTGTCGGTGTCCACCTGGCCGTAGCGGGCGCGCGATCCGGTGGTGCGCGTGCGGTGGACGGAGTCGGGGTCGCCCGCCCCGCCCGCGTCCGCCGAGCTCTCGTGCAGGCGGCCCGTGTTCTGGTCGCCCCGCACCCCGGACCAGGTCATCGCCTCCGTCATGCCCGCGTCGTCGGGCCACTTGTTGACGGCCACCACCCACTGGGCCTTCCCCGGCCCCGTCTTCGGCGACTCCGCCACCACGACCCGCACGTTCACCGGGGGCAGGGACTCCCACCCGGGCTTCTGCGAGAAGAAGACGAACCGCTCGCTCCAGACCTCCTGGATCTGGGCGATCGCGCTCGCCGACCACGCGGCCTTCTCGTCGTCGGACCAGATGAACTGGTCGATCGTCCACCCCTTCGCGATCACGCCCGGCAACCCGCCGACCGCCGTCAGCCACGTCGGGTCGAGCAGGTTGCCGTCCCGGAAGTCGAAGTGGATCTTCACGGTGACCACCATGTCACCGGTCGTCGGCTCGTAGGCGAGGTCGAAGAGCCCGCCCCCGGTCGTCGGCTTCACGTCCTTGAAGACGTACGACATGCCCATGAACGCGACGAGGTCGGCGGGCGGCGCGGCCCCGGCGTCCGGGTCCGGGTCGCGGGCGAGCACGCCGCCGCGGCCCGCGATCAGGCGGCTGAGCGCGGCGTTGCCGCCGGCGCGCTGCAGGGCGAGGAGGGGGTGCGCGGCGGCGGGCTCGGGCCGCGGAGGGTCGGCGCGCGCGTCGGCGGGATCCACGCGTCCGGGCCACGCGCCGATGCGCGTGCGCCCTGCGGGCGGGACGGTCATCTCCCGGCCGATCGTACCCCCGGCCGTCGCGGCCGGGCAGGCCCTTCCGGGCAGACCATCGGGCACCGGGGACGGCACCCGCCGGGCCGGGCGCCCCGGGAGGGGGGGCGCCCGGCCCGGCGTGCCGGTTCAGCCGACCTGGAAGCGCCCGACCGACTCGGCGAGCCGCTCGGCGGTCCGGGCGAGCTGCTCGCTCGAGGCCGCGACCTCCTGGCTGGCCGCGCTCGTCTCGCGGGTCGCCGTGGAGACCTGCTCGGCGGTCGCCCGCGTCTCGCGCGTGACGGCCGAGACCTCGCGGGTCGCACCGGCGAGCTGGTCCACGCACCCGGAGGTGCGCTCGATGCTGCCGGCCAGCTCGCTGAACGCCGCGCGCGTCTGCTCGGACGCCGCGGACGCCGACTCGGCGAGCTTGCGGACCTCGTCGGCGACCACGGCGAAGCCGCGGCCCTGCTCGCCGGCGCGGGCGGCCTCGATGGCGGCGTTCAGGGCGAGGAGGTTCGTCTGGTCGGCGATCGAGGCGATCTCGACCGTCAGGCGCACGCCCCGCTCGGCCACGTCGCGGGCCTCGGAGGCCAGGGACACCGCCTCGTCGCCGACGCGGGCGGCCGTCTCGATCATCTGGTCCTGGCGGCCGGCGCCCTCGGCGACGCCCACCATCAGCTGGGCGATGCCGTCGACCGACGACCCCGTCTCCTCGGCGGTCGCGGACATCTCCTGCGACGCGGCGGCGAGGCTGCCCGCCATTCCGCGGATCTCGTCGATGACGGTGCCGAGCTCGCCGCGCATCCGGTTGTAGTCCTCGATCGAGCTCTGCATCCGCTCGAGAGTGACGTTGAAGGTGGAGGCGAGGGTGCCGAGCTCCGCGCCGGGGGCCGCCGACACGGGGGTGGTCACCGGGGTGACGACGTGCGTGAGGTCCCCGGAGGCCAGCTTCGACAGGCCCTCCGTGAGGCCGGCGAGGCAGTTGTCGGTGAGCGAGTCGAGGCGCGCCTGCAGCGGCTTCAGGCTCGAGGCGTCGCCCAGGGCCGCGGCGTAGTCCGCCGAGACGGTGTTGTAGGCGCCGACGGCGGACTGGACGTTCAGGATCAGGGCGTTGATCCGCTCGACCACCGCGTCGACGGCGGGGTCGCCGGAGCGGTCGTCGACGAGGGTCGTGACCGGGGTGACGCGGCGGGTCAGGTCGCCGGTCTCCATCGCCTGCAGGCCGGCGACGAGCTCGGCGGCACACCGGGAGTTGAGGCTGTCGAGCCGGTCGGCCACCTGGCCGAGGACGTCGCTGCCACGCCGTGACGAGGCGATGCGCATGAGTGTGCCCCTTGAGGGAGAGTGGAGGTTACCCCCGTGTCATCGGAATAACGTGACCCGGCTTGAATGAAAGGCACGGGCGGGCCGGCGCGCCCCGCGACGCCGCGTCGCTAGCCTCCGCACATGGAGACCCCGAACCGTCGTCGCCCGCCGCCGCGCCCACCCGGCGAGCCCCCGCCCGCACGGCCCCGGACGCCACGGTGGGCGGCGCGCGGCCCGGTCACCACGATCGCCTCCGTCGGCGCGCTCGTCGTGGTCGTCGTGGTGGTCGTCGCGTTCGCCACGGGGACGGCGGACGACCTGCCGTGGGGGGCGATCATCGGCGTCGTCGTCGTCCTCGGCGCGATGGTGCTCACCGCGCGGCGGCGCGAGCGGATGCTGCGCGACGCCTTCCCCGAGGACGACGGGTGACCGGCGACCCGGGGACGCCCCGCGACGACGACCGCCCCCCGCTGCCCGATCCGGGGCCGTTCCGGCGGCTCCAGCTCGCGACGGGAGCGCTCATCGTGGGCGCCGGGGTCATCACCCTGCTGAGCGACGAGCGCCCCGGCGCGGTGCGATGGGGGACCCTGGTGGGGTTGATCGTGCTGATCGTCACGATCTATGTTGTGACCCGACGCCGGAGGCCGCATGGCTAGGCCGGTCCCGGCCAAAGTCGCGAAAAGCAGCGGATTTATCCGGATCACAATGTGCACGGGGGCCATGTGAAGTTCGCCACGAGGGGGGTATGGTGCCGCCTTCCCATGAGCCCGACACCGCCCACACACCCCGCTCTCACGGCGGGACCGCCGTGACCTCGAGGGCGGACGCCCGCCGGTGAGCACCACGGCGGCCGAGACCGCGGGCGCGCCCGACGCGCCCCCGCCCGAGGCGACCGAGTCGGCCTCGATCGTCGGGCGGTCGCCCTCCCAGCTCTTCTGGATGCGGTTCCGGCAGGACAGGTTCGCGCTCGCCGGCCTCGCGGTGATCCTGCTGCTCGTCCTCCTCGCGATCTTCGCGCCGGCGTTCGCCGCCCTCGTGGGCCACGGGCCCAACGAGCTCTTCCAGCGCGAGACGACCGACGTCTTCGGGATCCCCGAGGGCCCGACCTCGAGCTTCTGGTTCGGGGCCGACAACAGCGGCCGCGACGTCTTCGTGCGGACGATCTACGGCACCCGGGTGTCGCTGCTCGTCGGCGTCGTCGCCACGCTGATCGCCGTGGTCGTCGGGATCGTCCTCGGCGTCATCGCCGGCTACTACGGCGGCGCGCTCGACACGTTCATCTCGCGGACGACCGACATCATCCTCTCGGTCCCGCTGCTGCTCTTCGCGATCGGCATCGTCGCCGCGTGCAGCACCTCCAAGGAGGGCTGCTTCTTCGGGACGATCAAGCCGGGGATGGGCCTGGTGATCCTGATCATCTCGCTGTTCACCTGGCCCTACGTGGCGCGGCTCGTCCGCGGCAACACCCTGTCCCTCCGCGAGCGCGAGTTCGTCGAGGCGAGCCGCTCGCTCGGCGCCGGCGACCTGCGGATCATGTTCCGGGAGATCCTGCCCAACCTGATCTCCCCGATCATCGTCTACGCGTCGCTGCTGATCCCCAGCAACATCCTCTTCGAGGCCTACCTCTCGTTCCTCGGCCTGGGCGTCCCCGACGAGACGCCCTCCTGGGGGAACATGGTCAGCGACTCGCTCGAGAACTTCGACGTGGTGTGGTGGCTGTGGCTCTTCCCCGGCCTCTTCCTCCTCGTCTCGGTCCTCGCGTTCAACCTCCTGGGCGACGGACTGCGCGACGCCCTCGACCCGCGGGCGGACCGGTCGTGAGCCGGCGCCGTCCCTCCACGCCCCCCACCACGGCGGCACACGTGCCCGGCCGGCGGCGCCTGGGGCTCCCGACAACGCACGACTGCGGAGGAACCGCATGACACGACGATGGCTCGTACGCGCGGGGGTCGCCACCCTCGCCTGCGTCGCCGCGTTCGGACTCGCCGCCTGTGGCGGGGACGACGACGACGCCGCGGACACGACCGGTGGCGGGGGCTCCGACGACATCACCGCCGTCATCGAGCAGCTCGGTGGGCCGGTGGACTTCGGCGAGCCCGCCCCCGGCGGCACCTACCGGATCGCCAACACCGACTTCGCCCAGAGCGACGGCTTCGACCCCAGCGGCGAGTACTTCGGCAGCGCCTGGACGATCTACAACTCGCTGCTGCTGCGGACCCTGGTGAGCTACCCGTTCACCGCCGGCCCCGCCGGCAACGAGCTCGTCGCCGACCTGGCGACCGAGATCCCCGAGCCGTCCGAGGACGGCCTCACCTACACGTTCACCCTCAAGGAGGGCGTGGAGTTCGGGCCGCCGGTGAACCGCGCGGTCACGTCCGAGGACATCAAGTTCGCCTTCGAGCGCATCGGCACGCCGAGCGTCGCCGCCCAGTACGGCTTCTACTACAACGTCATCGAGGGCATGCAGGAGTTCGCGGCCGGCGACGCCGACACGATCTCCGGCATCGCCACGCCCGACCCGCAGACGATCAGCTTCACGCTCACCGCCCCGACGGGTGACTTCCTCTACCGCCTCGCGATGCCGGCCACCGCGCCGATCCCCGAGGAGGTGGCGAAGTGCCACACCCGGGCGGCGGAGTACGGCCGCTACGTGATCGCGACCGGCCCGTACATGATCGACGGCTCCGACAAGCTGGACATCACGAGCTGCGCCAGCCAGAAGCCCATCTCCGGCTTCAACCCGAACACGGGCCTGAACATGGTCCGGAACCCGAACTACGACCCCGCCACCGACGACACGGAGATCCGGCAGAGCAACCCGGACCGCTTCGAGATCTCCGTGAACACCAACCTCGACGACATCTTCACCAAGATCGAGCGCGGTGAGCTCGAGGGGTCGTTCGAGACGCCGCCGAACGCCGTCCTGCGTCGCTACCTCCAGGACCCGGACATCCGCGAGAAGCTGCGCGTCAACTCCGGCGACCGCCTGTGGTTCATGTACATGAACCTCACGACGCCGCCGTTCGACGACGTCCACGTCCGCAAGGCGCTGAACCTCGTGATGGACCTCGAGGGCATCCAGCGCGCCTGGGGCGGCCCGGTCCAGGGCAGCACGCCGACCGACGTGCTCCCCGACACGATGATGCCGTCGCTCACCTCCGACGCGTACGCGCCGTTCCAGCAGCCGCCGTTCGCCGGCGACGTGGAGGCCGCGAAGGCCGAGATGGCGCAGTCGAAGTACGACACCGACCAGGACGGCATCTGCGACGCGCCGGCCTGCAAGGGCATCGTCAACGTCAACCGCAACTTCGCGCCGTGGTCGACGATGTCGCCGATCATCGCGCAGTCCGCCGCCGAGATCGGCCTCGAGATCGAGACCCGCGAGCTGTCGCGTTCGGCCGTCAACGACGCGTCGAGCACCACGGCCCGGAAGATCCCGCTCTCCGCCGGCAACGGCTGGGGCAAGGACTACGCCGACCCGAGCACCTTCATGGTGCTGTTCGACGGGCGGAACCTGATCCCGAGCGGCAACACCGCGTTCTCCCTCGTCGGCGTGACGGAGCAGCAGGCCGGGGAGCTCGGGGTGACCATCCCGGAGGGTGGCGTGCCGAGCGTCGATGCGGACATCGACGCCTGCACCCCGCTGACCGGCGAGGAGCGCACGACCTGCTGGGAGACCCTCGACAAGAAGATCACCGAGGAGATCGTCCCCTGGGTCCCGCTCATGGACGCCACGGCGATCGACCTGATCGGCCCCGCGGTGACCCGTTACGACATGGACCAGAACGGCACCGAGATGGCGCTGTCCCGCGTCGCGGTCGACCCGTCCCTCCAGAACTGAGGGGAGGCCGGGACCACTGACGGGCTGACGGGACGGGGCACGGACGCCCCGTCCCGGCTCGCCGCCCCCGGACACCAATGACCCGCTACATCATCCGCCGGCTCATCTACGTGGTCCTCGTGGTCTTCGCGGTCACGCTGGTCGCGTTCACGATCTTCTTCGTGCTGCCGTCGACCGACCCGGCCGTCGCCTTCGCGGGACGCAGCCCCACCCCGGAGCTGATCGCCGAGGTCGAGGAGCAGCTCGGTCTCGACAAGCCGGTCCCCGTCCAGTACGGCCTGTACATCAAGCGCCTGATGCTCGGCGACGAGTACGGCTGGCCCGGGCTCGGGATCTCGTACAACACCCGGTCGCCGGTACGGGAGGAGATCATCTCCCGGACGGCGGTGACGCTGCAGATCGCCATCGGCGGAGCGATCCTGTGGTTGCTGATCGGCATACCGATCGGCGTGCTCAGCGCCCTGAAGCGGCGCACGGCCGCCGACCGC
Organism: Miltoncostaea oceani; assembly: GCF_018141545.1. GTDB lineage: Bacteria > Actinomycetota > Thermoleophilia > Miltoncostaeales > Miltoncostaeaceae > Miltoncostaea > Miltoncostaea oceani. Next base: position 492,329 of record NZ_CP064356.1, on the reverse strand, counting down.
ATCTCGATGGGCTTCGCCCTCATCGGGGTGTCGACGCCCGTGTTCCTGCTCGGGCTGATCTCGCTCTACGTCTTCTGGGAGAAGCTCGACATCCTCCCCGGCACGGGCTACGTGCCCTTCGCCGAGGACCCCGTCGACTGGTTCCTCCACATGATCCTGCCCTGGTCGGTGCTCGCCCTCCTGTTCGCGGCGATCTACGCCCGCGTGGTGCGCGGCAACATGATCGACACGATGGGCGAGGACTTCATCCGCACCGCGCGCGCCAAGGGCGTCAGCGAACGGCGGGTCGTGGCCCGCCACGGCCTGCGGGCCGGCGTGACGCCCATCGTCACCCTCCTCGGCATCGACCTCGCGATCCTCGTGGGCAACACGGTGGTCACCGAGACCGTCTTCAACATGCCGGGCCTGGGCAACTACATCCTCATCTCGACCGACTCCGGAGACCTGCCCGGCGTGCTCGCCGTCGTCGTGCTCGCCTCGTTCGCCGTGGCGCTGCTCAGCCTGGTGAGCGACATCGTCTACGCGTACCTCGACCCCCGCGTGCGGTACCGATGAGCACGCCGCTGCTGGAGGTGCGCGACCTCGTCGTCCACTTCCCCACCGAGGACGGCCTCGTGAAGGCGGTGGACGGCGCGAGCTTCACCCTGCGCTCCGGCGAGACCCTCGGGGTCGTCGGGGAGTCGGGGTCGGGCAAGAGCGTCACGTTCATGACGGTGATGGGCCTCATCAACCGCACGCGCGCGCGCGTCAGCGGCCAGGTCCTCTTCGACGGCGTCGACCTGCTGACGCTCCCCGACCGCCAGCTCCGCCGCCTCCGCGGCGAGCGCGTCGGCATGGTCTTCCAGGACCCGATGACGTCGCTGCACCCCATGCACCGCGTCGGCGACCAGGTCGCCGAGTCGGTGCTCGCCCACCGCGACGTCTCGAAGTCGGTCGCGGCCGCCATGGCGGTCGACGCCCTGCGCCGGGTCGGCATCCCCGCCCCCGAGCAGCGGGCCCGCCAGTACCCCCACGAGTTCTCCGGCGGCATGCGCCAGCGCGCGATGATCGCCATGGCCCTCGTCCTCGAACCCGACCTGCTCATCGCCGACGAGCCGACCACGGCCCTCGACGTGACGGTCCAGGCCCAGATCCTCGAGCTGATCGCGGAGCTGAAGGACCGCCTCGGCATCGGCGTCGTCCTGATCAGCCACAACCTCGGCGTCATCGCCGACGTCGCCCAGCGGGTGATGATCATGTACGCGGGCCGGCCCGTGGAGCTCGGTGACCGCGACGAGGTCTTCGAGCGTCCCCGCCACCCCTACGGGTGGGGCCTGCTCGAGTCGATCCCCCGCCCCGACGTGCGCGTCGAGCGGCTGCTGCCGATCGAGGGCGCGCCGCCGTCCCTCATCAACGTGCCGCCCGGCTGCCCGTTCCACCCCCGCTGCCCGCACCGCTTCAGCCCCTGCGACACGGAGCGGCCGCCGATGGTCGGCGACGACGCCCACAGCGACGCCTGCCACCTCTCCGCCGCCGACAAGGTCCGGCTGTGGGCCGAGCGCCGGGCCCGCCTCGAGGACGCCGCCGCATGAGCACCGCCCCCGTCCCCGACGGGCCGCTGCTCGAGGTCGCCCACCTCACCAAGCACTTCCCCATCACCCGGGGGATCCTGTTCCAGCGCGCCGTCGGCGCGGTGAAGGCCGTGGAGGACGTGAGCTTCACGATCAACCGCGGCGAGACGCTCGGGCTGGTCGGCGAGTCGGGGTGCGGCAAGTCGACGACGGCGCGGCTGGTGACGCGCCTCCTCGAGCCGACGTCCGGCGAGATCCGGTTCGACGGCAAGGAGGTCTCGCACCTCGGGCGGAGCGACCTCCGCACCATGCGCCGCGACATGCAGATGATCTTCCAGGACCCCTACGCCTCGCTGAACCCGCGGCACCCGGTCGGCGCGATCATCTCCGAGCCGTTCCGCATCCACGGCGTCGAGGGCGACACCAAGGCCGACGTCCAGGCGCTGATGGCGCGCGTCGGGCTCAACCCGGAGCACTACAACCGGTACCCCCACGAGTTCTCCGGCGGGCAGCGCCAGCGCATCGGGGTGGCGCGCGCCCTGGCGCTGAACCCCCTGATGATCGTCGCCGACGAGCCGGTCTCGGCCCTCGACGTCTCGATCCAGGCGCAGATCCTGAACCTGCTGAAGGACCTGCAGGACGAACGGGACCTGACGTACCTGTTCATCTCCCACGACCTCGGCGTGGTGCGGCACGTGTCCGACCGGATCGCCGTGATGTACCTCGGCCGCATCGTCGAGGTCGCGGGCGCCGACGAGCTCTACGAGGACCCCCGCCACCCGTACACCGCCGCCCTGCTGTCGGCGGTCCCGAAGGGGCACCAGGGCACCACGCGGGACCGGATCGTTCTGACGGGCGACGTCCCGTCGCCCGCCGACCCCCCGCCGGGGTGCCCGTTCCACCCGCGGTGCCCGAAGGCGCGGCTCGTCGCCGGGGCCGGCGAGGAGGTGCCCGAGAAGTGCCGTACCGAGGTGCCGCCGCTCGCGACCCTCACCCCCGGTCACGAGGCCGCCTGCTGGTACCCCGTCACCGCCGGCGAGAGCCTGCAGGCGGCCGCGCACGCCTGACGCGGCCGCCGCGGCCCGGCCGGGGGCGGCGGATATGCTGCGCGGCGTGCGATCCGGCCCACTGAACGCGCCGCTCTGGTTCACCGCGGCGCGGATCGTGGCGATCCCGCCGTTGATGGTCCTCATCCTCGTCGATGACATCCCGGGCGGACGCTGGTGGGCCTTCGGCGTCTTCGTCGCGGCCTGCGTCACCGACTCCGTCGACGGCTGGCTCGCGCGGTCGCGCGGCCTCGTCACCGTGGCCGGCGCGTTCCTCGACACCCTCGCCGACAAGCTCCTCATGTCGGCGGCGCTCGTCTGCCTGGTCGAGACCGGCGACGTGCCGGCGTGGGCGGCGATGATCATCATCGGCCGGGAGTTCGCGGTGACGGGGCTGCGGATGATCGCCGCGTCCGAGGACGTGATCATCTCGGCGGGGCGCTTCGGCAAGGCGAAGGCCCTCAGCCAGAACGTCGCCGTCGCCTGCATCATCGCCCCCGGAGTCGCCGGCGCCGTCGAGGACGCCCTGCTCGGCCTCGCGCTCGTGCTGACCGTGCTGAGCGGGGCCCACTACTTCCTGGTCGCCCGCTGGCGGATCTTCGCGAGCAAGCCGACCACCTCGCCCGAGGCGCTGCGCGAGCCGTGAACGCCCTCGTCGCCACCGTCGTCGCGTACCTGCTGGGGTCGATCCCGTTCGCCTACCTCGCGGGGCGCGCCAAGGGCATCGACCTGCGCACCGTGGGGAGCGGCAACCTCGGCGCCGCGAACGTGTTCCGCGCCCTGGGCAAGGGTATGGGCATCTCGGTCATGGCGCTCGACATCGGCAAGGGCGTCGTCGCCGTGCTGCTCGCGCGCCTCATCACCGACGACCCGTGGCCCGCCGTCGCCGCCGGCGCCGCGATGGCGGGGCACGTCTTCCCCGTCTGGCTGCGCTTCAAGGGGGGCAAGGGCGTCGCCGTCGGCGGGGGCGCCGTGATCGGCCTGATGCCGCTCGCCGCCGTGCTGCTGCTCGCCCTGTGGGCCGTGGTCCTCGTGACGACCCGGTACTCGTCGCTCGCGAGCATCGTCGCCGCCGCCGCCGCGACCCCCGTCGTCTGGGCGATGGGCTACCCCACGTCGCGTGTCGTCTTCGTCGCGATCGGGTGCGCGGGCGTCCTGGTGCTGCACCGCTCCAACATGCGGCGCCTGCTCGCCGGCACCGAGAACCGCATCGCGTTCTCCCGCCGCCCCGCCGCCGACGCCGAGCCCGGCTCACCCGCCTGAGGCTTACGGCGTAAGTCGAAAGGCCGGAAACTGCAGGTGAGACACCGGAGGGGGTTTCCCGGCCGACGTCGCGGGGGGATACTCGTGGCGATCGTTACAACCCCCGGAAGGGAGGGAGCGTGGCAGAAGCGACCTATGCCGGCACCCGGCGTGGTGACTGGCGCAACACCCAGGCGGGTGAACTCCTCTCGGAGTTCCTCGGCACCCTCGTCCTTATCGCCTTCGGCACCGGGGTGGTCGCGATGGCCGTCGCGGGCCTCCCCCAGTCCGGCCGCGGTGATGGCACCATCAGCAACGGCGACTGGCTGCTCATCACCTTCGGGTGGGGCATGGCCGTCATCATGGGCGTCTACGTGGCCGGCGGCATCAGCGGCGCGCACATCAACCCGGCCGTGACCATCGCGCTCGCGCTGCGCCGCGGCTTCGCGTGGAGCAAGGTCCCCGGCTACATCGCCGCGCAGGTCGTCGGCGCCTTCGTCGGCGCCGCGATCGTCTTCCTGAACTACAAGGACGCGATCGACGCCGCCGAGAACGCCGCGGGCGTCGGCAACAAGGACGCCAGCACCGTCGGCATCTTCGTCACCGGACCCGCCCAGTACTTCACCGACTACTGGGGTCCGATCGTCTCCGAGATCACCGGCACCGCCCTGCTGATCATCATCGTGTTCGCCGTCATCGACACGATGAACATCCCGCCCAAGGGCAACCTGGGAGCCATCGTCATCGGGTTCGGCGTCATGGCGATCGGCATGTCGTTCGGCGCGAACTCCGGCTACGCCATCAACCCGGCCCGCGACTTCGGTCCGCGGCTCTTCGCGTGGATGGCCGGCTGGGGCGACAGCGCCCTGCCCGGCGTCCAGGGCAACCTCGACGCGTACTGGTGGGTCCCGATCGTCGCGCCCATCATCGGTGCCGTCATCGGCGCCTTCATCTACGACTTCCTCATCAACGACGTCCTGAAGGCCCGGCACAAGCCCGCGGACCCCGACCTGGTCCAGCGCGGCGAGGTCGCGGAGGACGAGCTCTGATGAAGAAGCTCCTGAACGATCCGGCGGACCTGGGCACGGACTCGCTGCGCGGCTTCGGCGCCGCGCACGCGGACCTCGTCCGGGTCAACCTCGACCCGAACTACGTGGTGCGCGCCGACGCGCCCGTCCAGGGCAAGGTCGGGGTCCTCTCGGGCGGGGGCGCGGGCCACGAGCCCATGCACGGCGGGTTCGTCGGCATGGGCATGCTCGACGTGGCGTGCCCGGGGGAGATCTTCACCTCCCCCACCCCCGACCAGATGTACGAGGCGACCAAGGCCGTCGACGGCGGCGCCGGAGTGCTGCACATCGTCAAGAACTACACCGGCGACGTCCTGAACTTCGAGATGGCCGCCGACCTCGCACGGACCGACGGCATCGAGGTCTCGGCCGTCGTCACGAACGACGACGTCGCGGTGCAGGACAGCCTCTTCACGGCGGGGCGCCGCGGCGTCGGCGTCACGGTGCTGGCGGAGAAGATCGTCGGCGCCGCCGCCGAGGAGGGCCGCGACCTCGCGGCCGTCACCGAGATCTGCGAGCGGGTCAACGCGCAGGGCCGCAGCATGGGCATGGCGTTGACCTCCTGCACGGTGCCGGCGGCGGGGAAGCCCACGTTCGAGCTGGGCGAGGACGAGATGGAGATCGGCATCGGCATCCACGGCGAGCCGGGCCGCGAGCGCAGGAAGCTCGCGAGCGCGAGGGAGGTCGTGGAGATGCTCGCCACGCCGATCGTGGAGGACCTGCCCTTCTCGTCCGGGGACGAGGTGCTCGCCTTCGTCAACGGCATGGGCGGCACCCCGCAGATCGAGCTGTACCTCGTGTACCACGAGCTCGCGACGCTCCTCGAGGGCCGCGGGATCACGATCACGCGGAACCTCGTCGGCTCGTACATCACGTCGCTCGAGATGGCCGGGTGCTCGATCACCCTGCTGAAGCTCGACGACGAGCTCACGCGCCTCTGGGACGCACCGGTGAGGACCGCCGGCCTGCGCTGGGGCGCATGAGCGGCGACCGGCGGATACCGGCCGGCGAGGTCGCGGCGTGGCTGCGCGACTTCGCCGGGGCGGTCGCCGAGGCCAAGGACGAGCTCACGCGGCTCGACGCGGCCATCGGCGACGCCGACCACGGCATCAACATGGACCGCGGCATGCGCGCCGTGCTCGACAAGCTCGACGCCGAGGAGCCCGGCGACGTCCCGGGGCTGATGCGCGCGGTCGGCATGGCGCTGATCTCCAAGGTGGGCGGCGCCGCCGGCCCGCTCTACGGCACCTTCTTCCTGCAGTTCGGATCGGCCGCGGGCACGTCCCCGCTCTCCCCGGAGGGCTGGGTCGCGTGCTTCGAGGCCGGCGTCGCCGGCGTGCGGTCGCGGGGGAAGGCCGAGCCCGAGGACAAGACCATGGTGGACGCCCTGATGCCCGCCGCCGCCGCGATGCGCGCGGCGCTGGCCGACGGCGCGTCGTTCCCCGAGGTGCTCGCCCGCGGAGCGGACGGGGCCGAGGAGGGCACCCGGGCCACCATCCCGCTCGTCGCGCGCAAGGGCCGCGCCAGCTACCTGGGCGAGCGCAGTGCGGGGCACCAGGACCCGGGTGCCACATCGAGTGCCCTTCTCGTGCGGTGCGCCGCGCGGACGTGGGCCGCAGAGATCGACGGATCGGAGTAGACGTGGCTGATTACGTAGGCGCGATCGACCAGGGGACGACCAGTTCCCGCTTCATGATCTTCGACCACGGTGGGCGGGTGAAGTCGATCGCCCAGAAGGAGCACGAGCAGATCTATCCCAAGCCGGGATGGGTCGAGCACGACCCCGCCGAGGTCTGGGCGCGCACCGAGGAGGTCATCGGGGAGGCGCTCGAGTCGGCCGGCCTGACGAAGGACGACCTCGCGGCGATCGGCATCACCAACCAGCGCGAGACGGCGGTGGTGTGGGACAGGACGACCGGCAAGGCCGTCTACAACGCGATCGTGTGGCAGGACACCCGCACCGACAAGATCTGCGACAAGCTCATGGCCGACGGCGGCCAGGACCGGCTCCGCCCGAAGACGGGGCTGCCGATCGCGACGTACTTCTCCGGGCCGAAGGTCCGGTGGATCCTCGACAACGTCGAGGGCGCCCAGCAGAAGGCGGACGCGGGCGACCTCCTGTTCGGCAACATGGACACGTGGGTCATCTGGAACCTGACCGGCGGCGTCGACGGGGGCCTGCACATCACCGATGTGAGCAACGCCAGCCGGACCCTGCTGATGGACCTCGAGTCGCTCGCCTGGGATGACGAGCTGCTCGAGATCGTCGGCGTCCCCCGGGCGATGCTCCCCGAGATCCGCTCGTCGAGCGAGGTCTACGGCGAGGCCGCCATCGACTCGGTGAAGGGCGTCAGGGTCGCCGGCGACCTCGGCGACCAGCAGGCAGCCCTCTTCGGCCAGACCTGCTTCGCCGTCGGCGAGGCGAAGAACACCTACGGCACCGGCAACTTCCTGCTCCTGAACACGGGCACCGAGGCCGTCCAGAGCACCCACGGCCTCATCACCACCGCCGCGTACCGCATCGGGGACGGCCCCTGCGTCTACGCGCTGGAGGGGTCGATCGCGATCACCGGCGCCCTGGTGCAGTGGCTCCGGGACAACCTCAAGGTGATCAAGGCGGCGCCCGAGGTCGAGGAGCTCGCGAAGTCCGTCGAGAACAACGGCGGCGTCTACTTCGTGCCGGCGTTCTCCGGCCTCTTCGCCCCGTACTGGCGCAGCGACGCCCGCGGCGTCATCGCCGGCCTCACCCGCTTCGTCACCGTCGGGCACATCGCCCGGGCGACGCTCGAGGCGACGGCGTACCAGAGCCGCGAGGTCGTCGAGGCGATGGCCGCCGACTCCGGCGTCGAGCTCACGGCGCTCAAGGTGGACGGCGGCATGGTGCAGAACGACCTGCTCATGCAGTTCCAGGCCGACCTGCTCAACGTCGACGTGATCCGCCCCGCGGTCGCCGAGACCACCGCGCTCGGCGCGGCCTACGCCGCCGGCCTCGCCGTCGGCTTCTGGGCCGAGCAGGAGGACCTGCGGGAGAACTGGCAGGAGGACAAGCGCTGGACGCCCGCGATGGACCAGTCGCAGCGCGAGGTCGAGTACCGCCACTGGAAGAAGGCGGTCACGAAGTCGTTCGACTGGGTGGAGAAGGAGGACGGGGAATAGACACCCTGGAATGTGACGTCCTCGTCATCGGCGGCGGCGCGACCGGCCTCGGGGTCGTTCGCGACGCCGCCATGCGGGGTTTCCGCTGCATCCTCGTCGAGCGGGTCGACCTGGGGCAGGGGACGACCGGCCGTTTCCACGGGCTCCTGCACTCGGGCGGCCGGTACGTCATCTCCGACCCGCGGTCGGCGACCGAGTGCGCCGAGGAGAGCGCGACGGTGAAGCGCATCGCCGCGGAGGCCGTCGAGGACACGGGCGGCCTGTTCGTCACGACCCCCGCCGACGACCCCGACTACGCCGACCGGTTCCTCGCCGGGGCCCGGGCGACGGGCGTGCCGGTGCAGGAGATCCCCGTCGCCGACGCGCTGCGGCGCGAGCCGCGCATCAACCCCGGCATCTCCCGCGCGTTCGAGGTGGCCGACGCGTCCATCGACGCCTGGAAGCTCCTGTGGGCGAACCAGCGCTCGGCGGTCGAGCACGGCGCCCGGATCCTCCCGTACCACTGGGTGACGGAGGTGGTGCGCGACGGCGACCGCGTCGCGGGGGCCGTCTGCCACGACAACCGCAACGAGCGCGTCGTGCGCATCGAGGCCGGGTTCACGGTCAACGCCGGCGGCATCTGGGCGGGCGAGATCGCCGACATGGCCGACTGCCCCGGCGTCACCGTCGTCCCCGGCAAGGGGATCATGATCGCGATGAACCACCGGCTGGTGAACACGGTGGTCAACCGCTGCGAGCACCCCGGCGACGGCGACATCCTCGTCCCGATCCGGACCGTCTGCGTGATCGGCACGACCGACACCGCCGCGGACAGCCCCGACGACCTCGACATCCACTCCGACGAGGTCCAGCAGATGCTGGACTCCGGCGAGGTGCTGGTGCCCGGCTTCCGCCAGGCCCGGGCGCTGCACGCGTGGACGGGCTCGCGGCCCCTCTTCAAGGACGAGCGCGCCGACCCGGACGCCGACACCCGCCACATGAGCCGCGGCCTGGCGCTCGTCGACCACCTGTCCCGCGACGGCGTCAGCGGGTTCCTCACCATCACCGGCGGCAAGCTGACGACGTACCGGCTGATGGCGGAGACCGTCGTCGACGCGATGTGCGCGCAGCTCGGCACCGCGCGCGCCTGCACGACCGCCGACGAGGCCATGCCGGGCTCCGAGGACGGACGGCACTACTGGCTGGGGTCGCGCCTCGCCGCCCAGGAGGAGGCGATGGCCGACGACCAGCTCGTCTGCGAGTGCGAGCTGATGCCGCGGCGCCGGCTGATCGAGGCGGCCGCGCGGCGCCCCGGCATGAACCTCGACGACGTGCGGCGCGTGCTGCGGCTCGGCATGGGGCCGTGCCAGGGCGGCTTCTGCACCTACCGGGCCACCGGCATCCTCCACGGGCTCGGCGACGCCGAGGCGCCGAAGGCCGACGCGCTGCTGCTGCAGTTCCTCCAGCACCGCTGGCTGGGGCTCGAGCCGATCCTACACGGGGACCAGATGCGCCAGGCCTGCCTGGACGACTGGATCTTCCAGGGCACGCTCGACGTCGAGCACCTCCCCGTGACGCCGCCGACGTGAGCCGCGTCGTCGTCATCGGCGCGGGGCTCGCGGGCCTCGTCGCCGGGATCCGCCTGGCGCGCGAGGGCGCCCACGTCACCGTGGTCGCGAAGGGCGCCGGCAGCCTGCCGCTGTCGCCGGGCACCATCGACGTGCTGGGGTACGCGCCCGGCCGCGTGACGTCGCCGCGGGAGGAGATGGCCGGCTTCACGGAGGCCAACCCCGGCCACCCCTACGCGCACCTCGCCCCCGCCCTCGACGAGGCGCTCGAGTGGTTCCGCGGCCTGGTGCCCGAGCTGGACTACGTGGGCGGCACCGCCGGGAACATGCTGCTGCCGACCGCGGTCGGCGTGCCCCGCCCCACGGCGCTCGCCCCCGCCGCGATGGCCGCCGGCGACCTGCGGTCCGGCGGGCGCCTCGTCGCCGTCGGCCTGACGGCGCTGAAGGACTTCTTCCCGTCGCTGCTCGCCGACAACCTGCGGCGCGCCGACCTGCCGGGCGGCCCCGTCGAGGTGCGCCACGCCGAGGTCGACGCCTCGCCGCGCCCCGGGCGCGCCGACGTCGCGGCGCAGGTGTTCGCGCGGGCGCTCGACGACGCCCCCTTCCGCGCGGTGCTGGGCGACGCCCTGCGCGGGGTCGCCCGCGACGGCGAGACGATCCTGATGCCCGCGGTGCTCGGCATGGCACGCCCCGCCGAGGCCCTCGCCGAGGTGACCCGCCGGGCCGGCGCCCCGGTGGCGGAGGTCCCCACCGTCCCGCCGTCGGTTCCGGGGCTGCGCCTCAACGCGGCCCTGACGGCCGCCCTCCGCGCCGCCGGGGGCCGCCTGGTGCTCGGCCCGTCCGCCGTCGGCAGCGCCGGCGACGGCGGCCGCCTCACCGGCGTGCGGGTCCAGGAGGCGGCACGGACGCGCACGCTGGCCGCGGACGCCGTCGTGCTCGCCACCGGCGGGTTCTCGGCCGGCGGCATCGAGCTCGACTCCCACGGGGCGCTGCACGAGGTGGTCCTCGGGCTGCCGGTCACCGGCCCGGCCGAGGGCGACCGCGGCCTCTCCTCCCGCCACCTCGACCACCAGCCGCTCATGGCGGCCGGCGTCGCGGTCGACGCCGGCGGGCGCCCGGTCGGGCCCGGCGGCGAGCCGGTCTGGGAGAACCTGTGGGCGGCGGGGTCCATCGTCGCCGGGGCACTGCCGTGGCGGGAGAAGTCCGGCGAGGGCATCGCCATCGCGGGCGGGTACCGCGCGGCGTCCGCGATCCAGGAGGGCACATGAGTGAGCACCAGCTGCACGAGCTGATGCGCGACTCGCTCGACCACTGCGTCAAGTGCACGATCTGCGAGACCTACTGCCCGGTGGCGGCGGCGACGCCCCTGTTCCCCGGGCCGAAGTACGTCGGCCCGCAGGCCGAGCGCTACCGCGGCGACGGGGTGGCCGACGACTCGCTCGACTACTGCTCGAGCTGCGGCATCTGCACCCAGGTCTGCCCCCAGGGCGTGAAGATCGCGGAGATCAACAACCAGGCGAAGGCGGCCCTCGCGGAGAGCCGCGGCGTGTCGCTGCGCGACCGCCTGATCGCCCGGCCGACGCTCGCGGGCTGGATGGGCGCCCCCGTCGCGCCGATCGCCAACTGGACGACGTCGTTCGGGCCGTTCCGGTGGGTCCTCGAGAAGGTGCTGCGCATCCACCGCCGGGCCGCGCTCCCGCGGTGGGCGGGCCGCACCTTCCAGAGCCGCACCCGCCGGCGGCTGCGCCGCCCCCCGGACGCGGCCGCCGCCGCGCGCCAGGTGGTCTTCTTCCACGGGTGCGCCGCGAACTTCTACGAGCCGGACACCGGCACCCGCGCCGTCGAGGTGCTGCAGCACAACGGGCTCGAGGTGATCGTGCCGAAGCAGGGTTGCTGCGGCCTGCCGCTGCAGAGCAACGGCCAGTACGACGCCGCCCGCTCCTACGTCCGCCGCCTCGCCGCCCAGCTCGCCCCCTACGCGCGGGCCGGCCACGACATCGTCGCCACCTCCACGAGCTGCGGGCTGATGCTCAAGCGCGAGGCGAACGAGATCCTCGGGGTGGACGACGACGACCTGCGGGTCGTGTCGGAGCGCATGTACGACATCTGCGAGTACCTCGTCCTCATGCACGAGCGCGGCGAGCTGCGCACCGACATGCGGGCCGTCGACATGGCGGTGCCGTACCACGCCCCCTGCCAGCAGCGCGGCCACGGCGTCGGCACACCGGCGATGGAGCTGCTCGACCTGATCCCGGGGCTCCGCGCCACCCAGGTCGACGCCGTCTGCTGCGGCGTCGCCGGCACCTACGGGCTGAAGGCCGAGAAGTACGACATCGGCATGGAGGTCGGCCGGTCGCTCTTCGACCAGGTCCGGGCGTCCGGGGCCGACCTGTCGGTCTGCGACTCCGAGACGTGCCGCTGGCACATCGCCGCCGCCACGGACCGTCCCTCGGTCCACCCGATCGAGATGCTCCACCGCGCCTACGGCCTCGACTGACCGGGGGGCCGCCGTGGTCGGGATCGTGATCGTGTCCCACAGCGCCCGCCTCGCGGAGGGCGTCGTGGAGCTCGCCCGCGGGATGGCCGGCCCGGACGTCCCCCTCGAGGCCGCGGGGGGCATCGACGAGCCGGGCGAGCTCGGCACCGACGCGGTCCGGGTGATGGAGGCGATCGAGCGCGCCGGCGACGGGGACGTCCTGGTGCTGATGGACCTCGGCTCCGCCGTGCTGAGCGCCGAGACGGCCCTCGAGCTGGTGCCCGACGCGACCCGGGCCCGGGTGACCCTGTGCGAGGCGCCGGTGGTGGAGGGCGCCGTCGCCGCGGCGGCCGCGGCCCGCGCCGGCGGCACCATCGAGGAGGTGGCGCGCGAGGCGCGCGGCGGGCTGGCCGGCAAGGTCGCCCACCTCGGCGACGGCGGCGGCGACGCGCCCGCCCCGGAGCCGGGCGACGACGACGATGCGGGCTGGACCCGCGCCGAGGCCCGCGTGGGCGCCGCCCACGGCCTGCACGCCCGCCCCGCGGCCGCCGTCGTGCGCGCGGCCGCCGACGCGGGCGCCGAGGTGCGGCTGACGAACCTGACGACCGGGCGGGGCCCCGCGTCGGCGCGCAGCATGACCGGGCTGTCGGTGCTCGGGGCGCTCCACGGCCACCGGGTGGCGATCGAGGCGCGCGGCCCCGGCGCCGACGCGGCGATCGAGGCGATCCGCGCCCTGGTGGAGGAGGGCGACGGCCCGCAGGCCGCACCGACGGCCACGGCCGCGCCCGCGCACGCGGGACCCGCCGAGGTCGCTCCCCCCGCCCCCGGGGACGAGCTGCACGGGGTGCCCGCCGCGCCCGGCCGCGGCGCCGGTCCGGCGCGGCCGCGCGGCGGCGCCACGGCCGACCTGCCGGACGCGCCCGCGGGTGAGCCCGCGGCGGAGTCGGCGGCCCTCGCCGCCGCCCTCGCGCGGGCCGGCCGCGAGCTCGAGGAGCTGCGGGCGGGCGCGGCGCCGGAGGCGGCGGACATCCTCGCCGCCCAGGTGCTGCTCGTCGGCGACGAGGCGCTCACCGGACCGGCGGAGGAGGCCATCGCCGCGGGGGCGCCCGCGGCGCGCGCCTACGACGACGCGATCCGCGCCGCCGCGGCCGGGTACGAGGACCTCGACGACGAGTACATGCGCGCCCGCCGCGACGACGTGCTCGACCTGGGGCGCCGCGTCACGGCGATCCTCACCGGCGCCGCCGACGCCGGCCCGGCGGCCGGGGTGCTCGTGGCGGGCGACCTCGGCGCGGCGGAGGTCGCGGCCCTCGACCCGGGGCGCGTCGCCGCGATCGTGACGGCCGGCGGCGGGCCCACGTCGCACGCCTCGATCATCGCCCGGTCGCTCGGCATCCCGGCGGTGGCCGGCGCCGGGCCCGCGGTGCTCGGCGTCGCCGACGGGACCACGCTGCTGGTCGACGGCGACACCGGCACGGTGGTCGTCGACCCCGGCCCGGACGCGCTGGCCCGGCACGAGGCCCGCGCCCGCGACGACGCCGCCGCGACGGCGGCCGCCCGCGAACGGGCGCACGAGCCGGCGGTCACCACCGACGGCCGTCACGTCGAGGTCGCCGCCAACGCCGGCGCCCCGGGCGACATGCCGGCGGCCGCCGCATCGGGCGCCGACGGCGTCGGGCTGCTGCGCAGCGAGTTCCTGTTCCTCGGCCGCGCCGACGCGCCCGACGAGGACGAGCAGCACGCCGCCTACGCGGCGGCCGTCACCGCGATGGGCGGGCGGCGGGTGGTGCTGCGGACCCTCGACGCCGGCGCCGACAAGCCCCTCGCCTACCTCGGCATGCCCCACGAGGAGAACCCGTTCCTCGGCGTCCGCGGGCTGCGCCTGTCGCTCGCGCGCCCCGACGTGCTGCGCACCCAGCTGCGCGCGGCGCTGCGGGCCGCCGCCGGCGGCCCCCTGTCGATCATGTTCCCCATGGTCAGCGAGCTGCGGGAGCTGCACGAGGCGCGCGCGATCCTCGACGACGCGCGGGCGTCGCTGGAGCACGACGGGATCACCGCCGGGGAGGTGGAGGTCGGGGCGATGGTGGAGGTCCCCTCCCTTGCGCTGCTCGCGGGGGCCGTCGCCGCCGAGGTCGACTTCCTCTCCATCGGGACGAACGACCTGACGCAGTACACGATGGCCGCCGAGCGCGGCAACGGGGCCCTCGCGCGGCTCGCCGACCCCGTCCACCCGGCGGTGCTGCGCCTGGTGGCGACGGTGACCGAGGCCGCCCGGCCCCACCCGTGCCGGGTCGCGGTGTGCGGCGAGGCCGGATCGGACCCCGTCGCCGTGCCGCTGCTCGTCGGCCTGGGCGTCGACGAGCTGAGCGTCGCCCCGCCGCGGGTCGCGCTGGTGAAGCAGTGGGTCCGCAGCCTCGACACGGCCGCGGCCGCCGAGCTCGCCGGCCTCGCCCTCGCGGCGCAGGACGCCGACGCCGTCCGCCGGCTGGTCGCCGTCAGCACCTCGTGAGCACCGCGGCGCCGACCGGCCCCGTCCTGATCACGGGCGGCGGCGGCTTCGTGGGGCGCGCCATCCTCGACCGCCTCGTCGCGGCGGGACGCCCCGTGCGCGCGCTCGCGCGGTCCGACGCCTCCGCCGGGGTTCTGGCGGGGGCCGGGGCCGAGGTCGTCCGCGGCGACATCCTCGACCCGGCGTCGCTGGAGCGGGCGATGCGGGGCGCCGAGGTCGTGTACCACGTCGCCGGCCTCAACGGCTTCTGCCTGCCGGACCCGGGCGAGCTGGAGCGCATGAACGTCACCGGCACCCGCAACGCCGTCCGCGCCGCCGCCGCTGCGGGGGTGCGTCGCCTGGTGCTGACGTCGTCGGCCGCCACCATCGGCGAGGCGCACGGGACCGTCGCGACGGAGGACTCACCCCACCGCGGCACGTTCCTCTCCCACTACGAGCGCTCGAAGTTCGCGGCCGAGCGGGAGGCCCTCGCCGAGTCCGCCCGCCTCGGCCTGGAGCTCGTCTGCGTCAACCCCGCCTCGGTGCAGGGGCCCGGCCGGACGCGCGGCACCGCGAAGATCCTGATCGACGCCCTCAACGGGCGGTTGCGGATGGTCGTCGACTCGCGGATGTCGCTCGTCGAGATCGGCGACTGCGCCGACGGCCACCTGCGCGCCGAGGCCCACGGCGCCCCCGGCGCGCGGTACCTGCTGTGCGGCGCGGTGCTCGGGGTGGGCGAGGCGATCGACCTGATCGGCGGCATCGCCGGGCTGCGGGAGGGCCCCCGCCGTCTGCCGGCCCCGGTGGCGATGACGATGGCCACCGGCGTGGAGCTCGTCGCGCGCCTGCGGCGCCGCCGCCCCCCGGTCTGCCGCGAGATGGTCCGGACGCTGCTGCACGGACACGCCTACGACGGGTCCCGCGCCACCCGCGACCTCGGCCTCGTCTACACGCCGGTCGAGGAGTGGATGGCCGCGACCGTCCGGTGGTACGTCGCGGAGGGGCTCGTCACCCGCCCCCTCCCGGGGCTCGCCGGGGGCTAGATTGCCGGGTCGGCGGCGGATCGCCACCGACAACGACGAACGCCCGAGGACGACATGCCCCCCTATCGCTCCCGCACCACGACCCACGGCCGCAACATGGCCGGCGCGCGCGGCCTCTGGCGCGCGACGGGGATGACCGACGCCGACTTCGGCAAGCCGATCATCGCGGTGGTCAACTCCTTCACCCAGTTCGTGCCGGGGCACGTGCACCTGAAGGACCTCGGCCAGCTCGTGGCGCGCGAGATCGAGGAGGCGGGGGGCGTCGCGAAGGAGTTCAACACGATCGCCGTGGACGACGGCATCGCGATGGGCCACGACGGCATGCTCTACTCGCTGCCGTCGCGCGAGATCATCGCCGACTCCGTCGAGTACATGGTCAACGCGCACTGCGCCGACGCCATGGTCTGCATCTCCAACTGCGACAAGATCACGCCGGGGATGCTGAACGCCGCGATGCGGCTGAACATCCCCGCCGTGTTCGTCTCGGGCGGGCCGATGGAGGCCGGCAAGGCGGTGCTGAAGGGGCGCCTGCAGGCCCTCGACCTCGTCGACGCGATGGTGATGGCCGCCGACGACGCCTACACGGACGCGGAGATCGCCACCGTCGAGGAGGCCGCCTGCCCGACGTGCGGCTCCTGCTCCGGCATGTTCACCGCGAACTCGATGAACTGCCTCACCGAGGCCCTCGGCCTGTCGCTGCCGGGCAACGGGTCGACGCTCGCCACGCACTCGGACCGGCGGCGGCTCTTCGTCGAGGCCGGCCACCTGGTCGTCGACCTCGCACGCCGCCACTACGAGGAGGACGACGCCCGCGTCCTGCCCCGGTCGATCGCGACGAAGGCGGCGTTCGAGAACGCGATGGCGCTCGACATCGCCATGGGGGGCTCGACGAACACGGTCCTCCACATCCTGGCGGCGGCCCACGAGGGCGGCGTCGACTTCACGATGGACGACATCGACGCCCTGTCGCGGCGGGTGCCGGTCCTCTGCAAGGTCGCCCCGGCGAAGCCCGACGTCCACATGGAGGACGTGCACCGGGCGGGCGGGATCATGGCGATCCTCGGCCAGCTCGACCGGGGCGGGCTGATCAACCGGGACGAGCCGACGGTGCACGCCCCGACGATCGGCGACGCGCTGGAGCGGTGGGACGTGAGCCGCAGCGACGCCGAGGAGGTCCACGACTTCTTCATGGCGGCGCCCGGCGGCGTGCGCACCACCCAGGCCTTCTCCCAGTCGAACCGCTGGACGGAGCTCGACCTCGACCGCGAGGGCGGCGCGATCCGCTCGCCGGAGAGCCCCTTCTCGCACGACGGCGGCCTCGCGGTGCTGAAGGGCAACATCGCGCTCGACGGCTGCATCGTGAAGACGGCGGGCGTCGACGACTCGATCCTGCGCTTCGCCGGGCCGGCGCGGGTCTTCGAGAGCCAGGACGCGACGGTGCAGGCGATCCTGTCGAACCGGATCGAGCCGGGCGACGTCATCGTCATCCGCTACGAGGGGCCGCGCGGCGGGCCGGGCATGCAGGAGATGCTCTACCCCACCAGCTACCTGAAGGCGAAGGGCCTCGGGAAGGACTGCGCCCTCGTCACCGACGGGCGCTTCTCGGGCGGCACGTCGGGCCTCTCCATCGGCCACTGCTCGCCGGAGGCCGCCGAGGGCGGCGCGATCGGGCTGGTTCAGGAGGGCGACCGCATCGAGATCGACATCCCGGGCCGGACGATCCACCTCGCGATCTCCGACGACGAGCTCGCGGCGCGGCGGGCGGCGCAGGACCGGGCGGGGTGGCGTCCGGTGGAGGCGCGTCCCCGCAACGTCACGCCCGCGCTCCGCGCCTACGCCGCCTTCGCCACGAGCGCCGCCCGCGGCGCCGTGCGGGTCGTCCCCGAGGTCTAGGGGAGGGTCGTCCCCGGGCCGGGCGGGGGCGCTCCCGGTGCGGCGAGCGCCCCGCGGTAGTAGGACCAGGCCGCCATGACGCGGCGCACCCGGTCGAGCTCGTCGTCGAGGAACTCCTCGCGGTTGCGTGCGTCGCCGAGCGCGACGGCGACGAAGTAGAGGGCCGCGAAGCCCCCGAGCGCGCCCGCGACCCGCACGAGCGCCTCGCTGACGATCACCTCGCGACCGGAGATGTCGACGGCCAGCAGCACGTGGGGGGCCTCGCCGACCCATTCGGTCGTGAGCTGCCGGTCGACGATCAGGAGGCCGAAGACCAGGAACGCGACGCCGACCGCCACCCCGACCGCGAGGACGCGGGACCCGAGCGACACCATCAGCGCCGTCGCGACGTTGATCCGCGCGATGCGGTTCAGCGGCGGCGACGTGGGGGCGACGCCGGCCTCGACGAGGGCCCGCGCCGGGGTCGCCCGGGCGTCGCGCTCGAGCTCCGGCCCGGGGGCCGGGGTGTAGAGGGCGCGCCGCTCGCGCGCCAGCCCGAGCACGAGGATCACCCCGGACAGCAGGCCGAAGCCGATCAGGACGGACCCGAACCGCCATCCCTCGAGCCGCCCGAACGCCCGCCACGTCTCCGACGCGAGCGACAGGAACAGCAGCACCGCGAGCAGGGGGGGCAGCGCCCGGACGGCCACCGACGCCGTCGCGACGAGCCCCTCGACCGCGGGGCGCCCCTGGTGCAGCAGCAGGGGGACGACACCGAGGCTGGTGAGGACGTAGACGACCGCCGCCGCCGCGAGCGACCCGGCGGCGACGAGGGCGACCCGGCCCGGGTCGTCGCCGAGGACGGCGCTCGCGAGGGCGGGCGCGAGCACCAGCACCCCCGCCTCCGGGAACCCGACGCGGTCGCCGCCGAGCGGCGGGCGGCCGCGCACCAGGTTCAGGCCGATCAGGACCCCCGCGGCGACGGCGAGGCCGACGAGGACGGCGGGGATGCGCTGCCACCACGGCCAGTCGGGGCGCAGCACGACCGCCAGGCCGGCGGCGAAGAGGAACAGCAGGGCGGGCCGCAGTCGCGTGAGGGTGTCCTCGCGGGGGTCGTAGTCGGCCTGCAGGTGCGGCAGCCCGCGGCGCAGGAACCACTCCTCGAGCTCCGCGAGGGGCGCCGCCGGGCCGGCCGGGCGGCTCACCGGGCGGCCGCGGCGCGCACGGGGCCGATCGGGACGCGGCGGGGATGCAGGCCGTCCTCGTCGACGTCGATGATCCCGATCGACGGGACCCGGGCCTCGGGTGGGACGCCGGCGCGGAACCGCCGGTACGCCCGCGCGCGGGGGCCGGTCGGGTCGCGGGTGCGGCCGTCCTCGACCACGTAGACGGCGCCGGGCGAGAAGCGGGGGACGCCGTCGACGGTCCGCTGGACGGGTATGTGGAGGTGCCCGGTCACGATCAGGTCGACGTCGCCGAAGCGGCGGCGCATGGCGCGGTCGAAGCCGGGCAGCACGGGCCGCCCCGCGATGAGCGACACCGCGACGGCGGGGAGCTCGACGAGGAGGCCGCGGGCGCCGTGGGTGAGGCCGATGCGGTGGCGGCCGACGCGCACGACCACGTCGCGCGGCAGGCCGCGGACGCGCCGGTCGTGGTTGCCGCGCACGGCGACGACGGGGGCGATGCGCCGCAGCCGGTCGAGGACGGACGGGACGCTGATGTCGCCCGCGTGGAGGATCAGGTCGACGCCCGCGAGGGCCCGAACGACCGCCTCGGGAAGCGTGGGGAGCTGCTCCCCGACGTGCGTGTCGGCGACGACGCCGATACGCACGCCGCCGGCCCCCTCCCTCAGAGGCCCATCGCGTGGAAGCCGGCGTCCACGAAGATCGTCTCGCCGGTGACGCTCGCCGACAGCGGCGAGGCGAGGAACAGGGCGACGTCGCCGACCTCGTCCTGGGTGATCTCGCGGCGCAGCGGGGCGCGCGAGTTGATGGTGTCGGCCATCGTCCCGAACCCGGGGATGCCGCGGGCGGCGAGGGTCCGGACGGGGCCCGCGGAGATGGCGTTGACGCGGATGCCGCCGTCGCCGAGGTCCCACGCGAGGTACCGCACGATCGACTCGAGGGCCGACTTGGCGACGCCCATCACGTTGTAGCCGGGCACGGCGCGGTCGGCGGCGATGTAGGAGAGGGCCATGATCGACCCGCCGCCGCGTGCCCGCATGTGGGGCTCGGCCTCGCGGGCGAGGGCGGC
Organism: Miltoncostaea oceani; assembly: GCF_018141545.1. Lineage (GTDB taxonomy): Bacteria > Actinomycetota > Thermoleophilia > Miltoncostaeales > Miltoncostaeaceae > Miltoncostaea > Miltoncostaea oceani. The sequence goes on along the minus strand of NZ_CP064356.1, from coordinate 472,589 downwards.
GAGGGAGTAGGCGGAGATGTCGAGCGCGAGGTGGAAGCCCTCGCGGTCGGTGTCGATGAACCGTCCGCCGAGGTCCTCGGGGCGGGCGAACGCCACGGCGTGGACGAGGACGTCGATGCCGCCGAGGGCCTCGCCGGCGGCGGCGACGGTCTCCGCGGTCTGGGCGTCGTCCTGCACGTCGAGCGGCAGGATCGCGGCGGGCGGGGTGGTGAGGGTGGCGGCGAGCTTGCGCACGTCCCTCTCGGTGCGCTCCCCCTGGTAGGTCAGGACGAGGCGGGCTCCCGCCTCGTCGAGTCGCCGCGCGATGGCCCACGCGATGCTGCGCTTGTTGGCCACGCCGACGACGAGGCCGGTCTTCCCCTCAAGGAGCTCGGGCACGGGCCCTCCTCGGATGGCTGCATCTCCGGACGTACGACCCCGGATCCGGGCGGCAAACTAGCACCGTGCCCGGTTGCGCGGGGCCGCGCCGACCGCCACGATCGACCGGTGCGCCGCCTCCTGATCGCCGCCCTCGCGGCCGTTGCGTTCCTGGTGGCGTCGGGCACCGCGATGGGGCACGCGGTGCTCCAGTCGACGACCCCGGCGGCCGACACGAGCGTCGCGGAGGCCCCCGCCGTCGTCACCCTGACGTTCAGCGAACCGGTGGAGATCCTCCAGCGCCAGTCCGAGGAGGTCGTCGACGAGGACGGCAACCCCGTCCAGTCGGGTCCGTCCCGCAGCGGCGAGGACCGGCGGACCGTGGAGATCCCGCTGCGGCCCGGGCTCGCGGACGGCACGTACACCGTCCGCTACTCGATCATCGGCGCCGACTCGCACGTCATCCCGGGCGTCTTCGTGTTCGGGGTCGGGGACGGCGAGCTGGCGGAGCCCTTCCTGGGGGGCTCCGAGACGGGCCCCTCCGAGACGGGGTGGTGGAGCACCAGCGCGCGCTTCCTCGAGATCGTCGGCCTCGGCGGGCTGCTCGGCCTGGTGGCGTTCCGCTGGCTCGTGTGGGGCCCGGCGGCGCGGTCCGGGTTGACGGGGGCGCAGGACACCGAGCGCGACGCGGTCCTCGCCTGGGGCCGCGACGTGTTCTGGGTCGCGTTCGGCGCCCTCGCGGTCGGGGCGATGCTCGCCGAGGGCTACCTCCTGGTGGTGCACAGCGCGAGCGTGCTCGGCGTCGGGGTCCTCGACGCGCTCCGCGACGCCCAGGGCATCAGCCAGGTGCTCGGCGACACGCGCTTCGGCTCCCTCGTGCAGCTCCGCGGGGCCCTGCTGTTCGGCCTGTTCGCCCTCGGGTGCGTCCTGTTCCTTCGCGAGTACGGCGGCGCCGGCGACCCGAAGCCCCCGCAGGCCACCGCCGCCCCGGTCGCGACGTTCGCGATGGTCGCCCTGCTCGGCACGGTGCTCGGCGGCGTCGCCGCCCAGGGCCACGCGAGCGTGGCGCCCCTGCCGGTGCTGCAGGTCGGCGCCCACCTCGTCCACGTCGTCGCGGTCTCGGTGTGGATGGCGGGCCTCGCGCTCGTCGTCGTCACCCACCTGCGCCTGCCGCGCGTCGCGGCCGTCGCCGGCCCGGGGGTCGCGGCGAAGGTCCTGAGCCGGTTCTCGCGGGTCGCCCTCGTCGCCGTCGCCGTCGCCGTCGCCACCGGGGTGGTCCGGTCGGTGGGCGAGCTCTCCGACCCCGCCCAGCTCTGGGACACCTCGTACGGGCGCAGCATCCTCATCAAGCTGGCGCTGCTCGCCCCGATCGCGTTGATCGCCCTCTACAACCGGCGCATCGTCGCAGCCGTCGAGCGCATCTCCCGCCCGAACACCCCGACGCTCCGCCTGGTGCGCCGCACCGCGAGCGCGGAGCTCGCGCTGTCGCTCGTGGTGGTCCTCGTCGCGAGCGTCCTCGTGGCCCAGGTCCCCGGGGCCGCCTGATCCGGGGTCGGCCGAGGCGGTAGTCTCCGGGGGTTGACGCGACGAGGAAAGGTGTCACCCCAGCCATGAGCACGATCACCCTGCCCGAGGGAATGCAGATCACCGCCGAGGTGACGCCGGAGATGGCGGAGATCCTCACCCCCGACGCGCTCGCGCTCGTGGCGAAGCTGCACCGCGCCTTCGAGCCCCGCCGCCGCGAGCTCCTCGCGGCCCGCGAGGACCGCGCGCGGCGCCTCGACGCCGGCGAGCTGCCCGACTTCCTCCCCGAGACGAAGTCGATCCGCGACGACCCGTCGTGGAAGGTCGCCCCGGCGCCCGCCGACCTCCAGGACCGCCGCGCCGAGATCACCGGCCCCGTGGACCGCAAGATGATCATCAACGCGCTGAACTCCGGCGCGAAGGTCTTCATGTCGGACTTCGAGGACTCCAACACGCCGACGTGGGAGAACACCCTCAACGGGCAGATCAACCTGCGCGACGCGGTCGACGGCACGATCAGCTTCAGCCAGAAGGGCAAGGAGTACCGGCTCGGCGAGAACCTCGCGACGCTGCTCGTGCGGCCCCGCGGCTGGCACCTGCTGGAGAAGCACGTGACGGTCGACGGCGACCAGGTCTCCGCCGGCATCTTCGACTTCGCGCTCTACATGTTCCACAACGCGAAGAACCTGCTCGCCAAGGGCTCCGGGCCGTACTTCTACCTGCCCAAGATGGAGAGCCACCTCGAGGCGCGCCTCTGGAACGACATCATCGTCATGACGCAGGACGAGATCGGCGTGCCGCAGGGCAGCGTCCGGGCGACCGTCCTCATCGAGACGATCCTCGCCGCGTTCGAGATGGAGGAGATCCTCTACGAGCTGCGCGACCACTCGGCCGGCCTGAACTGCGGCCGCTGGGACTACATCTTCAGCGTCATCAAGAAGTTCCGCAGCCGCCCCGACTTCGTGCTCGCCGACCGTGCCCTGGTCACCATGACCACGCACTTCATGAGCTCCTACTCGCTGCTCGCGATCAAGACGTGCCACAAGCGCGGCGCGCACGCGATCGGTGGCATGGCGGCACAGATCCCGATCAAGAACGACGAGGCCGCCAACGCCGAGGCCCTCGCCAAGGTGAAGGCCGACAAGGAGCGCGAGGCCAACAACGGCCACGACGGCACCTGGGTCGCCCACCCGGGCCTCGTGCCGATCGCGGTCGAGGCGTTCGACGCGGTCATGCCCGGCCCGAACCAGATCGACCGCCTCCGCGAGGACGTCGAGATCACGGCGCAGGACCTCCTCACGTTCGTGCCCGAGGGCCCGATCACCGAGGCCGGCCTGCGGCTCAACATCTCCGTCGGGGTCCAGTACCTCGGTGCCTGGCTCAACGGCATCGGCTGCGTCCCCATCAACAACCTGATGGAGGACGCCGCCACCGCCGAGATCTCCCGCAGCCAGGTGTGGCAGTGGATCCACTCGGAGAAGGGCGTCCTCGACGACGGCCGGACGGTCGACACCGAGCTCTTCCGCACGCTGCTCGCCGAGGAACTGGAGAAGATCCACGGCCAGTACCCGGAGAACCTGCACTCGTACTTCGACCGTGCCGCGGCGCTCTTCGACGACATTTCGACCTCCGACGAGTTCGTCGAGTTCCTGACGCTGCCGGCCTACTCGATGATCGACTGATCGCGGCGCGGCGCGCGTCCCGGCCGGTGGCCGGGCGCGCGCCGCACGCGTGCCCCATGCGCCTGCTGCTGCTGCGACACGGCATCGCCGCGGACGCCGGACCCGCACCGGGCGACCGCGACGGGTCGCGCCCGCTCACGCCGGAGGGCGTCGCGCGGATGCGGACCCAGGCCGCCGGCATGACCCGCCTCGGCATCACCGCCGACGCCGTCGTCTGCAGCCCCCTGACGCGGTGCCGTCAGACCGCCGACATCGTGGCGGAGGCGCTCGGCGCCCCCGTGCGCGAGGACCGCGGGCTCGCGCCCGGCGCCGACCTCGGCGCCGTCGAGGACGCCCTCCTCGCCCACCCCGGCGCCGGGGCCGTCCTCGTGTGCGGCCACCAGCCCGACCTGTCGCGGATCGTCTCGGAGATCACCGGCGGCGCGGCGGTGGCGTTCGGCCGCGGGACCCTCGCCGTGCTCGACGTCGACCGGCCCCGGCCGGGGGGCGGGCGGCTGCGGGCCCTCTACCCGGCGTCCGCTCTGCGGCGGTCGGCGAGGGCGAGGGGCTAGGCGGAGGCGGCGAAGATGACGCGGCCGCGGCGGATCTCCACCACGATCGCGCCGCGGGCGCCGGAGGCGCCCGACCAGCGCAGCGCCGCGCGGGCGCCGTTCTGCTGGGGCGCCGACCAGCCGACCGCGTCCGACGCGATCGCGGCGTGGGCGGCGACGGCGGCCTCGCGCCCCCGCAGCGTGCCCTCGGGGGCGAGCCAGACGGCGTGCTCGTCGTAGAGCTCGGCGAGGGCGTCGCCGTCGCGTGCGCGCGACGCGGTGAGGATCTCCTCGAGCACCGGGAGGGCCGCCTGCTCGCGGTCCTCGTCGGTGGGGTGCCTACCGCCGGCGATCGCCGGCTACCCCATGCTCGGCGGGACGGCGTCGATCGAGCGCACGAAGAGCACCATCAGCTCCTCGGGCAGCAGGTCCTCGGATGCGTCGACGAGGCTCGCGACCAGTTCCATGCGCTCGGTGGCGGCCTTCTCGCGGATGGCCTCCCAGCCCTCGCGCTCGGCCTCGCGGTCACGGGCGAGGTCGGCCATCGTCATCGCGACCTTCTCGCTGACCCGCGGCGTCGACAGCTGGTGGTGCGCGTCGACCAGCAGGATCAGCCGCACCCAGCCCTGGTCGCCGCTCTCGTTCGCGTGGCGGTGCCACTCGGGCGAGACGTACGGCTGGAGGCGGTCGAGGAGCGGGGCCCAGCCCTCGGGCGCGCTCATACGCGGGTCAGGAGCTCGGCCTTCTTGGCCTGGAACTCCTCCTCCGTGATCAGGCCCTCGTCGCGCAGCCGCCCGACCTCGCGGATCAGGTCCGCGGGGGAGTCGTGGCGGGGCTTCGGGCGCATGGCGGTGCGGGGGTCGCCGACGAGCCGGCCGAGGTCCTCTCCGGCCTGCCGGGCGAGACGGGTGGCCTGGTCGATCACGCGGGAGAGCTCCTGGCCCACCTCGCGCGCCGCCTGGCGCATCTGCTCCTGGGGATCGGTCATGTCCCGCAGCCTAGCGCGGCCCGCGCCTTGACGACGCGCGGGTGGGGGGTGGTACCGTCCGAGGTGATGAACCGGTCAACGACCGACGGCGCCCCGGGCCGGGACGAGCTGGCGCGGCGCGCCGTGGAGGCCCTGGATCGCGTCGCGTGCGCCGCGTCGCGCGAGCTCGACCGCCACGCCGCGGGGTACGGCCTGTCCGACGCCAAGCTCGAGGTGATCGAGGCCCTGTGCTGCAAGGGCGAGCGCCGGGCGTGCCTCCACGCCCTCGGCGACGAGCTCGGCGTGACGCGGCCGAACGTCACGAAGCTCGTCGACGGCCTGGAGCGCGGCGGGCTGGTGGAGCGCCTGCCCCACCCGACCGACGGCCGCATGGTGCACGCCCACCTCACCGACCGGGGCGCCGCGCTGGCGGAGGACGCCCTGCCCGGGCGCGAGGTCCTCGTCCGGCGCATCTGGGACGCCCTGGACGACGATGAGCTGGCGCAGCTCGTGGAGCTGCTCGGCGTGGTCGCGGACCACGCCGGCGCCGGCGCGACGACCACCCCCTGAGGGGCGGCCGCCGCGCGGCGGCGGACGTGCGGTCTAGCGGGAGGCGATGTCCACGTAGTCGCGCTCGTCGGCGCCCACGTACACCTGACGGGGGCGGGAGATCTTCTGCTCCTTGTCCTGGAGCATCTCGTTCCACTGCGCGACCCAGCCCGGCGTGCGGCCGATGGCGAAGAGGACCGTGAACATGTCCGCGGGCATCCCGAGCGCCTCGTAGATCAGGCCCGAGTAGAAGTCCACGTTCGGGTAGAGCTTGCGCTTGACGAAGTACTCGTCCTGGAGCGCGATCTTCTCGAGCTCGACCGCGATCGCGAGCAGCGGGTTGACCCCGGTGACCTCGAAGACGTCGTCGCAGGCCTTCTTGATGATCGTGGCCCGGGGGTCGAAGTTCTTGTAGACCCGGTGGCCGAAGCCCATCAGGCGCTCCTTGCCCGACTTCACGCCCTCGATGAAGTCCGGGATGTTCTCCACGGTCTTGATCCGGCGGAGCATCTGGAGCACGGCCTCGTTGGCGCCGCCGTGGAGCGGGCCGTAGAGGGCGGCGATGCCGGCGGTGACGGCCGAGTACGGGTCCACCTGGGACGAGCCGACGCTGCGGACGGCGCTGGTGGAGCAGTTCTGCTCGTGGTCGGCGTGCAGGATGAAGAGCACGTCGAGGGCCTTCACGAGCCGCGGGTCCGGGGTGTACTTCGGGACGCCCGTCGTGAAGAGCATCGAGAGGAAGTTCTCCGAGTAGGAGAGCTCGTTGTTCGGGTAGACGAACGGCTTGCCGGTGATGTGCCGGTACGCGAACGCGCCGAGGGTCGGCATCTTCGCGATGAGCCGGACGATCTGGTTCATCCGGTTGTCGGCGTCCGTGAGGTCCTTCGACTCCGGGTAGAGCGTGGAGAGCATCCCGACGCTCGACTCGAGCATCCCCATCGGGTGGGCGTCGTAGCGGAAGCCCTGCATGAACGTCCGGACGTTCTCGTGCACGAAGGTGTGGTGGGTGATGTCGTGCACCCACGAGTCGAGCTCGGCCTGGGCCGGCAGCTCGCCGTGGACGAGCAGGTAGGCGACCTCGAGGAAGCTCGACTTGTCGGCGAGCTGCTCGATGGGGTAGCCGCGGTACCGGAGTACCCCGTTGTCGCCGTCCAGGTACGTCACGGCACTACGGCACGACGCGGTGTTCATGAACGCCGGGTCATAGGTCATCAGCCCGAAATCGGACTCCTTGACCTTGATCTGCCGGAGATCGGTCGCCCGGATCGTCTCGTCCGTGATCGGGAGCTCGTAGCTCTGACCGGTCCGGTTGTCGACGATCGTGAGCGTCTCCGCGCCGGACCCGGCCTGCGCGTCGCTGGTTGCCGTCTGCTGAGTCGTCATGAAGAAGCTTTCCCTTGACGCGGATTGCGCACCCTGCCGGTGCCCCAGAGTCTCCGGTCGATTGTAGTGACGAGAGCCCCCCGTGGGCTGGATCCGGTCCCCGAAGGGCCGGATTTCCCGCGACTGGTACCATTCCGGCCGCCTGCGTACGCGCGGGCACCGGCATCACGCCGCCTGACCCGCCGCCCGCTTCCGGGCGGCCCACCGAGAAAGATCTGGAGAACCCCATGGCTGAGCACGAGAGCTCACTCGCCGTGCTGGTCGACTTCGAGAACATGGCCCGACCCGGGGCCAAGGGACGAGCCGACTTCGACATCCACCTGGTCCTGAACCGCCTGGCGGAGAAGGGGCGCGTGATCGTGAAGCGTGCCTACGCCGACTGGAGCCGGTACCGCGACGCGCGCCACGAGCTGATGAACGCCGGCCTCGGCCTCATCGAGATGCCGTCCGCGCGCGAGGGCGCCAAGAACCGCGCCGACATCCAGATGGCCGTGGACGCGATGGAGCTGGCCTACAGCCGCGAGCACGTGAACACCTTCGTGATCGTGTCCGGCGACAGCGACTTCACGCCGCTCGTCGGGAAGCTGCGCGAGCTGAACAAGCGCGTCATCGGCGTCGGCAACCGCGAGTCGGCCAGCGAGCTGCTGATCGCCAACTGCGACGAGTTCATCTTCTACGACCGCCTCGCGGCCGAGGCGGCGGGCGGATCGACGGCGCGCCGCAGCCAGGGCAGCGGCCTCAACCTGAACCCCGTCCAGCTGCTGCAGGAGACGCTCACCGCGCTGCAGCGCGAGGGCGTCGAGTGGCCGCTCGCGAGCATCGTGAAGGACTCGATGCGCCGCAAGTACCCCGCCTTCGACGAGAGCGAGCACGGCTTCTCGACCTTCTCCAAGTTCCTGGAGGAGGCCGGCGGCACCGGCATGGTGCGCCTCGAGACCGACCCGCGCAGCGGCACCTACCGCGTCGAGCTCGGCACGACCACCCTCGCGCCGCCGCCGGCCATGGCCGCCGCCGCCGTCGCGACCCCCTCCGCCGACCGCGCCTCCGAGCGCACCGGCGAGGACGGCGAGGTCCGCCGGCGCCGCCGCCGTGGTGGCCGCGGACGCTCCGAGGCGTCCGTCGGCGCCCCCGCCACCCCGGCCACCGAGGGCCTCGCGCCCGACGCCGAGGTGTTCGAGGTGGTCGTCACGCCGACCCCCGACCTCGACCTCGGCACGCTGCCGCCCCTCGACGAGCCGATCTCGTACGAGGACATGATCATGCTCGGCCCGGAGGTCGAGGAGGACATCCCCGAGCTCGTCGAGGCCACCGACGTCGCGGAGGGCGCCGCGCCCGCGCGCAGCACCCGCCGCCGTCGCCGCCGCGGCGCCGGCACCGACCCGGAGCCCACGGTCGAGGACCTCGAGCCGATCGCGCCCGAGGAGCCCGCCGAGGCCGCGCCGGAGGCGGCCCCCGAGGCACCCGTCGCCGCGGAGACCGAGGAGGCCGACGCCCGCCGCCGTCGCCGCCGTCGCGCGACCCCCGAGCCCGACGCCGCCGTGCCGGCGCCGGACGAGGCGCCCGTGGAGCCGGTCGCCACCCTCGGTGACGAGAGCTCCACCCCGCCGTCGGGCGACGCCCTGACCGCGGCCGCCCCGGCCGACGAGGAGGCCCCGGCGCCCGCCGGCCGCCGCCGCGTCCGCCGCCGCGCCGGCGCGGCCGAGCCGGTGGCCGAGGCCGCCGTCGCGGAGCCCGCCGCCGAGGAGGAGGCGCCGAAGCCCAAGCGCCGCACCCGCAAGACGGCCGAGGCCGAGGTCGCCGCCGAGGCGCCCGTGGCCGACGCCGTCGCCACGGAGCCGGTCGCCGAGGAGGCCCCGGCCCCGAAGCGCCGCACCCGCAAGAAGGCCGAGCCGGCCGCGACGACCGAGGAGGCCCCGGCCGCCACGGACGACGCCGCACCGGCCGCGCCGAAGCGCCGCACCCGCAAGAAGGCCGAGCCGGCCGCGACGACCGAGGAGGCCCCGGCCGCCACGGACGACGCCGCACCGGCCGCGCCGAAGCGCCGCACCCGCAAGAAGGCCGAGCCGACCACCGCCTGATCGGCCGGCGGTGGGACACGGGTCGGGCCGCGGCCCCCGGGAGACCGGGGGCCGCGGCCGTTCCCGGGCACCTACGGGGTGGCGCTCACCCGGGTGTAGAGCTCCTGCGCGGCCGCGACGATCGCGTCCTGCGGCAGGCGCTCCGCCGCCGTGCTGACGCCCTGCAGGCCGTAGACGTACGGCCCGGAGGCGAAGGTCACGAAGACGACCGAGCCGGTGGTGCCGGCCTGGTCGATGTCGAGCCGCAGGGCGCGCGCGCCCGGGATGTCCGGCACCTCGATGTCCGTGGAGGGGGCGGAGCTCGCCGTGTCGACCTCGTCGGCGGCGTCGTCGACCTCGCTCTGGGCCGCCGCGTCGTCGCGGAGCGCGATCGCGTAGGTGCGGAACAGGGCGATGCCGCTCGTGGCGTCCGAGCCGAGCTCGTCGCGGAGGATGCCGCCCGCGTAGCCCGCCGACTCGAGGCGCTGCTGCGCCGCCGGCTTGGAGGGGTCGCCCACCTGGTAGAGCGCGTCGACGAACTCCTGCGCGTCGTCGAGGGGGCGGCTGGTGCCGCTCTCGGTGCCGTCGATCGTGCCGGGCGGGGGGAGCCGGTCGTCGCCGATCGTGGCCGGGGTCGCGCTCGTGGTCGGCGCCGCCGTCGTCGTCGCGGCGGTCGTCGGCGCCGTCGTCGGGACGTCGTCGGTGGTGACGGTCTGCGTCACGGTGTCCGACGAGCCGCCGCAACCGGCGAGGCCGGCCAGGGCGAGCGCCGTCGCGGTCGTGGCCACGATGCGCGTACGGGTCCTCATACGATCTCCACCCTCTCCTCGGCGATCTGCTGTCCCTCGGGGGCGCCCTTGCGCAGCCGGAACGCCCGGATCTCGGGCGCGTCGCGGTCGGCGATGGACACGATGAGGTACAGCGTATCCGGGTAGAACGCGAGCTCGACGTCGGTGCGCGAGGGGTACGCCGCCGACCGCGTGTGCGAGTGGTAGATCGCGAGCAGGTCGTCGCCGGAGTCGTCGATGGCGTCCATGATCCGCAGCTGCTCGCGCGGGTCCATGACGTACATGAACGGGCTGCCCTCGCTGTTGCCGGCGCGCAGCACCCGGGTCGCGGTGCCCCCGCGGCCGGCGATCATCCCGCAGCACTCGTTGGGGAGGTCGGCGACCGCGTGGTCGACGAGCTCACGGGCGAGCTCCTGGCTGATCCTCACGAAGCCGTGTCTACCAGAAGATCCCGCGGTCGACCCGGTCCTCGACCGCGTCGACGTCGTCCGTCCAGAGGCCCGACGAGAGGTACTTCCAGCCGCCGTCGCAGATGATCCCGACGATCGTGCCGCGGGTCATGCGCGACGCGACGCGGGCGCAGGTGTGGATGACGGCGCCCGACGACACGCCCGCGAAGATGCCCTCCTCCGCGGCCAGCCGGCGCGTCATGACGATCGCGTCGCGGTTGGCGACGAGCAGCTTCCGGTCGAGCTTCGTGACGTCGAGGATCGGCGGGATGAAGCCGTCGTCGAGGCTCCGCAGGCCGCTCACCGGGTCGCCCTGCAGCGGCTCGCAGGCGATGATCTGGATGTCGGGGCGGTGCTCCTTCAGGCGCCGCGACGACCCCATCAGGGTGCCGCCCGTGCCGAGGCCCGCCACGAACACGTCGAGCTCGGGGCAGTCGCGGACGATCTCCTCCGCCGTGCCCTCGTAGTGCGCCTGCGGGTTCGCCGGGTTGCCGTACTGGAACGGCATGTAGAGGCCGTTCTCGGCGGCGAGCCGCGTCGCGACCTCGACGGCGCCGTTCGAGCCGAACTCCCCGTCGGTCGGCACGATCTCCGCGCCGTAGAGGGTGAGCAGCTGGCGGCGCTCCGGGGTCACGTTCTCGGGCATGACCGCGACGAGCTTGTAGCCGCGGACCCGGCAGATCATGGCGAGCGAGATGCCGGTGTTGCCGGACGTGGGCTCCATGATCGTGTCGCCGGGGCGCACCTTGCCGCGCCGCTCGGCGTCCTCGATCAGCGACAGCGCCGTCCGGTCCTTGATGGAGCCGGTCGGGTTGTGGCTCTCGAGCTTCGCAAGGATCCGCACCTCGGGGTTCGGCGAGATGTGCTGCAGCTCGACGAGCGGCGTGTCCCCGATCGTCCCGACCAGGTCGCGCGACACCTCCGACGGCGGGGACGCGAGTCCCGCGGCGGGGACCATCAGGCGGCCCCTCCCGCCATGGCCGGGAGGATCAGGAGGGTGTCCCGGTCCCCGACCTCGGTGTCGAGCCACGACAGCAGCCGGACGTCCTCGTCGTTGAGGTACACGTTCACGAACTTGTGCAGGTCGCCCTCGGGCGTCACGAGCTGCGTCCGGACGGCGGGGTGCTTCTCGTAGAGCGCGTCGAGGACCTCGCTGACGGTGGAGCCGTCGACCTCGATCTCGCGCTCCCCCCCGGTGGCCTGGCGGAGCACCGGGGGGATCCGGACGACGCTCATGCGCCCGCCACGGCCGCGGCGTGGCGGCCGACGCCCGCGCACCAGGCGTCGTAGTCGCGGAACTCGAGCTCGGCGTTCGGGCCGCAGGCCGGGCAGTCCGGGTCGCGGCGGATCTTCAGCTCGGTGAACGCCATCTCGAGGGCGTCGTAGATCAGCAGGCGGCCCGAGAGGGTGTCGCCGATGCCGAGCAGGACCTTGATCGCCTCGGTCGCCATGATCCCGCCCTCGACGCCGCAGAGCACGCCGAGCACGCCCGCCTCGCCGCAGGACGGCGCCATGTCGGGCGGCGGCGGCTCCGGGAAGAGGCAGCGGTAGCAGGGCCCCTCGTACGGGGTGAACACCGACGCGTGGCCCTCGAAGCGCAGGATGCTGGCGTGCACCAGCGGCTTGCGGGCCATGAGGGACGCGTCGTTCATGAGGTACCGCGTCGGGAAGTTGTCGGTCCCGTCGATGATCACGTCGTAGTCCGCGATCAGGTCGAGGACGTTCCCCTTGTCGACGCGGAACGGGTACGTGTTCACCGTCACGTCGGGGTTGAGCGCCTCGATCGCGATCTTCGCCGACTCGCCCTTGTTCATCCCCACGCGGTCCGTGGTGTGGATGATCTGGCGCTGCAGGTTGCTGGCGTCCACGACGTCGTCGTCGACGAGGCCGAGGGTGCCGACGCCGGCCGCGGCGAGGTAGAACGCCGCGGGGGAGCCGAGCCCGCCCGCCCCGATGAGGAGCACCTTCGAGTCGAGCAGCTTCAGCTGGCCCTCCTCGCCCATCTCGGGGATGAGCACGTGGCGGCTGTAGCGGGAGCGCTGGTCCGGGGTGAGCGTCTTCGGGACGTCCCAGTCCTGGCCGCTCTGCTTCCACCGCGCGAACCCGCCCGCGAGGCTCCCGACGTTCCCGAAGCCCATCTCGCGGAGGGTCGTGCCGGCGAGCAGCGACCGGTTGCCGGACGCACAGCTCAGGATGACCTCCTGGTCCGGCGTCGCGACGCCGGCGATCCTGCTCTCGAGGAAGCTCCGGGGGATGTGGATCGACCCGGGGATGTGTCCCTCGTCCCACTCGCTCTGCTCGCGGACGTCGATGACCAGTGGGCTGTCGCCCTTCTGGCGGCGGGCGGCGAGGTCGGCGACCTGCACCTCCGGCACTTGCTCCCGAGCGGACGCGAGGAGATCCTGGTAGCTGCGCGCCATGCTGTCTCCCGTGCTGCGGCTGGTTAACCAGCGATTCTAGGTGGGATTCTACCCTTTTCCCCCGGCGACGCCGAGCGACACCGCGTCGCCACCACGACGCTTCACCAAATGTAGTGGCTCGGAACGCGATGATGCCCGGAGTGGCCATGAGCGAGACGCCCACCCTCACCAAGAGCGCGTTCGCCAACATCGACGCGCGCGTGCGGTGCCCCACGCCGGACTGCTGGGGCGACCTGCTGCTGATCCCGACCGGCGCGTCCGACGAGGACGGCGTCCCCGCGTTCCAGCCGTTCACGGCCTGCCCCCTGTGCGGCACCGGGTTCGAGATCGAGCAGGACGTCAGCGACCGCGACCTGTTCCTGCGCATCTCGTGGCTGCGCGCCAACCCCCACGAGGAGGAGGCGCCGTGAGCGACGCCCCCGCCCCGCGCCCCACCCACCGGGAGCGCGACGAGGCCCGGCGCGGCGGCGGGCTGGGGCGGGTCGCGCGGGCGGTCGTGGCCCCGGTCATCAGCGGCGCCGTCGGCGCGGTCGTCTTCCTGATCATGATCCAGGGGTCGTTCCGCAAGGGGCACACGACGCTCGACTTCAACCACGTCCTCGGCACCATGATCCAGGGCGAGACGCAGGAGGTCGGCAGCACCGACAGCGCGCTCGGGGTCATCGGCGACTCGGTCGGCCCGACCGGCCTGTGGGCGACGATCATCTGCGGCATCGCGCTGATGGTCGTCCACGAGGCGGTCGTGACCCGCGTCGTGCGGCGCCACTGGCTGATCCAGGCGGTGCCCCTCTGGATCATCACCTCGCTCGCGGTCGGCGTGCTCTACACCTCCCTCGCCGACGCCCGGTTCGACACCCCGATCGGGTTCTTCGGCGTCGACGCCGGGTCGCTCACCCCCCTGGTGATCCTGCTCTGCTCGCTCGGCTTCGCGCTGGTCGGGTCACGGGCCCACGACCTCGCGACGACGGCCGCCTGGTGGGAGAAGCGGCCCGACCCCCTCGCCGAGGGCAACCTCGAGGAGGTCGCGGGCATCGAGCCCGTCCGGGGCGCGCCGGCGACGGCCCCCGACTGAGCGCTACTCGAACTCGCCGAAGAGGGGCGACAGCACGGCCGCGTGCGCTCCCGGGGTGAGGCCGATGCGCTCCGGCGGGCAGGCGGCGAGCAGGTCCTCGTAGGAGGCGAACGCGTCGCCGGGCCGCACGGCCGCGTCCAGCGCCGCGGGGTCGGCTCCCCCCGCCGCGGCCGCCGCCCGCACGTCGGCCCCCGAGATCTCGCGTCCGCCCGGCACGGGACGACACTAGCCCGCCCGGGGACCCGGCGTAGAGTGCCGGGATGAGCGCGACCGCACCCGCCGTCGCACCGCCGCGCGCCGGCACCGGGGCGATCGACCGGCGGGGGATCACGCTCCTGGCGTCGGGGCACTTCGTGATCGACGCGACCGTCGGCGCGGTCCCCGCGATGATCCCGGTGTTCACCGCGATCTACGCGCTCTCGGACCTCGCCGCCTCGATGATCCTGGGGGCATCGCTGCTGGTCTCGTCGGCGATCCAGCCGTTCTTCGGGCTGCTCGCCGACCGGCGCTCGATGACCGTCTTCGTGTGGGGCGGGGTGGCGGTCGCCGCCGCCGGCCTCGCGATGTCGGGCCTGGCGGGGGGCTACCTCGGCGTGCTGGCCTGCATCGTCGGCTCGGGGCTCGGGATCGCGGCCTTCCACCCGGAGGCCGCCCGCGTCGCGAACCAGATCAGCGCGGAGCGCAAGGCGACGGGCCTCGCCTGGTTCATGCTCGGCGGCAACGCCGGGTTCGCCGCCGGCCCGCTCCTCGCGGCGCTGTTCATCCCGTTCCTCGACGCCCGCGCCACGCTCGTCTTCCTGGTCCCCGGCCTGGTGGTCGCCGCCTGGCTGCACCACGAGCGGCGCCGCATCGCGATCCCCGTCGTGCCGCGTGCGGCGGCGGGCACGGCGGGCGTCCCGCCCCGCGCGCGGACGTCCAGCATCACGCTGCTCCTGTTCGTCACGAGCATGCGCACGTGGACGCAGTTCTGCGTCCTCGCGCTCGTGCCGCTGCTGCTGACCGACCAGCGCGGGTTCTCCGACCAGGCCGCCGGTTTCGCGGTCGTCGCGTTCTCCGGCGCGGGCGCGGCCGGCACCCTCGCCGGCGCGGCGCTGGCCGACCGCGTCGGCGGCCGGTCCATGCTGATCTGGAGCATGCCCCTCGTGGCGCCGCTCCTCGGCGCGTTCCTGCTCCTCGACGGGACGGTGGCGCTGGTGCCGCTGGCCGCCGCGGGGTTCGTCCTCATGTCCTCCTTCTCGGTGACGGTGATGATGGGTCAGGACTACCTCCCCGGCCGGCTCGCCCTCGCGGCCGGTCTCATGATCGGCTTCGGCGCGATCGGCTCGGCGCCGCCGGGCCTCGCCCTGTTCGGCGCGATCGCCGACGCCGCGGGCCGCGAGGCCGCCCTCTGGGGCGTCGCCGCGCTGCCCCTCGTCGGCGGCGCGCTCGCCCTGCTGCTCCCCGACCGGCGCGTCCGCGCGGCGGCCGCCTGATGGCCCGCGGCCAGGGACCACCCCAGGGCGACCTCTTCGGAGAGGCCGTCGAGGCGCGCCTGTCGCGCACCCGCCCCCTCGCCGCCCGCATGCGGCCCGAGGGGCTCGACGACGTCGTCGGGCAGCGGGCGCTGCTCGGCCCCGACGGCGCCCTGCGCGCCGCGATCGTCGCCGACCGGGTGCCGTCGATGGTGCTCTACGGGCCACCGGGCAGCGGCAAGACGACGCTCGCGCGGGTCGTCGCGCACAGCACGTCCGCGGCCTTCGAGGAGCTCTCGGCCGTCTCCGCCACCGTCGCCGACGTCCGGGCCGTGATGGCGCGCGCCCGCGACCGCCTCGCCGCGGGGACGCCGACGGTCCTGTTCCTCGACGAGATCCACCGCTTCAACCGCGCCCAGCAGGACGCGCTGCTGCCCGCCGTCGAGGACGGGCTGCTGACCCTGATCGGCGCGACCACCCAGAACCCCTGGTACGAGGTCAACGCGGCGCTCGTGTCGCGCATGCGGGTCTGGGTGCTGGAGCCCCTCGGCCCCGACGACGTCGCCGCCCTGCTCGACCGGGCCGTCGCGAGCCCGGCGGGGCTCGCGGGCCGGGTGACGCTGGGGGAGGAGGCCCGCGCGGCGATCGTGGCGCGCGCCGGCGGCGACGCCCGCGGCGCCCTGAACCTGCTCGAGGCGGCCGCGGCGGACACCGCCGACGGCCGCGCCATCGCCCTGGAGACGGTGCAGGGCGCCGCCGGCGGTCGGGCCGTCGTCTACGACCGCCAGGGCGACGCCCACTACGACACGATATCGGCCTTCATCAAGAGCCTCCGCGGAAGCGACCCCGACGCGGCGATCTACTACCTCGCGGTGATGCTGAAGGGCGGCGAGGACCCGAAGTTCATCGCCCGGCGGCTGATCGTCGCCGCGAGCGAGGACGTCGGCAACGCCGACCCGCAGGCGCTGTCGGTGGCCGTCGCCGCCGGCCGCGCCGTGGAGTTCGTCGGGTTGCCGGAGGCCCGGATCGCGCTGGCGCAGGCGACGACGTACATCGCGATGGCGCCGAAGTCGAACGCCTCGTACCGCGCGATCGACGCGGCCCTCGGGATGGTCGAGCGCGAGGGGGCGCGGCGGCCGCCGCTGGCGCTGCGCGACGGCAGCGTCGCGAACGCCCGGGGCCTCGGCAACGGCGAGGGCTACCGCTACCCGCACGACTTCCCCGACGGGTACGTCGCCGGGTCGCTCATGCCCGAGGGGCTGGAGGGCGTCCGCCTGCACCACCCCACCGACCGCGGCGTCGAGGGGGAGCGGGCCGCCCGGCTGCGCGCACTGCGCGGCGAGGGCGACGACGCCGGGGGGGACGCCGCGGACCCGGAGCCCTTCTAGGGGCGGCCCGTGGAGCTGCTCTCCACCCAGCACCTCGTGGTGCTCGCCGTCACGGGGGCGGCGGCGGTCGCGCTCGGCGGCGCCGCCCGCCGCGACCCGGGCGCCCCGTGGGTCGGCACGGCCGCACGGGTGCTGGCGGTCGCGCTCCTCGTCAACGAGGTCGGCTTCCACATCGTGCACCACGCCGATGAGGGCCTCTCGCCGCGGGGGGACCTGCCCCTCCACCTCACCGACGCGGCGACCATCGCGGCCGTCGTCGCGCTCTGGCGGCCGGTCCCCCTCGCGTTCGAGCTCACCTACTTCTGGGCGTTCACGGCGACGGTGCAGGCGCTCGCGACGCCCGACCTGCGGCAGGGGTTCCCCGACTACCGCTGGTGGTGGTTCGTCATCGCCCACTCGGGCGTGGTGGTGGCGGCCGTGCTGCTGGCGTGGGGGCGGCGGCACACCCCCCGGCCCGGGGCGGTGCGGCGGGTGTTCGCCGCGAGCCTGGTCGTCACCGCGGCCGCGGCGGTCGGCAGCCTCCTGACCGGCGGGAACTACATGTACCTGCGGGAGCCCCCGCCGGGGGGCAGCCTGCTCGACGTGATGGGCCCCTGGCCCTGGTACATCGCGACCGGGACCGCGCTCGCCGTCGTCCTGTTCTGGCTCCTCGACCGGCCCTTCGACGGTCGCCGCACGGCCGCGGACGGCACGGCGGGCTAGAGTCACTCCCGGAACCAGGGGGAGGGTGGACGGATGGCGGACGGCACCACGGGCATCGCCGCGCGACTGGACGGCGACCTCAAGGACGCGATGCGGGCGGGTGACACGCTCCGCCGCGACGCGATCCGTCGTGCCCGGTCGAGCCTGAAGAACGCCGAGATCGAGGCCCGCACCCCGCTCGACGACGACGCCGCCGTGCGCGTGCTGCGCGGCATCGTGAAGCAGCACCGGGAGTCGATCGAGCAGTTCCGCGCCGGCGGGCGCGACGACCTCGTCAGCCGCGAGGAGCAGGAGATGGCGGTGCTGGAGGCCTACCTGCCCGCGCAGATGGACGCGGCGGCCATCGAGGCCGTCGTCGCCGACGTGATCGCGTCGGAGGGCGCCGCCGGCCCCGCCGACATGGGCAGGGTGATGAAGGCCGTCATGGGCCGTGTCGGCGGCACGGCCGACGGGAAAGAGGTCCGTGTGATCGTGCAACGCCTGTTGGGAGGAGACCGATGAGCACCATTCCCCCGCCCGGGTCGGGCGCCGGGCCGCAGCCGCCCGAGGAGGGCGTCGAGCCGGCGTCGGCCGTCGGCGGCGGCACCCACACCCCGTCCGACGCGATGACGCGGTACGACAAGGAGAAGGACGCCTACCACTGCTCCTACGGGATCCCGAGCCCGGCGCTCGCCGTGCTCGACCCCGAGCGCGAGCTGATCGTCCGCGTCGACCGCCACAGCTTCCGGGTGGTCGGCTTCTCGATCCCGAACTTCACCGAGTGGGTCGCCAAGCACGGCGACGACGACGGGAACTTCGGCGTGGAGCTGCCCGAGGTCTGGCCGATGGAGCAGACCGACACGAGCGGGTCCACTGCGCCCTGGTAGGAGGCCGGTCCCGCCCGGCCCCGGGCAGGAGTCGGTCTGGGACTACCCCCGCCCGCCCCGCGTCGACCGCGACGCGCGGCGGGTGGAGGTCGTCCTCGGCGGCGTCGTCGTGGCCGACACCACGGCGGCGCTCCGGGTGCTCGAGACGAGCCACCCGCCGACGTTCTACCTCCCCCGCGAGGCGTTCGCCGACGGCGTCCTCACGGCGGCGGAGGGCTCCAGCTTCTGCGAGTGGAAGGGCCGCGCCGCCTACCTGGACGTGACCGGCGGCGGCCGCACCGCTGCCCGCGCCGCGTGGTGGTACCCGGAGCCGTCGCCGCGGTTCGCCGCGCTCGCCGGCCACGTCGCCGTCTACCCGGCGGCGATGGACGAGTGCCGCGTCGGCGGCGAGCGCGTCCGCAGCCAGGAGGGCGACTTCTACGGCGGCTGGATCACCGACGAGATCGTCGGCCCGTTCAAGGGCGCCCCCGGCACCTGGGGCTGGTGAGCGCGCCCCCCTAGGGGGTGCGGAGCGGGACGACGCGGGGGGCGCCGCGCGCCGGGACCGTGACCCGCCACGCGACGGCCCGCACCGACGCCGCGGAGCGCCGTGGGGGCGCGACGCGCACCACGAGGGCGCCGCGGCGGACGCCGCGCAGCACGACGCGCCCGGCGGTCACCCGCACCGTGCGGGTGCCGACGCGCACCACGGCGCGCGGGGCGAGGGCCCCGAGGCGCAGGGTCAGCGTCCGCGTGCGGCGGTCGAGGGACGCGCGCAGCGTGCGTGCGGCGGGGGTCGCGACGGACGTCGCGGAGACGGCCGGCGCCGCCGGCAGGGCGGCGCCGCCGGAGGGCACCGGGGGCGCGGCCGGGACGGGCGTGCCGCCACCCGCCGCCGGCGGCGGGGTGATCGCGGTCGGCGGGGGGGCGGCACCGCCTCGTCGCCGAGCGCGGCGACGGCCGCCGACACCGAGGGCCGCGGCCCGATCCACCCGTCGGCGAGGTCGGCCTGGGGGACGCCGGTCGCCACCAGCAGGTCCCGCACCCGCTGCGGGGTGAGGGGGGTGCCGTCGCGCGCGATCTCCGCCGACTGCAGGGCCGCGACGGCGCCGGCGACGGTGGCGGCGGCGCTGGACGTGCCGTCGAAGCAGGCGGTGTACCCGGCGTCGCCGACGGGGCTCCACGGCGCGTCGCCGTAGCCCGCGGTGACCACGCCCGCGCCGTAGCCCTGCAGGTCCACGCGGGCGCCGTGGTTCGACCCCGGCACGCGGCGGCGGTCGCCGGTGCCGGTCTCGTCGGTGCCGGCCCCGCCGCCCGCCACGATCAGGGCGCCGGAGTGGCCGGGCGCCGACGGCCCCGCGAGCCAGGTGGCGGCGGGGGTGGCGAGCTCGCCGAGCCGGGCGATGTCGCCGCCGCCGTTGCCGGCGGGCTCGACGACGACGATGCCCTTGTCCACCGCGGCGCGGATCGCGGCGCGCATCTCCGGGTAGACCTCGATCGGCGCGAACGGGGCGCCGCCGGCGTTCAGGCCCGCCTGCAGCTCGATGAGGATGACGTCGCCGGGACCGAGCGTCGCCGCCGCGGCCGTGACCTCCTGCCACGGCTGGTACGGGCTGATGCGCGGCGAGACGGGCACCAGGGTCGCGTCGGGGACGAGGCCGGTCACGCCGCGGCCGTCCTCCGACGCGCCGAGGACGCCGAGGACCGCGGTGCCGTGCTCGGCGGCGCGGTACTCGGAGGGCAGGCCGCTCCGATCGCCCGGCGCCAGCGCCCGGGGGGCGAGCTCCACGTGCCCCGCGCGCCACTCGTACTCGATGTCGGCGATCGTGACGCCGGCGCCGCGGTCGGCGGCGCCCATGCCGAGGCCCGCGCGGTAGTCCTGGAACGCCGTCAGGTCGGGGGCGGCGCCCCCCGCCGTGAACGCGGGCCACGCCGGCGCCGGCCGCACCCGGCAGTACGCGGGCGGCGGCGCCGGCTCGACACCCGCCTCGGCCGCCGTCCCGGCGCCCTGCACGCCGGCGCCCCCGGCGACCGCGAGGGCGACGATGCCGGCGAGCATGGCGATGGGTCCCGGGCGCACCCCAATAGGATGGCGGTGATCCGCATCCCTGGGAACCGCCCCGAATGGCATGAATTGACCAACGTCGACCTGGACGAACGAGAGCGCGAACGGGTGGCTCCGTACGTCACCGACACGATCGGACCCGTCTTCGCCTTGACGGGGCTGCCCGAGGTCGTCAAAGGAGCGCTCTTCGCGCGCTACTCGCGCAGCCCGAAGTCGCTGCGGCGCCTCCTGGTCGACGAGTTCCTCCCCGGGGACGGCGCCGTGCCCGGCGGGGGCCCGCCCCGGGTCGGCGAGGAGCGCGCCGACGCCCTCTACGAACGGGTGCTCGCCGAGTACGGCGATGACTCGGTCGCGCAGCTCGGGGGGGCCCACGTCGCCGTCGAGGGCACCTCGAACGTCCTGACGAAGGTGCTGCAGTGGGGCCGCCTCGCGAGCTACCTCGAGCAGTCCACCCGCTACATCGCCTTCACCGACCGCCCCGGCGGGGCGTACCGCTACCACCGCCCCGCGGCGGTGCTCGGCCACCCCGACCTCGGCCCCGCCTACGTCGGCACCCTCGACGCCGCCTTCGCGGGGTACGCCGCGCTGCTGCCGCGCCTGGTGGAGCACGTGGGGGCCGAGGTGCCGGAGGAGCCGGGCACGCCCGCCGCGGCCCGCGAACGCGCCGTCCGGGCCCGGGCCCTCGACCTGCTGCGCGGCCTGCTGCCCGCGGCGACGACCGCCAACGTCGGCATCTACGCGTCGGGGCAGGCGTACGAGGCGATGCTGATCCGCCTCGCCGCCCACCCCCTGCCGGAGGCGCGGGACTGCGCGACGGCGATGCTGCGGGAGCTGCGCAAGGTGATCCCCGCGTTCCTCACCCGGGTCGACCGCCCCGACCGGGGCGGGGCGACCGGCGCGTACATGGCCACGGGCGACCGGGCGGCCGAGGCGCTCGCCGCCCGGCTCGGGCCGCCGCCGTCCGCCGCCCCGCGCGGCCCCGAGGTGCACCTCGTCGACTTCGACCCCGACGGCGAGGAGCGCGTGCTCGCCCACGCCCTCTGGCCGTCGTCGGGGCGCGGCCTCGCCGACGTCCGCGACGCGGTCGCCGCGATGGACCCCGCCGCCCGGGCCGACGCCCTGCGGGCGTGGGCCGGGGAGCGCGGCGACCGCCGCCAGCGTCCCGGGCGCGGGCTCGAGGCGACCACCTACGCCTTCGAGGTCGTCTGCGACTACGGCGCGTACCGCGACCTGCAGCGGCACCGCATGCTCAGCCTGCAGGCGCAGCCCCTCACCCCGCGGCTCGGGTACGACGTGCCCGACGCGGTCGTCGCCGCCGGCGTCGCCGCCGACTACGCCGCCGTGCAGGCGTCGTGCACCGCCCTGCACGACGCGCTCGCCGCGGAGCTGCCGGCGCACGCCCCCTACGCCGTCACCCTCGCCCACCGGATCCGCTTCACGATGGTCATGAACGCACGCGAGGCGATGCACCTGATCGAGCTGCGCAGCCAGCCGCAGGGCCACGAGTCGTACCGCTGGGTCGCGCGGGAGATGCACCGGCAGATCGCCGAGGTCGCGGGCCACCGGGCGATCGCCGGGATGATGTCGTTCGTCGATGCGAGCGACCCCGCCGCGGGGCGCCTCGCGGCGGAGCGCCGGCAGGAGGCGCGGCGCCGGGTCCCGTGAGCCGCCCGGGCCGCCTGCGCGTCGCGTCGGGGTCGCCGTTCGAGGAGTCGATCGGGTTCAGCCGGGCCGTGCGGGTCGGCGACCGCGTGCTGGTGTCGGGGACGGCCCCGGTGCTGCCGGACGGCGGGTGCCCCGCGGGCGCGGGGGCCCAGGCCGAGAGGTGCCTCACGATCATCGCGGAGGCCCTCGCCGCCGCCGGGGCGGGCCTCGACGACGTCGTCCGGACCCGCGTCTACCTCACCGACCCCGGCGACGCCGACGCGGTCTCCGAGGTGCACGGCCGCGTGCTCGGCGCGGCGCGGCCCGCCGCGACGATGGTCGTCGTCGCCGCCCTCCTCGACCCCCGCTGGCGCGTCGAGATCGAGGCGGAGGCGGTCGCCGGCGACGGCGGCGGGGCCGCGGGCGTCGCCCCCGGCCCCGTCCCGCTACCCTGACCCGCATGGCTGATCCCCCGCGCGGCAACCGGCTCGGCGGCATGGCGCTCGCCAACGGCCTCCTCGTCCACGGCCCGAGCCACTGGGCGGCGGCGGTGCGCGACGACGACGGGCGCATGGTCGTCGCGTCGGGCCGCAAGCAGCTGTTCCGCGCCGGCCGGCTCACCGACATGCCCGTCGCCCGCGGCCTGGTGCGGCTCGGCGAGGCGTTCGCGGTGCTGCCCGCCGTCCGGCGCGGGCTGCCGCAGGCGCGGTTCGCGATGGAGGACCGGGCGACGGTGGGCGCCGCCGTCGGCGCGACCGTCGTGGCCGCCGTCGCCCGGCGCCGGCTGCGGTCGATCCTCGCGCAGGAGATCGTCGGCGCCGTCGCCGGCCTCGCCCCCGCCGTGCTCACCCTGCGCGGCTCCCGGGCAGCGATCTGGCACGCCGTGGAGCACAAGAGCATCGCCGCGTACGAGGCCGGCGGGGCCGACGAGGTCGCCAACGCCGAGGGCCACGCGAAGGAGCACGAGCGCTGCGGGAGCAACCTGATCCTGCCGCTCGTGGTCTCGACCGTGATCGGCAACACCGTCACCCGCAAGCTGGTGCGCCGCCCGACGTTCGGTGTCCGCACCGCCATGTCGGCGCTCAGCATCGGCGCCGCCGTCGAGGTCTTCTCGTTCTCGGCGCGCCGCCCCGAGCACCCCGTCTCGCGGCTCGTGCACGGCGTCGGCCACGCCATGCAGTCGGGGTTCGCGACCCGTGAGCCCAGCCAGAGCGACCTCCTCGTCGGCCGCGCGGCCATGGAGGCCCTGATCCGCGCCGAGGGCGCCTCCCGCCTCTAGACGTGGGCGTCGTGGTGACGGTGGTGGCGCCGGCGACGCCCGCCGCCGTCTGGGACCGCTGGACCGCCTTCGCCGACTGGCCGGGGTGGAACCCCCACTGCCTCACCGCCGAGGTCGACGGGCCGCTGGAACCCGGCACACGCCTCGACCTGCACCTCCGCGACCCGAAGGGCCGCGACTACTACACCCGCCCCCGCCTCACCGAGGTCGACGACCGGGCGCGCATCACGTGGACGGCGCGGGGCCTCGGGCTGCGGGCGCGGACCACCACGATCCTCTCCCCCGAGCCCGACGGGACCCGCATCAGCCTCGAGTCGGACGCCGCGGGGCCGATGGCGTTCACGTACCGCATCGCGCTGAGCGAGCGCGTCCAGGCACTAATGTACGTCGCCATGCTCGACGCCCTCACCGACTCCCTGCGCCCGTGAGCCGCCTCGTGCGGGCACTCCTCGCGACGGCCGCGCTCCTCGCCGTCGCCGCCCCCGCCGCCGCCCACGTCGACGTGCTCCCGACCACCGTCACCCAGGGCGAGGCGACCGAGTTCACCGCCCGCGTCCCCTCCGAGCGCGACCTGCCGACGACGCGGGTCCGGCTCGACGTGCCCGAGCAGGTCACCGTCTACAGCCTCGGGGAGCCCCCGCGCGGCTGGGACGTGACGCCGATCCGCGGGGCCGACGGGCGGATCCGCTCCATCGTGTGGGGCGGCGGGAGCATCCCGCCCGAGCGCTACGCCGACTTCACGTTCCTCGGCACCGCCTTCGGCGAGGGCGAGGCCGTGTGGCCCGCCCGCCAGACGTACGCCGACGGCCAGGTGAAGCCCTGGACCGGGCCGCCGGAGACCGAGGGCGCCGTCGAGAGCGGCCCCGGCGACCCGGGCCCCGCGGCGCGCGTCACGATCGCGGCGGAGGGCGCCGCCCCCGCCACCGGGGGGTCCACGTCGTCCTCCTCCTCGTCGTCGTCGGACGACTCCGGCGTCGGCATCTGGCTCGGGGTGATCGCCATCGCCATCGCCGCCCTCGCCATGCTGGCCGTCGGGTTCCTGTGGTCGACGCGGCCGCTGACGCTGCCCGGCGACGAGGAGCCCCCCCGGTGACCACCGCGCGGGGCGTCCGCCTGCCGCCCGAGACGTTCCAGCTCCCCGTCACGAAGATGCGCGACGGCTACTACAGCGACGCGTACTTCACGTTCACCCGCGCGGTGCTCGAGGCCGACGACCACCACCCCGACGTGCTCGTCCAGGTGTTCCAGCGCGAGCGGTCCGTGCTCGGCGGCGTCGACGAGGCCATCGCGATCCTGAAGCTCTGCTCGGGGCGCCGGCGCCCCGACGGCGCATGGGAGGACGGCTGGGACCGCCTCGAGGTGATGGCGCTCCACGACGGCGACGAGATCGAGCCGTGGGAGCCGGTCCTCACCATCCGCGGCGACTACAGCCTGTTCGCGTCGCTCGAGACGCTCTACCTCGGCGTGCTCGCCCGCCGCACCCTCATCAGCCGCAACGTCCGCGACGTCGTCGCCGCCGCCGGCGGCAAGCCGATCCTCTACTTCCCCGCCCGCTTCGACCACTGGCAGGTCCAGACCGGCGACGGGTGGGCGGCGCACGTCGCCGGCGCCATCGGCGTGTCGACCGACGCCCAGGCGTCGTGGTGGGGCGGCAAGGGCATGGGCACCGTCCCCCACGGCCTCATCGCCGCGTACGCGGGCGACACCGTGCTCGCCGCGCGCAAGTTCGCCGACCGCTTCGCCGAGCACCTCCACGTCACCGTCCTCGTCGACTTCGAGAACGACTCCGTCCGGACGGCCCTCGAGGTCGCCGACGCGCTCGGCCCACGGTTGTGGGGCGTCCGCCTCGACACCTCGAACACGATGGTCGACCGCTCCCTCTGGCACGAGATGGGCCGCTTCCGCCCCACCGGCGTCGTTCCCGAGCTCGTCTGGAAGGTCCGCCGGGCCCTCGACAACGCCGGCCACGACGCCGTCCGCATCGTCGCGTCCGGGGGCTTCGACGCTCCGCGCATCCGCGCCTTCGAGGAGGCCGGCGTCCCCGTCGACGCCTACGGCGTCGGCAGCTCCCTGCTCCGCGGCCCGAACGACTTCACCGCCGACGTCGTCCGCGTCGACGGCGTCCCCTGCGCGAAGGTCGGCCGCGAGGAACGCCCCAACCCGAGGCTGGTGCCCGTCCCGTGAACCCGATCCCGGGGCTCGGCCCCATCCACCACGTCGGCTATGTCGTCGCCGACCTCGACGCCGCCCTCGCCGAGATGTCGCGGGCGTTCCCCCTCACCGTCGTCGTCCGCGAGGTGATGGAGGCCCAGGGCGTCGAGGCGCTCCTCGCCGACGGCGGGTCCGGCGGGGCGGTCGAGCTGATCCGGCCCCTCGACCCCGAGGGCGCGATCGCCCGGTTCCTCGCGAGCCGCGGCCCCGGGTTCCACCACGTCGCGTTCGAGGTCCCCGACGTCGACGCCGCCCTCGCCGACCTCGCCGCCCGCGGCGCCGAGGTCATCGACACCGCCGGCCGGCGCGGCCTCGGCGGGCACGTCGTCGGCTTCGTCCACCCCCGCTCCACCCTCGGCGTCCTCACCGAGCTGGTGCAGGCCGGCCACGGCGCCGCCGGGTAGACTCCCCGGCCATGGCGACACGACGGCTGGAACTGGGATTCGAAGGCGGCACCGTCCTCAAGCTGACGGTTGACGCCGAGGTGGCCGAGGGGTTCACGAGCGACCTGGCGGCGGGCAAGGGCCCCGCCTGGCGCGCGATCGAATCCGACGAGGGGACGTTCTGGGTCGACCAGGGCGAGCTCGTCTACGTGCGGCTCCCGCCGGGCGAGGCGCCCGGCCGCGTCGGTTTCGGGGGATCCTGACCCCCCTCCCCACGGGGCACTAGATGGACCTCGGACTCGTCGGCAGGGCCAACGCCGGCAAGACGGCGCTCTTCGCCCTCGTCACCGGAGCGGACGCCGAGATCGCGCCGTACCCGTTCACGACCCGTGAACCGGCGCGGGCGATGGCGGATGTCCCCGACCCGCGCCTCCAGGCGATCGCCGACGCCCAGGA
This sequence comes from Miltoncostaea oceani, assembly GCF_018141545.1. Classification (GTDB taxonomy): domain Bacteria; phylum Actinomycetota; class Thermoleophilia; order Miltoncostaeales; family Miltoncostaeaceae; genus Miltoncostaea; species Miltoncostaea oceani. Next base: position 446,387 of record NZ_CP064356.1, on the reverse strand, counting down.
CATCCCGCGCCGCGTCCCCGCCCAGGTGCAGCTCGTCGACATCGCCGGCCTCGCCGCCGGCGCCGGGCAGGGCGAGGGCCTCGGGGGCGCCGCCCTCGGGCAGCTCCGCCAGGCCGACGCCCTCCTCCACGTCGTCCGGGCCTTCGCGAACGCCGAGGTCCCCCACCCCGAGGAACGCGTCGACCCCGTCGCCGACGCCGAGGCCGTCGACCTCGAGCTCGCCATCGCCGACCGCGAGCAGGTCGAACGCCGCCTCGACAAGGTCCGCAAGGGGGCACGCGCCGGCGAGAAGGGGGCCGTCGCCGAGCTCCCCGCCCTCGAGCGCATCGCCGAGGCCCTCGACGCCGGCCGCCCCGCACGCCTCGTCGGCGACGACGACGCCCTCGCGATCGCCCTCGACATGGGCCTCCTCACCGCGAAGCCGGTCCTCTACATCGCCAACACCGACGACCAGCTCGAACCCCCCGAGGGGCTCGCCGCGCACGCCGCCGCCCAGGGCGCGCAGGCGCTCGCCCTCCCCGTCGGCACCGAGCTCGAGCTCGCCGGGATGGACCCCGAGGAGGCCGCCGAGTTCGCCCGCGAGATGGAGCTCGGCGAGACCCGCGGCGCCGACGCCGTCGTCGCCGGCGCCTACCGGCTCCTCGACCTCGTCACCTTCTTCACCGGCTCCGGCCCGCCCGAGGCCCGCGCCTGGCCCATCACCCGCGGCACCGCCGCCGCCCAGGCCGCCGGCAAGATCCACTCCGACCTCGAACGCGGCTTCATCCGCGCCGAGGTCGTCGGTTGGGAGGACCTCGTCGCCGCCGGCTCCTGGAGCAGGGCCCGCGAGGCCGCGACCCTCCGCATGGAGGGCAAGGACTACATCGTCCAGGAGGGCGACGTGATCCAGGTCAGATTTAACGTTTAGGGACCGGCACCGGGGGCGACGAAGTCGACCCCGGTGCGCTGCCTAGTCCTTTTCGGCGGCCGTTCCCGGCGGCAGCCGGTGCCGCCGTCCGCGCCGTTCTCGCGATCAGCGGCGAAGCCGCCGCGAGAGGCGCTTGTCCGCGCTAACGCCTCTTCTGCACCGTCACCGTCGTGGTGGCCTTGTCCGTCGGGGCTCCCGTCGCGAGGCGCGTGACGCGGAGGCGCCAGAGACCGGCCTTCGGGTTCTGGACCTCGAAGAACGCGAAGGTCTTCCCGCGGACGAGGCGGACGGCCTTGCCGGTGGACTTCGTGTAGGTCCTGCCGCCCGGCTGCACGGCCTGGATGGCGTACTTGCCGACGCCCCAGCCGACGAAGAACGTCGCCTTGCGCTGGCCCTTCTTGATGGCGCGGGAGTAGACACGGCGCTGGCCGACCTTGTACGTCGCCGTCTTCTTCAGCAGCGTGCTCGCGCCGGAGGTGCGGCCACGGCACTGGAAGTAGAGGTTCTCCAGCTCGGTGTTCGTCGGCGTCGCGCTGTAGACGCCGCCGGTCTCGCGGGCGATCCGCTTCAGGCGCGCCGTGTCGGCGGCGGCGAAGCCGCTCGTCCCGAGCCGGACGACGCAGATCGGCCACGGGCGGCCGGTGCCGTTGAAGGCGAACCGCAGGTGGGTGTTCTGGTAAGTCCCGTTGTTCGCGCCGTCCGTCAGGAAGATCGCGGCCTTCGGCGTCGCCGGGTTCAGCGGGTCCGCGGCGAGGGCGTTGAACGCCTCGCCGATGCCGACGGTGTAGTCGGTCCCGCCGTCGTTGACGATCCGCTGGCGGGCGAGGCGCTTCAGGCCGTTCTTCGAGGCCTCCCCGGCGATGGTGGTGCGGGGGAAGATCTCGGTGAACGCGTCGTCGAAGCCGGTGGCCACGAGGCGGTCACCCTGGCCGGAGAGGTCGACGAGCAGCTGCACCGCCGCCTTGCGGCGGAACGTCGGGTCGGCGCTCGACATGCTGCCGGAGATGTCGACGATCGCGGCGAGGTCGCTCACGCCCGCCGGCGGGTTCGGGTTCAGCACCTGGCCGGAGACCAGCGTCCCCAGCGCACGCGTGGTGGCGACGCCGCCGACGGTGTACGTCAGGTTCACGGGGCCGTTGTAGGGGGTCGCGGGCGCCGTGAGGGTCAGCAGGCTCTCGTCGGTGCCGCCGCCGACGGGGGTCCCGTCGGCGAGCGTCAGGCTGAAGGCCGACGCGTCGAACGGCGCGAGCACCCGCAGGTACGTGACGCCGCCGGCGCCGGAGAGGATCTGGCCGCGCTCGGGCCAGGCGTTGCCGGTCGCCTCCGGCTGGCCGCTCGGGGAGAAGAACGGCGCGCAGAACAGGAAGGGGTCGAGCGTGAAGTTCTGGACGGTGCCGTCCGGGATCGCCGGCGACGTCGACGACAGCTCCCGGGTCGCCGAGTCACGGCACGGGTCGGAGTAGGTCGCCGTCACGGTGAACGGGGGCGACGGGGAGAAGAAGCTCAGCGTGTACTTGCCGCTCGCGTCGGTGGTGGCGGAGTCGCCGAAGCTCCCGTCCGCCTCCGTCGCGCGGATGCTGATGCCCGGCAGCGGGACACCCGCGGAGTTCGTGACCGTCCCCGTCACGTCCGCGAGGGCGGTGCCCGAGGCGAACAGGGCGAGGACGCCGGCGAGGGCCGCCGAGCGGCGCAGCAGCCGCCCGGGCCCGGAGGTGCGTGTCATGTGCGGTACCCCTTGATCCGTGACAGGGAGGCGTCGGTCGACTCTTCGGCCGGCGTGCGCCGCAACCGTACCCCCGGCCCGCATCCCGGCGCGGCTCGACGAAGGGCCAGGGAGGGGCGGCCACAGGTCCAGTGCGGACCCGCGTTCCTGCCAGAACCTCTCAGTCGACCGGGCCCGGGCCCTCCAGTCGGGCCTTCACGCCGGTCTCGAGCTGGTTCGCCCTCCACAGCGCGAGCGCCTCGGGCCCCGCGGCGCCCGGCGCCTGGCCGGGCGGCGGGCCGTGGTGCCAGTCGATGACGTGGAGGAGCTCGGCCCGGCGGGTCGCGTCGAGGCCCGCCCGGCGTGCGGCGTCGCCGACGATCTCGTGGCCGATGGCGACGTGCCCGAGCAGGCGGCCCTCGTCGGTGAGCTCGAACGTCGCCCCCAGCCGGAACGCGCGGGCGTGGCCGATGTCATGCACCAGGGCCCCCGCCAGCAGCAGGTCGGAGTCGAGTCGCGGGTGCCACGTCGTGAGGGCCTGCGCGACGGCCGTCACGCCGACGGTGTGCTCGACGAGCCCGCCCATGTAGGCGTGGTGGCCGGAGCGGGTGCACGGCATCGTCCGCCACGCCGTCGCCAGGTCGTCGTCGCCCGTCAACGCGTCGAGCACCCGGCGGAGCCCCGGGTCGGCGACCTCGTCGGCGAGGTGGAGGACGAAGCCGAACAGCTCGTCGGGGTCGCGGTGGCTGCGGGGCAGCAGGTCGGCGGCGACGCCCTCGTCGGCGGCGGGCCGCAGGTGGCCGACGGTGAGGCTCACCCGGCCGTCGCGCTCCGTGACGCGCCCCGTGACGCGCACCCGGTCGCCCTCCTCGAACTGCTCCCCGAAGAAGTCGGCCTCGTCGAAGATCACCGCGGGCACCGCACCCGTCGCGTCGGCGAGGGTGAGCGCCAGGAACGGGCGGCCCTGGCGCGACAGGCGGCGCTCCTTGCGGCGCACGGCGTAGACACCCTCCACCGCCGTCCCCGCCGCGAACGAGGAGATCGCCGTCATCGGTCGATCGCCGGGCAGATCAACGCGAAGTCGCAGCTGCGGCACGCCCACGACGGCCGGGGCGTGAAGTCCCGCGCCGAGATGCCCTCCACCGCGTCGCGCACCGCCTCCACCACCATCGCGTCGTCGGAGGCGTCGGGGTGCACGCCGCGGGTGTCGCCGTCGAGCACGTGCACGAGCGTCGCGCCGCGGGGGGTGATCCCCCACGCCTCGCGGGCGCCGAGCATGTAGAGCCGCAGCACCAGGTCGTCGCCGGGGCCGCGGGCGCCCGCCGTCGGCGGCTTGCCCGTCTTGTAGTCGACGAGCTGGTGACCGCCCGCGGGGTGCGCGTCGATGCGGTCGATGCGGCCGTGCACCCGGTGGGGGCCGACGGTGAGCGTGAACGCCCGCTCCACCGCGACGGGCCGGGTGCGGCTCCGCACCAGGCGGTCGTGGTAGTCGGGCAGGGCGTCGCGGCCGCGGGCGAGCGCCTGCCGGCCCTCCGCCGTGTCCGCCACGCCCTCGCGCTTCAGCGCCACCGCGAACCGGCGGACGAGGGCCTCGCCGTCGCCCCCCGGGCCGTCGGGCCGGTACTGCGCCTCCAGGGCCGAGTGCGCGGCGACCCCGATGGCGCGGGCGACGCTCGGCGGCGACGGCACGTGGTCGACCATCGCGTAGCGGTAGCGCAGGGGGCAGCCGCGGTAGAGCTCGACGGCGCTCGGGCTGATCTCGAGGCCCGGGCGGGCCGGGCGGGCCGGGGCGACGACGGGGGCGGGCGGCGGCGGGGGGCGCAGCACCGCGGCGCGGGCGTCGACGAGCGCGTCGGCGGCGCGGGCCGCCTCCATCCGCATCGCGTCGGCGTCGGCGGCGCCGTCGGCCGCGGCCTGGGCGGCGCGCAGCGACGCGCGCTCGAAGGCGGCCCGGCGGACGCCCACGGCGGCGAGCAGCGCGCGCTCCGGCGCCTCCCCGACCTCCTCCACCTCGGCGCCGAGGACGGCGCGGGCCTCCTCGAAGAACGGGGACGGGGTCTGCGCGATGCCGGCCCCGTTGTGGGCGGGCGCGCAGAGAACCAGGTGGCGGCGTGCACGGGTCATCGCGACGTACGCCAGCCGGCGCGCCTCCGCGACGTGGGCGTCGCGGCCGCGGGGCAGGACCTCCGGCAGGAGCTGGTCGGGGATGTCCACGCGGCTGCGGTCCGCCCCCGGGAACCCCGCCCGGGTCATGCCGACCACGAAGACCGCGTCGAACTCGAGCCCCTTGGCCTGGTGGATCGTCATCACCTGCACGCCGATGCGCTCGCGTGGGGCGACGCCCTCGCCCCGGTAGCCGATGGCGGCGAGGCCGGCGAGCAGCTGCGACAGGCCGGGGGCGTCGATGGCGGGGTCCCGCCCCGCGATCTCGCGGCCGAGGCGCTCCAGCGCGGCGAGGCCCGCGAGCCGGGCCGCGCCCTCGGCTCCCCCCGTCGCGATCGCCGCGGCGCGCAGGCCGGAGCGGTCGATCGCGACGCGCAGCGCGTCGGCGGCCGGCAGCTCGGCGGCGGCGCGACCGATCTCGTCGAGGGCGTCCGCCAGCGGGCCGGCCGTGCCGGCGCGCGCCACCCGCCCGAGCGCACCGGTCACGCCGCCGCCACCGGCGGCCGCCGCGGTGACGGCGTCCGCAAGGTCCTCCCAGGGGATGCCGAACCGGGGGTCGGCGCCGATGCGCAGGTGCTCCTGCACCGCCGACGGGTCGCACGCCGCCCGCAACCACGCGACCGCCGCGCGGACCTCCCGCCGCTCGAACAGGCCGATGCCGCCGCGCACCTGGTGGGGGACGCCCGCGCGCTCCAGCGCCTCGACGAGGGGGCGGGCCTCCAGGCGCACCGCCCGCATCAGCACCGCCTGCTCCTCGAGCGGCACCCCCTCCCCCGCGAGGGCGACGATGCGCTCGACCACGGCGCGTGCCTGCCCGTCCGGGTCCGGGGCGATCCAGAAGCGCGGCGGCGGGCCCGCGGCGTCGGGCAGGGCGACGCTGTGCTTCGGGGCGCGGTCGGCGATCGGCGCGACGACGGCCGTGGCGGCGTCGAGGATCGTCTGCGTGGAGCGATGGTTGCGTTCGAGGCGCAGCTCGGCCGCGGCGGGGTACCGCGCCCGGAAGTCGAGGATGTTCTTCGCCGAGGCGCCGCGGAAGCGGTAGATGCCCTGGTCGTCGTCGCCGACCACCACCAGGCTCTCCGACGCCCCCGCCACGGCGTAGAGCAGCTCGGCCTGGGCGTGGTTGGTGTCCTGGAACTCGTCGACGAGCACGTGGCGGGCGCCGGCCTGGGCGGCCTCGCGGCGATCGGGGTGGGCGCGCATCAGCTCCAGCGCCCGGACGATCGACAACCCGAAGTCCTCGCGGCCCTCCTCCGCCAGCCAGCGGTCGTGGGTCTCGTAGACGCGGGCGATCTCGAGCTCCCGGCGCGCCTTGTGCAGGTCGGAGCCCGAGCGCGCCCCCTCGACCCGCGCCTCGGCCCAGCGCCGGTACGCCTCGGCCGGCACGAGCTGGTCGCGGCAGGCGTCGATGCGCGCGACGAGGTCCTCGACGAGCTGGGCGCGGTCGCCGCGGAGGTCGTGGAGGCGCAGGTCGAGCTCGTCGAGCCGGTCGAGGAGCATCAGCATCCGGTCCTCGGTGCGCGCCACCGTGACCGACGGCAGCAGGCCGCGCTCGACGCCGTGGATGCGCGTCAGCTCCTGCGCGTAGGAGTGGAACGTCGTGACGCGCAGGGTCTCGTGGGAGGTGCCGAGCAGGTCCTCCGCCCGCGCGCGCAGCTCGACGGCCGCCTCGCGGGTGAACGTGAGGGCGAGGATCTCGTCGGGCGCGGCGCCCTCGCCGACGAGCCACGCGAGGCGGCGGCAGAGGACGCGCGTCTTGCCGGCGCCGGCGCCGGCGAGCACGATCGCCGGCCCTCCCGGATGGGTGACCGCGGCGCGCTGCTCGGGGGTCAGGTCGCTCGTCACGGACCGGTCATGGTAGCCCGCCCGCCGGACACCGCGCGGCGGTGACGGACGACCCGCCGACCCGCTGGTAGAGTCGCCGGTCGTGGCCGACGTCCGACCCTTCCGCGCCCTGCGCTACGCCGCCGCGGCGGGCCCCCTCGGGACCCTCGTGTCGCCGCCGTACGACGTCATCTCGGCGGAGGAGCGCCGCGGCTACCTCGCGGTCAGCCCCTACAACGCCGTCCGGCTGATCCTGCCGGAGGTGGGCTACGACGAGGTCGCCGGGCTGATCTCCGCGTGGTGCGACGACGGCGTGCTGACCCGCTCGGAGGAGCCGGTCCTGATCGCCTGGACCCAGTCCTTCACGCTCGGCGACGGCGTCCCGCGGGAGCGGCGCACGATCCTGGCGGCCGTCGGGCTGGAGCCGTACGAGGCCCGCGTCGTGCGCCCCCACGAGCGCACCCACGCCGGCCCGAAGGAGGACCGCCTGCGCCTGACGCGCGCCGTGCGGACCAACCTGTCGCCGGTCTTCGGCCTCTACCCCGACGCCGAGGGCGTCGCGTGGGCGGCGGTGGCCCCCACCGGCGAGCCGGACGCCGAGGTGCGCGACGCCGAGGGCACGGTCCACCGCTTCTGGCGGGTGGCCGACCCCGCCGCGGCCGCCGGCGTGGCCGAGGCGATGCGCGACCGCTGGATCCTGATCGCGGACGGCCACCACCGGTACGAGACGGCCCTCGCCTACCGTGACGAGGTGCGCGCCGCCGGCGGCGGCGACGGCCCACACGACCGGGTGCTGATGGGGCTGACGGCCCTCGACGACCCGGGCCTCGTGGTCCTCCCGACGCACCGCCTGCTGACCCGCTGGCCCGAGGGCGCCGACGCCGCGTTCGACGCCGCCCCCGTCGCCGGGCTCGACGCGCTGCTCGCCGCGCTGGAGGCCGCGCCCGAGGACTCCGCGGCGCTCGGCCTGGTCACCGCCGACGGCATGCGCCTGCTCACCGCCCCCGCCCGCCCCGGCATGTCGCCCGCCGAGCGGCTCGACGTCGCGGCGCTCGAGCGCGAGATCCTCGTCCCGCACCTCGGCGCCGACCAGGCCGCCCTGGCCCACGACGAGGTCCTGTCGTACACCAAGGACGCCGCCGAGGCCGCCGGGCTCGTCGCCTCCGGCGCGATCGCCGCCGCCGTGATCCTGCGCGGCATCCCCAAGTCGGCCGTCGCCGACGTCGCCGAGGCGGGCGAGACGATGCCCCAGAAGTCGACCTACTTCTTCCCCAAGCTGCTGACCGGCGTGGCGTTCCACTCGCTGGTCGATGCCTGAGGAGGGCCCGGGGGCCGACCACGAGGAATGGCTGGCGGCGTTCCGGCGTGCATGCGACCGCATCGCCGACGCCGCCGCCGCGATGACGCCGGACCGCCGCCGCGAGCCCCAGGGGCGTGGCGCCGGCGGTGACGTGACCGTCCTGATCGATCGGGTCGCCGAGGACGTCGTCCTCGAGGAGCTGGAGGCGCTCGGCCGGCCGATGCGGGTGCTGAGCGAGGAGGCCGGCGAGGTCGTCCTCGGCGGCGGGGGCGCCGACATCCCGCTCGTCGTCGTCGATCCCATCGACGGAAGCCTGAACGCGAAGCGCGGGATGCCGCTCTTCGCGACGTCGATCGCGCTGTCCGGGGGTCCGGCGATGGGCGACGTGACGCTCGGCCTGGTGCGCGACCACGGCACCGGCGAGGAGTGGACCGCCGCGCGCGGCCGGGGCGCCTGGCGCGACGGGGAGCGCCTCGCGGCGCAGCCGCCACCCGACCCCCGGCGGCTGCCGGTGCTGCTGCTGGAGGGGGCGACCCCCGCCCGCGTCGCCCGCGCCGCGGGACGCCTCGACGGCCGCGCCGGCCGCCTCCGCGCCCTCGGGTCGCTGGCGTTGTCGCTCTGCCACGTCGCCGGCGGCCGGGGCGACGCGATGGCCGGCCTCGGACCGGGCCGCGCCGTCGACGTGGCCGCCGCGCAGCTCGTCGCCCGCGAGACGGGGCTGCTCGTCGGCATGCCCCGCGTCGAGGACCTGCCGGGCGTCCCCCTCGACCTGGAGAGCCGCTTCCGCGTGTCCGCCGCCCACGACGGTGACACGATCGACCTCCTGCGGAGCCTGTCGAGGAGATAGCGGGGATGCCCACCGAGCCCGGCGACGCGGACGCCCCCGGCCGGCGGGACCTGCTGCTGTGGCGGGCGACGGAGTGGGTGCGGCGGTCGGCGACGCGGTTCTTCGAGGCGCGCGGGCCCCGGCAGTCGGCGGCGATCGCCTACTACGTGCTGCTCTCCCTGTTCCCCCTGATGCTGCTGCTGACGTCGGTGGCGGGGCTCGTGCTGGGAGACGAGGAGCTGCGCGCCGACTTCACGGAGGCCCTCACCGACGCCCTCCCGCTCACGGAGGCCGGCGCCGACGAGATCGAGGAGTCGCTGCGCGGGGTGAGCGAGAACGCCGGCACCGTCGGGATCCTCAGCCTCCTCACCCTGCTGTGGACCGCCAGCGGCATGATGGGCGCGATCCGCGGGAGCCTCGACGACATCGACCCGGACACCCCCGCGCGGCCCGTCGCCGTCGGCAAGCTCGTCGACCTGGCGATGCTGCTGGTGGCGACGGTCCTGCTGGCGGCGTCGGCGGGCATCACCGTCGCGACGCGCGTCGGCGGGTCGCGCGCCGGCGACCTCGTCGGCATCTCGGGCCTGCTCTACGAGGTCGCCCAGATCGTCGTCCCGATCGTCGTCGGCACGCTGCTGCTGATCGTCCTGCTGCGGTGGGTCCCGACGGCGTCGCCCCCCGTGCGCGACCTGTGGCCCGCGTGCCTCGTCGGGGCGGTCGCCCTGTGGGCCCTGACCGTCGGCTTCGCGGCGTTCATCGACGAGTTCGGCCGCTACAACGTGATCTACGGGTCGCTCGCCGCCGTCGTGGTGTTCCTGGTGTTCGTGTACCTCGCGGCGAACGCCGTGCTGATCACCGCCGCCTTCGCCGCCGAGTGGCGCGGCGTCCGCACGGGGCGGCCGGGGGGCGAACCCGGCCCGGGGCTCGCGGTGGAGGTGCTGCGGTTCCTCCGCGGGCTCTTCGTGCGCGACGAGCCGCCGCGCCCCCGCGGCTGATCAGTCCCGCGGCACCCGCAGCGCCATGAGGGTCGGGCTGACCGAGAGGCCGGGCTCGGGTCCGCCCATCGCCTGGTACGCCGTCCGCCCGATCCCCACCACGGCGGCGCCGTGGCGCGGCCGGGGGCTCGCCGGCAGCGTCCGCCACGACCCCGTCGACGGGTCGTAGGCGTCGACCTGCGGGATCGTCCCCCCGGGGCGCTCGCCGCCGACCACCACGATGCGGCGGTCCGCGGCGACGGCGCCGTTGCCGCCGCGCGCGGTCGGCGCGTCCGGCAGCCGCGTCCAGGCGCCCCGCCGCGTGTCGTACGCCTCGGCGGTCGCCACGTTCGTGCGGAGGTCGGCGGTGCGCCCGCCGACCGCGTAGACCTGCCCGGCGAGCGACGTCACCCCGAGGTGCTCGCGCGCCGGCGTGACGCCGGGGAACGGGGTCCACTGCAGGGTCCGCAGGTCGAGGTGCAGCGACGTCGCCGCCAGGGTCCGCGGCGCCGCGTCGCTGACGCCGCCGATGACGTAGAGCCGGTTGCGCACGATGGCGGCGCCCCCCGCGGCCCGCGGCTCCGGCAGCCGCGGCAGCGGCCGCCAGCGGCGGTCGAAGAGCACCCAGGCGGTGTCCGCCGGCGCGCCGCCCTCGGACGCCGGCCGGTACCCGCCGACGACGTACAGCCGGCCGCCGCGGGTGGCGGCCATCGCGTGGTGGCGCGCCTCGGGCAGGTCGGGCAGCCGGATCCAGCGCGCCCGCCGCGGGTCGTAGAGGTCGACGCGCGCCGACGCCTGCCCGGTGGCGGTGAGCCCGCCGACGACGGCGACCCGCCGAGCGAGCGCGGCCCCGGCGACCTCCGTGCGCGCCTCCGGCGCCGAGGCGAGGGGTCGCCAGGCGGGCGACGAGTCGGAGCACCCCGCCAGCAGAACGAGGGTGGCGAGTGCGGCGAGCAGGTAACGCACGTGGCGGCCAGCGTACTATCCGCGGGGGGGAGCGCCGACGACGGAGGGCCCATGGGACTGCTTCGCAACCGCGGTATCAGCGACGACGAGCGCGCGCGCCTCGCTCCCGGCCAGCACCTGGTGCGCGACTTCCCGGTGCTGCACGCCGGGTCGATCCCGTACCGCTCCGTCCCCGAGGACTGGGACCTGCGCATCTGGGGCCTCGTCGACCGCCCCCTGCGCTGGACGTACGACGAGCTGCTCGCCCAGGACGTCACCCGCGTCACCTGCGACATCCACTGCGTGACGACGTGGACGAAGCTCGACACGGTCTGGGAGGGCGTCGCCCTCTGGCCGCTGCTCGAGAGCCTCGGCCTGCAGGACGGTGCGACCAACTGCGTCGCCCACGCCGAGGAGGGCTACACCGCCAACATGCCGCTGGAGCGCCTGCGCGCCGGCGACGTGATGCTGGCCTACCGGTTCGACGGGCGGGCGCTGGAGCCCGAGCACGGCGGGCCGCTGCGCCTGCTCGTGCCGAGCCTCTACTTCTGGAAGAGCGCGAAGTGGCTGCGCGGCCTCGAGATCCTCGACCACGACGAACCCGGCTTCTGGGAGCGCCTCGGCTACAACAACGAGGCCGACCCGTGGAAGGAGGAGCGCTACGCCTTCTGACATCGACCCGCCGCTGGACGACTTCGACCAGATCGAGCGCCTCACCCGGCGCGTCGGCCGGGCCGCCGCCGTCGGCATCCCGGTCTGGATCCTGCTGCTGCTGCTGCTGCCGCTGAGCGGCCTCGGCCCGCTGCCGTGCCTGTCGATCGCCACCGTGCTCGCGGTCGCCGCCATCGTGGTGGCGGAGCGCCGGCGCACCCGGCGGGCGGCGGGCGCCACCGCCGACGGGGAGCTGCGCAGCGGCGAGCGGGCCCCGATGTCGGCCCTCACCGCCGCCGCACTGACACTGGGGGTCGTGGTGCTGCTCGTCTACGTCGTCTTCGTCATCCGCGCCGCATGACGCCGAGCTACGACCAGGCCCGCCAGTTCGGGAAGACGTACGTCGGTGCGCTGAACACCGGTCCCGAGGCCTTCGCCGCGCTCTTCGCCCCCGGTGCGCGGGTGACCGTCGCCGGCGCGGAGAGCTCGCCCGACGGGGTGCGCGCGGTGACCCCGCCGGGGCGCTCCTCGTTCCGCGGGGCGCGCATCGACGGGGACCGGGTGGTGCTCACCGTGCGGATCATCGACCGGGCGGCGGAGAGCGTGGACGACCGCCCCCACCGCCTCGACATGGACGACCAGGGGCGCATCACGCTGCTGGAGGCGTAGTCTGGCCGCATGAGCCCACTGATACCGATGGTCGTCGAACAGACCTCGCGCGGCGAGCGTTCCTTCGACATCTACTCCCGCCTGCTCAACGAGCGGATCATCTTCCTCGGCACCCCCGTGGACGACCAGATCGCGAACCTGATCGTGGCCCAGCTGCTCCACCTGGAGAGCGAGGACCCCGACAAGGACGTCTCGATCTACATCAACTCGCCGGGCGGGTCGGTGTACGCGGGCATGGCGATCTACGACACGATGCAGTTCATCAAGCCCGACGTGTCGACCATCTGCATGGGCATCGCGATGAGCATGGGCGCGCTGCTGCTGGCGGCCGGCGCCCCCGGCAAGCGGATGGCGCTGCCGAACGCGAAGATCATGATCCACCAGCTCTCCGGCGGCTTCAGCGGTCAGTCGAGCGACATCGAGATCCACGCGCGCGAGGCCCTCGCCATGCGCAAGCGGCTCGACGAGATCATCGCGAAGCACACGGGCCAGCCGATCGAGAAGGTCCGCACCGACACCGAGCGCGACTACTTCATGAACGCCGACGTCGCCCGCGACTACGGCATCGTCGACAAGGTGATCGAGTCCCACTGATCTGAGGCGGCCCCCTCCCGGGGGGGTCGGTGGGGGCGTGCCGCGGGGTCCTTGACGCGTGGTCGACCCGGTGGGATCCTCGGTGCAGGGATGAGCGCCCGATGGGTCCGCTCGCCGGACACGGGCACCGATCCCGTCCTGCAGCGTCGCACCGATTCGTGGATCGCATGCGTCACCACTCGCAGGTGAGCTCCGACACCGACGTCCCGGCAGACGGCCGCGTACGACCGCGCCCGGGAGGCACCGCTCAGCGGAGCGGAGGACGGACGCCCCGTGCGACGTGGGGTGGGCGGCGGTCCCACGCATCGGATCCCGTCGACGCGGGCCGGCCCCGGGGGCGCGTGGGCTCCCCGGCGCGCCCGGCGGCGACGGCGCGACACGTCGGATGCGGCCACACGTCCGTCGGCACGGGCGGACCGGCCGTGGGGAGGTGACGCCTCTGGATGCGGCGATCGAGGGCGGTCACCCCGGCGCGTGACGCCGTGGGGGTCCGCCCGCACCCGTCACACCACGGGCCGGCCGGGCCCGCGTCACGCGGGCCCCGGACCGGTCCCACCGGACCAGGGAGCGAGAGGGGCCGCCGCCGCGGATCGACGGGGCGGCGGCGGCCCCGCCGGGGATCAGCCCGGCAGCTCCCGCACCTCGACGGTGACCGTCATCCCCTCCGTCGGGGGACCGAGGTAGCTGCCCCGCAGCGGCGGGACGTCGGCGTAGTCGCGCCCGACCGCGAGGCGGACGTAGTGCTCGCTCGACGGCTCCGGGTGGGTGGGGTCGAACTCGACCCAGCCGAGGCCGGGGATCGCGAGCTCCGCCCACGCGTGGCTCTCGCCCGGCCCCGAGTGGTTCGGCAGGTTGAGCCACCCCGAGATGTAGCGGGCCGCGATGCCGCGGCGGCGGGCGCACGCGATCATCACGTGCGCCATGTCCTGGCAGACGCCCCGGCCGGCCCGGACGACCTCCTCGATCGGCGTGTCCACCCGCGTCGCGCCCTGCGTGTACGTGATCGCGCGGTTGACGCCCGCCTCGAGGGCGCGGGCCCACGCGAGCACCCCGAACGACTCGTCGAGCTCGAGGGCGTCGGCGAAGCTCGCGACGGGTTCGACCCACCGGATGAACGGCGACCCCGACAGGAACTCGGCGTAGAGCTGCCCGTAGTCGTCGCCGGTCGTGTCGTCGAAGCCGGACGCCGAGTCGAACGCCCGCGGCGGCGCGGGCCGGGTCACGACGACGGCCTCCGACTCAACGAGGAGCACGTCGTGCGGCTCGGTGAGCTGGAACCAGCGCACCTCGTTGCCGTAGGCGTCGACGTGGGGGAGCAGCTCGGCGGGCGGCTCGGTGCGCACCGTCGCCCACTCGACGGCCTGCCGGCCGTTGCCGGAGGGCAGCAGCCGGATCTCGTTGACGCTCTCGCCGACGGGGCCGGCGTAGCGGATCTCAGTTCTGTGCTTGGCGTGAAGCCTGGGCATGCTGTCCGATCGGGGTGCGCTCGTAGGCGGCGAGGAAGCACGATTCGCCGAGGGCGGTGTCGATGGAGGTGCAGCGGGCGAGGAGGCGCTCGATGACGTCGGCGACCTCGGCCCCGCCCCACGGGCGGCGGGCGGCGGCCTCGACCATGTCGCGCGCCGTGCGGGCCAGCACGAGGGGCGCTGGGTTCGGCGCCATGGCGTCCATCGCGATGAGGTCCTCGATGGCCGACTCGACCTCGCCGAGGCAGAAGGACACCGACCGCGGGAACCGCGGGTCGAGCATCAGGAAGCGGCTGATCGACTCGGGCGACAGGGCCGCCGCGTCGACCTGCAGGTAGGCCTCGTGCGCGGACGCGTCGCCGAGCAGCGCCCGCCACCCGTGGAGGTCGAGGACGCCGTCGACGCCGTCCTGGGCGCTGTCGATCTGACGGGCCTGGACGAGTCGCGCGGACCGCTCGGCCCGCTCGAGGAACCGGCCGAGGCGCATGAACTGCCAGCCCTCGTCGCGGCGCATCGTCTGCTCGACGAGGCCGAGGATGAGGTACGACGCGCGGCGGATGCTCTGGCAGAAGGGGTAGACGCCGTCGCGGGCGACGCGCTCGGGCGGCCACTCGATCAGCTCGAGCCAGGCGTCGTTGATGCCCTCCCACACCTCCGTCGGCAGGCGGTCGCGGACGGAGCGGGCGTTCTCGCGGGCGCGGTTGAGGCAGGCGACGATGCTGTCGCGGTTGTCGCGGCCGAAGGTGAGGTACCAGGGGACGCTGCGCTCGTCGGCGCGGCGGTGCGTCTCGAGGAAGCTGTCCATGTCGCCCGCGATCCGCACGAGCGGCTCCCAGACGAGGCGGCCGCCGGCGCCGTTCGACGAGTCGCCCTCGAGCGCGGCCGACTGGCCCACCTCGAGCAGGCGGGCGAAGCTCTCGGCGCGCTCGAGGTCGCGGGCGGTCCAGTAGAGCGTCTGGGCGACGCGGGCCAGCATCAGCGCCCCGCCGTCATCTCGACAGGACCCAGGTGTCCTTGCTGCCCCCGCCCTGCGACGAGTTCACGACCAGCGACCCGTCGCGCAACGCGACCCGGGTCAGCCCGCCGGGGACGACGACGGGGTGGTCGCCGTAGAGCACGAACGGGCGCAGGTCGACGTGGCGTCCCTGGAAGCGGTCGCCCACCAGCACCGGCGCACGCGAGAGCTTGATCGTCTCCTGGGCGATGTAGCCGCGCGGGTTGGCCCGCACCCGCTTGGCGAAGGCCTGGCGCTCGCCGGGCGTGGCGTGGGGGCCGATAAGCATGCCGTAGCCGCCGGCGCCGTCGACGGCCTTCACGACGAGGGTGTCGAGGTTGGCGAGGGCGTGCTCCCGCTCGTCCTCGCGCTCCAGGAGGTACGTCGGCACCTGCTCCAGGATCGGCTCCTCGTCGAGGAAGTACCGGATGATCCCCGGCACGTACGCGTAGACGGCCTTGTCGTCGGCCACCCCGGTGCCGACGGCGTTGCAGACGGCGACGCGGCCCTCGCGGCAGACCTGCATCAGCCCGGCGACGCCGAGCAGGGAGTCGGCGATCAGCGACGCGGGGTCGAGGAACCCGTCGTCGATGCGGCGGTAGATCACGTCGACCCGCTCGCGTCCTGCGGTGGTGCGCAGGTAGACGCGGCGGTCGCGCACCGTCAGGTCGCGGCCCTCGACGAGGGGCACGCCCATCTGCTGCGCGAGGAACGAGTGCTCGTAGTAGGCGGCGTTCGCCGGTCCCGGCGTCAGCACGACGACGCGGGGCGACTCGCGGCCCTCCGGCGCGGACGCCATGAGCGCCGACAGCAGCAGGAAAGGCGCGTGGCCGACGGGCTCGACGTGGTGGTCGGTGAAGGCCTCGGGGAACGCGCGGCGCATGAACGCCCGGTTCTGGACGACGTAGGAGAGGCCCGAGGGACACCGGAGGTTGTCCTCCAGCACGCGCCAGACGCCGTCGTCGTCGCGGACCAGGTCGACGCCCGCGACGTGGACGAAGCGCCCGAGGGGCGGGGTGATCCCCACCATCTCGCGCACGTAGCCCTCGCACGTGGAGACCAGGCGGTTCGGCACGACGCCCGCCGCCACGGAGCTGCGCTCGCCGTAGATGTCGGCGATGAACATGTCGAGGGCCCGCACCCGCTGGGCGAGGCCCCGCTGCAGCACGGCCCACTCGTCGGCGGGGATCAGCCGGGGGAGCAGGTCGAACGGGAAGGGCTGCTCGCGCCCGCCGTGGGCGAAGGTGATGCCCTGGGTCAGGTAGGCGCGGTCGACCAGCGCGGAGCGGGCGGCGAACGTCGCGGGACGCAGGGCGCGGAGGCCGTCGAAGAGGCGCTCGTAGGCGGCGCGGGGGACGTCGGGCCCTTCGAACATCTCGTCGAAGAAGCCGTCGGTCGTGTAATCCGTGAACAACTGCGACACGGGACCCCCTTCACCCACATCCGGGGTGGTGACGCTATCAGCGTGGCGGCGCGGGTCCCCTTGGCCCGGCGGCCAAAGCACCCGCGCCGGGCGCGACCGGTCCGTCGCCCGACGTGGCCCGCAGGCCGGCCGTCGCCCAGGCGGCGGTGGCGCCGACGAGGACGGCGCCGGCGATCATGGCCCCCAGGAACGGCATCGTCGCCGCGGCCGCCGCCCCGACGAGCGGCCCGACGGCGTACCCGGCGGAGTAGACGACGGTGAGGATCGCGGCGGACAGCCCGTAGTTGCCGGCGAGCCCGGCCTCGTCGACGGCCTCCGTGAGGACGGGGCCCGACGAGGCGCCCATCGTCCCGAAGCCGAGGCCCATCACGAAGAGCGCGCACGTCACCCAGGCCGCGGGGCCGATGGCGAGCAGGGGGAGGCTCGCGGCGAGCACCGCACCCCCGACGGCGACGGGAGCGACGCGGCCGGAGCGGTCCGACCACCGGCCCGCGAGCGGCGCGGCGACCATGTTGCCGAGCAGGCTGGCGGCGAAGACCACGCCGATCGCCGACGCCGACAACCCGAGGCGGTCCTCCAGGTCGAGCGGGACGAGGGGCTCGATCAGGGCGAGGGCGCCGGACACCGCGGCGAGGGCCCCGGCGGCGGCGCGCGCCCGGCGGCGCGACATGACCGCCCGGATGCCCACGAAGACGCGGGTGGGCACGGCTCCGGGGCGGCGGGTCTCGGGCACGAGCAGCGCGGGGACGACGAGCAGCGCGGGGAGGGCGGCCGCCATCAGGAAGGTGGCGTCGGTGCCGACGAGGTCGATCAGGACCCCGCCGACGATGGGGCCGAGCAGCCCGAAGCCGCCGCCGGCGGTCTGCGCGAGGCCGATCCGCAGGCCGAGGTCGCGGGTCGGGAAGACGTCCGAGATCGCCGCGATGCCGGCGGTCCAGGCCGCGCCGGCGGCGACGCCCTGGGCGCCGCGGGCGACGGTCAGCATCGCCCCGCCCTCGGTGACGGCGAACAGCAGGGTCGCGAGGGTCAGCAGCACCGTCGCCGCGATGATCAGGGGGCGGCGGCCGAGGCGCTCCACCAGGCCCGCCGTCGCGAGGGCCGTGAGGAGCTGGGCGATCGGGAAGGCCGCGAAGATCAGGGCGGCCTGGGCGTCGGACAACCCGTCGCGCTCGGCGAACTCGGGGAGCGCCGGCACCACCATCGTGAACAGCAGCGTGTCGACCGCGATGAGGGCGGTCGCCATCCAGAACACGATCGTGCGCCGCGGGTGCGCGGAGGGGGGCGCCGTCATCGTCACCTCCCGGGCGCCGTCGGCACGCGCCCCCTGGGCGGCCTCCGGAACGCGGCCGTGGTGTCCAGGCTAGCGCGGGCCGGGCGCTGTGGCCCGTCGACGACGACGGGGGCCCCGCAGGGCCCCCGTCGCAGACTCACATCCGGCGTGTGCCGGGTGCTTACATCATGCCGCCCATGCCGCCCATGCCGCCCATGTCGGGCATGCCGCCACCGCCGCCCTCCTCGGGCTTGTCGGCGACGACGCACTCGGTGGTGATGATGTTCTTCGCGATCGACGCGGCGTTCTGGAGCGCCGAACGCGTCACCATCGCGGGGTCGATGATCCCGGCCTTCACCAGGTCCACGTACTCCCCCGTGTCCACGTTCAAGCCGATACCCGGCTTGCGGCCCTTCACCTCGCCCACCACGACCGACCCCTCCAGGCCGGCGTTCTCGGCGAGCTGACGCAGCGGCTCCTCCAAGGCACGGCGCACGATGTTCGCACCCGTCGCCTCATCGCCCGACAGCTCCAGGCCATCCAGGGCCTTGATGGAGTTCACCAAGACGACGCCGCCACCGGGGACGACACCCTCCTCGAGCGCCGCGCGGGTCGCCTGCAGGGCGTCCTCCACCCGGTGCTTCTTCTCCTTCATCTCCGTCTCGGTCGCCGCACCCACCTTCACGACCGCGACACCGCCCGCCAACTTCGCCAGGCGCTCCTGCAGCTTCTCACGGTCGAAGTCCGAGTCGGTCGTCTCGATCTCCGCCTTGATCTGCTTGATGCGGCCCTTGATGTCCTCCGGGTCGCCGGCACCGTCGATGATGGTGGTCGCGTCCTTGGAGATCACCACCCGCCGGGCCTTCCCCAACTGGGTGATCTGGGTGTTCGCCAACTTCAGACCCATCTCCTCGGCGATCACCTCGCCACCGGTCAGGATCGCGATGTCCTCGAGCATCCGCTTACGCCGATCCCCGAAACCGGGGGCCTTCACCGCGATACCCGTGAACGTCCCACGCAGCTTGTTCACGATCAGGGTCGCCAACGCCTCACCCTCGACGTCCTCGGCGATGATCAGAAGCGGCCGGCCCTGGCCGATGACCTGCTCCAACAGCGGCAGGATGTCCTGCACCGAGGAGATCTTCCCGCCATGGACCAGCAGGAACGGGTCGTCGAGGACGGCCTCCATCCGGTCCTGGTCGGTGACCATGTACGGCGACATGTAGCCACGGTCGAACTGCATCCCCTCCGTGAACTCGAGGTCCATCCCGAAGGTCTGGCCCTCCTCCACGTTCACGACACCGTCCTTACCGACCTTCTCGATCGCGTCGGAGATGACATCGCCGATCTCACGGTCCCGGCTGGAGATCGCCGCGACACGGGCGATGTCCTCCTTACCCGACACCTCCTTCGACTGCTTGGCGATCTCCGCCACGACCCGCTCCACCGCAGCCTCGATACCGCGCTTCAACCCCATCGGGTTCGCACCCGCAGCGACGTTCTTCAGGCCCTCACGCACGATCGCCTGCGCCAACACCGTCGCCGTCGTGGTCCCGTCACCCGCCACATCGTTCGTGGCGGTCGCGACCTCACGCACAAGCTGGGCACCCTGGTTCTCGAAGACGTCCTCGACCTCGATCTCACGAGCGATCGTCACACCATCATTCGTGATCGTCGGGGCACCGAACTTCTTGTCGAGCACCACATACCGGCCCTTCGGACCGAGAGTCACCTTCACCGCATCAGCAAGGGTGTTCACACCACGCTCGAGGGCCCGACGGGCGTCCTCGTTGAACTTGATGAGCTTCGGCATGTCTCTAGACCGCCTTCGCGAGGATGTCGGACTCCCGGAGGATCAGGAGGTCCTGACCGTCGATCTTCACTTCGGTGCCGCCGTACTTGGAGTAGATGACCTCGTCGCCCTCGGCGACCAGGAGCGGCACCCGCTGGCCGTCCTCGTACCGGCCGGAGCCGACGGCGAGGACCCTGCCGCGCTGCGGCTTCTCGGCGGCGGTGTCGGGCAGGACCAGTCCGCTGGCGGTGACCTGCTCAGCCTCGATGGACTGGACGACGACGCGGTCGCCCAAGGGCTGCAAGTTCAAAGCACTTCCCCCTACTTGGCACTCAATGATGTTGAGTGCCAAAAGATGCCACCCGGGCCGCCCCGGCGCAAGCCGGGACCGCCCGGGGACGCGCCTACTTGAGCGAGGGGAACTCGATGACCTCGGAGAAGTGGATCACCGAGACGTTGTCGTCGAGGGCGACCTCGCGCGAGTAGATGTGGGACAGGAAGTGGAGGGTGTCCTCGACGAGGCGGAACTCGGGGTTGTCGCGCTCGATCTCCCGCTGGGTGAGCTCGCGGACGGGCTTGACGGTGACGTCGTCGATGATCGCCGTGAAGATGCGCTGCCGCGGCCCGTGCCGATGGCCGACGGTGACCCAGACCAGCTGGCCCTTCTTGTACTTGTGCGCCTTGTCCCCGAGCCGGATGGTCGCGGTCTTCCGACCCTTGCGCAGCTGGTCGATGAACAGGGGCGAGTAGAAGTTCAGCGCGTACACGGACGTCCTCGGGGCGCGGGTGGCAGGCGGGCGCGGCTCAGCCCCGGGAGGAGGGCGGCGGTGCCTCCCCGCCACCGTAACCCGTCGCATCGACCCAGGCGAGTGCGCGGCGCATCACGCTCCGCTCGCCGGGGTACGTCAACGCCCCCGGCGCCCGTGCCACCGGCACCAGGGTGACGCCCTCGACCTCGCCGTCGTGGTGGGCGGGCGACCCCGCCCGGTACTCCAGCAGGAAGAACGACACTTGCTTCGCGACCCGCGCGCCCTGGGCGCGCGACCAGAAGACGTAGGAGATCTCCTCGAGCGGGGCGAGCACCCGGCCGGAGAGGCCCGTCTCCTCGCGGGTCTCCCGGAGGGCGGTCTCGTGGGGCTCCTCCCCCGCCTCCATGTGGCCCTTCGGCAGGCCGAGGATCCCCCCGCCGCGGAGGCGGATGAGGGCGACGAGCAGGGCGGGGCCGATGCGCAGGAGCAGCACGCCGCCGGCGGACCGCTCGGTGATGACGCGGGTCATCGGGCCCCGCGCAGGGGCCGCCCGGACCGGGGGCGCCGGTCCGGCGGGCCACCGGGGCGCCGCCGGACGGCGGCGCCCCCCTGCGCGCGGGCGGCTACTTGCCGCCGAAGAGGCGCTTGAGGAAGCCGATGAAGCCGCCGGCTTCGGCCGGGGCCTCCGCCGACGCGGCGGGGGCGGGGGCGCTGCCCGCGCCCTCGGACGCCGCGGCGCCGTTCGAGGCGGTCGCCGCGGGCGGCGGCGCGGACGTGCCGCTGTCGCCGACCCACTTCTCGAGGGCCTCCCAGCCGGTGCCGCCCGCCGGGGCCGCGCCCGGGACCGAGGAGGACGCCGGGGCGTCCGCCGCCGGGGTCGCCGCGGATGCGCCGCCGGGGCCGGAGCCCGAGCCGACCCACTTCTCCAGGGCCTCCCAGCCGGTGCCGCCCGCCGGAGCCGCGCCCGGGACCGAGGAGGACGCCGGGGCGTCCGCCGCCGGGGTCGCCGCGGCCGCGCCGCCGGCCGAGCCGCCGACCCACTTCTCCAGGGCCTCCCAACCGGTCTTCCCGGAGGGGGACGCCGGGGCGGACGCCCCGCCACCGGAGCCGCCGCCCACCCACTTCTCGAGGGCCTCCCAGCCGGTGCCGCCCGCCGGGGCCGCGCCCGGGACCGAGGAGGACGCCGGGGCGGCGGAGGCGCCGCCGCCGGACCCGCCGCCGACCCACTTCTCCAGGGCCTCCCAACCGGTCTTCCCGGTCGCGGCCGCCGCGGGGGCGGCGGCCGACGAGGACCCGCCGGAGCCCCCGCCGATCCACTTCTCCAAGGCCTCCCAGCCCGTCTTGCCCGTCGCCGCCGGGGCCGCGGACGCGCCGCCGCCGGACCCGCCGCCGACCCACTTCTCCAGGGCCTCCCAGCCGGTCTTGCCGGTCGCGGCCGCCGCGGGGGCGGCGGCCGACGAGGACCCGCCGGAGCCCCCGCCGACCCACTTCTCCAAGGCCTCCCAGCCCGTCTTGCCCGTCGCCGCCGGGGCCGCGGACGCGCCGCCGCCGGACCCGCCGCCGACCCACTTCTCCAGGGCCTCCCAACCGGTCTTGCCGGTCGCGGCCGCCGCGGGGGCGTCGCCGGACGCGGAGCCACCCGACCCGCCGACCCACTTCTCCAGCGCCTCCCAGCCGGTGGTCTGGGCCCCTCCGGCGATCGGGGGCAGGAAACGTCGAGGACGACTCATGAACTCTTCCTCCGGCGGGTTTCGGTCACGGGATAGCGGGACGGCTTCGTGCCGTGCGGCACGAACTTAAGGCCTGGCTCCATACAAGGTCAAGGAACGCGGAGGCCCGTCTACCGCATCGTGGCGAGGATCCGCCGGTAGCTCGCGAGGCGCTCGTCGCTCACCGCGCCCTCGACCGCGCACCCGGCGTCGCCGTCGTGCGCGCAC
This sequence comes from Miltoncostaea oceani, assembly GCF_018141545.1. GTDB lineage: Bacteria > Actinomycetota > Thermoleophilia > Miltoncostaeales > Miltoncostaeaceae > Miltoncostaea > Miltoncostaea oceani. The sequence goes on along the minus strand of NZ_CP064356.1, from coordinate 424,201 downwards.
CCGCGGAACCGGCATCCCCGCGCCGCCGCGGCGATCTCGGGGAACCCGGCCTCGAGCCGCGCCCGGTCCATCGCGGGGAGGTGGAAGGTCCGTACCCCGGCCGTGTCGACGACGGCCCCGCCGCCCGGCATCGGGATCACCCGCGGGTCGCTCGTGGTGTGGCGACCGGTGCCGGCCTTCTCGCTGACCGCGCCGACCGCCCGCTGCACGCCCGTCAGCCCGCGCGTGAGGGTCGACTTGCCGACCCCGGAGTGGCCGGCGAGCACCGCGGTGCGGCCGTCGATGAGGTCGCGGACGGCGGCGGCGAGGGCCGGCTCCCGCGCGACGCCGGTGAGGACGGGGTACCCGATGTCGCGGTAGACCCCGAGCAGCGCGTCGAGCTCCGCGGCGTCGTGCGGCAGGTCGATCTTCGTGACGACGACCGCCGCCTCCATGCCCCCGACCTCCGCCGCCACCAGGTAGCGGTCGATGAGGCGGGCGCTGAGCGGCGGGTCGGCGGCGGCGGCCATGATCACGACGAGGTCGGCGTTCGCGACGATCGCCCGCGGCTTCCCCCCCGGCCGCTCACCGCGCTCCAGCACCGTCGTCCGGGGCGCGACCCCGATCACGGTCGGCGCGGCGGCGTCGGCGTCGCTGGGGCGCAGCAGCACCCGGTCGCCGGCCACGGCCGGCCCGCCCGGCATGCGCGGGCGCAGCCGCGCCTCCCGCTCCTCGCCCTCCACCCACAACGTCGCCGTCGGCCCCGAGACGCGCACGACCACGGCCTCCCGTGTCGCGGCGACCGCCCGGGGTGTCCGGCTCACGCTCCCGGGCGCCCCGTCTCGAGCAGCTCGGCGGACGTGTAGAGCGCATGGAGCGGGGCTCCGTCGAGCGCGGCCTCGGCGACCTCGCGGCCGCCCTCGCCGCGGTCGATCACGACGGACGCCGCGACCACGACCCCGCCGGCCTGACGCGCCTTCTCGACGGCGGCGACGAGCGACCCCCCGCTCGTGAGGACGTCGTCGACGACGGCGACGGGGGTGCCCTCCTCGATGAACGGACCCTCGATCCACTGCTGGAGGCCGTGCTTCTTGGCCTCCTTGCGCACGAAGAAGCCCGTCACCCGGCGGCCGCCGGCCCATGCCGTGGCGCTCACTGCGCACACCAGCGGGTCCGCGCCGAGGGTCAGCCCGCCGACGGCGGCGGGTCCCGCGGGGGCGAGGTGGTCCCACATGAGGCGCCCCGCGAGCGCGGCGCCCTCCGGGTCGAGCAGCACCTGGCGCGCGTCGAAGTAGTACGAGGACCGCCGCCCCGACGAGAGCATCACGGACTCCCGCACGAGCGCGTGCTCGCGCAGCAGGGTGGCCAGGCGGGTGCGGGGATCGTCGCTCACGCCGGGCATCCTACCCGCGGCGCCGGGGGCGCCGCGGGTGGACTACCGGTCCCGCCGGTGGCCGGTGCCCTCGCAGGGCGCGCAGACGACGGGGAGGTAGACGTTCGCGGTGTCGCAGTCCATCGGCTCGAGGATGGAGCCGGTCCCGAAGCACCAGGCGCAGAGGTCGGGGGCCTGGACGGGGACGGTGGCCGGCGGGGTCCCGCGACGCAGGCGCGGGTCGATCGACATCGCCATGGCGGTACCTTTCACGAGGGGCCCACCCGAGGGCCCTGTATTCCCTCATCGGCTCCGGCGCCCCGGACCCGACCCGCGGGCATCCCCCGCACGAGTGATCATTCCGGCGAGAATCCACGAGAGGAACAGCGCGACATGGACGTGACGCCCGAGGGGACGCCCAACCCCAACGCGGTCAAGTTCACGCTCGACCGGCCGGCCGTGGAGGGCCGCGGGCAGACCTTCCGCGCGGGCTCCGACCCGGCGGACTCACCGCTCGGGGCGCGGATCTTCGCCCTCGACGGGGTGACGAACGTCTTCGCGACCTCGAACTTCGTGAGCGTCACGAAGGAGGACGACGTGAGCTGGGACGAGCTCGTCCCCCAGGTCATCGCGCAGCTCGAGGCCCACTTCGAGGGTGACGCGTGAGCCCGACCGGGGTCATCTTCTCGTACCTGATCGGGTTGATCTTCGCCGTCGGCGGCGTGGTGTTCCTGATCGGCCTCGACGACAACCGCTTCCTCTACGGCATCCCCTACCTGCTGATCGGCGTCGTGATCATCGGCGGGGTCGCCGCCAGCCAGCGCCGCGCCCGGCGCAAGGCCGAGGAGGAGGACGACGCCCCGCCGCCCGGCGGCGGGCACCGCAGCCCGTACTGACCGGCGCGCCCCCCGGCCCGCGGCCGGGGGGCGGGCACGGAGGTCAGCCGAGGGCCGGGAGGCCCTCCATCTCGGCGGCGGCGCGGTCGAGCTCCTCCTGGGGGAGCTCGATGTCGGTCATCGTCCCCGACAGGTACGCGTCGTAGGCGGCCATGTCGAAGTTGCCGTGGCCGCAGAGGTTGAAGAGGATCGTCCGCTCGACGCCCTCCTCCTCGGCGCGCGCGACCTCCTCCACCACCGCGCGGATCGCGTGGGACGGCTCGGGGGCCGGCACGATCCCCTCCGCACGGGCGAACCGCACGGCCTCGGCGAAGCACTCGGACTGGGTGTACGCCCGCGCCTCGACGAGACCCGTGTGGACGAGGTGCGACACGAGCGGCGCCATGCCGTGGTACCGCAGGCCGCCGGAGTGGATGGCGGGGGGCACGAACCCGTGGCCGAGGGAGTGCATGGCGAGCAGCGGGGTCATGCCCGCGGTGTCGCCGAAGTCGTAGCCGTAGTGGCCGCGGGTGAGGGTGGGGCACGCGGCGGGCTCGGCGGCGACGATCCGGATGTCGCTGCCGGCGGCCTTGTCGGCGAGGAACGGGAAGGCGAGGCCCGCGAAGTTCGACCCGCCCCCGACGCAGCCGATGACGACGTCGGGCTCGGCGCCCGCCATCGCGAGCTGCGCCCGCGCCTCCTGGCCGACGACGGTCTGGTGCAGCAGCACGTGGTTGAGGACGCTGCCGAGCGCGTAGTTCGTGTCGTCGCGGGTCGCGGCGTCCTCGACGGCCTCGCTGATCGCGATGCCGAGGCTGCCGGTGCTGTCGGGGGTGGCCTCGAGGATCGCCCGCCCGGCGGCCGTGTCGGGTGACGGGCTCGCGACGATCTCACCGCCCCACGTGCGGATCATCGACTGGCGGTACGGCTTGCTGTCGAACGAGGCGCGCACCATGAACACCTTGCAGGTGATGCCGAACAGCCCGCAGGCGAACGCGAGGGCGGAGCCCCACTGGCCGGCGCCGGTCTCGGTGGCGAGGCGGGTGACCCCCTCCTCGCGGTTGTAGTAGGCCTGCGGCACGGACGTGTTCGGCTTGTGGCTGCCCGCGGGGCTGACGCCCTCGTACTTGTAGAAGATGCGGCACGTGGTCCCGAGGGCCCGCTCCAGGCCGAGCGCGCGGTGCAGGGGGGTGGGGCGCCACATCGAGTAGATCTCGCGGACGGGGTCCGGGATGGGGATCCAGCGCTCCCCGCTGACCTCCTGCTCGATGAGCGCCATCGGGAAGATCGGCGAGAGGTCGTCCGGGCCGATCGGCTGCCCGGTCCCCGGGTGGAGGGGGGGCGGGGGCATCGACGACAGGTCGGCGGCGACGTTGTACCACCGGGTCGGTATCGCGTCCTCGGACAGCAGATAGCGGCGCTGGGCCACCGCTCACCCCCGTGTCGTGGGCTGGTCGAGCGTCGAGCCTACCCTGGGCCGGCGCGGCGGCGCGACCGCGCGGGCCGGCAGCCAGAGGGTGAAGGTGGAGCCGGTGCCGGGGACGCTGCGGACGGTGACGCGCCCCCCGAGCAGGGTCGCGAGGCGGCGCACGATCGACAGGCCGAGCCCGGACCCGCCGGGACGCTGCCGCCCGGACTGGACGCGGTAGAGGCGGTCGAAGATGTAGGGGATGTGCTCCGGCGGGATGCCGATGCCGGTGTCGCTCACGGCGATCCCCGCCTGGCCGGGGGCGGCGACCGGGTGGAGGTGCACGAATCCGCCGGGGGGCGTCGCCCGGATGGCGTTGGTGATGAGGTTGGCGAGGATCGTCTCGACGTGCGCCGGGTCGGCGCGCGCGATGAGGTGCCCCTCGGGGGGGTGCAGCGAGACGCCGGCGGCGCGGGCGTCGGCGGCGAGGCGCGCGACGGCGTCCCGGCCGGCGTCCATGAGGTCGATGTCGGCGGTCTCGACGGGGGGGTCGAGGTCGAGCCAGGTGAGCTGCTGCAGGTCCCGCACCAGCTCGCGCAGGCGGGCGGCCTCCGCCCGGATGAAGTCGGCGGACTCGGCGCGGTCCTCCGGTGTCGCCGCGGTCCCGTCGGACAGCGCCTGGGCGAAGCCCTCGATCGCGGTGACCGGCGTCCGCAGCTCGTGGGCGACGTCGGCGAGGAACTCGCGCTGGCGGACGTCCGCGGCCTCGAGCCGCGCCGTCATGCGGTTGAAGGCCTGGGCGAGGCGGCCGAGCTCGTCGTCGGTCTCGGCGACGCGCACGTCGAGGTGGCCGCGGGTGACGGCCTCGGCGCTGTCCGCCAGGTCCCGGACGGAGGCGCGCAGGCGGGAGCCGACCCCGACGGCGAGCCCCCAGATCAGGCCGCCGGTGCCGACCAGCCCGATCGCGAGGAGCGCGACGAACACCCAGTCGGTGAAGAGGCCCGCCGACGGGTCGGGCCGTTCGAGCAGCACCTCCAGGTCGCCGCGGCGGGCGGTGGCGGACGCCTCCAGGTCGGAGACGGGGACGTTCCAGTGCACCGCCACACCGGACACCCGCACGACGAGGCGGGCGTCGCCGATGTAGCGCTGCGCCTCGCGGGCGCTCGCCGCGGCGTTCTCGAGGCCGCTGCGTTCGATCTGGCGGGCGATGGAGTCGGCCTGCTGGTGCAGCGCCGCCTCGACCTCGTCCCGGGCCCGCGCCTGCACGAAGCCCACGAAGACGACCTGCACGACGAGGAACACGGCGAGGAGGGCGATGCCGATCGCCAGGGCGACGCGGGCCTGGATGCTCCTCGGCCGGAGCCGGCGGAGCGCGTCCCTCACGAGGGCTCCAGCCGGTAGCCGACCCCCCGAACGGCCACGATCCCGATCCCGTCCCCGAGCTTGCGCCGCAGGTTCGCGACGTGGACGTCGACGGTCTTGCCGCCGACGGCCGACTGGTAGCCCCAGACCTTCTCCAGCAGCCGCTCGCGGGTGTAGACGACCCGCGGGTGGGCGGCGAGCTCGGCGAGCAGGTCGAACTCGAGGCGGGTGAGGTCGACCTCCTCCCCGTCGAGGGTGACGCGGCGGCTCGACGGCTCCAGCACGGCGGGGCCGGCGCGGAGGAGGCGCCCGGGGTCGGGGGGCGCGCCGACCCGGCGCATCACGGCCTTCACGCGCGCGACGACCTCGATCGGGGAGAACGGCTTGACGACGTAGTCGTCGGCGCCCAGCTCGAGGCCGGTGATGCGGTTCGCCTCGTCGCTGCGGGCGGTGATCATGATGACGGGCGTCTGGCCCATCTCGCGGAGGCGGCGGCAGACCTCGTAGCCGTCCATCTCGGGGAGCATCAGGTCGAGGAGGACCAGGTCGATCCCGCCCCGGCGCACCTGCTCGAGGGCCGTCTCGCCGTCGGGCGCCTCCGCCACGGTGAACCCGGCGTCGGTCAGGTAGAGCCGCAACAGGCGGCGGATCGCGCGCTCGTCGTCGACCACCAGCACGTGACCGCGGCTCGCCATCCTCCCGATGATAGTCGCCTCCGGCGTCACCGCCGACCACCCGCGGGGCCCGGCGCCGGGCGGTCGACCAGACTCGCCCCTCCGCCCGCCGCCCCCCGGAGGCCGCGTGAGACCCCGGCACGTCCTGATGCTCGTCCTGCTGTCCGCCGTCTGGGGCGCCTCCTACCTGTTGATCGCGGAGGCGGCCGAGGGCATGCCGGAGTCGCTGGTGGTGCTGGGGCGGACGGGGCTGGCGGCGCTGACGCTCGGGATCCTGATCGCGGTGCGCGGCGGCGAGGCGCGGGCCGCCCTCGGGGTGGTGCGGCGGCGGCCGGGGTGGGCGGTGGTGCTGGGGTTCGTGGCGATCGCGTTGCCGTTCATGCTCATCACCTTCGGCGAGCGGACGGTCCCGACGGGCCTGTCCGCGACCCTGATCGCCGCGGCGCCGATCTTCATCGCGATCCTCGCCCCGGTGCTCGACCGCTCGCAGGTGATGTCCCCCGCCCAGTGGACGGGGCTGCTGATCGGGCTCGGCGGGGTGGCGCTGCTGGTGGGGGTGGAGCAGGTCGGCAGCACCGGGGAGTTGCTCGGCGGCCTCGCGATGATCGGCGCCGCCGCGAGCTACGCGCTGTCGGGGTTCGTGCTGACGCGCCGCTACCCGGGTGTGCCGCCGGTGGTGACGACGTTCACGTCGGTCGCGGCGGCGGCGGTGCTGACCGTGCCGGCGGTGGTGGTGCAGCCCCCGGACCACGTGCCGGGCCTCGGCCCGGTGCTCGCGGTGGTCGCCCTGGCGGTGGTGGGGACGGCGTGGGCGTTCGTCGTGTACTTCCGCCTGATCGCGGAGATCGGCTACGGCCGGGCGTCGGTCGTGGCGTACACGATCCCCCCGGTCGCCCTCGCCTACGGCTGGGCGCTGCGCGACGAGCGCATCACGGCCGCCACGGTCGCCGGCGGGGTGCTGATCCTGCTGGGCGTGTGGCTCACCGCCCGCGGCGGGGCGCGTGCGCGGCGCGACGCGGTCCCCGTCGCCCCGGAGGCGGCGGTCCCGCCCCGCTAGCTAGTCGGTCGCGCCGCCGGCGACGAGGAAGACGCGGGTGCCGGTCGCGCGGACGGAGGGGAGGCGCGGGTTGCGGGCGGTGATCGTCCACCGGAAGCGGTAGAGGCCCGGCCCCCACGACTCCGGGATCCGGAGGTTGCTCGACTCGGTGTACCGGCCGGCGGGCTCCGGGGGGAAGCTCTTGGACCGCACGTCGAGGCGCTCCCCCGTGACGGCGTCCTCGAACACGAAGACGTGGCCGGTGCCGATGCGGGGCGCCCCGGTCACGCGGTAGGCGACCTCGAAGCGGTACTCGGCGCCGGCGCGCGCCGCGAAGACCGGCTCGCGGTCGCGGGGCTGGGCCTCGGGGGTGAGCAGCCGGACGGTGCCGGGCTCCAGCCGGAGCGCCGCGGCCGCCGGACCCGCGAACGCCCCGACGAGGGCCACCGTGAGGCAGGCGAGGAGCAGGCGGCGCATCGCGGCGATGATACCCCGCCCCCGCGGGCGGGCTTGAATCGCCCTGGGGCGGGCCCTACCGTTCCGGGACCCCCCGGCCCGGCCGGGCGGGCGCGGCGGGATAGCTCAGTTGGTAGAGCACACGACTGAAAATCGTGGTGTCCCCAGTTCGAATCTGGGTCCCGCCACTCCGAAAGGCCCGCTGATGCGGGCCTTTTTCGCGGTTGGACGGAATCGCCCCGGCCGCGGTGGATGCGTCTCACACGGTGCCCGGATCGGGCGGCCGCGCGCCATCGGCTCCGGGTCGGGGACCGGCCCTCCGGCCGTCGCCGACGGCCGGAGGGCGCTCCGCGGCTTCATGCGGTCGGGCTGCGGCGGGACCGGGGTCACCGGGACGCAGGCCCCGAGGGTGGCGGCGCGGTCGGCGACGAACCCGGGCTCCTTCGTGTCGAGGGCCCCGTGCCCGGCCACGGTCGGTCGTGCGCTCCCGACCATCCCGTTCATGCCTCCTGCGCCATCTCCACGCACCTGCGGTGGCTCTCGTCGCGCGCCACCCCGCGGCCGATGAGGTCACGGCGGCGGCCGGTCTGCCGCACGACGGACCGGGGCGGCCGCCCGGGGAACCCGCCGAGCGCCCACGGTTCGGTGCCCATGAACCACGTCACGGCGACGAGCCGCCCCGTGGCGTCGTGGCCGGCCGCCGCCGGCGTGTCGCCGTCGCCGTACCCGTTGCCGAAGATGACGAGCCGGCTGCCCCGGGACCCGCGAAGGCGAGGCAGGGACGGTCCTCGAGGATCCATTCCCGCTGCACCTCCGAGGCTGCCTCGCCGTACGACTCGACGGCCGCCGCCGCCTCCGGCGCGCCGATGGCTCCCATCCCGCCGTCGGTACCGAAGCCGAAACGCTCGTCCTCGGTCCAGCGGACGGGGCGGCGGCCGGGCTCCAGCACGAGCTGCGCGAAGGCGGCCCGCTCACCACCGTCGCGGAAGCGCGCGAGGAAGAGGAACCACCTCGCACGTCGTGGCGGCCCCAGGTCGGTCACGGTCCCGTCCCACCCCAGGTACTCCCCACCGTTCTCGAACACGCGGCCCGACGGCAGAGGCAGGTCGACCCGCACGACGCGCCACCCCATGTGGCCCCGCGTCGGCTCCATGTCGAGGATCTCCCCGCGCCTCGGCTGTCGTGGACGGGCGTACGCGCCCTCGCCGCCCTCCGCCGTGGGACACGCGGCACGGTCCACCATGGACGTGTCGACGGGACGCTGCGCCCATTCGGGTGGCGCGGTCGGGGCGTCCCGCCCGAAGTAGACCGACGCCACCGCGAGCACGACGAGCGCCCACGATGCGGCCGCCCCCGAGGGCCCGCGCCACCACTGCCGTCGAAGGGGATCCACCCCGAGGTCGTCGGCACCACGCGGCGCATCCATGACGCCCGCAGGCCCGCGGGACCCACGCCGTCCCCATCGGGCACGATGGGTCGACCGACGGCATCCGGGGAGGGCGCACGATGGACAACGAGGGGTTCGTCATCGACCACGTCATCTACGGGGTCGTCGACGTCGACGCCGCCGCGGCGCGCCTGCGCGAGGAGCACGGCCTCGGGTCGGTGGCCGGTGTCCCGCACCTCGGCGGGACCGCCAGCCGGATCGTGCCGCTCGGGCCCGAGTGCTTCCTCGAGCTGCTCGGCGTCGCGGACACGGGCAGGGACGACGGCGCATGGCTCGCCGCGACGCTGCAGGGCGAGGACCGCGTGCTGTGGTGGTGCCTCGGGGTCGCCGACCTCGACGAGACGGCGCGCCGGCGCGGGCTGCCCCTGCGCGTCGGGCAGGCGAACCCCGATCGCGACAGCCTCACGTTCCGCAGCGCCGGCATGCCGCAGTACCCGCTGCCGTTCTTCCTCTCGCTCGTCGGGGACCCCGAGGACCGCCACCGGATCCAGCGGGAGCGGTACGAGGCCGCCGGCCACACCTGCGCGCCGACCGGGTACACCTTCGTCGAGGTCGGCGACCACCAGCCGGTGCTCGAGGGCTGGCTCGGCCCCGACCACGGCCTGCCGATCCGCTACGCGCCCCCACCGGCGCGCCGGGGCATCCACGCCTGCGGCATCGCGACCGCCGAGGGGGAGATCGTCCTGCGGTGACACCGGACCCCACCCCCGGCGCCCCGCCTCCCCCGCCGCCCGCGCCGCCCGCACCGGTCGACGCCGCGGCCGTCGACGCCGCCGCCGCCCGGCTGGAGGGCGTCGCGCTGCGCACCCCGCTCACGTTCAGCGGGCGGCTGTCGGCGGCGACCGGCGCCCAGGTCTGGCTGAAGCGGGAGGACCTCCGGCCCGTCCGCTCCTACAAGCTGCGCGGCGCCTACAACCTGATGGCGCAGATCGAAGCCCGCGAGGCCGGCGTGGTCTGCGCCAGCGCCGGCAACCACGCGCAGGGCGTCGCCCACGCCTGCGCCACCCTCGGCGTCCGCGGCCGGGTCTACCTGCCCCGCACCACCCCGCGGCAGAAGCGGGAGCGCATCGCCGCGCTCGGCGGCCGCTGGGTCGAGGTCGTCATCCGGGGCGACGCCTACGACGACGCCCACGCCGCGGCCCTCGCCGACGCCCGCGCCACCGGCGCCCACCTCGTCCCCGCCTTCGACGACCCGCGCACCATCGCCGGGCAGGGGACCGTCGCCCGCGAGATCGTCGACCAGCTCGGCCACGCACCCGACCTGATCGTCGCCCCCGTCGGCGGGGGCGGGCTCCTCGCCGGCATGGCGACATGGCTCGGCGAGCGTGCCCCCACCGTCACGCTCACCGGCGTCGAGCCCGCCGGCGCCGCCGCGATGGCCGCGGCCCTGCGCGCCGGCGCGCCCGTCGACCTCGAGACGCTCGACCCGTTCGTCGACGGCGCCGCCGTCCGCCGCGCCGGGGACCTCACCCACCCCGTCGTCCGCGACAGCGGCGCGACCGTCACCGAGGTCGACACCGGCGCCGTCTGCGCCGAGATGCTCGCGCTCTACCAGGTGGACGGCGTCATCGCGGAGCCCGCCGGGGCCCTCGCGTCGGCGGCGCTCGGCCGGGTGGTGCACCCGGCGCCGGGGGCCGTGACGGTCTGCGTGCTGTCCGGCGGCAACAACGACGTCAGCCGCTACAGCGAGATCATCGAGCGCGCCCTCGTCTTCGAGGGCCTCAAGCACTACTTCCTCGTCGACTTCCCCCAGGAGCCGGGGATGCTGCGGCGCTTCCTCGACGAGGTCCTCGGCCCCGACGACGACATCACGCTCTTCGAGTACGTGAAGCGCAACAACCGCGAGACCGGGCCGGCGCTCGTCGGCATCGAGGTCGGCCGCCCCGGCGACGTCGTCGGCCTGCGCGCCCGGATGGACGCCAGCCCCCTCCACATCGAGCCGGTCGACCCGGCGGGGCCGCTCTTCCGCTTCCTGCTCTGACGGGGCGCCCGTCGGCGGCTGACCGGGGTCCGCGCGGCCGCGCCCTCACCCGGGTGAACGGGGTTCCGCCGGGTCCACCCACACCGTGGGGCCCGGACGATGCCCCCGACCAGCGTCATGGGAGGGGGTGGGGATGAGGGGCACCGTGCCCGAGCCGGAGGCGCCGCCGCGGCGGATGACGGCGCGCGGTGCGTTGTTCCTGGGCGTCGGCGCCATGATCGGCGCCGGCATCTTCGCCCTGCTCGGCGAGGCCGGCGCCGTCGCGGGCTCGGCCGTCTGGCTCTCGTTCCTGCTCGGCGGGCTCGTCGCAGTGCTGCTCGGGTACACGTGCGCGAAGCTCGGCGTCCGCTTCCCGAGCTCGGGCGGCCTGATCACCTACCTGGTGGAGGGGTTCGGCGTCGGGCGCCTCGTCGGCGTGGCGTCGTGGCTCGGCTACATCGCGGCGATCGTCATCGTCTGCTCGATGGTCGCGGTCTCCTTCGGGAGCTACGCGACGTCGCTCTTCGTCGGCGACGAGCCGGCGGCCTGGTGGGACAACGTCTTCACCTCCGCGCTCGTGGTCGTGATGGTCGCCGTGAACATGGTCGGCGCGACGTTCGTCGCCCGGGCGCAACAGGTGATCGTCACGGGCGTCCTGATCGTCTTCGCGGTGTTCATCTGCGTGACGATCACCGACATCGACGTGGACCTCCTGGCGTTCTCGGGCTACCCGGACGTGTCCGACATCATCGCCAGCGTCGCGCTGACGTTCTTCGCGTACCTCGGCTTCAACGTCATCACCTTCACCGCGGGCGACCTCGCCGACCCGGGCCGCGACCTCCCGCGGGCGATGTTCGGCGCCCTCGGCATCACGGCCACGGTCTACGTGCTGATCGCCATCGGCGTGTTCGGGACGCTGACGGTCACGGAGGTCGTCGGCTACGGCGAGACGGCGATCGCCGAGGCAGCGCGGCCCGCGTTGGGCGACGCCGGCTTCGTCGTCATGGCCGTCGCCGCGCTCCTGTCGACTGCGGGTGCGACCAACGCGACCCTCTACGCGGCGTCGAACCTCACCGCGATGCTCGCGTCGCTCGCGCTGTTCCCGGCGGTGTTCTCCCCCGGATCCCGGCTCGGCCGCAAACCGGGCCTCCTGATCAGCGCCGCCCTGGTGCTCCTCGTCGCGAACCTGGTCGACCTCTCGTCGATCGCGTCGGTCGGGAGCGCGGTCGCGCTGATGATCTTCGTGCTCGTCGGGTTCGCCGGATGGCGACGGCGCGCCGACACCGGGAGCAACCCGGCGATCGTGGCCGCGGCGATCGGCCTGACGGTCGTCGTCCTCGCGTTCTTCGCGGTCGACACCCTCCGGGAGTCCCCGGAGACCTTCGTGGCGATCGTGGCCATCGCGGGGCTCGCGGTGGTGCTCGACCACCTGACGCGGGGCCGCGCCGCGGCGCCCGCGCAGGCGGGGGCGGGGTCGTGACGGCCCCGCGCGGTGGGCCCGGAACGTGGCCCGTCGGAACTCCACGTCCCGGCCCGGCCGGGACGGGCGACAGGAGGTGGAGGCCATGACGACCGAATCGGCGTCGGGAGGACCGGCGTCGGGAGGACCGGCGCCGGGCGACTGGCACGAGGCCCTCGCCGGGCTCGAACCACGACGGTTCTGGGAGAGGTTCGGTGAGCTCACGACGATCGCGCGACCATCCCGGAAGGAGGAGGCCGTCATCGCGTGGGTGGACGCCTGGTCCGGCCGCCTCGGCCTGTCGTCCCGCCGCGACGCGGCCGGCAACACGGTCATCTCCGTCCCCGCGACACCGGGGCGCGAGCAGGCGCCGACCGTCGTCCTCCAGGGGCACCTCGACATGGTCTGCGAGCGCGACCCCGAGAGCCCGAACGACCCCGCCGAGGGGCGCATCCGCCTCGTACGCGACGGGGAGTGGCTGACCGCCGACGGGACCACCCTCGGCGCCGACGACGGGGTCGCGATCGCGGCCATGATGGCGCTGGTCGAGGACGGTGACATACCCCACGGACCGCTCGAGCTGCTGATGACGGTGGCCGAGGAGGTCGGCCTCGAGGGCGCCAACAACCTCGACGGCGCGATGGTCACCGGGAGCGTCCTCGTCAACCTCGACAGCGAGGAGGACGGCCGGATCACCGTCGGGTGCGCGGGCAGCACCGACACGTGGATCGACATCACCGCGGCGCGCGAGCCGGCGACACCGGGGGCGGTGTCCCTGCGGGTCGCCGTGTCGGGAGGGCTCGGCGGGCACTCGGGCACGAACATCGCCGCCGGGCGCGCCAACGCGGTGAAGGTGCTGGGCCGCGCGCTCGGCGAGGCGCTGGCCGAGGTGCCGTTCCGCCTCGTGGCGATGGACGGCGGCAGGAGCCGCAACGCCATCCCGCGGGACGCCGCGGCCGTCGTGCAGGTCCCCGCGGACGCGACGGCGGCCTTCGGCGAGGCCGTCGCCCGGGCGGAGGCGGTCATCCGGGACGCCTGCTCGGTCACCGACCCCGGGGTGACGGTCACCGTCACGCCCGACGCCGGCGACGGCGCCCCGGCCTGGACGTCGGAGGCGACGCGGCGGATGCTCGACGCGGTCGCCGTCATCCCCACCGGCCCGCTGGCGATGAGCCCCGCCTTTGACGACCTGGTCGAGACGAGCACCTCGCTCGGCGAGGCGGTGACGGACGGCGACGTGCTGACGTTGCACAGCCTGAGCCGCTCCTCCAACGACGCGGCGATGCCCGACCTCATCGGGACCCTGCAGGCGGCGGCACGCCTGGCCGGCGGCACGATCCGGGTGAGGCGGAACTACGCCGGCTGGCGGCCGGACATGGGGTCCCCCGTCCTCGCCGCCACGATCGCCGCCTACACCCGCGCGCTCGGGGAGGACCCGATCGTCACGGCCGTCCATGCCGGCCTCGAGAGCGCGGTCATCGCGACGCGGGTGCCGGGCGAGCTCGACATGGTGTCCTTCGGGCCCCAGATCGAGGCCCCCCACTCGCCGGACGAGCGCGTCAGCACCCCGACCGTGGAGCGCTTCTGGCGTCTGCTGCTGTCGCTGGTGGACGAGCTCTCCGCGCCGGCCGTGAGGGGGTGAGGGATGCGCGGCGCATTCCTCTGGGTCGGCCTGATCATCATCGGCCTCGGCGCGGTCATCGGCCTGTTCGCGATCGTGGGCACCGACGACCACGCGGACGAGCAGGTCAGCGCCGCGGAGTGGTCGGCGGACGTCTGCGGCGCGGTCCTCGTGTGGCGCGGCCAGATGGAGTCGATCGTCGACGACATCCGGCAGCCCACGGCGATCGGGGACGCGACGTCGGAGCCGCAGTCCGAGACGGAGCAGACCCGCACGGGTTTCATCCGGAGCGGTCTCGAGCGGGCCGTGCAGGCCACCGACACCCTGACGCTGGCGATCGAGACCGCCGGCATCCCCGACTCGCCCGGGGGCGCGGAGTCCGCGGACGCGCTCGACGCGTGGAGCTCGGACGCGCGCGACGAGCTCGACGCGGCGCAGGACGCCCTCGATGAGGAGGCCGACACCCTCGAGGCGGCCGTCGAGCAGCTCGCCTCCGCCACCCGTTCACTGGGCACGGCCCTCGCCGGCGGCGTGGACGTGATCGCGGAGGTCGCGGTCAGCGACCCGCAGCTCGCCGTCGCCGTCCGGAACGCCCCGACCTGCCGCACCCTCCAGGAGGAGAGGGCCTCATGAGCGCCACCGACTGGTTCCTGATGGCGCTCCAGGGCGCCGTCGTCATCGGCTTCATCGCCCTCGGTGTCCGCAGCGGCGGCATCGGGCTCGGCGTGTGGGGCGGCGTCGGGACGCTCGTCCTGGTGTTCGCCTTCGGGCTCGAGCCCGGGGAGCCGCCGACGGACGCGATGCTGATCATCGTCGCCGTCATCTCGGCCGCGGCCGCGATGCAGGCGGCCGGCGGGATCGACTACATGGTGAAGGTGGCGAGCCACGCGCTGAGGGCGAGACCGAAGGCCCTGGTGTTCGTCGCCCCGCCGATCTCGTACCTGCTGTGCATCCTCACCGGGACGAGCAACACCTTCTACTCGATCGTCCCGGTCATCAACGAGGTGGCGTACGCCAACAAGATCCGCCCGGAGCGCGCCCTGGCGACCTCGACGGTGGCCTCGGCGGCCGGCATCACCTCGAGCCCGGTCGCGGCGGCGACGGCGACCATGCTCCCCCTCGTCGAGCCCTACGGGCTCGACCTGGTGGACGTCCTGCTGATCACGATCCCGTCGAGCATCGTCGGCATCATGGTCATGGCGTTCATCATGAGCCGCCATGGGCGCGAGCTCGACAAGGACCCCGAGTACCTCCGCCGGCTGGAGGCCGGAGAGGTGCAGCCGCCCGCGCCCGTCGGCGAGATCGAGCTGATGCGGTTCGCCGTCCGCAGCGTCGTGATCTTCCTCCTCGGCGTGGCCGCCATCTGCGTGTTCGGCCTCGCCGAGGGCCTCCGCCCGACGGTCGCCGCGGAGGGCGGCGGGGTGGAGCCCATGGCCGTGACGCCGCTGATCCAGATGATCATGTTCGCGGCCGCGGCGCTCATCCTGGTCTTCGCGCACGTCCGCCCGGGCGACGTCGTCCGGCAGTCGATCTTCAGCGCGGGCATGGTGGCGATGATCGCCCTGTTCGGGATCGCCTGGATGGCGGACACGTTCATCGCCAACAACGAGGACTCCATCGTCGACATGCTCGGCGGGATGGCGGAGAACGCCCCGTTCATGATCGCGATCGCCATCTTCCTCGTGGCCGGCCTCACGACCAGCCAGTCCGCGGCGACGAGGACGATCGTGCCGATCGGCCTCGCCCTGGGGATCGGCGCCGGCTTCATGGTCGCGGCGTGGACCGCCGTCATGGGCGTCCTGTTCCTCCCCGCGAACGGCACGCAGATCGCCGCGGCCGAGGCGGACAAGACCGGCACCACCAGCCTCGGCAAGCGCGTGATCGACCACTCGTTCCAGCTCCCGCTGCAGATCATGTGGATCGTCACCGCGATCGTCGGGGTCATCATCGCGTCGGCGTTCTTCGGGGACACCGGCATCGACGTCCCGGCCACCACCGCCCCCGCCCCGTAGGCGGGGCTGCGGGAACGACCCTGCCGGCGCCATCCCACACGGGCGCCGGCTGGGTCCCCGCACCCGACGTCCCCGACCGCCTGCTCCTGCGGTTCGCCCGCGCGGGACACGTGGCGGGGCTGCCCACCGACGACCTCGAACGGCGGGTCGGGGACATGGGCCGGACCCTCGGCCTCGACGTCGCCGTGTCGGCCACGCCGACGCTGGTGGAGGTCGCGATCGGGGCGTTCCCCGACCAGCGGACCACCACGATCCGCGTGGAGCCGCGGGACGTGGACCTCGACACGATCGCCCGCCTCGACGACCTCGCCCGACGCGTCGCGGACGGCATGCCCGCCGCGGACGCCCTCGCCGAGCTGGAGGCCCTCGCGCCGACGCGGCACCACCCGGCGGTCACGCTCGCGGCGTTCGGGGTGACGGCGGCCGCCGTCACCCCGATCCTGGGTGGCGGGTGGCGGGAGGCGCTGACGGCCCTGGTCGCGGGTGTGGCGGTCGGCGCGGTGGTGCGGCCCGGCCCGGGCCGGGACGCGGTGCGGGCCGTCTCCACACCCGCCGCGGCGGTGGTCGCGGGCCTGGTGTGCGCCGTGGCCGCGGAGGCCGTCGCCGGCGTCGGCGCCGACCTGGCGACGCTCGCGGCGCTGGTCGCGATCCTGCCGGGCATGGCGCTCACCGTCGGGATCCGCGACCTGACGACGGGCCATCTGCAGTCGGGGGTGGCGAACACGGCCGTCGCGCTCGTGCAGCTCATGGGCCTGGTGTTCGGGGTGGCCGTCGTGCGGTCGCTCTCCGAGGGGTGGTTCGGCCGGTCGCCGGGCGTCACCATCTCGTCGGCGGGCCCGCTCCTGGAGGTCGCCGCGGCGGCGGCGGCCGGCGCCGCGCTCACCATCACCCTCAACGCGGGCGCGCGGGACTTCGGGTGGGGCGCGGTCGCCGCGGCGCTCGCCGTGGGGATCCGCACGCCGGCGGCGGATCTGCTGGGCGACGAGGCCGCCGCCTTCGTCGCAGCGCTCGCGGTGGGCCTCGCCGGGAACCTCTTCGACCGGGTGCTGCACCGCTCCCCGCTCGTGTTCATCGTGCCGGGGATCCTGCTGCTCGTGCCCGGCAGCCTCGGTTTCGAGAGCGCCGCACGGCTGGTGTCGGGGGACACGATCGCCGGGGTCGAGGTCGGGGTCGACACCGTCGTGACGGCCCTCGCCATCGTCTACGGGCTGGTGGTCTCCTCCGCACTGTCGCAGGGGCGCCGCTCACCCGGGTGAGCGGCGCCCCGCACCGCGGGGACGTCGGTGCGGTTGACCGCGAGGAGCTCGATGCCGGCGCCGCCGGCCATCTCCAGGAGGCCCTGCAGTGCGGCCTGGTCCGGGAGGTCGACCGTCAGGATCGTCCGGCCACGGCCCATCTCGACGACGACGACGTCGAAGACGTTCTGGAAACGGGATCCGACATGTCCCGCCATCTCCACCCGGTACCGCGACACCACCTCACCTCTCGTGGGGGGACCGGAGCGTGTCACGGCCGCGGGGCGGGGTGCCGGGCCCGGGACCCGTTCACCCGGGCGGTTCCGCGGCCACCGGTCAGATCAGGTGCAGCTCCCGCGCCCGGTCGACGGCCCCCTCGCGGGACGTCGCGTCCAGCTTGAGGTACAGCAGCCGGGTGTGCGACTTCACGGTGTTCACCGAAAGGAACAGGCGATCGCCGATCTGCCGGAGCGTCAGGTCCGACTCCAGCCACCGCAGGATCCGCATCTCCCCTTGGCTGATCGGCTCCGCCAGCACCGGCACGTCACGGACCCGGGAGGCCGCGGCGAGCCGCCGCAACGGGTCGGGGTCGACGGTGCCCGCGACGATGCGGCGCGCCTGGGCGACGGCGAGGGCCGCCGACCCGACGTCGGAGCGGACCTTCAGGACGGAGGCGAGGGCCAGGAGGGCGTGCGCGCGGTCGAGCGCCTGGTGGGGCCCGTCGGCGATCCGGATCGCGTGGCGCAGCGCCGCCTCCGCGGTCTCCGCCGCCCCACGCCGCGCGCAGGCCGTCCCGTGCGCGAGCCACACCACGGTGGCCTGCGGGGTCTCGCCGTGCCCGAACGCGTTCATCCGCGCGAACGCGGCGCGGGCCTCCTCGTCGGCGGTCGCGTCGTCCCCGAGCGCCGCCGTCGCGAGGGAGCAGATGGCGTGGAGCACGGCGGTGAGCAACGGCACGACACGGGCGTCGTCCTCCGCGAGGCCGGCGCGCGCCGTCGCGAGTGCCTCGCCGTGCCGGCCGGCCTGCCACTGGGCGTACGCGAGGTGCGTCCCGGCGAGCGCCCGGGCGAACGGCCCGGCGCGGCGTGCGAGGCGGACGGCGCGGGTGGCGCTGCCGAGCCGCCGGCCGACGTCCTGGCCGTCGTAGGCACCCCGCACGAGTGCGGTCTCGAGGAGGACCGAGTCGGTTCCGAAGGGCAGCGCGGACGTGTCCGCGGTGGGGTCGGGCGCACGCTCGGCGGCCTCGATCCAGTATTCGACCACGCGACGGGGGGAGCCGCGCGCTTCCTCCAGCACCGCCCGCGTCAGGCAGAGCCCGGGATCGCCCAGCACCACCGCCCGGGGCAGCCGCTCGAGCCAGCGGTCGATGACGGGCGCCGCGCCGCGGGCGCCCGCCAGCTCCCGCCAGTGTGCCCCGACCAGGCGCGCGGCGCGCCGCGCGTCGCGCGCCGCGAGGGTGTGCTCCACCGCGCGCTCGGCGTCGCCGTGCGATTCCCACCAGACGGACGCGCGGAGGTGCAACGCCGACGCCTCGCCCGGATGCCCTTCGGACAGCATCAGGCTGAGCACGTCGCGGAGGAGCGGGTGGTAGCGGAACCACCGCAGCTCGTCGTCGAGCGCCCAGGCGAGGAGGTTGCGCCGTTCCAGCTCACGCAGCCGCGCCGTCGAGCCGCTCGTCTCGAGCACGGCGTCGCAGAGCGGGCCGCACATCCGGTCGAGCACGGAGGTGCGCAGCAGGAAGTCCGTCGTCTCCGGGGACTCCGCGGCGAGCACCTCCGCGGTGAGGTAGTCCACGATGTGGCGGTTCGAGCCGCTGAAGCCGTCCATGAAACCGGCGACGTCCTCGCGGCCCCGGAGGGACAGCACCGCGAGGTACAGGCCGGCGGCCCACCCCTCCGTCCGCTCGTGCAGCCGCCGGACGTCGGCGGCCGACAGCGACACCCCGTTGAGGTCGATCAGCTGCCGTGACTCCTCCCGCCCCATGCGGAGGTCGCGTGCGCGCACCTCGCCGAGGTCACCCCGGGCGCGCATGCGCGCCAGGGGCAGCGGCGGGTCGCGGCGGCTGGCGATGACCACGTGCAGGGGCGCCGGGAGGTGCTCCACCAGGAAGCGGATCCGCTCGTGGCAGTCGCCGTTCACGACGAGGTGGTAGTCGTCGAGCACCAGCACGCGGTCGCGGCGGCCCTCCGCGTCGTTCAGGGCGGCGGCCACCAGGATCGCCGAGGCCGTCGGACGGTCGGGCGGATCCTCCGGCAGGGGGCCCTCGACTCCGAGCGCGGCGCAGACGTGCGCCCACAGCCGGGTCGGGTCGTTGTCGTCGGCGTCGAGCGACACCCAGGCGGTGGAGCCCGGGTCGCGCGTCGCGACCCACTGGGCCAGGAGCGCGGTCTTGCCGAACCCGGGCGGCGCGGACACCACGGTGAGCGGGAGGCCGGCGGCCGCGTCGAGCCGTGCGATGAGGCGGGGGCGGGGCACGCCGTCCCGGCCCGGACGGGGGGCGGTGAGCTTCGACCGGAGGACGGTGCCCTGGACGGACGGCGGCGTCGGTCCGGGCCCGGCCACGCCGGGCGGTGCGGTGCGCATGCCCATGCGCCATCCGACCCCGCCGGGCCACGGGACGGCATCGGCCGGATCGGACGATCCCGTCCGCCGCCCGGCGGTGGCCGGGGTCCCTCCGTCGCGTCAGCCCTGCTCGGTGAAGGCCTGGCGGAGGGCCGCCTCGTCCTCGTCCGACAGGTTGGTCTGGATGAGCTCCGGCCGCTCGTGCGCCTGGAAGCGGTCGAGCACCTTCTCCATGACGGCCCCCGACGTGAGCAGGAAGAGCGCGGAGGTGCCGGGGGTGACCTCCTCGCGGATCTTCCTGATGAAGCTGTCGTCGATCCCGACGTCCGTGAGCGAGCCGGCCAGTCCCCCCATCGCCGCGCCGACCGCGACCCCGAGGAGCGGGATGAAGAACACGAGCCCGAAGAGCAACCCCCAGAACGCCCCGCCGAGTGCGCCCACACCGGTCAGGCTGTTGAGCTCACGCGTCTTCGGCCGTTTCGCGCCCGGGGACCACGACACGACCGCGGCGTCGTGGATCTCGATCAGCTGCTCGCTCCTCAGCTCCTCGAGCACCGCCAGCGCGTCCTCGGCTCCCGCCGGGGTGCGGTACTTCCAGACCGTCAGGGTCGTCGCCATCGTCCTTCCTCCTCACCGGGCGCCGGACGACCCGAACGTATGCCGCGCGTGGTGGGGGCGATGACCCGGCGGGGACGCTCACCCGGGTGATGACGCCGGGTGGGTGGGACGCCCGGCCCCCGCTCATCCCCTTCGGGCGATGCGCGCGGGTCCCGCGGGGCGTCCCATGGGGGGTGTCCGGGGACCCGTGCGCCACGCCGAGGAGGGGGGTGGACCGATGGCGATGGAGTTCGTCGTGCAGAGGCTCCAGGTCGGCGACGTGATCCGGGTCGACCTCGGCGACGGGGACGTCGAGGCCACCGTCGCCCGCGACATCGTGCGGACGGAGACGGCCGTCCACGTGGTGCTGCGCGTCCCGGGCCGGGACGACGTCGCGCGGGAGTGGGCGCCCGGCGAGATGGTCACCGTCGTCCGCGGGCCGTGACCCGCCGCCGGACTCAGGTCGCCATCGGCCCGCCCCGCCAGCCGATCTCGATCTCGATCTCCATCCCGTCGTCGTCCTGCTCGACCTCGACGGAGAGCTCGACGCGGGCGGGGACCGCGATGGAGAGGCGCGTGTTGTCGCGGGTCACCCGGATCCCGTTGTTCGACGCGAGCTCGTCGGCGATGGCGTGCAGACGCCGCGCCGCCTCCTCGCGGGTCATCTCCTCCGACCGGCCGTAGAGCTCGAACTCGTCACCCATGTCGTCCTCCGTCCGTGTGGTCCGTGGTGGTGCCCGCCGGGGCCGGGTCCCGCCGCCCGTCGGCGGTCGCCCCGCGCCAGCCCGCCAGCACATCGTGCACGGCCGCGGCGCCGACGAGCGGCGCGCCGGGTGCGGCGAGGTGCGCGGGGTGGAGGATGAACGGGCGGGTCTGCGGGCCGCCGAGCCCGCCGTGGAACGAGATCAGCTCCTCGAACGCGCACCCCTCCTCGAGGACCGGGTCGTAGAAGCTCCCCACCATGATGTCCGCGACGTGCGCGAACCCGTCGGCGCGGAGGAGGTGACCCGCGGCGGTCGGCGGGAACGGCGCGAGGGGGTCCTCGCCCTCGACCCGGCCGGAGGCGAGGTGGCGCACCCCGCGGGCGCCGAGCACCAGTGGCCCGTCGGCCCCGCGGACCATCAGCCAGCCGATGTGGGGGTGGGCGCGCAGCGCCGGGATCAGGTCCGGGTGGGCGGCGTCGATCTCCTCCCGCGTCAGCCGGCGCGGCACCCCCATCAGGTACACGAGGCCGAGGTTGCCCGACGCGAGCACCACGTCCCGCCCGCCGTCGGCGGGGACGTCGCCGGAGCCGTCGCGGCCGACGGGCCGGCCGGTGGCCTCCGACACGGCCCGGCCGACGGCGCCGTCGTTCTCGTCGCCGCCCTCCATCAGGGCGACCTCCCCCCGGGACAGCGACCGCGACACCAGCTCGTCGAGGCCGTACCCGTTGCGCTGCCGGAACGTCGCGCCCTGGGTCTGGCCGTGGTCGGAGAGCACGACGATGTCGTAGGGCCGGGCGGCGTGCGCCCGCGCGCGGTCGATGCGGGCGAACTGCTGGTCGAGCTTGCGCAGCGCCTCGAGCGTGTCGGCGCGCTCCAGCCCCGAGTGGTGGGCCACCTCGTCGTAGCTCGAGAACGTCGCGTAGACGGCGGGGCGGCCGCGCATCATGTCGAGGATCACCCCGAACACGATGAGGTCGCGCACCGCGACGCAGAGGGCGGCGCGCATGAACGGGTAGACGCCGCCGCGGTGGCCGCGCGGGCGGACGTCCCGGCGGGCGCTGCGGGCCGCCGCGATCAGCTCGAGGATCACCTCCCACGTGAACAGCACCATCGTCCGCGTCACGTTCGAGCCGTTCGCGAAGAACGCGCGGTAGCCGGGGTTGGCGCCCTTCTCCTCCTCGATGCGGCTGACCGTGAGGATCACGTGGTCCGCGTCGCCCGACAGGAGGTTGCCGCGGCTCGCCCCTCCGTCGCGCAGCAGCCCGCGGCCGGTGGAGAGGCGGCGCTCGATCTCGGCGCAGTCGGCGGGCGCCGAGCACGCCATCGTCCGCCCCGTCTCCTTCTCGACCCACCGGAACGCCGGGATGTCCTCGTTCGAGCCGAGCAGGATGCCCGCCTGCGACGCGCCGGTCTGCGACGACAGGTCGGTCTCCCACTCGATCAACCGGTGGGAGCCGTCCGCGAGCCACGACGCCATCGCCGGTGCGTTGCCGTCCCGCATCGCGCGCCGCAGCACCGGGAGCGCGAGGCCGTCGATCTCCAGGAACACGATCCCCGGGACGTCCGACCGCTCGCCGCCGCCGCCGCGGCGGGCGATGCGCCGCGCCTGGCGCAGCATGTAGGTGTCGTCGTCGTTCGTCCCGAGGACCACCTCGAGGACCACCGATGCGGCGGACATGATCAGCGCCGCGAGGAGCGCCCACCCGTAGGAGTCGACCGTCAGGGCGCCCGGGACGATCTCCGACGCCGCCTTCAGCATCGCCCCGTCGATGAGGAGGATCAGGACGAAGTCGACGAGCAGCGTGTACGGCACACGCAGGGCGGCGACGACCGGCGGGACGACCGCGTTGAGGACGGCGATCAGCGCCGCCGCGAGCAGGGCGCCCGCGGCGCCGTGCACGCGCAGCCCCGGCAGGACGACGGCGGCGAACCCGAGGGCGAGGGCCGCGACCACCCAGGCGACGGCGAGGGCGCCGGGCCGGATGCGCAGCGTCTCCGGGCGGGCCTCGGGGACCCCGGGGGCGCTCACGGCGTCCCCCCGCCCGCATGACGGGGCTCGTGGTCACCTGGGCGGGGCACGCGACCGCGCGGATCGAGATGGACGGGGTCGCGGTGCTGACGGACCCGCTCCTGCGGGGACGACTCGGCCACCTCCACCGGGTCGCCCCCACCCCGGGGCGGGTCGCCGACGGCCTGTCGGCGGTGCTGATCTCCCACCTCCACCGCGACCACCTCGACCTGCCGTCGCTGCGCCGCATCGACCCGGGGGTTCCGGTCCTCGCCCCCTGGGGCGCACGCGCGCTCCTCGCGGGGGCGGGCCGGCGCGCCGTCACCGAGATGCACCCCGGCGACGTCGCGGAGGTCGGCCCGCTGCGGGTCCGGGCGACGCCGGCGGCCCACGACGGCGGGGGGCGGCGGCGCGGTCCGCGGGGCGTGCGCGGCGCCCGCGCCGTCGCGCTCGGGTTCGTGGTGGAGGGCACCGGCACCGCGTACGTCGCGGGCGACACCGACCTCTTCGACGGGATGGCGCACATCGCCCCGCGGCTCGACGTGGCGCTGCTGCCCGTCGGCGGCTGGGGACCGCGCCTCGGCCCCGGGCACCTCGACCCCACCCGCGCCGCCCAGGCGTTGCGGCTGCTGCGGCCGCGCGTGGCGATCCCCGTCCACTGGGGCACCTACGCGCCGTGGCCGGTCACGGCACGGGCGGCGTACCTGCGTGACCCGGGCGGGGCGTTCGCGGCGGCGGCCGCCGTCCTCGCGCCCGGCGTCGACGTGCGGGTGCTGGCGGTCGGCGGCACCACCGTCGTCGCGCTCCCCGGACCGGGGGACCACACCCACTAGCGCGCCCCCGGGCCGGGGGGCTCGCGGTCGGCGATGACCGCGCCGACGCCCGCGGCACCCACCGGCTCCGGCGGTGACGGGACCCGCCACGACGACCGCAGCTTCCAGATCAGCAGCCCCACGACGCCGAGCAGGATCGGACCGACGTAGGTGAGGCCGCGGAAGAGGAACACCCCGGCGACGATCTGCGACTCGTCGGCGCCCGTCGCGACGAGCAGGAAGCCCGACACGTAGAGCGCCTCCACCACGCCCACCCCGCCCGGCGTGAGGTTGACGATCGTCAGCAGCCGCACGAAGGCGTAGACCACGACGATCGACCCGACGGGCAGGACGTCGTACCCGAGGCCCACGGCGCGCATCGAGATGGAGAGCATCAGCGCGTTCAGGCCGTACGCGGCGACCACCGCGAGGCTCACGCGGCCGCCGTTCTCCCGCCACGTCGCGCGCAGGCCGTCCCGGAACCGCACCGCGGCCTCGGCGAAGTCGCGTTCGCTCGGCCGCTTCGACACCACCCCGCGCGCCCACCGCGCGAACCGGCCCGCCAGGGTCCCGATGCGGCGCGAGAACGTCTCGCTGCGGAGCATGAGCCACACCAGCACGATCCCCACGACGGAGGCGACGCCGCCGATGACCGCCAGCACCACCACGCCGGTCGTGACCTCCCCGAGGGCCGCCGCGATGATGATGGCGAGCACCGGCATGACGAGGACCACGAGGTTCGTCAGCGAGCTCGTGAACAGCCAGCTCCGCGCGAAGTCGTCGGTGTAGAAGCCCCAGGACCGCAGGATCCCGAGCCGGGTGGCGGTCCCCGAGGGGCCGGGGACCGTGTTCGACACGGCCGCCGCCGACTCGACCGTCACGACCGCCCGCGTGACGCCGAGCCCCGGGACGGTGAACGCCAGCTGCGACGCGATCACGACCTGCGTCGCGAGCAGCAGCGCGATGAGCAGCACCGCCGCCTCCCACGACACGCCGGCGAGCGCCTCGGCGACCGCCTCCAGGTCCCCGACGTTCGACAGCAGAACCCACAGGATCAACCCGAGCAGCAGCAGGGCGAGCAGGCCCCGCGCGACGGTGTCCGGGATGTGCAGCCGGCGTCGCCCGACCTCCGTGACCGTCTCCTCCGGGGGGCCGGGCGGACCCGTGTCGCCGTCGGACGCGCTCACGGACCCTCCGCCGTCGTGGCGACGGGCGCCGCGCCGACCCCGGACCGCGCCCGGGCGACGTCCGCGGCGATCCGCACCCCGGCGGCGGTCAGCGGCGCCCCCAGCACCAGCCCCGGCATGCCGAACAGGGCGCCGCCCGCGATCGTCGTGATCAGGACGACGAGGGGGTTCAGGTCGAGCGTCGCCCCGAAGGCGATCGGCTGGACGATCTGCTGCAGGATCCCGTTGGCGAGCAGCACGATCACCAGCATGAGGAGGGCGGTGTCGGTGCCCTCGCTGCCCAGGGCGATCACGACCGCGAACGCGCCGGAGATGAACGCGCCGATGAACGGGATGTAGGCCGTCACGAAGGTCACGACGGCGATGGTCCCGGCGAGGGGCACCCCGAGCGCGAGGGCCCCCGCCCCGACGAGCACCGCGTTGAAGACCGCGACGAGGGTGACCCCGTAGAAGTAGTCGCGCAGGGACCCGACGACGTCGCCGGTGATGATCGTGGCGACGGGTCGCGGGAGCCCGAGGTGGCGGTCCGCGAAGCGCCGGTAGACGGGGCCGTCCTTCAGCAGGAAGAACGTGCTGAAGAAGAAGAACGACAGGAAGAAGGCGAGCGACGTCAGGCCGCTGATGCCCTGCACCACCCCGCCGAGCAGCGCGCCGCCGATCGCGGGGAGCGCCGCCTCGAGGTCCTGGCGCGCGTCCCCCGTCTGCGACGTCCCGGCGTCGTCGGCCCACCCCTCGATCGTGTCGGCGCCGGACGAGAGGGCCGCGCGGATCTCGTCGGCCTGCCCCGTGATCCCGTGGACGACCATCAGGGCGATGACCACCGCCGCCCCCAGCAGGCCGAGCAGCACGATCCCCGCCCCCGCGGCGCGCGGCAGGCGCCAGCGGCGGCCCATCCAGGCGACGGCGGGGCCCGCGACGGAGGCGGCGACCCCCGCCGCGATGACCGGGGTCACGATGTCGGACGCGACCCCCAGCAGCAGGAGCGCCCCGACGACGACCACGGCGATGCCGACGAGCGCCCAGGCCGTGCGGCCCATGTCGCGCAGCCACGCCGGCGGCGCGAACGTGCGCGGCGGCAGCAGCGGGTCGGGGGCACCGTCCGCGGCCGGGGGGGTCCCCTCCTGCGGCCCGGTCACGCGGGGGAGGGGGTCGGCCGGGCACGATCCCCACCGTGCCCGGCTGACCGGCCGTCGGGGAGCGCCCCCGTCCCCAGGACCGTCACGACGACTAGCTGCGGACCAGGATGCCGGGCCGCGACAGTCCCCAGATCACGAACACCGCGAGGGCGATCACGACGAGGGACCAGAACGGGTAGTACGGGATGAAGAAGAAGTTCGCGACGGCGCTCAGGATCGCGAGGGCGATGGCGAGGTAGCCGGCCCACGGCTTGAAGCTGAAGAGCGCGACGCCGGCGCAGAAGATCACGATCCCCAGGATGAGGTGGATCCAGCCCCACGCCGTGACGTCGAGCTCGAACGTGTAGTTCGGCGTGACGACGTAGTAGTCGTCGTCGATGATCGCGACGAGTCCCGCGATCGCCTGGAACACCCCGATCAGCACCATCATGCTCGCCGCGAAGACGACCGCCCCGTAGCCGGCGTCCGACGCCGGGGCCATCCCGGTGGGTTCCTGTCCTACCGCCATGGTGGCGTCCTTTCGTCCGAGGTGCGGGCGCGTCGATGAAACGACGGTGGCGGCGCCCCGGCATCGCCCCGATGGGATGAAGCCCGGACGGCGCTCGCCCCATCGGGGTGATGCGCGCGCGGCCCCGGCGCGGGACCGTGACCCATGGACGCGGGACGTGGGAACGGGACGGCGACGGCGGAGGACGCCCGGGCGCTCGCCGAGCGCGCGCACCGCGGGCAGGTCGAGCCGAGCGGACGGCCGTACATCGATCACGTCCGGCGGGTCGCGGAGGCCGTGCCGCCGTTCGCCCGCCGTGTCGCGTGGCTGCACGACGCGCTCGAGTGGACGGGGCTCGGTGAGCACGACCTCGCCGGCGCCGGCCTCGGCCCCGACGAGGTCGCCGCGGTGCGCCTGCTCACACGCGACGCGGGCGACGCCGACGACCACGCGTTCCTGGAGCACACCCGTGAGATCGCCCGTGCCCCGGGCCGCGCGGGCCGGATCGCGCGGACGGTGAAACGTGCCGACATCGAGGACCGGGCGCGCCACCCGCGCGACCCGGGCGCGCCGTGGGCCCCGCCGTACGCCCGGGCGCGGGCCCTCCTGGCGCGGGCCCCCTGAGCGGAGGGGCGGCGCCCGGCGGGCGGCGCCCCTCCACGTCGCTCAGGCGGCGAGCGCCCGGCTCTTCAGCTGCTCGTACTCGCCGGCGTCGATCGCGCCGCTGTCCAGCAGCTCCTTCGCGCGGGCGATCTGGTCCGCCGCGGCACCGCTCCCGTCGCCGTAGGCCGCGCGGATCTGGTCGGCACGCTCGAGCTGGTCCCGCATCCCGCGCTCCGCCATCTTCGGTCCACGGGTGATGACGTAGATCAGCAGGCCGAGGAACGGCAGCACGACGAGGACGACGAGCCAACCCGCCTTCGCCCACCCCGACAGGTCGTGGCTCCGGAAGACGTCGATGACGACGTTGAAGTAGATCATGAGGACGCTGATCCAGAGGAACACCACGAAGGTGGTCCACAGGACATCCCAGAAGCTCCAGTCCATGTGCAGTCCTTTCCGCGTTGGGTCGCCGTCCCGCCCGTGCGCCCCGGCGTCTCCGGGCGTCGCGACCGGGCGGCCACGGCGTCCATCGAACCAGCGGCACCCGGCGCGGCCATCCTCCCGATGGGGTGAACGCGCGGGCGGCGCCCCCCGCCCGTCTCATCCCCTCCGGCCGATGCCGGGCCCCCCCGTCGGCGGTTGGATCGTCCCCGCGGCGGGTGCGCCGCGATCCGCGACGGAGGAGCGCGCGCGATGGACGAGACCACCGGCCGGCAGGGGCGCGACACCGGGGACGGGGACGCCCCGGGCCGGGGGGGACTGACCCCCGGCCGCCGCCGCGCCCTGGTCTACGGGATGATCGGCCTCGCCTGCGTCGTGGCGCTCGCGTCGACGCTGACGGTGTGGGTGCAGCGGCAGCTGCTCGATACGGACCGGTGGACCGAGACGAGCAGCGAGCTGCTGCAGGACGCCGACGTCCGCGAGGCGGTGTCGCTGCGGATCGTCGACGCCCTCTTCGACGACCCCTCGGTGGTGGAGGGCCTGCGCATGAGGCTGCCCCCCGCCCTCGACCCGCTGGCGGAGCCGATCGCGGCGGGGTTGCGGAACGTGGCCCTCGACCGCGCCGACACGTTCCTGCAGCGCCCCACCGTCCAGTCGGTGTGGGAGGAGGTCAACCGGCGGGCGCACACGCGCCTCGTCGCGGTCCTCCGGGGCGACGACGGCGAGCTCGTCACGACGACCGGCGGCGAGGTCGTGCTCGACCTGACGCCCCTCGTCGCGAGCCTCCGCGCGGAGCTCGGCATCGGGGGGGCGCCCCGGCCCGGCGCCGCCGAGTTCGTCCTGATGGAGTCCGACGAGCTCGCGGCGGCGCAGGACGCCGTCGCCACGCTCGACGTGCTCTCGCCGGTGCTGCTGGTGGTGGTGCTCGCCCTGCTCGCGGGCGCCGTGTACCTCGCGGAGGGGTTCCGGCGCCAGGCGGTGCGCGCGACGGCCCTCGGCCTGCTGGTGGTCGGGCTCGTGCTGCTCGTGGTGCGGCGCCTCGTGGGCGACGCCGTCGTCGAGGCGCTGGCGGAACCCCCCACCCGCAGCGCCGCCGCGACGGTGTGGCTGGTCGGCACGGAGGTGCTCGGGGAGATCGCGCTCGGCCTCGTGGCGATCGGCCTCGTCGGCCTCGTCTGGGCCGTGCTCAGCGGCCCGACCCGGCCGGCGCGCGCCATCCGGTCGTGGATCGCCCCGGCCATGCGCGACCACGCCGCCGCCGTCCACGCCGGCGTCCTGGTGGTGGCCCTCCTCGTCCTGGCGTGGGGGCCGACGGGGGCCCCGCGGCGCCTGGTCGGCACCATCGTGATGATCGCCCTCGTCGTCGGCGGGGTCGAGGCGCTCCGGCGCCAGACGGCACGCGAGCACCCGGCCGACGCCGTGGGGGCGGGGCACCCGGCCCCCTGACCGCCCGCCCGCTCAGACCGAGACGCTGACCGGCGACGTCGCGATCCACACCAGCGCGCCCGCGAACACCACGAGGCCCATGACGAGGAGGGCGAGGCGCAGGCGCGGCGAGGGCAGCTTCGCGCTCATCCCCGCGAAGAACAGGGTCGCGGCGAAGAGGACCACCGCGAGGACGTAGTTCGTGGAGCGCTGGATGAAGAGGCGGACCTGCGCCGACTGGTCGTCGGCGCGGGCGGCGAGCCGCGCCGCCTCCTCCCGTGCCGCGAGCGTGTACTGCGGCATCGCGAACGGCGTCAGCGGCGCGTCGGCGCGGCGGAGGGGCCGCGTCGCGATCCAGGCGTCGACGGCGGGGGCGAACTCCGGTCGGAACCGCCGCCGGTAGAACACGGCGAGCCGGTCCTCCCCGCGTGCGTAGGCATCGACCCACGCCGTGAACGAGGCGACGTCGATCTGGGTCTGCGCGTCCGCCCGACCGGCGGCCCCCGTCGACTCGATGCGGGCGGCGTTCGCGCGCCCCGCCGCGGCGGCCTGCTCGCCGTTCCAGCGGCTCGCCTGGTACCCGCTCCAGGCGGTCGCGACGGTGGCGAGGGCCAGCAGGACGGTGGCCACGACGTCCACCCAGCCCTCCCGCCACCCCCGCGCACCGGTGCTCACGACGGGATCCCGCGGGCGTCGCACGGCGGGCGCACCGTGCGCCCGATGGCGTCGAGCGCCTGGTCGGCGATCCGCAGGGTGCGCTCCATCGCGGTCGGCTCGAGCCGCCCGACGCCCGACCCGAACGGGCTGTCGAGGAACGCCAGCAGGAGCAGCATCACCGTGATGACGGCGGCGACGGAGCCCATCAGGAGGGCCTGGGTGACGGCCCCCTCCGCCGCGTCCGCGAAGAACAGCATGTAGACGAACACGACGGCGGAGATGAAGAAGAGGGCGATCCAGAGCGGGACGGGTATGACGCCCTCGGCGCCGTGGATGCGGTCAAGCCGCGCCTCCTCCCGCGCCGAGGTCTGGTCGAGCCACGTGTCGTAGGCGGACCCCTCGCTCGCGGTCCGCGGCTCCACGCCCCGGATCGTCCGGAAGAGCGCCACCCCCCACGGGTTGATCGCGTCGCCCTGGGTGCCGTCGTCCATCCGGTCCCACTCCGGGCCGACGACGCTCCGGCCGTAGCAGATGAGCTCACCCGTCAGCTCGGCGCGGACGGCGGGCGGCAGGAACTGGGCGGTCTGCACCTGCTGGGCCACGACCAGTGCCTCCGCCTCCGCGCCGGTGCGCGACTCGTCGTAGCTCGTGAACGCCAGGAAGATGATGAAGCCGAGCAGCACCGAGAACCCCGTCGCCAGCACCCCGAACACGCCGGACGCCCGGTCCCCGTCGGTGAAGCGGCTGCCCTCCGGCGAGCTCCGCCGGACGAGCAGCATCGCCGCCGACGCGACCGCGACGACGGCGACGAGGACGAGCCCCCCGATGACGAGGTTCACGGGCGCACCCGCGGCCGGCCGGCGCCGGCGCGGACGGGGGCGCCCGGCGCGCTCATGCCGTCGCCCGGTCCTCCGCGCGGAGCCGGCGGGAGAAGTACTGCAGCGCCTTGCGGGTCTTCGTCTCCTGCTCGCCCGACAGGTCGATGCCGTGCCCCGCGAGGAACGCCCGCGTCTCGGCGGCGACCTGGAACGTCTCCGACGGGAGGCACTTCGTCGACAACTCGAGGATCATCGAGTTGTCGGGGTAGAGCCAGACCTCGGCCACGATCCTCCGGTCGTACCCCTCCGGCGAGAACTTCGCCTTCAGCACGAAGATCGGGCCGAGGACCGAGAGGTCGTCGAGGTCGATCCCCTCTGGGGCGTGCGCGGCGTAGAGCCGGCGCTGGGCCTTCGAGAAGAGGCGCCGGATCGGGTCGCCCGCCGCGAGGGTCGCCCGGACGTCGATCTTGCCCACCGCCCGCTTCATCGATCCGGAGCACACGAAGCCGCCGGGCATCGCGTCGACCTCCACGCCGAAGTACGGGGAGGCACGCAGGTCGGCGTCGAGGGCGGCCGGCACGACGGGGCGGAGCTTCACGACCGAGTCGTCACCGCGGCGCTGCACGCGCCGGGCCCGCACGACCAGCCCGGCGCGGTTCAGCGCGAGGTCGGGGGTGTCGAAGAAGTAGACCTGCCGCAGCTGCGCGTCGAGGGGGTCGACCCCCAGCGCCTGCGACGCGCGGCTCCGGTCCGAGAGCGGGACCGTGAGCTTCAGCTCGACGCTGTCCGCGCCGCGGGTCAGGTCGAGCACCTCCGCGACCTGCGCGTCGGACAGCCGGGCGGCCGTGGCGCGGGACGCCATCCGTCACCTCCTCTACTCGTGTGTCGATGCCCCCGGGGCGTGCACCGGAGGTTCGTCCGGTCCGGAGGGTCGTCGCATCACCCCGATGGGACGAACGCCGGGGACGCGTTCATCCGGACGGGGCGATGCCGCGCGCGCCGTGGCGCGGTTGGCTCGGGGGACCCGTACAGGAGGAGGGTCACCATGCAGCTGCTCATGATCGGCGTGCCCACCCGCGAGGAGGGCCTCGACGCCCTCGACCGGCTCGCGGACGCGGTGATGGAGGGCAGGATCGACGTCGAGGACGCGGCCCTGGTCTACAAGGACGACAAGGGGCGGGTGAAGATCCACCAGACCCACGACGCCACGGCGGGGGTCGGCGCCGTGCGGGGCGGGGCGCTCGGCGTCCTCGTCGGCCTGTTCGCCGCCCCCCTCGTGGGCGCCGCGGCCGTCGGCGCCGGGGCGGGGGCGCTGATCTCGCGCGCCCGCGACAGCGGGGTCAGCGACGCGATGATGAAGGAGGCCGGCCGCCTCATCGAGGGCGACGAGGCCGGCATCTTCGTACTGGCCGACGACGCGTCGGCGCTGGCGATCGCGGCGCGCATCGAGGAGATGGTCGCCGGCGGACGCGAGGTCTCGTACCAGATGATCTCCCCGGAGGCGCAGGACTTCCTCCGCGAGACGATCAAGCTCGGCCTCTGAGCACGGCCCCCTCCCGCCGCCGTGCGGCGGGAGGGCCCCCTCCGGCCGGCGGGAGGATCCGCAGCTGCCGGGCCCGCTCGACCGCCTCGCTGCGGCACGAGACGCCGAGCTTGCGGTAGAGCGAGTGGGCGTGGCTCTTGACGGTGAACCGCGAGAGGAACAGGAGGTCGCCGATCTCGCGGACGGAGTGGTGGGTGGGGAGCAGGCGCAGCACCCGCGTCTCCGCCGCCGTGATCGACGAGAGGCATGCGGCGTCGCCCTCCGGCACCGGCTGCACGCGGCGGGCGAGCTCCTCGACCTCGTCGCGCAGCAGCGGCGCGTCGCCGAGCTGACCGCGGAACCGGTCGGCCTCCGACATGGCCTCCTCCGCGACGCCGTCGTCGCCGATCGCGAGGCCCGCGCGCGCCATCGCGACGCGCACCTCGACGGCGAGCCATGCGGACGCGTCGACCGTGGCCGACAGGACCCGCCGCGCCTCCCGGATGTTCTCGCGCGCCTCGTCCGGGTGGCCGGACACCGCCAGCGCGAGGGCGAGGGCGGAGTAGCCGAGCGCCGCGGACCCCTGCGAGCCCAGGCCCCACTCCGCGATCACCGCGCGGGACCGCCGGGCCATCATCAGCCCGCGCACCGGCTCGTCCTCGGCGAGCAGCAGCAGCGCGAGCTGGGCGAGGCAGAGCGCGTGCACGCTCGGAGCGACCCGGCCGGCGCGCTCGACGCCGTCCTCCAGCAGGACCCGGGCGCGCACCGGGTCACCGGCGAGGTGGCGGGCGACGCCCTCCAGGAAGCGGTGGTACGCGCGCCACGGCCCGTCGTCCGGCGCGGTCCGGAAGCCCTCGGCGGCGGTGCGCGCCATCGCCCCGATGCCGTCGCGGGCGAGGAGGGCCCGCAGCGCAGTCGCGGCGGGCGCGAGCCCGTCCGGCGCCTCCGCCCCCGGCGGGACCGGGACCCGCTCGGCGAGCGACAGGCAGTGCGCGGCGAGGTCGCCGCGGGTCTCGGCGTAGCACCAGGCCGACGCCACGGCGAGCGGGGCGCTGGCGACGACCTCGTCGACGCCGAACCGCGCCAGCATCGCCTGCAGCGTCCCGATGCCGCCGCGGGTGAGGGCCCCGGGGAACGCGCGCCAGAGCATCCCGACCGCCCCCGGGGAGTCGCCCGCGGCGAGGGCGTGGCGCACGGCCCGCTCGGCGTCGCCCGCGGCGGCGTGCCAGCGGCTCGCCCGGTCGTGCAGGCCGGCGACCTCGCCGGGTTCGCACCGGCGCAGCTCGCGGCGCAGGAGGTCGCCGAGGAGGTGGTGGTAGCGGTAGCTCTCCCCGTGGTCGTCGAGCACGACGAGCAGGAGGTTGGAGCGCTCCAGGCCGAGCAGCCGCGTCGCCGACCCGGTGGTCCCGAGCACCGCGTCGCACAGGTCGCCGCTGAGCGGTTCGAGGACGGACGTGCGCATCAGGAAGGTGCGCACCTCCGGTGCGAGGTCGTCGAGCATCACCTCGTGCAGGTAGTCGGCGACGAGCCGGTCGTCGCCCGCGAACGACCGGGCGGCCTCCGGCGGCCGTGGGTGGCCGCCGATCCTCACCGCCGCGAGCCGCAGCCCGGCGGGCCAGCCCTCCGTGCCGTCCGCGACCGCCACGAGCTCGCCGGGGCCGAGGTCGATGCCGGCCGCGGCCATCAGGGCGGCGACCTCCGCCTCGTCGAAGGCGAGGTCCTCCGCGGTGATCCGCAGGACGGCGCCCTCCACCTGCCGGCGGCCGAGCAGCAGCCCCGGGTCGGCGCGGCACCCGAGGGCCACGCGCGACCCCTCGGGCAGGCCGGCGGCGAGCCCCTCCACCGCCGCCAGCGCCCGCCGCGACGTGAGGACGTCGACGTCGTCGATGACGAGCAGGAACGGCTGCCGCCGGCCGGGCGCGACGGCCGTCAGCGCCGCGGCCAGGTCGGCCTCGAGGCGGCGCGGGGCGCGGTGGGCCGGGCGCAGCGTCAGCCAGGCGACGGGCGTCGCGGCCGCGCGCGCCATCTGGGCCAGGAGCGTCGTCTTGCCGTACCCCGCGGGGGCGGAGACGAGCACCAGGCCGGTCGTCGCACGGTCCAGGCGGGCGAGGAGGGCGGACCGGGTGATCTCGTCGGGGACGGGGGCGGGGATCCCCGCCCCCGGCGGGTCCACGGGCGCCGGGAACCGCGGGGGCATGGTGGTACGGGGGGGCACGGCACATCTCTCCTCGCCGGTGCCGGACGTGGTCCGGCACGTCATCGGGCGACGCGATCCTCCGCCCGCGCCCCCGGCCGCCCCACTCGGCGCGCACGACACCGGCGCACGCGCACGCATGCCCACGCCGGGGGATGCCCGCACCATCCCGGCACCCGGCTCGTCCCATCGGGGCGATGCGCCACCCCTGGCCGGGGGTTTGCATCGGGGGGCGACGGCGCCCGACGCGCCGCCCGGGATGGGAAGGGTGGCGCCGATTGCCCCACGTCACGACCGAGACCGCGGACACGCTCCGGGGGATGGCCGTGGGCGAGCCCTCGGTGCTGGAGGGCCTCCTCGGGTCCCGCGTCGAGAACCTCGACGACTCGGGGCTCGACGCCCGCACGTACGGCCTCGTCCGGATCGCCGCCCTGATCGCCGTGGACGCGCCGCCGGCGTCCGTCGTGGCGGAGGTGGCCAGCGCGCTCGCGGCCGGCGCGACACCGGAGGAGATGCTCGGCGTGCTCGTCGCGGTCGGCCCCCAGGTGGGGATGCCGAAGGTGGTGGCCGCCGCACCGGAGCTGATGATCGCGCTCGGGCTCCCCGTCCACGAGGCGTGACGTGGCGGCGATGAAGGGTGCACGCGTGATGCGCCGGCGGCGACTGCTCCGCGCGGCCGCCGCCGCGGCGCCGGCCTACCGTGCCCGGCGGGAGGCGGACGGCGTGGCGGACGCCGGGGCGGCACGGGCGCCGGGGGCCGGGGCCCGTCCGGCGGGCGGGAGCCGGGGCGGGGGCGGGTGACGCCCGGCGCGGGTCCGGGGGGACCGGGGTCCGTCGCGGACCGGACCGCCCGGGGGCGGGCCGCGCGTTCGCGGTCCCCCCGGTCCCGGCACGCCGACTGGGCGCCGGATCCGGGGCGGCGCGACCCCGTCGCGGTGCTCGAGGCGCAGGCCGCCACCCGCGTGCCGGAGCTCACGCCGATCCGGTACGGCCGCATGCTCACCTCGCCGTTCGCCTTCTACCGCGGGGCCGCGGGGGTGATGGCCGCCGACCTCGCCGGGACCCCGGTCAGCGGCATCCGCGTCCAGCTCTGCGGCGACGCGCACCTGTCGAACTTCGGGTTCGCGTCGTCCCCCGAGCGCTCCCTCGTCTTCAGCGTCAACGACTTCGACGAGACGCTGCCCGGCCCGTGGGAGTGGGACGTGAAGCGCCTCGCCGCCAGCTGCGCCGTCGCCGCGCGCGGGCAGGGACGCCCGGGGGCCGCGGGGCGGCGGCTCGCGACGCGCGCCGTCGCCGCCTACCGCGATGCGATGCGCGAGTTCGCGGCGATGCGCGACATCGACTCTGGTACGCGCGGGCCAACGAGGGCACGATCCTCCGCCGGTGGGGGGCGGCCCTCGACGGCGGGGGGACGCGGGCCTTCGCCCGCGCGACGACGCGATCCCGCCGGAAGGACAGCCTCCGCGCGATGGAGCGCCTCACGCACCGCGTGGACGGCCGGCTGCGCTTCGTCAGCGACCCCCCGCTCCTCGTCCCCATCGAGGACCTCGTCGCGGGCCGGGGCGCCCGCGAGATCGAGGCGGCGATCGCCGTCATCCTCCGGGACTACCGGGCGACGCTCCAGCACGACCGGCGGCACCTGCTGACGGCTACCGGTACGCGCACCTGGCGCGGAAGGTCGTCGGCGTCGGCAGCGTCGGCACACGGGCATGGGTCGTCCTCCTCCTCGGCCGCGACGAGGCGGACCCCCTGGTGATGCAGGTGAAGGAGGCGACCGCCTCGGTGCTCGCGCCCCACGCGGGGCGCAGCCGGTTCCGCAACGAGGGCCGGCGGGTCGTCGAGGGGCAACGGCTCATGCAGTCGGCGAGCGACATCTTCCTCGGATGGCACCACCTGCAGCGGGGGCTCGACGGCAGGCCGCGCGACTTCTACGTCCGGCAGCTCTGGGACGGCAAGGGGTCCGCCGACCTCGACCGCATGTCACCCGACGGCCTGGTCGCGTACGCCGAGGTCTGCGGCTGGACGCTCGCACGTGCGCACGCCCGCTCGGGCGACCGCATCGCGATCGCCGCGTACCTGGGGGGCGGCGACGTGTTCGACCGCGCCATCGCGGAGTTCGCGGAGCGCTACGCCGACCAGAACGACCGCGACCACGCCGCGCTCGCCGCCGCGGTGGCGGAGGGCCGCGTACGCGCCGCGCCGCTCTGAGCCGCCGTCAGGAGCGCTTGCGCGTCAGGTGGTGGTAGCCCCGCAGGCCGCGTTCGACCTCGGGGACCCAGTCGTCCTCGACGACGCCGATGAACACCGATCCGCCGGGCGGGACCCCCGCCGCGACCTCCCGGGCGAAGCCCTCCCCGAACGCCCGCTCGGCCTCCTCACGCTCCGGGCCGTCATACGACGTCGCGGCGAGGCCGGCCAGGAGGACCGGGGTCGGGAGCAGGACGCCGAGGATCGTGGCGATCGTGTCGGCGCGCGCGCAGATGTGACCGACGCCGGCCCCCCCGACGCTCCACAGGACACCCCCGTCGCGGTCATGCGTGACGACCGCGGTGGCGAGCAGGGCGATGTGGCCGCGGCTCGCGAGCGCCGCCAGCTCCCGGTCCACGGCGGACGCCCGGCCGGACTCCTCGAAGACGGCCACGAACACCTCGGGCATGGGGTCCATCACGTGTGCCTCGGCGCTCGGGTGGCGGGATCGCCCGCAGCCAATCACCGGGGGCCGCACGGGCGCGAGGGTGTGCGCATGCCCGCGGGGGGTGGGGCCCGCCACCCCCTCGCCCCCGGCGGTGCGGCTACGCCCCGACGAGGCCGTCGGCGCGACGGCGGGCCGCGGGCACACGGCCCGCCACGCGCGTGCCGTCGCCGGGCGCCGACTCGATCGTGAGGGTCCCGTCGACCCCCTCCACGCGGTCCCTCATGCCCATCAGTCCCGTGCCGGGGCGCAGCGGGCCGACGGCGAACCCGGAGCCGTCGTCGGTCACCTCGAACATGACGGCGTCGTCCCCGTCCCGGTCCAGGCCGATGCAGATCCGCGGCCGCGGGCCCCCGTGCTTGACGGCGTTCTGGAGGGCCTCGGCGCAGCAGAAGTACACGGCCGACTCGGCGAGGGGGTCGAGGCGCCCGACCGGCGCGGCGCTCACCTCGACGGGGACCGGGGCGTGGCGCGCCATCGACCGCAGCGCGTCGGGGAGGCCGTGATCGACCAGCACCGGCGGGTGGAGGCCGTGGGCGAGCTCGCGCAGCTCGTCCAGGACCTGCTGCACGTCGGTCCCGAAGTCGCGGAGGATTGCGGGGGCCATCTCCGGATGCGACGCCAGCGTCTCGCGCGCCATCTCCACGCGGATCGCCATGCCGATGAGGCGCTGCTGGGCGCCGTCGTGCAGGTTGCGCTCGATCCGGTGGCGTTCCTCGTCGGCGACCTGGACGAGCCGTCGCCGGATGGCGCGGAGCTCCGCGACGGTCCGCGCGCGCTCGAGGGCGGCCGCCCCGAGCCCGGCGATGACGTGCATGCGCTCCGGCTGGGCCTGGAGGGCCCGGTCGACGACCAGCGTCGCCCCGTACGGGTCGTCGAGCGGGATCCATCCGCGGTCGTCATCGGCGGCGACGTCGATGGGCCGCCCGTGGACGTCGATCCACTCGGTCCCGTCGCGGAACGCGAGCCGCAGGGAGGGGTCGCCGAGCACGTCGGTGATCACGTGCTCGACCTCCGCGGGGTCCTCCGCGTGCGCGAGTCGCAGGGTCAGCTCGTCGCGCATCGTGGCGGTCCGCGCGAGGCGACCGACGATGACGCCGAGGATCGCGATCGGCAGGACGGCCCGGATGACGCTCGTCGTGACCAGGTAGGGGCTGAGGCGACCGGGCTCCGGATCGACGGAGATCACCACGAGCCCGACGGCCAGCGGCGC
The DNA here is from genome assembly GCF_018141545.1 of Miltoncostaea oceani. Classification (GTDB taxonomy): domain Bacteria; phylum Actinomycetota; class Thermoleophilia; order Miltoncostaeales; family Miltoncostaeaceae; genus Miltoncostaea; species Miltoncostaea oceani. The sequence goes on along the minus strand of NZ_CP064356.1, from coordinate 386,247 downwards.
GACCCAGATCACCAGGAGCCACGCCACCCAGCGCAGCGACCTGCCCGCGACCGGGCTCTCGGTCCGCGCGGCCCGGACGACCTCGCGGGCGACCACGGCGAGGGGCGCGACCAGCGCGAGCGCCACGGCGACCACCAGGACGTGCGCGACTCCGGGCGCGTCGGCCACCTGGACGGCCGAGCCGGCGCAGGTGCCCGCGCAGTCGCTCGCCGCCTGGCCCCACGGGGCCTCGGCGGCGACCGTCAGGAACGCCACGCCGAGGCCGAGGACGACCGGGATCGAGATGACGAGGACTCCCCAGGCACGGAGCCGGGCGGCGCGCGCCTCCGGGACGGAGATCAACATGAGCGCCAGGAGGGGCACGACCGCCAGCGTGGCCGTGCGGGACACGGTGTAGGCGCCCGCGCCCGGCAGGACGTCGGTGCTCGCGATCGCCCCGAGGGCCGCGCACGAGGTCATCATCAACCCGAGCCGCCGCTGTCCCTCCCCGCGGGCGAGGGCGAGACCGACGACGGCGTAGAGGCCGATCCAGCACGCGCGGAGGACGGCCGCCGCGACGGGGTACCGCAGGTGGTCGCCGGTCGCGGCGGCCACGACGAGCGGGGTGCCGAGCGCGACGGCGAACCCGGCGGTCCCGAGCGCGACGTACCAGGCGACCCATGACGGGAGGATCCCGTCCACCGGCGCCGGGGGGCCCACCGCGCGCGGAGGCGGTCCGGTGGTCCTCTCCCCGTTCGTTCCGAGCACCGTCCGCCCGCCCTCTGCAGAGCGCGTCCGCCGGATTCGCTGTTACGACCGGGATGATATGTCGGGCGGGCGCCGCCACACCACTCCGCGACGCCGCGGGGGGCCCGCTTCCCGCAACATCTGCCCGTTTTCCCGGGCTGGTCAGCGCGGCACGGGGGGGACTAGGGTCGGGCGATGACCCGCGTCGTGATCGCCGAGGACGACCTGCTCGTGCGCGAGGGGATCCTCCGGGTGCTCGCCGCGGCCGGCGACGTCGAGGTCCTCGCGACGTGCGGCGACCGCGACGCGCTGCTGGCCGCCGTCGACCGGCACCTGCCGGACGTCGTGGTGACCGACATCCGGATGCCGCCGACGTTCCGCGACGAGGGCCTCGAAGCCGCGCGCCTCCTGCGCCGCGAGCGCCCCGACCTCGGGGTCGTCGTGCTGAGCGCCCACGCCGACCCGGCGTACGCCCTCACCCTGCTCGAGGACGGCTCGCGGGGCCGTGCGTACCTCCTGAAGGAGCACGTCGCGCGCCCGGAGCAGCTCGTCGGCGCGATCCACGAGGTCGCGCGGGGCGGCTCGGTCATCGACCCGGCGGTCGTCGAGGCGCTGGTCGAGGACCGCGTCCGCTCGCGGCGCTCACCGCTCGCGGCGCTCACCCCCCGCGAGCTCCAGATCCTCGGCGAGATCGCGCAGGGCCGCAGCAACGCCGCCATCGCCGCCGAGCTGGTGCTCACGAAGCGCGCGGTCGAGAAGCACGTCAACGCGATCCTCGCGAAGCTGGCCCTGCCCGTGCAGGACGAGGCCGTCGACCGCCGTGTCCGCGCCGCCCTGCTCTACCTCGCCAACGGCCCGCACGAGGCGGGCGCCGACCGGGACGGCGCGCGCGTCGCCTGACGTCCGGTCCCCCCGCGGTGTCAGGCGGCCCGGGGGACGAGGGCCTCCCCGGGTGGCGCCCGCGGGATCCGGCCGGACAGGAACAGGGCGACGAGCGCCAGCAGGGCGAGGATCGCGAGGCCCGCCCGGAGCCCGGTGATCCGCGCCTCCGCGTTGGCGTCGAGCGCGGCCCGGGTCGCGGAGGACGAGAGCCCGGCCTCGTCGAGCGCGGCCTGCATGTCTGCGTCCGAGACGAACGGGATCCCCCCGGCGAGCTGCACCTCGGCGGACGACTTCACGCTCTCCGGGACGGCGGGGCTCGCCGCGATGTTCGTCAGGAAGGCGCTCGACAGGGCGGCGATGAGGAGCGACCCGGCGAGGGCGGTGCCGATCGACGCCCCGAGGTTGGTGACGGTGTTCTGGACCCCGCCGACCTCGGCGCTCTGCTCGGTGGGGACGGCCGACACCGTCACGGCGCCGAGCTGGGAGGCGAGGGCGCCCATGCCGAGCCCCAGCAGGAGCATCGGGACGAGCACGATCTCGGGGCCGGAGTCGGCGTCGAGACCGCCGATCAGCACGAGCGTGCCGGCGAGCATCGCGAGGAGGCCGGCGCGGACGACCAGCCGCGGCGAGACCCGCGGCAGCAGCCTCGGGATGCCGACGGCCGCCAGCAGCAGCGTCACCGACAGCGGCACCAGGCGCACGCCGGTGTCGAGGGCGGAGAGGCCGAGCGCGACCGAGAGGTAGAGGGGCGTGACGAAGAACACCCCGGCCTGGACCGCGTACTGGAAGAAGAACATCGTCAGGCCACCCGTGAGCTGCCGGTTGCGGAGCATCGCCGGGCGCACGAGCGGCTCGCCGCCGCGGTCCTCGACCCGCGCCTCCCAGCGCAGGAACAGCCAGACGAGCAGCGCGCCGGCGCAGACGAGCCACAGCACGGGCGAGATGCCGAACCACGTCGGCGCCCCGGCCTTCGGCTCGAGGAAGCCCCACTCGCCGCTGCGGAGGACGCCGAAGACGAACAGCGCGAGGCCCGAGGCGCACAGCACGGCGCCCACCAGGTCGATGCGCTTCCGCGCGACGGGCGGCACGTCGGCGATCCGGCGTCCCAGGATGAGGATCCCGAGCACCAGCACCACCTCGCCGGCGAAGACCCACCGCCACGAGAAGTAGGTGGTCGCGAGGCCGCCGATGAGGGGTCCGACCGCGATCGCGATGGCGGCGGCCGCGGCGATCAGGCCGTACGCCGCGGGACGCCGCTCCGGGGCGAAGTTGCTCGCCACGAGCGCGACGATGGCGGGCAGGATCAGCGCCGCGCCGAGGCCCTCGAGGAACGACCACCCGAAGAGCAGCGTCGGGTAGTTCGGGGCGAGCGACGTCGTGAGCGAGCCGGCGGCGTAGATGACGCAGCCGAGCGAGAACGCCCGCCGGTGGCCGATGAGCGCGCCGACCTTGCCGCCGGGGATCATCAGCGCCGCCATCACCAGCGTGTAGAGCGTGATGGCGGTCTGGATCCCGCTCACGGTGGTCCCGACGTCCGCGGCGACCGTCGCGATGGCCACGTTCATCACGGAGCTGTCGAGCGCCATCAGGAACTGGCCGGTCGCGAGTGTCAGCAACACCAGCGCCGTCCCGCCCGACGCCCGGGTGCTCATGCCGGTCGGGGAGGGGTTGCGTGCACGCGGCGGACGCTACGGCGCGCCCCGGGGGCCCGCTTCATCCCGATGGGACGATGCGCCGCGGGGGGCCGGGGAGTCGAATCGACCCGACCGGCAGGCGAGCCCCACGAAGGAGGGCGCCATGGCATCGGGCCCCGTCGACGTCGTCATCATCGGATTCCCCGGGAACAGGTTCACGGGCCGCATCGCGCCGGCCCTCATGGAGCTCGTCGAGAGCAACACGATCCGCGTGCTCGACCTCCTGTTCGTCACGAAGGACGCCGCGGGGGTCACCACGGCGATCGACATCCAGGACCTCGACCCGGAGACGGGTCCGGCGTTCCTCGAGGTCAACGTCCACGACCCGGGTGTCCTCGGGCCGGACGACGCCGAGGAGGTCGCCGACGACCTGGCGCCCGAGAGCTCGGCGCTGCTGATCGCGTTCGAGAACACGTGGGCGGCGAGGTTCGTCGAGGCGTGCCGCGCCGCGGACGCCGTGCTGATCGACCAGATCCGCATCCCCGCCGACGTGTCCGAGGCCGCACTCTCCGGCTCCTAGGCCGCCGCACCCCGACTGGAGGCAGCACCGATGGGACTTCTCCGAATGGCCGCCCGGACCGCCGTGGTCGCGGGCACCGCGACCGCCGTGTCCGGCCGCGTCGCTCGCCGCCAGGCCGCGCGCTACGGCGAGACGCAGTACGCCGAGCCCGCCCCCGCGCCGCCGCAGTACGCGGAGCCCGCCCCGGCCGCGCCCGCCCAGGACGAGCAGATCACGAAGCTCCAGGACCTCGCGGCGCTCCACCAGCAGGGCGTCCTCTCCGCCGAGGAGTTCGCGGCCGCGAAGGCCCGGATCCTCGGGATCTGAGCGCGACCCCGTACACGCGGCTCGCGGGGGTCTACGACGAGGTCGTCGTGGACCCCTGCCACGCGCGCTGGGCGGCGTTCCTGCAGGAGCTGTGCGGGTCCGACGCGGCCGGGGTCCGGTCGGTCCTCGACGTGTGCTGCGGCACCGGCCTCATGGCGGCCGAGCTGGTCGCGCTCGGCTACCGGGTGTCCGGCGTCGACGCGTCCGCGCAGATGCTCGCCCGGGCGCGGCGGCGGCTCGGCCCGGACGTCCCCCTCGTCCACGAGGCCCTCCCCCACCTCACGCTCACCGGGCCGTTCGACGCCGCGGTGTCGACCCTCGACGGCCTGAACCACCTCACCCCCGCGGAGCTGGGCCCGGCGTTCGCCGCGATCGCGGGCCGCCTCCGCCCGGGGGGCTGGCTCGTCGCCGACCTCCACACCGATGCGATGATGGAGTTCGCCCGGGCCAACGCGATCGTCGAGGGACAGTCCGGTGGGCACCGCTTCACCATCACCAGCACCGTGGACGTCGCGGGGCGCACCTGCGATGCGCGCATCGCGCTGCGCGACGGCGACGGCCGGGGTGGGTTCGACGAGGTGCACCGGCAGCACTTCTTCCGCGACGGCGACGTCCGCGCGGCGCTCGCCGGCGCCGGCTTTGGCGCCGTCGCGGTGACCGACGAGTACACGTGGGAACCGGTCGGCGACGCGACCCTGAGGGCGACCTGGATCGCGCGGCGCGCGGAGGACTGACCCGGGGGACGGGTCACCGCCCCACCGGCGCGGCGCGGGGCGGCCCGTGCCCCGGCGGGCGGCCCGCACCGCCGGGTCGCCGTCAGCCGTCGCCGGGGGGCGGCGTCCGGCGGCGCTCCGGGGGTCGCATCATCGCGACGGCGCGCGCGACGACCGTCACCAGGAAGAGCTGGCCGGTGACGGCCTCGCCGGCCGCGAGCGCACGGGTCACCCCGATGGCGGGCGTGATGTCGCCGAAGCCCACCGTGGTGATGGTGACGAAGCTGAAGTAGAGGAGGTCGAACCGGCCGAGCGGCCCCACCGACGACGCGAAGGCCGTCGACGAGAGCTCGGCGCACCCGAGGTACAGCTGGCCGAAGATCAGGGCGATCAGGAGGTAGAGGCTGACGAGCCCGGCGACCGTCGCGAGCGTCACCTCCCGGTGGCGCAGCAGGTCTGCCGCGATGAGGACGGCCACGCCGACCGTGACCGCGGCCGTCGCGAAGCCCACCCCCGCCCGGACGCCGGAGCCCCCGTCGGCGAAGGCCACCACCGCGCCGACGACGAGCAGCACGACCACGGCCGAGCCGGCGCGGCGGAGCACCCGCGACACGCCGACGGCGTTCGCGGTGGCGTGCCAGACGCCGACGAGCACGAGTGCCGAGAGCACGAGCCCCAGGCCGCGTGTCCCGACCGCCCCGACGACGACGGCGGCGACCAGCGCGATCAGCACGAGCCCGTAGCCGTGCGGCACCCGGCGCGGGCGGCGTGGCGCGGGGTCGGTCATGGCGCGAGTCTCCCACGCCGGCGCCGGCGCGCGGCCGGCGGTCGCTAGCCGCGCACCCGCAGGGTCCCCCGCATGAAGCCGTGCACCTGGCAGATGAAGGAGTAGGTGCCGGCGCGGGTGGGCGCCCGGACCGTGAAGTCGCGCGTCGTGGGCGCGCCGGAGCGGAACCGCGGGCGGCCGCCGCCGGGGCGGTCCTCGACGATGTTGTGGCGGGCGCGGTCGACGTTGCGGACGTGGATGCGGGCGCCGGGCCGGGCGACCACCGTCGCGGGGGCGAAGCCGCGGGTGGGGCTCGTCGTCGCCCGGACGGGGTTCGCGGCGCTGCCCGCCACCCCGGCCCCGGACGCGACGCCGCCGAGGCCGCCGGCGAGCGCGGCGGCGGCGATGAGGGGGGTGATCGCGGATGTCCTGCGCATGGCGGGTCCTCGTCGGTGGGGTGGGCGGTGCCTCCCCCGGGATACGCCGCGGGTGCGCCGGTGGATCAGGCGCCGCGCCCGGCGGCGGCCTCCGCGGTGATCAGGACCGCGGGCGCCCACCAGTAGGCGTGCAGCGGGACGGTCGTGACCGCCGTGAAGCCGGCAGTGCGCAGGTCGTCCTCCCAGGCCGCCGCGGGCTGCTCGAAGGTGTGGCGCGCCCGGCCGGGTTCCACCTGGCCGACGAGGACGGGCATCAGGAAGCCGTCGACCACCTCGGGGTGGTCGCGGTACTCGTCCACGCCGCGCGCGTACCGCTCGGCGAGGTGGGCGGTCCACGCGTCGCCGTCGAGGGCGGGGACGTCGAACTCGGCGATCGCGACGGTGCGGGCCCGCCCGGCGAGGCCCCGCAGGACGTCGGCGCGGTGGGCCGGCGGGAGCGTGTGGAGGGCGAAGGTCGACTGGGCCAGGTCCCAGCCGGCGCCCGGGGGGAGGCCGGCCAGGAACCGTGCGACGTCGGTGCGGTGGGCGGCGACCCGTGTCGGCCGGCCGGCGAGCGCCGCGCCCGCCCGGGCGAGGAGGTCCGCCGAGGGATCGACCAGATCGACGTCCGTGACGGCCCCGCCGACGACGGCGGCGGTGACGCGGCCGTCGCCGCATCCGATGTCGAGGACCGTGCGGGGCGGCCGCCGGGCGTGGACGGCGGAGAGCGCCGCGATCGTGCGGCGGTAGAGCTCGGGGTTGGTGCCGTTGCCGATGAACGCGGCGAAGGCCGTTCCGTCGTCGTAGACGGCGTCCGCGGAGGCGCGGCCCAGGTGGCGTGCGAGGGCCGCGGCGAGGTCTCCGGCGTCCCCGGCGGCGAGGACGGCAGCCGCCCGGGCGCGGTCGCCGTCGCGCAGCGCGCCGAGCGCCGCGACGACCCCGGTGGGCGCGGGTGCGGACCGGGCGTCGCTCATGTCGCGAGCCTACCGGCGACCCGGTAAGATCGTAGTACGATGCACTTTCGGTTCGGCGACCAGGAGGCGGAGATCATGGGTGAGACCCGGGGACCGGACGGGCGCGGCGACCCGCGCGCCCGCGCACTGATCCTGTTCGGGGCGCTGCTGGTGGTGGTGATCGTGGGGATCATCGTCGGGGCCGCCGTGCTCGGCGCGTAGCGCGCCGGTCCCCCCGCGCGGCACCGGACCACCCGGTGCCGCGCGGGGGTTCGCTCACCTCTCGACGGGGACCCCGACGAGGCTGCCGTACTCGGTCCACGACCCGTCGTAGTTGCGGACCCGGTCATAGCCGAGGATCTCGTGGAGGACGAACCACGTGTGACTCGACCGCTCCCCGATCCGGCAGTACGCGATCACGTCGGTGTCGGGGGTGACCCCCACCCCGCCATACAGGGACGTCAACTCCTCATCGCTCTTGAACGACCCGTCCTCACGGGCCGCCGAGGCCCACGGCACGTTCGCGGCACCCGGGATGTGGCCGGGGACCTGCGCCTGCTCCTGGGGCAGGTGCGGGGGGGCCATCACCTCACCCGAGAACTCGGCGGGGCTGCGGACATCGACCATCGTCGCCCCCTCACCACCGATGTGGGCGAGGACGTCATCGCGGAACGCCCGGTACTCCTCCCGCACCGGGGCGAGGGGACCGGGGTCCGCCGCCGCCGGGGTGGGGACCTCGGTGACCAGCTCACGGTCCTCCAGCTCCCACTTCTTGCGGCCGCCGTCCATCAGGCGGACACGGTCGAACCCCTGGTACCGCAACAGCCAGTAGGCGTAGGTCGCGAACCAGTTGTTGTTGCCGCCGTAGAGGACGACGGTGGTGTCCGGGCCGACCCCCGAGCGGGCGAGGAGGGCCGACAGGCCCTCCTGGTCGAGGAAGTCGCGGCGTGGCGCGGCGTGCAGGTCGTCCTTCCAGTGCCACGCGATCGCGTTGGGGATGTGGCCACCGGCATAGGCGGCGGTGTCCTCATCGACCTCCACCAGCCGGTAGGCGGCATCGCCGGTGTGGGCGGCCACCCATTCGGTGGAGACGAGTACCTCGTCCCTACGGCTCATACGGTCCCTCCTGTGGTCGTGGATCGTGTCGGGTGTCGCTCGCCGGCGCCGCGCCCGAGGAAGGTGAGCGCGAACCGCCGGTCGCAGTCGGGGCAGTGGTGACCGCCCTCGGCGGGGCGCAGGTCCTCCTCCCCGCAGTACGGGCACGAGAAGGGCTGCGCGCGGCCCCCCGGCGCCGCGGCGGACGGGTGCCCGCTCACGCGACGCCGACCGGGGGCTGCAGCCAGGCGTCCTCGGCCCGCGACGCCCAGCGGTGGAAGGGCTCGTCCTCGTCGCGGGTGTCGAGGAAGCACCGGATCACCGCCTCGAGGTAGTCGTCGAGCCGGTCGCTGCGGACGCGTACGCCCTTCACCCGGCGGGCGACGGCGGCGCCGGGGCCGAGGTGGCCGCCGAGGTGCACCTGGAACGCCTCCACCCGGGCGCCGTCGTCGCCGGGGGCGAGCGACCCGAGCAGGCCGATGTCGGCGAGCTGGAAGCGCGCGCAGGAGTTGGGGCAGCCGTTCATGTGGATCCGGATCGGCTCCTCCAGATCGGGGATGCGCAGCTCGAGCTCCCGGACGAGCGCGTCGGTCCGGGACTTGGTCTCGACGACCGCGATCTTGCAGAACTCGTTGCCGGTGCAGGCCATCGCCGCGCGGCGCAGGACGCCCGGCGCGACCCGGAGGTCCATCTCCTCGAGCCCGGCGACGAGGGCGTCCACGCCGGTGGGCGCGACGTCGAGGACCACGATCTTCTGCTGCGTCGTGAGCCGCACGCGGCCCGACCCGTGCCGCTCCGCGAGGTCCGCGACGCGCACCAGCTCGTGACCGGCCGTGCGCCCCGCGCGGGGCGCAGCGCCCACGTAGTGGCGGCCGTCGGCCTGGGTGTGGACCCCGACGTGGTCGCGCTGCGCGGTGGTCGACGGCGCGGGCGCCGGGCCGTCCGGGAGCGGCGCCGTGAGGTACTCGCGCTCGAGCACCTCGCGCACCCGCTCCGGACCCCAGTCCGCGACCAGGAACTTGAAGCGGGCGTGGTTGCGCGAGCGCCGGTACCCGTGGTCACGGAAGAGGCCGGTGACCCCGGCCCAGACCTCGGCGACCCGCTCCGGCGGGACGGTGACGCCGAGCCGCTGGGCGAGCCGCGGCGCCGGCCCGAGGCCCCCGCCGACCCAGAGGTCGAACCCGACCCGCCCGTCCACCTCGACGGCGACGAAGGCGATGTCGTTGATCTCGTGCTGGGCGCAGTGGTCGGCGCACCCGGAGATCGACGTCTTGAACTTGCGCGGCAGGTTCGAGAAGGCCGGGTCGCCGACGAACCGCCGCTCGATCTCCGCGACGAAGGGGGTCGCGTCGATCAGCTCGCGGGCGTCGACCCCGGCGAGGGGGCAGCCGATCGTGGTGCGCGGCACGTCGCCGCAGGCCTGGACGCTGCTCAGGCCGACGGCCTCCAGCGCCTCCCAGATCGCGGGGACGTCCTCGATCCGGATCCAGTGGAGCTGCACGTTCTGGCGGTCGGTGACGTCCGCGACGTCGCGCCCGTACCGCAGGGACAGCTCGCCGATCACCCGCAGCTGCGCGCTGGTGAGCCGCCCGCCGGGGATCCGGACGCGCAGCATGAAGTGCTCGTCCTCGACCTCCTCGACGTCGCCCTCCGCGCCCGCGCGGCGCTGGGTGTAGAGGCCCCACCAGCGGAAGCGGCCGCGGAGGTCGTCGGGGTGGATGGCCGCGAACCCCTCGCGGGCGTAGCGCTCCACGATGCGCGCCCGCACGTTCAGGCCGTCGTCGTCGCGCTTGATCCGCTCCGACCCGTTCAGCGGCTCCCGGTACCCCCTGGCCCACTGGCCGCCCGCGCGTCGCGACATGCGTCCCCCTCGAATCACTCGATGACCGGAGAGTTTCCCGGCAATTGTCGGGCGACTGTATCGCATCACGATGTGTCGGGTGGATCGCCGTCCCCGAGGGGCCCCGCGGGTAGCCTCCGGACCGCGATGGCGCAGCTCCCCGACCCCCGGCCGGCACCCTCGGCCACGGACTACCGCGAGGCGGCGGCGCTGCGCGAAGGGCTGCGGCGCTTCATGCGGCGCAGCGAGGAGATCGCCGCGGCGAACGGCCTGACGCCGCAGCGCCACCTGCTGCTCGTGCAGATCAAGGGCGCGCCGGACGGGTCGGAGCGGGCGACGGTGACCGACCTCGCCGAGCGGATGCAGCTCGCGCAGAACACCGTCACCGACCTCGTCGCCCGTGCCGAGGCCGTCGGCCTCGTGCGCCGCGAGGCCTCCGCCGCCGACGGGCGCAGCGTCCTGCTGAGTGTCTCGCCCGAGGGTGAGCGGCGGCTCGCGGCGACGGTGGCCGCCCTGCGGGACGACCGCGCCCGGCTCGCCGCCCTCGTGGCGTCGCTCGACCTCGCGGGGCCCCCCGACGCCGGGGCGTGAACCGCAGGCGGCGCGACGGTCCCCGACCTCCCGCGCGGGCGAGCTTGTAGCGTCCCCCGCGGGAATGCGGTCATGACCTCGAGGCTGGCGATGGACGCCGACGCGCGACGCCGGGTGTGCATCTTCATCGCGGTCGCCGCCGCGTACGCGGTCGGGTCGCAGCTCTCGTACTCGTGGTTCGGCGCCGACGGCACCGGCGCGTCGTTCTTCCCCGCCGCGGGCGTCACCCTCGCGGCGCTCGTGATCGCCCGGCGCGCGGACTGGGTCGTCGTGGTCGCCGCCGCGGCGCTCGCGGAGATCTCCCTCGACCTCTGGCACGACATCGGGCCGGCGGCCTCCGTCGGATACGCCGTCGCGAACGTCGTGCAGCCGCTCGTCGGCGCGACCCTGCTGCTCGGGGTGGTGGCCCGCCCCGACCTCTCGCGCCTGCGCGACCTCGTCGCGTTCCTCGGCGGGGCCGTCGTCGCCGGGCCCGCCGTCGGGGCCGTCGTGGGCGCGACCGCCTTCACCGTGCTCGACGACGGGGACGGCTGGCTCCGGTTCGCCGGCGAGTGGTGGGTCGGGGACGGCCTCGGCGTGCTCGTCGTGGCCGGCGCGATCCTCGGCGTCCGGTCCGACCCCCCGACCGCCGGGCGCCCCCTGCGCCTCATCGAGACGTTCGTGCTGGTCGGGGCCGCGGGGGCCGCGACCGTCGCCGTGGCCTGGTCGGGCGAGGTCGGGCTCATCGCCGTCCCGATCGGCGTGCTGCTCGCCAGCGGGTTCCGCATCGGCGTGCGGGGGGTCGCGCTCACCGGGGCCGTCGTGTCGTTCATCGCGGCGCACGCGACGGCCGGCGGGCACGGCCTGTGGGAGGACCTCGACGTCGCCCCCGACGCCGGGCTCCTCTACCTGCAGCTCACCCTCGCCGTCCTGATCGCCGCCGCCTACGGCATCGCCGCCGAGGTCGGGGAGCGCGAGACGTCGGCGGTGGAGCGCAACGCCGCCCTCCGCTTCCGCGCGATGGCCGACTCGGCCCCGGCGATGCTGTGGGTGACCGACGACGAGGGGCGCTGCACGTACCTCAGCCGCGGGTGGTACGCCTTCACCGGCCAGACCGAGGAGGAGGGCCTCGGGGCGGGCTGGCTCGACGCCGTCCACCCCGACGACCGCGAGGCGGTGCGACGGGCGCACGAGCAGGCGGTCGCCGCCCACGAGCCGTTCACGCTCGACTACCGGCTGCGCGACGCGGAGGGGCGGTACCGCTGGGCGTTCGACGCCGGCCGGCCCCTCACCGACGTCCGCGGTCGTCCCGGCGGCTTCATCGGATCGGTGATCGACGTCCACGAGCGGACCCGCACCGAGGTGGCGCTGCGCGAGAGCGAGGCCCGCTTCCGCGCCCTGTTCGCGTCGATCGACGAGGGCTACTGCCTCGCGGAGATGGTCCTCGACCCGGACGGACGGCCCGTCGACTACCGCTTCCTCGAGACGAACCCCGTCTTCGAGTCGATGACGGGCCTCCGGGACGCGGTCGGGCACACCGCCCTCGAGCTCGTGCCCGGCCTCGAGCAGGCATGGATCGACACGTACGCGGAGGTCGCGTTCGGGGGCGCGACGCGCCGCTTCGAGAGCGCCTCCGAGGCGATGGGCCGCACGTTCGACGTCTTCGCGACACCCGTCGAGCCCCGCGGGCGGTTCGCCCTCGTCTTCACGGACGTGACCGCCCGCCGCCGCGCCGAGGAGGCCCTGCGCGCGAGCGAGGCGGCCGAGCGGCGGGCGCGGCGGCGGGCCGAGCTGATCGCCGAGATCGTCAGCGGCCTCGAGGCCGTCGAGGGCGCGGAGGGGCGGGCGGAGCGCCTCGTGGCGATGCTCGCCCCGCGGGTCGCCGACCACGCCGCGATCCGCATCCCCGGTGAGGACCCCGGCCCCGGGACGCCGCTGCGGGCCCACTCGGTCGTGACCCTGCCGCTCGACGTCGGAGGGCCCCGGTCGGGGCGCCTCGTGCTGTCGCTCACCAACCCGGAGCGCCCCGCCTACGGCGCGGAGGACATGCCGTTCCTCACCGACCTCGCGGGGCGGGCGGGGGTGCTCCTGGCGAGCGCGCGGATCCACGACGAGGAGCGGCGGGTGGCGTTGTCGCTGCAGCGGGCCCTGCTGCCCGAGCGCCTGCTGGAGCACGCCGCGATCGAGGTCGCGGCGCGCTACACCGCCGCGGGCGACGCCCTCGAGGTCGGCGGGGACTGGTACGAGACGCTGCCGCTGCCCGACGGGCGCATCGGCATCGCCGTGGGCGACGTCGTCGGCCACGGCCTGGAGGCCGCCGCGACGATGGGACGCCTGCGGACCGCCCTCGCCGCGCTCGCGCCGCACACCCCGTCACCGGGCGCGCTCCTCGCCCGCCTGCAGCAGTTCGCCGACGGCCCGAACGGGACCGACTTCGCCACCGTCGGCTTCGCGGCCCTCGACCCCGCGACGGGGCGCCTCGACTACGCCTACGCGGGGCACCCGCCCATGCTGCTGCTGCCGCCCGACGGTCCCGCCGCGTGGCTGGAGGGAGGTCGCTCGATGCCCCTGTGCCGGCCGGGGTCGGGACGCGATCGCGGGCACGCCTCCACCGTCCTCCCCGCCGGCGCGGTGCTGCTGCTCTACACGGACGGCCTCGTCGAGCGGCGCGAGGAGTCGATGGACGTCGGCCTCGGGCGGCTCCGCGCGGCCGCGGAGGACCTGCGCGACGCGCCCGTCGCCGACATGTGCGACCGCGTCGTCGCCGCGATGATCCGGGAGACCGGCAACTCCGACGACGCCGTCCTCGTCTGCCTCAGGTTCCGCCCCGCCTGAGGGGCGGGCGCCGGGCGTGACCGCGGGGCTGCTACCGTCCCCCGCGGTGTGCCGGGAAGTCTGGTCGGCGAACACGCCGTCGACCCCCGGAATGGGACGTCACATGCCGCGCCCCCCCGCCCCCCGCCCCCGCCGCCGCCCCGCGGCCCCGCGATGACCCCCGGAGCCACCCCGCCGCCGGTGCGGCGCCCCTGGTCGCGCTCGGACCGCGCGGTGCCCCGCCGCGTCGTGCGCCCCGTGCAGCAGTTCCTGCACACGGAGGTCTCCGGCGGGATCGTCCTGCTCGGGGCCTCGATCATCGCGCTCCTGTGGGCCAACCTCGCCACGGCCTCCTACCTGGACCTCTGGTCCACGGAGTTCACCGTCGCCCTCGGCGACTGGAGCGTCACCGAGGACCTCCAGCACGTCGTCAACGACGGGTTGATGGCGATCTTCTTCCTGGTGATCGGGCTCGAGGTGAAGCGGGAGCTCGTCACGGGGGAGCTGTCGACCCGCCAGGCGGCCCTGCTGCCGCTGTTCGCCGCGCTCGGCGGGGTCGTGCTCCCCGCCCTGATCTACGTCGCCCTCAGCGGCGGCGGCGACGCGACCCGGGGCTGGGGCATCCCGATGGCGACCGACGTGGCGTTCGCCCTCGCCGCCCTCGCCGCCCTGGGGCGCCGCGTGCCGACGGCCCTCGTGGCGTTCCTGCTGGGCGTCGCCGTGATCGACGACATCGTCGCGATCCTCGTCGTCGCGGTCTACTACACCGACGCCGTGGTCCTCGCGTGGCTCGCGACCGCCCTCATCGCGCTGGCCGCGATGTACGCGCTCCAGCGGGTCGGGGTGCGGTACCTCGTGCCGTACGTCGCCCTCGGCCTCGTCGCGTGGTTCGCGACGTTCGAGTCGGGTGTCCACGCCACCATCGCCGGCGTCGCGATCGGCCTGATCACCCCCGTGCGCCCGTTCCAGGACCCCCGCGTCGTCAGCGCCGAGGCGATCCGCACCGCCGAGGAGACCGACGACGCGCCCGACGACCCCGACGCCGACGCGGGCCGCTGGCGGCGGCTGTCGTGGCTGTCGCGGGAGGCGATCTCGCCGCTCGAGCGCGTCCAGCACGGACTGCACCCGTGGTCGAGCTTCGCCGTCCTCCCCGTGTTCGCGCTCGCGAACGCCGGCATCGTCCTCGACCGCGGGTCGTTGTCCGCCGCCGCGGAGACCCCCGTCGCGGTCGCGGTCGCCGTCGCGCTCGTCGTCGGCAAGACCATCGGGCTGACCGCGGGCACGGCGCTCGCGGTGCGGCTCGGCCTGAGCACCCTGCCCCCGGGCGTCTCGTGGGCGCACATCCTGGGCGTCGGGGCCCTCGCCGGGATCGGCTTCACGGTGTCCCTGTTCATCACCGAGCTCGCCTTCACCGACCCCGACATCATCGACGCCGCGAAGATCGGGGTGCTCGGCGGCTCGCTCGTGGCCGCGGCGATCGGGCTGCTGCTGCTGGCGCGCGCGGGACGACGCGGCCCCGCGGCGCCGCCGGGTTAGCGGCCGCCCCCCGGCTCGAACCACGCCTCCATCGCCGTCAGGCGCAGGAGACGCTCGACGTCGGGCTGCATCGCGCGGAGCACGAGGCGGCGGCCGCGCGCGTCGAGGTGGCGGCGCGCGTCGATGAGGATCCGCAGGCCCGTCGAGTCGACGAACGGCATCCGGGACAGGTCGAGCACCAGGTCCCCGCCGGTCGCGTCCACGACCTCCTCGAGCCGCGCCGCGAGCGCGGCCGCGCCGCCCAGGTCGAGCTCGCCGATGATCTCGTAGACGGCGGCGTCGCCGTCCGCGCCCAGCCGCCCCTCCAGGGCAGGGCCGAGCCGGTCGTTCGCCGGGTCCACGCCCACGTCGTCCGTCGCCATCAGGATCGCCTCCGGTCCGGGGATGCGGACCGGACTCTATTCCCGCAGCGACGGCGGGGAGACCACCCGCCGGGCCGTCGCGCCCCGGCGGGTGGTCGACCGGCGGTGCTAGGCGGTCTCCTCCGGGTCCTCGTCGGCCGCCAGGTCGACGGCGCTCTCGCGGACCGTCGCGAGGTGGCGCTCCTGGATCGGCAGCGCCCAGGCGACCAGGTCGAGCACCTCCGCGTCACCCGCCGTGCGGGCCAGCGCGCCGAGCACCTCGACGTGGCAGACCTCGCCCGCCTCGGCCATGCTCAGGAACTCGAGGCCGTCGAGGCCCTCCGGGTCCTCCCCGAGGTAGGTCGCCATCATGTCCTTCGCCTCGGCGGTCGTCTCGCGGGCCTTCTCGATGATCGCGGTCTTGCGACCGGTCCGGCCGCCGGCCACGGCCTCGCAGCGGCGGGCGGTCTCCGCCGCCTCGTCGCCCATGGCGCGCAGCGTGCCGGCCATCTCGTCGTCATCGAGGAGCCGGGCCACCCGCCCCGTCGCCTCACGGGCGGCCTTCGCCAGCCCGAGCACCTCGCCCAGCTTGTCCTCGAGCTTCGTGAGCTCGGCCATCGTGTGTGCCTCCTCGTCGGTGGACGGCGGCGCCGGGATCGTCCCGGCGCCGCCCCGCGACCGGCTCGCGCCGGTCAGCTGCGCTTCGCGCCCTTCGCGGCGGGCTTGCGCGCCGCGGGCTTCTTCGCGGCGGTCGTCTTCGCGGCGGGCTTCGCCGCCGCGGCCTTCTTCGCGGCGGGCCTGCCGCCGGTCGCCTTCCTCGCCCCGCGGCTGCCGGGGGTGCTCGCGACGACGCCGCTCGGCTCGTCCGACAGACCGGCCTCGCGGCGCAGGCGCACCGCGATCTCCGCGATCTCCTCCGGCGCGTAGTCCGGCGCGAAGACGGCCGTCTGCGGCGGCAGGTCGTGGGCGGGGGCGCCCTCGGGGGCGTCGTCCACGACGACGAGGTCCTCGCCGGTCTCGGGGTGCGGGCCGCGGAAGACCGCGGTCAGCTCCAGGTAGTCCTCGGGCGAGAAGCGGTAGAGCCTCAGGTGCTCGCCGCGGTCGATGTGGGGCCGGCACTCGGGGATCAGCTCCGTCGGGATGCGCGGCGACGGGAACATCTTCATGAGGTCCGCGCCGGTGAGGAGCTCGATCGCGCGGGCGTAGGCGACCTGGTGGACGCCGCCGCGCACGAGGAGGTAGCCGGTCAGCGCACGCGCCGCCGGGTGCGTGCACATCTCGTAGACCTTCAGCTTGTTGTTGCGGGCCCCGGTCTCGAGGAAGAAGTTGTGCGTCAGGTCCTCGACGAGGTCGCCGGACGAGAACACGTAGTCGCCCGTCCACGGGCGGCCCATCGAGTCCTGGAGCAGCGCGCCCTGCCCCCCGGCGAGGAAGTGCTGCACGTTGCGGACGCCCTTGACGCCCTCGAGGGCCGCGTCGGGCGCGGCACCCTCACCGGCGCCGGTGAGCATCGTGTTGATGGTCGCGGCCACCAGCTCGATGTGGCCGTACTCCTCGGCCGCGATGTTCGCGACGAGGTCGTAGAACGGCCGGGCCTTCTGTCGGCCGCGGAAGTTGAACGACTGCATCGTGTAGTTCATCAGGGTCGACATCTCGCCGAAGCGACCGCCCATCAGCTCCTGGACGGCGGCGGCGCCGTCGGGGTCGGGGTCGGACGGCGGCGGCAGCTCGGTCTGCAGGCGGTCGATGCGGCGGATCACGGGTGACTCCTCGGCTGGGGGTCGGCGACCTACCCCCGCCGCCCGGCCCGAAACCGCGCGCGGTGCCCGGTGCCCGACCGGCCCCCCCGGGGTTTGCGGACCGCCCCGCCGGGCAGGTGCGCTCGTCACGTCCGCGACCCGAGGATGCACGCCCCGATGCGCAGCGAGACCCGCACGATCACGATCCCCGGCGGCCCCGAGCTGCGGCTGCGCGGACCCGGGGACGCGCCGTGCGTGCTCCTGCTCGGTGGGAGCTCCCGCGACGACCGGCCGGGCGTCTGGAGCCCGAGCACCGAGTGGCTCGCCGCCCGCCTCGCGACGCGCCGGGCCGACCTGCTGGTCGCCGAGGTGCGGTACCGCCACGGGTCGTGGCGGCGCATGGACGCGAGCGTCGAGGACGGCCGGCTCGTCCGGGGGGCGCTGCGGTCGATGGGCAGCCCGGTCCGCGCCGCCGTCGGGTTCTCGCTCGGCGGCGCGATCGCCGTCGCGCTCGCCGACGATCCCGCCGTGCAGGCCGTCGTCGCCCTCGCGCCGTGGCTGCCGCCGACCGTCGACCTGGGCCGGCTCGCGGGGCGGCGTCTGCGGATCGCGCACGGCACGCTCGACGGGCGCGGCCCCCTGCTGCCGGGCATCGACCCCGGGGTGTCGGAGTCGGCCGCCCGGCGGGCCCGCGGCCTCGGCGTGGACGTGGAGCGCACCGTCATCCGCGGCGCCGTCCACGGCATCGCCGTGCGGGCGCCGTGGGGCGGCCTCGTGCCGCTGCCGCGGGCGGGGGCCTGGACCCGGATCGTGCGCGACGAGGTCCGCCGCGTGACCGGCGTGGACGCCTCACCGCAGGCGACGGCGGCCCTCGCCGGCGGGTGACGGTTCGATCTGCGTCCGTGCGGGCACTCCGCTGCGACGACGAGCCGGTGCCGACAGGAGGACACGTGCAGATGGAGTCATGGCCGGGGCGGCCGTTCCCGCTGGGGGCGACCTGGGACGGTGAGGGGACGAACTTCGCGCTCTTCTCCGAGAACGCCGAGGGCGTCGAGCTCTGCCTCTTCGACGACGACGGCGCCGAGACCCGGATCGGGCTGACGGAGCGGACGCAGTTCCACTGGCACGGGTACGTCCCGGGCGTCGGACCGGGCCAGCGGTACGGCTACCGCGTGCACGGGCCGTGGGCGCCCGAGCAGGGCCACCGCTTCAACCCCGCCCGCCTGCTGATCGACCCGTACGCGAAGGCGATCGAGGGCGACGTCGCCTGGGACGCCGCGCCCGTCCTGCCGTACGTCGCGGGCGACGAGACCGGCACCCGGATCGACGACCGCGACAGCGCCCCCGCCGTCCCGAAGTCCGTCGTGATCGACCCGGCCTTCGACTGGGGCGACGACGCCCCGCCCGCCGTGAGCTGGAGCGAGAGCGTCATCTACGAGGTCCACGTCAAGGGCTTCACCCGACGCCACCCCGGCGTCCCGGAGGAGCTGCGCGGCACCTACGCCGGCCTCGGCAGCGACGCGTCGATCGCCCACCTGCGGTCCCTCGGCGTCACCGCCGTCGAGCTGCTGCCCGTCCACCACTTCATCTCGGAGCAGGCGCTGGTCGAGCGGGGGCTCACGAACTACTGGGGCTACTCGTCGATCGGCTTCCTCGCCCCCCACGCCGGCTACGCCTCCGGCGGGGTCCGCGGCGAGCAGGTCGCCGAGTTCAAGCGGATGGTGAAGGCGCTGCACGCGGCGGGCATCGAGGTGATCCTCGACGTCGTCTACAACCACACCGCCGAGGGCAACCACCTGGGCCCGATGTTCTCGTTCAAGGGCGTCGACAACCACTCGTACTACCGGCGGCCGCCCGACGACGACGCCCACTACATGGACTTCACGGGGACGGGCAACACGCTCAACCCGGTCCACCCGAGCGTGCTGCGGCTCATCATGGACAGCCTGCGGTACTGGGTCACCGAGATGCACGTCGACGGCTTCCGCTTCGACCTCGCGTCGAGCCTCGCCCGCGAGTTCTACGAGGTCGACCGGCTCTCGGGCTTCTTCGACGTCGTCCACCAGGACCCGGTCCTGTCGCAGGTGAAGCTGATCGCCGAGCCCTGGGACGTCGGCCCCGGCGGCTACCAGGTCGGCAACTTCCCGGTCCAGTGGGCCGAGTGGAACGGCGCCTACCGCGACTCGGTGCGCGACTTCTGGCGCGGCGAGGGCCCCGGCGCCCCGGACATCGCGGCCCGCCTCACCGCCTCGAGCGAGCTGTACGAGGGGGACGGGCGGCGGCCGACGTCGTCGGTCAACTTCATCACCGCCCACGACGGCTTCTGCCTGCGCGACCTCGTGTCGTACGACGAGAAGCACAACGAGGCCAACGGCGAGGACAACCGCGACGGATCCGACGGGGACCGCAGCTGGAACCACGGCGCCGAGGGGCCGACCGACGACCCCGGCATCATCGCGCTCCGGGCCCGCCAGCAGCGCAACCTGCTCATGACGCTGCTGCTGTCGCAGGGCGTCCCGATGCTGCTCGGCGGCGACGAGATGGGCCGCACCCAGCAGGGCAACAACAACGGCTACTGCCAGGACAGCGAGATCAGCTGGTTCGACTGGGAGCTCGACGATGAGCAGGAGTCGCTGCTCGCGTTCACGCGCGACGTCATCTCCCTGCGGCGCGACCACCCCGTCTTCCGGCAGCGGCTGTTCCTCAGCGGTCGAACGCAGGGCGACCGGCCGCCCGACTCGATCTGGCTGCGCGCCGACGGCGAGGAGATGGCCGACGACGACTGGGACGCCCACCACCACGCCGTCGGCCTCGTGCTGGACGGCGACGCCATCGGCGAGCGCGACCGCCGCGGGCGCCCCGTGACCGACGACACCTTCGCCCTGCTCATCAACGCCCACCACGAGCCGGTGCCGTTCCGCCTGCCGGAGGGGCTCGGCGGCGCATGGGAGAGGATCCTGTCGAGCGACGACGGCGTACCGGGCGAGATCGCCGGCGGTGGGGAGGTCACGCTCGACGGCCGGTCGATGGCGGTGATCCGGCGGCGCTGACGGCCGCCGGGCGTCCCCCGGTGACCGGCGTGGTTTGCCGCGCCGCCGGGGGGGAACCGCCTGTCTCCCATGCCCGCCGGACCACGCACGAACCGCACCGTCTGCCTGCGTGTCGTCGCGGGCCCGGACGCGCCGGGCGAGGCGCGCCGGGCGGTGCGGCCGCACCTCGCGGACCTCGCGCCCGGCGGGGCCCACGAGACGCTCGTCCTCGTCACCTCCCAGCTCGTCGCGCACTGCGTCCGGTCGGGGGCCCGGCCGGGCGGGGTGCTGCGCCTCCGGCTGCGGCGCTCGGCGGACGTCGTACGGGTCGAGGTCTCGGACCAGGCGTCGGAGCTGTCGGCGTCCCCCGGCGCGGCGGGCGGGGCGCACGACGACGCCGGGCTGCGGACGACCGCGGCCCTCAGCAGCCGGTGGGGCGTCTCCGGCGCCGCGGGGGCGCGGGCATGGGCCGAGGTGCCCGTCCCCCCGCCGTGACCCCGGCGGTCACGCGCTCAGGAGGAGGCCCGCCGGCGCAGCTCGTCGTGGAGCCGCCGCACGGCGGCGGGGGGCCGTTCCGCGGGGGCGCTGCGCCGCAGCGCGGCGTCGATCCGCCCCGCCGCCACCTCGCAGCCGGCGAGCCGCGACAGCGCGCCGGTGTCCCCGTGCACCACGAGGTCGTCGGCGTCGATGAACGCCCACGTCCCGGTGACCGCGTGACGGTCGAGGATCGCCCGGTAGGCGCACTCCCACGTCGCGAAGACCGCCTCCGGCGTCGGGTCGTACCCCTCGTAGTAGGTGGGGTCGCGCCGCGCGTCCCGCTGCACGCTCGCGACGACGCGGGCCGGGTCCCGGAAGACGCAGGCGAAGGCGGTGCCGGGCGGAAGCACCGGTCGCCACGCGGCGAGGGTGTACGACAGGCGCGGATCCTTCAGGCAGAACGGCCCCTCCGGCAGCAGGGCGCGCATCCGCGCCCGCTGGGCGGGGGTCGGCGCGATGCCGCCGGGGTCCGGCAGCGCCGCGAGCCACCCGAGGCGCCGCGGCACCCTCACCCGCGAATCCGCGAGGCACGGCGCCAGCAGGTCGTCGTTGAGCCGGTTCACCCCGAGGTCCTCGAAGTAGCCCGTGGGGTTCGCGGGCGAGGCGGGGATCAGGTCCCCGCCCGGGTCGAGTCCGGCGTCCGCGAGGAGGCCCGCGACCATGCTCGTCCCGCTGCGGCCCGCCCCGAGCACCACCACCGACCGGGTCACCCCACCACCGCCGAGGAGCACCGATGTCCCTGAGCGTCTGCACGCTGGTGCGCAACCGCAACGCCCTGCTGCGCCGTGTGCTGGAGGGGCTCGAGCGATCCACCGTGCCGCCGCGGGAGCTTGTCGTCGTGCGGGCCGGCGGGGAGGACCCGGCGCCCGTGCTGGCGGCGGCCCGGCGCGTGCGCGTGGTGGTCGAGGAGCTCCCCGGCGACGACGAGGTCATCCCCTACTCGGCGGCGCGCAACCGGGCGGCGGCCGCCGCGACGGGGTCGGCGGTCTGCTTCCTCGACGCGGACGCGATCCCCGGGCCGGGGCTCGTCGCGGCCCTCGACGCGGCGCTCGCCGACGAGGACGCCATCGCCATCGGCGACATCCTCTACCTGCCCCCGGGGGCGGTCGGCGACGATTGGACCGCCGGGGGGCTGCGCGCCCTCGGCCGGCGCCACCCGGGGCGGCCGGCGCCCCCGGCCGCGGGGGTCGCGGCCTGCGACCGCCACGAGCTGGTGTGGGGGACCTGCTTCGCGATGCGGCGCGACCGCTTCCTGGAGCTCGGCGGGTTCCACGAGGGGTTCCAGGGGTACGCGGGCGAGGACACCGACCTGGCGATCCGTGCGCGCGCCGCGGGCGTGCCGCTCCGCGTCGTCGCCGGCGCCGAGGTCCTCCACCAGCACCACGACGTCTGGGACCCGCCGCTCCAGCAGTTCCGCGCGACCCTCGCGAACGCGCGCGTCTTCCGCGACCGTCACGGCTGGTGGCCGATGGGCGGCTGGCTCGACGGGTTCGCCCGGCTCGGGCTGATCGCGTGGGACGGCGACGACGTGCGGGTGCTGCGCGACCCCACCCCCGGCGAGATCGACGCCGCGCGCCGCGCCGGCGCGGACGCGGCGGCGGCGATGACCCCGGCGTAGACCCGGCGGTGCAGGGCGGCGAGCGCGACGCGTTCGGCGTGGCGCTCCGCCGGGTCGGCGGGGACGGGCGCGCCGCGGGCGTGCGCCCGCGCGATCGCGCCCGGCAGGGTCCGCCGGACGTCCGCGTCGGTGGTCGACCGGAACCCGACGACGTCGTGCTGCTCGGCGTAGTGGCCGCAGTCGGGCGCGACCACCGCCGTGCCGAGGTCGTGACACGCCTCCAGCCAGCCCGAGTGCGTCCCGAACCGGTACGGCAGGACGCTGACGTCGAGCGACGCGAGGTACGCCCACAGGGCGTCGTCGTCGAAGAAGGGGTGGACGTGGAGGTCGACGGCCGGGTCGCGCGCCAGCTCGCGCAACCGCACCATCAGCTCCGGCGCGTGCAGGGGGTCGCCGGGCGTGTCGGGGCGCTCGTGGATGTCGATCCGCAGGCGGGCGCCGCCGCCGACCGCCGCCACCCCCGCGAGCACGGCCTCGACCGCCGGCAGGGCGACCATGTTGGCGCGCACGTTCTTCAGGTGGATGCCGACCGTGAACGGGCCGCCGCGACGGGGGCGGCGCCCGACGAGCGCCTCCGGCACCACGTGGGGGTGGGGGGCGACCCGCGCCTCCCGCCCCCAGCGCCGGGCGATCTCGGCGGCGGCGCCCGGCGTCAGCGTGATGAGGGCGTCGGCGGCGGCGACCAGCACGTCGAGGGCGCGGTCGTGGGCCGCCGGGTCGAGGTGGTGCGGGTTGCGCAGGTCGTGGACCGTGAAGACCAGCGGCCGCCCCGCCGCGTGGACCGCGTCGACCGCCGCCTGCAGCCGCTCCGCGGGCAGGTGGTCGAACCCGAAATGGACGTGCATGACGTCGAACGCGTGGGCGTTGCGCGCGATCCACCGCGGGTCGAGCATCGGCGACGGGTACCAGGACGCCCCCGCGGGTCCGCCCCGGAAGGGCTCGGGCAGGCGCACGACGCCGTCGCTCCCCCCGGGGTCGGCGATGTGGCGCACGTAGACGTGCTCGGCGGGCAGCGACGCGACGCGGATCACGCCGGCGGGTGCGCGCGGGGACGCGGTGCGGGTGCTCATGCCGCGAGCTCCGCGACGGCGCCCGCGAACCGGTCCGCGCCGCCGCCGTCCACGTGGTCCGCCCATGCCGCGCCGTCGCGGGCGGCGACGTCGTCCAGCAGGCCGGGCCACGCCGCCGGCGCGGGCCAGCCGGCGACGACGCGCACGGGACACCGGAGGGCGACGCCCTCCGCGAGGGCGGCCTGCTCGCCGAACGGGCGCTCCTGCGGCACGAGGACGGCGGGACGGCGGGCCGCGGCGATCTCGGAGACGACGCCGTTGCCGGCCGTGGCGACGACGACGTCCGCCGCGCCGAGAAGGTCCCACGTCTCGTCGCGCCACCCCCGCCACCCGACCGGGGCGGGGCCGGCGGTCCCGAGGCCCGCGGCGTCCCAGGTCCAGCCGGGCGTCGCGCGCGCCGCGGCGGCGACGTCGCCGGGTGCGATGGCGTGCGGGCCGCCCCCCGCCAGGACCAGCACCCGGCGGTCCCCCGGGGGAGGCGTCGGCGCGCGGTCGTCGTACCGCCCGAACCCGCCCGTCGTCACGAGGGGGGTCGGCAGGTCGTCGTGCCAGGGGCGCCGGTGCCCGGCGGGCCACGGCGCGAGGAGCACGTCGGCGGTCGCGTGCCCGAGGCGGTGGGCGGGGTCGTCGCGGCGGCCGTGCAGCAGCACGCCCGCGGTCCGCACGCCGAGCAGCCCGGCGAGGGCGAGCACCTCCACCGACACGTCGCTGACGAGCGCGGCGGGGCGGGCGCGGACGATCCAGTCGGCGATGGCCCGCATCCGCGCGCCGAACCCCGCGTGGTCACGGGGCGCCCAGTGCCACGCGCCGCCGCGCTCCGGGTCGCGGGGGGCGCCGTCGTCGTCGCGCGGCAGGAGCACCCAGTCGCCGCGCCACCCGTCGGGGCGGGGCAGCGAGCTGAGGCCGGTGACGGGCGTCGCGAGGGTGTCGGCGACGACGCTCGCGCGCGCCAGGTGGCCGCGGCCGTCGTGGTGGACGTAGTAGCCGATCACGCCGCCTCCGCCAGCTCCGCGTACACGCGGCGGTACCCCGCCGCCATCCTCCCGGCGCAGCCGATGTCCCGCGCGCGGCGGCGGCACGCGCGGCGGTCGAGCCGGGCGGCGGCCCGCGCCGCGTGGGCGAGCGCGTCGACGTCGCCGCCGTCCACGAGGACGCCGGACCCCGCGTCGGGGATCTCGCGGAGGCCGCCCCGGCCGACGGCCGCGACGGGGGTCCCGCAGGCGAGCGACTCGAGCGCCACCAGGCCGTAGGGCTCGTCCCACTCCGGCGTGATCAGCATCGCCGCCGAGGCCCCGACCAGGGACCGGAGGGCCGCCCCGGCGAGGTGGCCGACCCAGCGCGCGTCCGGCCCGAGGCGCGGGGCGATCTCGGCGAGCCAGTAGGCGGGGTCGTGGACCGGGCCGGCGAGGCGCAGGCGCATGCCGGCGGCGCGCGCCGCGTCGATCGCGAGGTGCGGCGCCTTCTCCGGGACGATCCGCCCGCACCACACGAGGTCGCGGCCGCCGGGCCCCGGTGTCCACGTGTCCATGTCGATCCCGTTCGGGATGACCCGGATGCCGGGGACGAGGTGCGACCAGGCCGCGGCGGTGTGCCGGGAGACGGCGACGAACGCCGAGGCGGCGGGCGGCGGGCAGAGGGCGAGGGCCGACTCGAGCCACGGGGTCGGCGGGGTGTGCAGCGTCGTGACCATCGGCACCGGCGTCGCCCGCGCCATCGCGACCGGCAGGTGGTGGACGGAGTTGTTGTGGACGACGTCGAACTCGGGGGTCGCGGCCTGCAGCCGCAGCATCACGCCGAGGTAGGCGTGGTGCTCGGCCATCACGCTCGCGGGTCCGGCCGACACGTCGGCGCGGGCGGCGTCCGACAGGCGCACCGGGGCGGGCAGGGGCAGCAGCCGCAGCCGCGGGTCGCTGCCGGGCGGCGCGAACACGGTGACGCGGTCGCCGAGCCGCTCGAGGCGGGTGGCGAGCAGCCAGGTGTGCGCCTCGAGGCCGCCCGCGAACGGCTCGGCGACGGGGAAGCGCGACCCGGCGATCATGCCGATCCGCAGTCCCCGGGGGCGGCCGGTCATCGGGCCGGTCCCCCGCGATGTGTCGTCATCCCCGCTCCTTCGCGCCGTCGTCGCCGTTCCCCCGGGCGGCGGTGCGGGGCCTCCCGGGCCGTCGCCCCGCCCCGGCGGGGACAGGGCCGGAGGGGTGTCGCGGGGTCCGTCGACCGACGTCCCGCGCATGCGGCCGAAAGGACCGCGTCCCCGCTTACCCCGGGCGGGCGCCGCCGAACCGGGGAACGTGCCGGATCGGCGAAAGCGGCGGAGTGGGCGCGCCGGCCCCGTCCGCCATCCCCTCGAGCAGTTCCCGCAGGGCGTCGGTGCTCCGCACCCGCGGCGCCCACCCGAGCAGGGTGCGTGCACGGGTCGTGTCCATGACCGGCGCCGCGCGCGCCAGGTCGAGCCAGCCGGGCGACGTCGACTGGAGGCGGGCGTGCCACGTCGCGGCGACCACGGCCCGCGCCAGCAGCGCCGGGACGGGGACCGCGCGCGCGCCGAGCGCCGCCGCGAGGACGTCGGGGTCGAGCACCGGGTCGCCCGCGAGGTTGAACGCCCCCGCGACGTCCCGGGTGAGCGCCCGGTGGAGTGCGTCGGCGACGTCGTCGGAGTGGACCGCCTGGAACCTCAGCCGGTCGACCCGCGGCACGACCGGGATCCGCGAGGGCGCCAGCAGCGCCCGCGGGACGAGCGGGCCGACGAACAGGCGGCGCACGCCCGTCGCCGCCCGCCGGGAGAACACGAGGCCGGGCCGGACGCGGACGATGCGCATCCCCGGGACGTCCCCGGCGGCGGCGTCGAGGAGGCGCTCCACCTCCGCCTTGTGACGGGAATAGGAACTGGAGGGCACTCCGTCGCGTGGCCACTCCTCGTCGACCGCCCGGTCGACCGGTCCGGGCGAGTAGACGCCGACCGACGAGACATGGATGAGGACCCGGGCGCCCGCCGCCGCGGCGGCGGCGATCACCCGCCCCGTGCCCGTGACGTTCGTGCGCCGGAGCCGGGCCTCGTCGTGGGAGGGCTGGATCGCCCACGCGAGGTGGACGACGGCGTCGGCGCCCTCCATCGCGGGCCCGAGGTCGTCGGCTCCGACGTCGGCGCGTACCCAGCGCGTCCGAGGGGGTGCCGTGGCGGGCGGGCGGCGGCACACCCCCACGACCTCCGTCACGCCGGTCGCGACCGAGAGGACGCGCAGGAGCGCCGTCCCGATGTTGCCGGTGGCTCCGGTGACGACGATCCGCACGGGCCGCCGGTTCCCCCACCCGGGCCCGGGGAAACCCGCTCGGCGGTCGCCGCTCGCCCGCCGTCGTTTCCCCGGGGCGGCGGAGGGTACGTCGCGGGTCCGGCGCACACCGCGCCGTCCACGAGGAGGAGCCTTCATGCGAGCGGTCACCTGGCACGGGAAGCGCGACGTCCGCGTCGAGGAGGTCCCCGATCCCTCGATCATCGACCCGACGGACGTGATCGTCGAGATCACCTCGACCGGCATCTGCGGGTCGGACCTGCACCTCTACGAGGTGATGGGCGCTTACCTCGACGAGGGCGACATCCTCGGCCACGAGCCGATGGGCATCGTCCGCGAGGTCGGGCCCGGGGTGCGCACCCTCGTCGCCGGCGACCGCGTGGTCGTGCCGTTCAACATCTCGTGCGGCACCTGCTTCATGTGCGACCAGGGGCTCCAGTCCCAGTGCGAGACCACGCAGGTGCGGGAGCAGGGGATGGGCGCGTCGCTGTTCGGCTACACCAAGCTCTACGGGCAGGTCCCCGGCGGGCAGGCCGAGCTGCTGCGCGTGCCGTTCGGCGACACCCTCCCGGTGAAGGTGCCGCACGGCCCGCCGGACGACCGCTTCGTCTACCTCTCCGACGTGCTGCCGACGGCGTGGCAGGGCGTGCGATACGCGGACGTGCCGCGCGGCGGGACGCTCGTCGTCCTCGGCCTCGGGCCGATCGGCGACATGGCGTGCCGCATCGCGCTGCACCAGGGCGTCGAGAGGGTCATCGGCGTCGACCTCGTCCCGGAGCGGCTCGCCCGCGCCGCCGCCCGCGGCGTCGAGACGATGGACCTCACGGAGCACGAGGAGGACCTCGGCGACGTGATCCGCGAGGCCACCGGCGGTCGCGGGCCGGACGCCGTCATCGACGCGGTCGGCATGGAGGCGCACGGGGCGCCGGTCGGAAAGATCGCCCAGGCGATGGTCGGGGTGCTCCCCGACGCCGTCGCGCAGAAGCTGATGGAGAAGGCCGGCCTCGACCGGCTGAGCGCCCTCTACGCGGCGATCGACATCGTGCGCCGCGGCGGGACGATCTCGCTCCTCGGCGTCTACGGCGGCACCGCCGACCCGATGCCGATGCTGACGCTGTTCGACAAGCAGATCCAGCTGCGGATGGGACAGGCGAACGTCCGCCACTGGGTGCCGGAGATCCTCCCGCTGCTCGGCGACGACGACCCGCTCGGCACGCAGGACTTCGCGACGCACCGGCTGCCGCTGGACGCCGCCCCCGAGGCCTACGCGACGTTCCAGGCCAAGGAGGACGGCGCCGTGAAGATCCTGCTGCAGCCGTGAGCGCGGCGCCGGGGGGCATGCACCGCCCGCAGGGCGTCGGCGCGGACGGCTCCCTGTGGGCGACCGTCCGGCGGACGGTCGCTGAGTTCCGGGAGGACGGCCTGACGGACTGGGCCGCGGCGCTCACCTACTACGGGTTGCTGTCGCTCTTCCCGGCGCTCATCGCCCTGGCGTCGGTGGTCGGCCTGTTCGCGGACCCCCGGGACATCACGGACGTGGTGCTGGAGATCGCGCCGCCGTCGGCGGCGGACGCCCTCGCGGGCCCCATCGAGTCGATCACGACGAACACCGGGGCCGCCGGCGTCGCCCTGGTGCTCGGCCTGGCCGGGGCCCTGTGGGGGGCGTCGGGGTACATCGGCGCGTTCGGGCGGGCGTCGAACGCGATCTACGAGACGCGGGAGGGACGCCCGTTCTGGAAGCTGCGGCCCGTCCAGATCGTGATCACGCTCGTGATGGTGCTGCTCATCGCCCTCGTCACCCTCGCCATCGCCCTCACGGGTCCGGTGGTCGACGCCGTCGGCGACGCGCTCGGGATCGGATCCCAGGTGCTTGCGGTCTGGGACGTCGCCAAGTGGCCGGTCCTGGCCGCCGTGGTCGTCCTCATGTTCACGATCCTCTACTGGGCGACCCCCAACGTGCGGCCACGTCGCGTCGCCGACATGATCCCCGGGGTCGTCCTGTCGCTGGTGGTGTGGCTGGCCGCGTCGGCGGGCTTCGCCTTCTACGTCAGCCGGTTCGCGTCGTACGACCGCACCTACGGCACCCTCGGCGGCGTCGTCGTACTGCTGGTCTGGTTGTGGCTGACGAACGTGGCGCTTCTGCTCGGCGCCGAGTTCAACGCCGAGCGAGAGCGGAGCGCCGAGATCCGCGACGGGGTGCCCGGCGCGACCGAGCAGATCCAGCTCACCCCGCGGGACCGGCCCGACCCGCCGCGGACCCTCTGACCGGGACGGCGGCGGGCTCCTCGGGGTCCTCCGCCATCCGCGTCCCCCCCGGCGTGCGGAGCTCATCGACGAGGATCTGCAGGGAGCCGGCGACGGGGATCGCGAGCAGCGCCCCGACGAGGCCGGCGACCGCGGTGGCGATCAGGATCGACACCGCCACCAGCAGGGGCGAGAGGCTGACGGCCCGGCCGTAGACGAGCGGCTGCAGCAGGTGGTTCTCGAGCTGCTGGTAGACGATGAAGACGGCGACGACGATGAGGGCTGGCACGACGCCCTCCGACAGGGCCACGAGGCCGGCGGCGACCGTCCCGAGGGTCGCGCCGACGAGGGGCACGAGGTCGAGGACCGCCACGACGACGGCGACCGGGACGGCATAGGGGATCCCCAGGGACACGAGCGTGACCCAGGCCACCGTCCCGGCGACGACGCTGATGGCGAGGTTGCCGGCCACGTAGCCGCGGATGGTGCGTGCCACGCCGGCGGCGACCCGCTCCCAGCGCGGCCGGCTGCGGGCCGGCAGCAGGTCGAGTCCGCCGTCCACCCAGCGCCGGCCCTCGAGCAGCATGAAGAGGGTCAGGAAGAAGACGGACAGCGTCGCGGCGATCAGCGTGAGGATGCCGCGGACGATCCCGATCGCCGGCGAGGTCATGCCGAGGAGGCTCTCGCCGGTCGTGCCCGCCGCCGCCTCGCGGGTGCGCTCGACGATGTCGTAGTCGCGCTCGAGGAACCCGAGGGGCCCCTCCCCCCGCGTGATCTCGTCGATGGCGTCGGGCGCGGCCTGCACGGCCTCGG
The DNA here is from genome assembly GCF_018141545.1 of Miltoncostaea oceani. Taxonomy (GTDB): domain Bacteria; phylum Actinomycetota; class Thermoleophilia; order Miltoncostaeales; family Miltoncostaeaceae; genus Miltoncostaea; species Miltoncostaea oceani. Next base: position 356,738 of record NZ_CP064356.1, on the reverse strand, counting down.
TCGTCTGGTTCACCAGCGGTGGCACGACGGCCCACGCGACGAGGCCCATCACCGCCAGCACCAGCGCCGCGACGACGGTGACGGCGACGCTCGCCGGCACGCCCCGGCGGGTCAGGGCGTCGACGACCGGCATGAGCGCGACGGCCAGCACCGTCGCGATCACGATCCACGAGAGGATCTGCCAGGCCTGCAGCATCACCCACACGACGACGCCCGCCCCGACCGCCACCGCGATCACGCTCAGCAGCGTCCGCGGCCGGATGACGATCTCGCGCGAGGGCGCGCGGTCGGCCATCTCGGTGAGCGTCGCCGGCGTCGCGTCCGGTTCCGTTCCCATGCTCACGTCCCCCCGTTCACCGCCCCGGTCCGGGGGCGGGGTCCTCCGATACCCGCGCCCGCGCGTCCCCAGTCCGCCCGCACGGAGTGGACCGTCGCGCGCGGCCCGGCGCCGGGCGGGTCCGCGGCGGGAGGCGTAGCGTCGCCGTGGTGAGCCGCGACGACCCGCCCACCGCCCCCGGCCCCCGGCCGGTGACCGGGCCCGGCGGCAACGGCGGCCCCGTGACGCGGCCGCGCCTGGCGCTCGCGGCGATCTGCGTCGGGTTCTTCCTCGTCCTGCTCGACACGACGATCCTGAACGTCGCGCTCCCACGCGTCGGCGAGGACCTCGGCGGGTCGACGAGCGACCTGCAGTGGGTGGTGAACGCCTACACCATCGCCTTCGCGGCGCTGCTGCTGAGCGGCGGCGCGCTCAGCGACCGGCTCGGCACGCTCCGTGTCTACTGCGGCGGGCTGATCGGCTTCGGCGTCGCGTCGTTGCTCTGCGCCATCGCCCCCGTCCTCGGCCTGCTGATCGCGGGCCGGGCGCTGCAGGGGTTGGCGGCGGCGGTGATGGTGCCGAGCTCCCTGTCGCTGATCGCCCACACGTTCCCCGCCCCGCGCGAGCGCGCCACGGCCGTCGGGATCTGGGTGGGGGCGAGCGGCATCGCGGCGTCCCTGGGGCCGATCATCGGCGGCGTGCTCGTCGAGTACGTCGACTGGCGGGCGGTGTTCCTGATCAACCTCCCCGTCGTCGTCGCCGGCGTCTGGGTCGGCCGGCGGCACATCCCGCCGGTCCCGCTCGCCGCCGGCCGCGCCCTCGACCTCCCCGGCCAGGCCCTTGCCGTCGTGGTCCTCGTCGGCCTCACCGGCGGCCTGATCGAGTCGGGCGAGCACGCGTGGGGGTCGGTGTGGGTGTGGGGGCCGCTCCTGATCGCGGTCGTCGCCCTGGCGCTGCTGCTGGTGGTCGAGGCCCGGCACCACGACCCCGTCGTGCCGATGGACCTGTTCCGCGGATCGGCGTTCGCCGCCGGCACCGTCATCGGCGCGTTGATCAACCTCGCCTACTACGGGCAGCTCTTCGTGCTGTCGCTCTACTTCCAGGACGTCCTCGGCTACTCGCCCCTGCAGGCGGGTCTCGCGTTCCTGCCGGCGTTCGCGGGCACGTTCTTCATCTCGTGGGCGGCGGGACGGATGACGGCCCGGTGGGGACCGGCGCGGCCGATGGTGATCGGGCTCGGCGTGGGGATGACCGGCCTCCTGCTCCTGCTCCTCGCCGCGGGCGCCGACACCCCGTACTGGGCGCTCGTGCCGGGGCTCGCCCTGCTCAGCGCCGGCGCCCTGACGCCCGCGCCGCTGTCGGTCGCGGTGATCGCCGCCGCCCCGCAGGACCAGTCGGGGATGGTGTCGGGCCTGCTGAACGCCGCCCGCCAGACCGGCGGGGCGCTCGGGGTGGCGATCCTCGGGTCGCTGATCGCCGCGAACGCGTTCATCGACGGCATGCGCGTCGCGCTCGCGTTGTCGGCGGCGGCCTACGGCGTGTCGATCGTGCTCACGCTCGTCTTCATGCGGACCCGCCGGACGGCGACGCCGCGGACGGCCGTGGCGGAACCCGCCCGCACGTAGCGACCGCGGTGCCCGGGACCGCCGACGACGCCCTGCGCGCGGTCTGCGCCGCGATCCCGCCGGGGTGGTGGGCGAGCTACGGCGACGTGGCCGAGGCGGCGGGGCGGCCCGGCGGGGCGCGCTGGGCGGCGCGCCTCCTCGCCGCCGGGGGGATCCCCGACGCCCACCGGGTCATGCGCGCCGACGGCCGGGTCGCCGACGGCTACCGGGAGGCCGACGGCCGGGGACCCGCCGCCGCCCGCGCCCGGCTCGCGGCGGAGGGCCTGCGGTTCGGCCCCGACGGCAGGGCCGACCCCGCGCGGCGCCGGGTGCCTCAGCCCCCGGCGGACACCACGCGCTGACGCAGGACGGACGCGCGGGCGAGCGTGTCCTCCGCACCGGCCGCGACCGAGGCGCGGACGTCCTCGGGTAGGGAGGCGGCCGCGTCGTAGACGATCACGATCGCCTCGTCGCCCGGCTCCAGGTAGGTCGACTCGCCGAGCGCCGTGTAGCGGGTCGCCCCGATCCCGATCAGCACCGTGGCGGGTCCCCCGGCGGCGGCGAGGTACTCGCCGACCGGCTCGAGCGGTGTGTCCGGCGACCCCGCCTGGGCCCGCAGGCGCTCCGCCATCCACGCGAGGAGGGTCTCCCCGTAGTACGAGTAGCCGGGCAGCGGGCTGTCGATGCCGTAGTCGTGGGCGACGCCGTCGCGGCGCAGGAAGCTCGCGAGCCGGAAGCCGGCCGTCGGCCCGTCCGGCGACAGGTCGGTCACGGGGAACATGCGGCGCGCGACGCCCTTCGAGTCGCGGCCCCAGTTCTTCTTGTGGCTGATCTTCGGCGCGCCGGGCCGGCGGATGGAGCAGTCGTCGAACGCGCCGAGCGCCCGCGGCACCAGCGTCTCGACCCCGCCGTCGGGTGCGTACACGACGTCGCACAGCAGGCCGACCTCGGGTTCGATCTGCAGGTTGACGGGGCCGTCCTCCGCCGCGGGCCGGACGAGCCGGTCGTGCGACAGGGGGAAGACCCCGAGGAACGTGTCGGCCCCCGGGACGTACCAGGGGAAGATGCCCTTCGGCGCCTCGCCGGCGCCGGTCGCGACGCCCGCGAAGTCGGCGGCCTCGCCGGCCTGCTCGAGGTGGCCGGCGAAGTTGCCGGCCACCCCGAAGCCGAAGGCCTCGCGCAGGTCGTCGAGCCGGAGCTCGATCACCCCCCGCGGGGCGCGTCGCCGCGCACGCGGTCGAGCACGCGCAGGAGCTGCCAGCCGCCGGGGAGCAGGCAGGCGGCGAAGAAGAGCTTCACGATGTCGCCGGGCACGAACGGCTGGATGCCCAGCTCGTACGCGGCCTCCCAGCCGAGGGCCGCCTCGGCGCCGGGCGGCGTCCAGTTCGCGAGCCAGGAGGCGCCGAACAGGTAGATCGTCGCGTTCGCGATGAGCATGACGCCGATCATCGTGGTGATGCTGCGGGTCGCGCCGCGGTCGGCGAACCAGCCGACGATGCACGCCGCGACGAGGTAGCCCACGAGGTAGCCGCCGGTCGACGCGGTGAAGTAGTCCCAGCCGCCGCTCCACTCGGCGAACACGCCGAGCCCGAGGACGCCGAGGCCGAGGTAGACGGCGAGCGACAGGAACGCGCGGCGCAGGCCGAGGAGGCCACCGATCAGGAGCGCGCCGAAGGTGCCCCCCGTGAGCGGCACGGGGTACCAGGGGATGCTGATCTGCGAGGCGATCGTCATCAGGAGCACGCCGCTCGCGACGAGGGCCACGTCGAGCGCGATCGCGGAGGTGCGCGCGGACGGGCGGGGGATGGCGCTGTCGAGGAGCGTGCCCTCGACGGGCGCGTAGCGGTCGGTGGAGATGGGTCCTCCCGGGGGTCGGCGGGTCGTCACGGGTGATCCTATCCACCCGTGACGACCCCCGGCGGGAGACGCCCACCGCCCCGCCTGCCGGTCAGGCGGGCGCGCTCAGAGGCGCCGGCACTGGTCCTCCTTGTTGCCCTCCACCCTGTTGGCGCCCCCGCGGGGCGCCGGGCGGTTGGATGTGCACTGCAGGTTCCCGTCGATGCGGTTCGCCCGGAAGACCTGGACCCCGCGGTTCGAGAAGGACTGCAGGTCCCCCTCGATGCGCACGTTGCGGACCGTCGCTGCGCGGCCGTCCTCGAGCTGGATGTCGCCGTCGACGGACCCGCCGACCACGACCACCGAGCGGTGCCGCTCACCCTGGATGTTCCCGTCCACGACCACGTCGCGGGCGAGCAGGCGCGCGCCCCGGGCGACCGTGACGTTGCCCTCGACCCGCGTGCCCGTCAGCACGCAGCGCGCGCCGGCCGGCACCTTCACGTCGCCGTCGACGGTCCGTGCGCCGATGGACCCGCGGCAGACGCGCTCGTCGGCCACCGCCGGCCCGGCGGCGGTCAGCAGACCGGCCCCCACGGCAGCCGTCGCCAGAACCCCCACGATCCTGCGTGCCCTCATGTCGCGTCCCCCCGTCATCTCGATCCGGACCGGCAGGCTGGCAGCCGCGCGTGAGGGGGACGTGAGCCGGACGTGAGACGGCTCTCATGCGACGCCCGGGGCCGGCGGGTGCACCGCCCGCCGGCCCCCTCGCGGTCAGGCGCCCGCGGCGACCACCGGCTCGTCGGCCTGCTCGACCGGCTCGGCGGTGCGGGCCACGTCGTACCGCTTGATGACCTGGCCGTAGGGCAGCACGAAGTTGTAGCGACCCCAGCTCGACGCGACCATCCGCCGCACCGGCATCCGGTGCCACGGGTCGATGGCCGACGGCGAGTCGAAGGTCACGTTGCCGGGCCCGGCGAAGCCCTCGCCGCGCCCGTCGGAGCCGACGATCAGCTCGAACTCGAGGGGCGTGCGCACCAGCTCGCAGACCTCGGGCGGCGCGCCCTCCTCGGGGCTGGGGATGATCTTCAGCGTCACGAGCGGCGGGGTCACGACGTCCTCGGGCGCGAGGATGTCGCGGGGCCGCATCACCCCGGTGCAGATGCGCTTGCCCTTCGGGCGCTCCGCGTACGCCGAGATGATCTCGTGCTCCTTCACCCACTCGACCTCGCCGAACAGCTTCGGGAAGCCGTAGGGCTCGCGGCCGCCGATCAGGCCGACCTCGTTCGTGACGAGGAGGTTGGAGCAGTACGTGACGGGCTCCCCCTCCCAGAGGCAGCTCACGCCGAGGATCGCCTCGGTGTACGCGCCGAGGGTGGAGAAGTGGAAGTTGGTGAAGATGAGCTGCGCGATCGCCGGCGAGTGGGCGATGGTGAGCCCCTCCGGCACGATCGCCGCGGCGGCGTCGTCGTCGGTCTCGTACGCGAACGCCATCATCTCGATGCCGCGGTAGTAGTACGGGGGCTTGTCGAACGGCGGATCGCTCGGGGGCATGGAGAAGCCGAACCGGTCGGGCGTGAGACGTCCGGGCGTCCCGGGCATGGGGGCCTCCTCGTGGGGTGCGGTACCGCCGGGGACGCTAGGCCCCGATCCGTTACACGCCCGTCGCGCCGCCGCCGCGCAGCCGCTCCAGCAGCGCCCGCGTCTCGGTGGAGGGGGTCAGCCCGACGCCGGCGAGCGCCTCCGCGCACTCCAGGTAGGGCGGCAGCGCCGACGCCGGGCCGTCGGCCGCCGCGTGCGCGCGCATGAGGATCTGCCAGCCGTCCTCACGGTAGGGGTCGGCGACGACGGCGGCGCGGGCGGCCTCGGCGGCCTGCGCGGGACGGCCGGCGGCGAGCAGGTCGCGTGCGTGCTCGCGGCGGGCGTCGGCGACGCGCGCGTCCAGCTCGGCGCGGCGGCGCACGGCGAGGTCCCCCTCGGCCCCCGGCAGGAACGGGCCGCGGTCGGCCATCGCGATCGCCGCGGCGAGCGTCGTCCGCCGGGCCGCGCCCACCTCGCGGCGCCCGCGCGAGAGCAGGGCCTCCAGCAGCCGGTCCTCCGTGACCACGGCGCCCGCCGGCTGCCACGTCAGGTGCCCCGGCGACGACGCGAGCGTCACGCCGTCGGGCAGCGCACGGCGGAGCCGGTGGACGAGTTGGCGCAGGTGGTTGGCGCCGTCGATGCTGCCCTCGAACAGCTCCCCCGCGAGCGCCGCGCGGTCCGCTCCGCCCGGGCCGGCGCGCGCCACCGCGGCCGCCAGCTCGACGGCCTTCGGGGACAGGCCGGCGAGCGTCGCGCCGTCGGCCTCGAGCGCCGCGACCCCGAGGGTGCGCACCACGACGCGCGCGCCGCGGAGGGTGGTGCGGCCCGAGGTCGCCCCGTCCGGCCGACGCCAGCGACCGCCACCGGGGGTCGTCGGCGGGTGACGCGTCGATGCGGCGCGCCAGGACGTCGGGCATCGTCGACAACGCGACGAGCAGCGGCCCGAGGGTGCCCATCTGCACCGCGGCCGCGTGGGCGGCGTCGGCGGCGGCGTCGTGGCCGGCCTCGTCCCCCCGCCGCCACAGGCACTCGGCGAGGGCCACCCGGGCGGCAGGGAGCTCGAGGCGCCGGCCGGCGCGCTCCATCCCCGCGATCGCCGCGACGAGCATGTCATGGGGGCCGTCGGGGTCGCCGCCGAGCGCGAGGCGGCCGATGGCGTACCAGGTGTCCGCCCACTCGCGGAAGCACGCGAGGCCGCGGTCGGCGCACCAGGTCCGCGCCGCGCCGAGCACCTCGAGCGCCTCGGGGAGCTGGCCCGTCCGCACGAGCATCCGGCCCTCGACGACCGCGAGGACGGCGCGGTCCGCCAGGCGGTAGCCGTGCTGGCGCGAGGTCATCCGGGCGGCGCGGATCAGGTGGAGCCCGCGGTCGTGGTCGCCCTCGGCGAACGAGAGCTCGGCGTCGGCCTGCTGCCAGAACTCGATGAAGCGGGACGCCCGGATGCGGGGGGCGGTCGCGTCGAGCACCGCCCGCGCGTCGGCGAGGTCCCCGCGCGCCCGCAGGACGGCGATGCGGTAGATCTCGGCGAGGGTCGCCGTGACCGGCCCGCGCTCCGCGGCCGCCCACGCGAGGCGCTCGACCTCCGCGAACGCGCCCCGGTAGTAGAGCGCCGACTGCAGGGCGACGTGGAGCGGCCACGCGCGGTCGAGCTCGTCGCCCGCGAACGGCCGGGGAGGGGTGTCGCCGATCGCCGTCCACGCGATGTACCGGATCACGCGAGCGCGCCGGGTCGCCTCGTCCGGGGGCGTCAACGCGAGCATCCCGGCCCAGTCGCCCGAGACGTGGAGCGCCCACGCCGCCCAGGCGGCGACGTCGGGGGCGCGTTCCCGGAGCCGGTCGAACTCCCCGCCGGCCCGCATGCGGCGCACCAGGTCCTCCAGGTCGTCCTGGCGGCGGCTCATCAGCAGCGCGCGGACCTGCACCGCGCGCAGGTCGTCGCGGCGCGCGAGGGCGTCCTCGCCGAGGGCCGCGCACCACGCGAGCGCCTTGTCCCAGTCGCCGCGGCGCATCACGGCCCCCGCCGCGCCGGCGACGACGTCTTGCGCCTCGGCGAGCTCGCCCGCGGCGATCAGCGCGTCGGCCGCCTCCTCGGCGTGGCCGTCCGCGAGCAGCGCCCGGGCGTACCGGGTGCGCACCGCCCGCAGGTCGCCGGGGTGCTCCCGCGCGAGCACCGTGAGCAGGAACTCGCGGAAGCGGGGGTGGTACCGCAGCCCCTCCTCCGAGAGGGTCCCGGGGAGGTGGTGGCGGCAGATCTCCGCGTACTCGGCGTCGGCGGACGGGACGCCGAGGAGCGCGGCGAGGCGCCGTGCGTCGACCACGTCGAGCAGCGCGCTGCTCAGCACCCGCGTCCGGAGCGCCGGGGGCAGCGCGCCGAGGACCTCGGACCCGAGGTAGGCGAAGAACGGGTCGTCCGCCGCGGGGCCGGCCTCGGCGAACGGGCCGCCGCGCAGGGCGTCGAAGACGATGCCCGCCGCCCACCCGCCGGAGGACGCGACGCCCCCCGGGGGCGCGGCGAGGCCACGGGCGTCGAGCAGGGCCGCGACCTCGTCGGGGCGGAAGGCGAGCTCGTCCTCGGAGACCTCCCCGACGCGACCGGCGAGCAGGTCCCGGCCGAGGTCGACGTGGAGCAGCCGGCGCGACACCAGCACCACCAGCGTCCCCCCGGTGACGGCGTCGAGGAACGCGCGGAGGGCGCGCAGGACGGGGGCGCGCGCCTCGACGTGGTGGAGGTCGTCGAGCACCACCGTCGCCCCCGGCGGCAGCTCCTCCCCGAGCAGGGCCGCGCAGTCCTCCGGCGCGAGCCCGTCCTCGAGGAAGCGGCGGGTGCGGGCCGCCGCCTCCGGGTCGATCGCGGCGACGGCGGCGGCGAGGTAGCTGGTGAACCGGCCGGGGCCGTCGTCGGAGTCCCACAGCGACAACCAGGCGTGGGGGCCGGCGCGGGCCCGCACGAGCTGGGCGACCGCCGTGGTCTTGCCGGATCCGGCGGGCGCCACCACCAGCAGGATCCGCCGCCCCTCGGCCGCCTCCGCCAGGGCGCGCAGCACCCGCGGCCGCGCGATCGTCCCCTCGCCGACCGCGGGGACGAGCGTCTTCGAGTGGATCAGCCCTCGGGGTCGGTGCATCGCCGCCTCGGTCCGGGAGGTGGCCGGTAACGATAGGCGCCCGGCGTTACCGGGCCGTTGCGCTCAGCCGCCGGGCAGCGTCCAGAACCCGTCGGAGCCGACGTGCTCCTCGACCGCGACGCGGCCGAGCTCCTCGCGCGCCTCCTCGAACGGGATGTCGCGGACGACGGCGACCTCCTTCGTGGCGAGCGGCGTGCCGGTCCAGCCCAGCACCTCCTCCGCGCTCGCGGCGGGGGCGGCGCGGCGCACGCCGGGGACGAGGTTGGCCATGATCACGTCGTAGGCGGCGAACGGCTGGAACCCGGGGACCGCGATCCGCACGCCGTCCTCGATCCGCGTCATCTCGTACGACGGGCAGGTGTAGCGGCGCCCGCCCGACCAGTTCGCGAGGCGCTCGTCGAGCACGAGGGCCGCCGGCAGGGGGCGCCGGGCGGCCGCCATGTCCTCCCGGAGGGCGTCCTCGGTGGCCTGCTCCGCCGCCCAGCCCGCGAGCTCCACGGGGTCGATGCCGGCGTCGCGCGCGGCCCCGTCGATCGTCGCCTGCTCGTCGAGCAGCTCGCCGCGCATGGTGCGCACCCGCAGGCGGCGCAGCAGCGGCCGCATGCGCTCCGGCGCGTTCAGGCGGGCGGCGACGACGGCGCGGCACGCCGGCAGCGACGCCGACATGCGCGGGCGGACGGCCGTGTCGATCGGCATCCCGTGATCGTGGGCGATGCGCCGGTACGCGGCGGAGAGCTTCTCGGGCGTGAACCCCATCTCGAGGTAGTGCTCGGGGGAGTCGCTCAGCACGACCATCCGGACGTCCCATTCGAGGGCGTCGCCGTAGAGCCAGTCGAGGCGCCGGCGGAACGGCTCGGCGCTGTAGGCCCAGGGGCAGGCGGGGTCGGTGAACTCGGTGATGCGGACGGCGGTCATCCCGCGACGCTAGCGACCCCGGGCACGACGCGCCCCCGGGGGAGTAGAACTCCGCCGAGTGCCCCACCCGCCCGACACCGCACCGGCGACCCCGCGCGACGTCAAGCCGGTGATGATCAGCGTCGACGACGACCCCGGCGTGTCGCGCGCCGTCCAGCGCGACCTGCGCCGGCAGTACGGCGAGCGGTTCCGGGTGCTGCGGGCCGAGTCGGGCGCGCAGGGCCTGGAGATGCTCGGGCAGGTCGCGCTGCGCGAGGAGCGGGTCGCGCTGCTGCTCGCCGACCAGCGGATGCCGGCGATGACGGGCGTCGAGTTCCTGGAGCGCGCCCTCGGGGTCGTCCCCGAGGCGAAGCGGGTGCTCCTCACGGCGTACGCCGACACCCAGGCGGCGATCGACGCGATCAACCGCGTCGCGCTCGACCACTACCTGATGAAGCCGTGGGACCCGCCGGAGGAGCAGCTCTACCCCGTCATCGACGACCTCCTGTCGGACTGGCAGGCGGGCGTGACGGGCGAGGTCGGCATCCGCGTCGTCGGCCACCGCCTCTCCCGCGAGTCGCACGAGCTGAAGGACTTCCTCGCCCGCAACAACGTCCCGTACCGCTGGCTCGACGCGGAGCTCGACCCGGAGGCCCGGGTGCTGCTCGACGCCGGGGGGGCCGACCCGTCGCGTCTGCCGGTGCTGGTGTTCCCCGACGGCGGGGTGCTGAGCGCGCCGACGACGCTGCAGGTCGCGGAGCGGGTCGGCCTCACGACCCGCGCCGACGCGCCGTTCCACGACCTGGTCGTCGTCGGGGGCGGCCCCGCCGGCCTCGCCGCGGCGGTGTACGGCGCCTCCGAGGGCCTTCGGACCGTGCTGGTCGAGCGGGACGCGCCCGGCGGGCAGGCCGGCCAGAGCTCGCGCATCGAGAACTACCTCGGCTTCCCGGTCGGACTCTCCGGCGCCGACCTGACGCGGCGCGCGACCGCCCAGGCGCAGCGGTTCGGCGCGCAGCTCCTCTCCGTGCAGGACGCCGTGGGCCTGGAGGCGCGCGGGCCGGCGCGGGTGCTGCGACTCGCGGGCGGCGACGAGATCGCGGGGCACGCGGTCGTGGTCGCGACGGGGGTGCAGTACCGGCGGCTCGACGTGCCGGGCGCCGACGCGCTCACCGGTCGCGGCGTCTACTACGGCGGCTCGCGCGCCGAGGCGCCCGGCCTGCGCGGCGAGCGGGTCTACATCGTCGGCGGCGCGAACTCGGCCGGGCAGGCGGCGCTCTACTTCGCCGGGTTCGCGGAGCGGGTGACGATCCTGTGCCGCGGCCGCGACCTGCGCGACGGGATGTCCCGCTACCTGACCGACCGCATCGACGCCTCCCCCGGCGTCGACGTGCGGCTCCGCGCCGAGGTCGTGGCGGTCGACGGGTCCGGCGGGCTGGAGGGGATCACCATCCGCGACCGCGACACCGGCGCCGAGGAGCGCGTCCCCGCCGGGGCGATGTTCATCTTCATCGGCGCCCACCCGAACACGGAGTGGCTGTCGGGCGTCGTCGCCCGCGACGACCACGGGTTCATCCTCGCCGGGCCCGACCTGCGCGCCCCCGGGGTGCGCCCCGCGTGGCCGCTGGAGCGGGCGCCGCTGCTGCTCGAGTCGAGCCTGCCCGGCGTGTTCGTGGCGGGCGACGTGCGGCACCAGTCGATCAAGCGGGTCGCGGGGGCCGTCGGCGACGGGTCGATGGCGGTGCAGCTCGTGCACCAGTACCTGGGGACGCTCGCGTGATCGACGCGCTGCGACGGGTCGACCTGTTCGCCGAGGTCGGCGAGGAGTGCCTCGCCGCGCTGGCGGCCTCCGCCCACGAGGAGGACCTGCCGGCCGGGGCGGTGGCGGTGCGCGAGGGCGGTCCCGCGGACCGCTTCTGCGTGCTGACGTCCGGCGTCATCGAGTGGGTCCGCGACATCGGGGGCGAGGAGGTGGTCCTCGCCTCGCGGCCCGCCCCCACCTACTTCGGGGCGATGAACCTCCTCACCGACGAGCCATCGGCGGCGACGGGGCGGATCGTCAGCGACGCCCGCATGATCGTCGTGCCGGGCGACGAGTTCCGGCGCCTGCTGCGGGACGTGCCGAGCGTCCTGCGGGGCTCGCTCGGCCTGATCGCCCCCGTCCACCAGGGGGCCGAGGCGGTGCTGCGGGAACGCGAGAAGCTGATCGCCCTCGGCACGCTCTCCGCCGGCCTCGCCCACGAGCTCAACAACCCGGCGGCGGCCGCCCGCCGCAGCGCGTCCGACCTCGGCCGGGCGCTGGAGACCCTCGACAGCACGCTGCGCAGCTTCGTGTCGTGCGGGGTCGAGCGCGTCGACGCGGAGGCGCTCGTCGCCCTGCAGCAGGAGGCCGCCGCCCACGTCGCCGAGGGGGGCGCCGGCGGGGCGATGGAGGCCGCGGACCGCGAGGACGCCCTCGCCGACCTCCTCGACGCCCGCGGCCTGGAGGGCTGGCGTCTCGCCCCGCCGCTCGCCGAGGCCGGGGTCGGCGCCGAGTGGGTGGACCGCGTCGCCGCCCACGCCGGCTCCGCGCTCGGCCCGGCGCTCGAGTGGGTCGCGGCGTCGCTGACCGCCCGCGGCCTCGTCGCCGACCTGCACGAGAGCACCGGCCGCATCTCGGCGATCGTCGCGTCGGTGAAGGACTACACGCACATGGACGAGGCGCGGACCCAGACGATCGACGTCCACGACGGCATCGAGAGCACCCTCACGATGCTGGCGCACGAGTTGCGCCGGGGGGACGTGCGGGTGGAGCGCGACTACGACCGCGACCTGCCGCCCGTCACGGTCCACGCGTCCCAGCTCAACCAGGTCTGGACGAACCTGATCGACAACGCCATCGACGCGGTCGACGGCCACGGGACGATCACGATCCGCACCGCCCGCGCCGGCGACGCGATCTCGGTGTCGGTCATCGACGACGGCCCCGGGGTCCCCCCCGAGCTGCAGAGCCGGCTGTTCGAGCCGTTCTTCACCACGAAGGACGTCGGCGGGGGGACGGGCCTCGGGCTCGACATCGTCCGCCGGATCGTCGAGAACCACCGCGGCCAGGTGCGCCTCGAGTCGGCGCCGGGGCGGACGCGGTTCGAGGTGCGGCTGCCGGTCACCGCGTGACGGTGGCGCTGGTCACGGCGGCGGTCGCCCGCGGCCTCGACGACGACCTGCCCCCGCTCACCGCCGCGCTCGACGCCCACGGGGTGCCGTGGGAGCTGGTCGACTGGGACGACCCGGCGGTGGACTGGGCGGCGTTCGACCTCGCGGTGGTGCGCTCCGTCTGGGACTACCCCCGGCGCCGTGACGAGATGCTCGCCTGGGCGGCGCGCACGGCGGCGGTCACGGACCTCGCGAACCCGCCGCGGGTGCTGTCGTGGAGCAGCGAGAAGCGGTACCTCGCCGACCTGGCCGCCGCCGGGGTGCCGGTGGTGCCGACGGCCTTCGCGGAGCCCGGCGAGGCGATGGACTGGCCCGGCGGGGAGGTCGTGGTGAAGCCCGCGGTCTCCGCCGGGTCGATCGACACGGCGCGGTACGGCGCCCACGAGCGCGCGGCGGCGGCGGAGCACGTCGCGCGGCTCCACGCCGACGGGCGCACGGCGATGGCGCAGCCCTACCTGGCCGCGGTGGAGGGGGTCCGTGGCGAGACGGCCCTCGTCCACATCGGCGGCGCGTTCAGCCACGCGGCGCGCAAGGGGCCGATGCTGGTGCCGGGGCTGCAGGTCGTGGGGGACCTGTTCGTCGAGGAGGACATCCGCCCGGCGACGGCGACCGCCGACGAGATGCGGGTCGGGGCCCTCGCCCTCGCCGCGGTCCCGGGGGGCGCCGCCGACCTGCTCTACGCCCGGGTCGACCTCGTGCCGGGTCCGGACGGGGCGCCGGTGGTGCTGGAGCTGGAGCTCGTCGAGCCGTCCCTGTTCCTCGCCCACGTGCCGGGCACGGCCGCGACGATGGCGGCGGCCATCACGGCGCGGCGGGGAGGGGCCACCGCGCGAGGGTGAGCAGGTCGCCGGGGGCGGCGCCGATGCGGCGTGCGGCGTCCCCGCCGTTGACGGCGATCGCGACCATGCCGTGGGAGTCGACGTGCACGAGCATCCCCTTCGGCGCGACGTCCCCGAACGCCCGCGCCACGGTGACGGGGTGGGGACGGTCGGTCACGGACGCGCTGATGCGGTCCCCCGCCGTGAACCCGGCGCGCTCCAGGTCGGCGGCGCCGGCGAGGAGCTGCACGTTGCCGTAGCGGTCGACGAGCACCACCTCGGCGGCGAGGGTCCCGTCGCCGACGCGGGGCGGCGGCAGGTCGGGCATCCGCAGCCCCGCCGGGTCGACGGGCGTGCCGAGCGCGCCGGGGGACTCCCCCGCGGCGAGGCGGGAGGCCGCCGGCGCGAACAGGTCGCGGCCGTGGAACGTCGCGGGGGCGTCGTCCGGCAGGGGGTGCAGCGCCACGGCGCCGGTGGCCCCCACCGCCGTCGCGGCGGGTCCGAGCAGACCGTTGTCGGGGCCGACGAGGGCGCCGCCCCCCTCCAGGGAGACGACGACGGCCCGGCGGTCGGTGCCGACGCCGGGGTCGACGACGGCGACGTGGACGGCGCCCGGCAGCAACGGGACGAGGCGGGCCAGGACGAGCGCCCCGGCGCGGATGTCCCCGGCGACGAGGTCGTGGGCGAGGTCGATCCGGTCGGCCGCGGGGCATCCGGCGGCGACGACGGCGTGGAGGGCGCCGACGTGCTCGCTGCCGGCGCCGAAGTCGGTGAGGAACGCGACCACCGGCCGGGGGCCGGGGGCGCTCACGGCGCGGGTGCCGCCGCGGCCACGTCGGCGAGGAGCGCCGCGACCAGCCCGGGGATCGTGTGCTCGGCGGCCTCGGCGTGCACCTCGAGGCCCTCGGCGCGGGCGGTGTCGCTGGTGACCGGTCCGATGGACACGACCCGCGGGCCGCCGCGCAGGGCGGCGCGCTCGCCGGGGCCGAGGAGGCCCATGAAGCTGCGGACGGTCGAGGAGGCCGTGAACGTCAGGTGGCTCGCGGCGAGGGCGGCGGCGACCGCGTCCGGGTCGGCGGGCTCCGGCACCGCCTCGTAGAGCTCCACCTCGTCGACGTGGGCGCAGCGTGCGCGGAGGCCGTCGACGAGCTCCGGACGGGACCCGCGGGCCCGCGCCACGAGCACCGGGACGCCGTCGAGGGGCGTCTGCGCCAGCGACTCCAGGATGCCCTCGGCGACGAAGCGCTCCGGGACCAGGTCGGCGCGCACCCCGTGCGCGGCGAGCCGCTCGGCGGTGGCGGGGCCGATCGCGACGACCGTCGCGGCGGCGGGCAGCGCGCGTGCGTCGCGTCCGCGGGCGGCGAGCGCCGCGAACAGGGCGTCGACGCCGTTGACGCTCGTCAGCACGATCAGGCCGTAGCCGTCGAGGCGCGTGAGGGCGTCGTCGAGCTCCGGCGTGCCGGGCAGCGGGGAGATGCGGATCGCGGGCAGCTCGACGACGGCGGCGCCGAGGGCGCGGAGGCGGTCCGACAGCTCGCTGGCCTGGGCGCGCGCCCGCGTGACCACCACCGTCCGGCCGCGCAACGGCCGGCGCTCGATCCAGTCGATGCCCTCCGCGAGCCCGGCGACGGGGCCGACGACCACGACGGCGGGCGAGCCGAGGCCCTCCTCGCGGACCCGTGCCGGCAGGTCGCCGAGGGTCGCGACCACCCGGCGCTGGCGGGGGGTCGTGCCCCACTGCACGGCGGCGGCGGGCTGGCCGGGCGGGCGGCCGCCGGCGATCAGCGCCGCCGAGATGGCCGCGAGGCGCCCCATGCCCATGAGGATCACGAGCGTCCCGGGGACGCGGGCGAGCGCATCCCAGTCGGTCTGCTCGGACTCCTTCGTCGGGTCCTCGTGGCCGGTGACGACGGTGAACGACGTCGCCACGCCGCGGTGCGTGACGGGGATGCCCGCGTAGGCGGGGGCGGCGATGGCGCTGGTGATGCCGGGGACGACGGCGTACTCGACGCCGGCGGCGCGCAGGGCCTCCGCCTCCTCGCCCCCCCGGCCGAAGACGAAGGGGTCGCCGCCCTTGAGGCGCACCACACGGCGCCCCGCCGCGCCGTGCTCGACGAGCGCCGCGTTGATCTCGTCCTGCGTCATGGCCTGGCGGCCCGGTGACTTGCCCGCGTTGAGCAGGACCGCGTCCGGCGGGCAGAGCGGCATCAGCTCCTCGGTGCCGAGGCGGTCGTAGACGACGACCTCCGCCCGCTCGAGGGCCCTCCGGCCCGCCACGGTCAGCAGGCCGGGGTCGCCCGGTCCCGCGCCGACGAGGTGGACGAACCCGCTCACCGGCGGACCCCCGCGAGGCGCTCCGCCGCGGCCGCCCCGAGCCCCTCGGGGTCGTCACGCGGGCCCTCCACGACGACGCGCTCGCCACGGGACCCGTCGGCGGATCCCGCGAAGGCGGTCATCCGCAGCCCGCCGGCGTGGACCTCGCAGAGGGCGCCGATCGGTTCGAGGCAGCCGCCGCCGAGCGCCGCGAGGACGGCGCGCTCGGCGCGCAGACACGCGTGGGCGTCGGCGTCGTCGAGCACCGCCGCGGCGGCCGCGGCGGCGGGGGCGCCGGGGCGGCCCTCGACGGCGAGCAGGCCCTGGCCAGGGGCGGGGGTCGAGACCGCGACGGGCAGGGCCACCATGCCGGCGGGCGCGAGGCCGAGGCGGCGGAGGCCCGCGGCGGCGAGCACGAGGGCGTCGGCGTCGCCCCGGGCGAGCTTGTCGAGGCGGGTGCCGACGTTGCCGCGGATCGGGACGATCACGAGGTCGGGGCGGGCGGCGAGCACCTGCGCGGCGCGGCGCGGGCTGCCCGTCGCGACGCGCGCGCCGGCGGGCAGGCCGTCGAGCCCGTCGCCGGGGCCGACGATCACGTCGCGGGGGTCCTCCCGCGGGGGGACGGCGAGCACCGCGAGCCCCGCCGGCAGCTCGCCGGGGAGGTCCTTCGCGGAGTGGACGGCCACGTCGGCGCGGCCGTCGCGGAGGGCCTCCTCGAGCTCCTTCACGAACAGCCCCTTGTCGGGGGCGGGGCCGGTGCCGGATGCGCTCCAGCGGTCGCCGGTGGTGGTCAGCCCGAGCAGCTCCGGCGTGTGGCCGGCCGCGCGCAGGGCGTCCGCCACCAGGCCGGTCTGGGCGAGGGCGAGCGGCGACTGCCGCGTGGCGATGACGATGCGGACGGCGGCTAGTTCGTGCCGGTCTGCGCCTCGAGCCCGAAGAGGTGACGCAGGCTCTCGAGGTGGCGCAGGGCCTCGCCGTCGCCACCCTCGGCGGCCGCCCTCACGCGTACGGTCGGCTCGTGGAGGAGCTTGTTGACGATGCTCTTGGTGAGGGCCTCGAGGCGCTCGCGGTCGGCGTCGGTGAGCGGGGAGTCCCACTGGCTCTCGATCCGCTCGAGCTCGCCCCGGCGGATCGCCTCGGCGCGCTGGCGCAGCGACGTGATCGCGGGGGTGGCGGACAGGCCGCGGCGCCACGCCGAGAAGCCCTGGACGGCGCCGATGACGAAGCCCTCGCCGCGCTCGGCCTCGAGGCGGCGGCCGTTGATGTTGGCCTCGACGACGCGCTCGAGGTCGTCGATGTCGTAGAGCGCGACCCCGGGCACCGCGGCGACGGCGGCGTCCACGTCGCGGGGGACGGAGATGTCGACGACGACCATCGGCCGGTCGGCGCGGTCGGCCATGACGGGGGAGATCTCGTCGGGGCCGAGGATCGGGTGGGGCGCGTCGGTCGAGGAGATGACGATGTCGGCGCCCCGCAGCTCCTCGTCGATCCGGTCGAAGCCCACGCCGCGGCCCCCGAAGCGCTCGGCGAGGGTGCGGGCGGTCCCGACGGTCCGGTTGGCGACGACGACGTCGCGGACGCCGTGCTGCATGAGGGCGAGGGTCGTCGCCTCGGCCATGCGGCCCGCGCCGATCACCAGCACCCGCCGGCCCGGCAGGTCGGACAGGACGTCCTCGGCCAGGTCGAGCGCGACGGCGGGGACCGACGACGACCCCGACCCGATGCGCGTGCGCGTGCGGATGCTCTTGCCGACCTCGATCGCCTGGCGGAACAGCTGGTTGAGGAGCGGGCCGGCGCTGCCCTCCTCGACGGCGAGGTCCCAGGCGGAGCGCACCTGACCCTGGATCTCGCTCTCTCCGATGACCATCGAGTCGAGGCTCGACGTCACCCGGAAGAGCTGCGCGGCGGCGCGGTCGTCGCGCAGCACGTAGCGGGCGCAGGCGAGCTCCTCGCCGGAGATCTTGGTGTGGGCGACGATCGCGGCGGCGACGGCGTCCTCGGCGCGGAGGGGGTCGGGCGTGCCGACGTAGACCTCGGTGCGGTTGCAGGTCGAGAGGGCGATGGCCTCGTCGACGGTGCCGTGGGCCATCAGCTCGCGGAGCATCTGGCGGGCGGCGCTGTCGGAGAGCGCCGCCTTCTCGCGCTGCTCGACCGGCGCGGTCTTGTGGGAGAGGCCGAGGACGAGGAGGTTCACGCCGCCACCCCCTCGAGGTCGAGCACGCGGCGCGCGAGCGCGCGGGCGCCGTCGTCGTCGCCCTCGGCGAGGCGCCGCAGGACGTCGGACTCCATCAGGCGCTCGACCGCGGCCCGGCGGCCGGGCATGTCGCGGTGGCGGGCCTTGAGGTCGCCGCGCAGGTCGCGCAGCAACGCGATCAGCGCCTCCCACTCGGGTCCGTAGGCCTCCTCGATCCGCCGCCGGACGTGCCGGGCGACGACGGGGCTCGCCCCGCCGGTCGACACGGCGATCGCGAGGTCGCCGCGGCGCACGACGGAGGGGACGGTGAAGTCGCCGCGGGCGGGGGCGTCGGCGACGTTGCAGGGGATCCCCCGCTCCCGCGCGTCGGCGGCGACGGCGCGGTTCACGTCGGCGCGGTCGGTCGCCGCGAACGCCAGGGTGCAGCCGTCGAGGTCCTCGGGCAGGTAGGTGCGGCCGCGGTGCTCGGCGCCGCCGGCGGCGGTCATGGCGGCCAGCTCGGCGGTGACGTCGGGGCTCACGACGCGCAGGACGGCGCCGTGCTCGACGAGCTTGCGGGCCTTGTCGGTCGCGATCGTCCCGCCGCCCACCACGAGGCAGCGGCGGCCGCCGATGTCGACGAACATCGGGTAGAGGGGGCGTGGGGATCCCGGCGCGTGGGTCACCGGTCCACCGGCTCCAATGCGTCCATGACGTCGTCCTCGGCATCCGCCCGGCTCTCGATGAGCTTCGCGAGCAGTTCCGTCTCGCGCGCCTGGCGCGCCGACTTGAGCCCGATCACGACGACGTAGACGAGGAGGGCGAAGAGGACGACCCCGTACGCCGCGACCACGTACTCGCCGCCGGAGCTCACGCCGTCGCCTCCAGGCGCGCCTTGACCCGGCGCAGCGCGCGGTCGGCGCGGCGCTGGACGAGCTCGATCTGCAGCAGGGTCAGGAAGACGCCGACCGTCGCGAGGAGCGTCACGACGAACCAGATCAGCATCGAGTTCGGCATGTCCGCCCCGTTCTGGGTGAAGACGACGGGGTGCACGAACGAGCGCGCGACGCGCACCGAGTAGAACGACAGCGGCACGGAGGCGAAGGCGGCGACCGAGTAGACGGCCGAGTACCGGGCCTGGCGCTCGCCCTCGGCCGACGACCGGAGCACGAAGTAGGCGGCGTAGAGCAGCAGGACGATCAGGAACGTCACGAGGCGCGGGTCGGTCCAGACCCACCAGGTGCCCCACGACGCCTTCGCCCAGATCGACCCGGTGATGACCACCAGGACGGAGAAGGCGAGGCCGATGCCGATCGAGATCGAGGAGATCTCGTCGAAGCGCTCGTCGCGGGAGCGGAGGTAGCGGATGCCGTAGATCGCGGCGACGCCGAAGGCGCCGAGGCCGACGATGGCGATGGCCACGTGGAAGTAGAAGATCTTCTGGATGATCCCCTGGTCGGCGTCCTCGGGCGCGACGAAGAACACCCCGTAGGTCGCCAGCAGCACGAGGGCCGCCGACACGCCGCCGGTGACCGCCAGACGCCGGGACGGACGCGCGTCAGTCATCGAAGACGTGCTCGTACGTCGCGTAGGCCACAAGCCCGAAGATTACCGCATACACCCCGAGGAACAGGCAGTAGCCCCGGTACTCCGCGAGGTCGTTCGTCCCCGCTGCGACGGCGTGCGTCGCGCCCGCCGCGGCGATGACGACGGGCAGCAGGGAGGGGAGGAACAGGACCGGCAGGAGCAGCTCGCGCGCCCGGGCGAAGAGGGCGAGCACGGCGAGCAGGGATCCGAGGACCGCGATCCCGACGTTCGCAATGAGGCATACGACACCGATCAGGAGCAGGTCGACGGGGTCGGGCTCCCGGATGAAGAACAGCGCCATCACCGGCACGGCGACGATCTCGACGGCCAGGAGGTAGGCGTAGATGGCCCCCGCCTTCGCCGCCATCAGGACGTCGCGGGGGACGGGGGCGCCGAGGATGCCGTCGAGCACCCGCTGCTCCCGCTCCGGCACCCACGAGCGCCCGACGCCGAGCACCGCCGTGAGGGCGAGCACGGCCCACAGGATCCCCCCGGCGGCGGGGGTGAGGTCCTCGCCGCGCGACCCCACGGCGAACTGGAAGATGGTCATCGCGACGATCGCGAAAAGCAGCATGGCGACGACCGTGTCCCGCGTCCTCAGCTCGAGCCGCAGGTCCTTCAGCAGCAGGGCGCGGAGCTGGCGCCGCCAGGCGGGGCGTGCGGCGCTCACGCCACGAGCTCCTCGTAGCGGCGCCGGAAGGCGGGGCCCTCGGCCCCGGCGAGCGACTCGCGCAGCACCGTCCGCCCGGCCCGCATCACGAGCACGCTGCCGGCGAGGGCGACGCCCCGCTCGACCTCGTGGGTGACGATGATCGCGGCGCGGTCGTCGCCGAGGTCGGCCAGGACGGCGTCGAGCAGGCGGGCGCCGGCGGCGTCGAGGCCCGAGTAGGGCTCGTCGAGCAGCAGCACCCGCGGCTCGTGCAGGAGGGCCCGCGCGAGGCCGAGGCGTTGCGCCATCCCGCGGCTGAACGTTCGGACGGGGTCGAATGATCGGGCGAGCAGACCGACCCGGTCGAGGCCCCGGTCGACCCGGTCGCGGGCGTCGTCCAGGCCGAAGAGGTCGGCGTAGAGCTCGAGGTTCTGCCGCGCGGTGAGGTCGAGGTAGACCATGGGGTCGTGCCCGAGGTAGCCGATCTCGGCACGGGCGCGGTTGGCGCGCGCCGGGAGGGGGTGCCCGCAGACCTCGACCTCCCCCGCCTCGGGACGCAGGAGCGTGGCGACCATCCGCAGCAGCGTGCTCTTGCCGGCGCCGTTCGGGCCGAGCACCGCGAGGCACTCGCCGCCGGCGACGGCCAGGCCGACCCGGTCGACGGCGGTCCGGTCCCCGAAGCGCTTCACCAGACCGGTCGCCCGCACCAGCTCGGCCGGCGGACCGGTCATCTAGAGCGTGACGTCGGCGAGGGTGAAGGCCAGGAAGACGACGGCGAGCAGCCCGTTCGACTGCGCGAAGGCCGCCTGCACGCGGCGGGTGTCGCCGGGCCGGACGATCGCGTTCTCGTAGAGGAGCACGAGGGCGCAGAGGGCGACGCCGACGGCGTACCACCACCCGGCGCCGGCGGCGGCGCCCGCGGCGGCGAGCAGGGCGATCGCCCCGGCGTGCAGCCCGCGGGTGACCCAGAGCGCGCGCGCCTCGCCGAAGCGCGCGGGGACGGAGTGGACGCCGTGTGAGCGGTCGAAGTCGACGTCGAGGAGCGCGTAGATGATGTCGAAGCCCGCGATCCAGAGGGCGACCCCGAGGCCGAGCATGACGGGCGCCGCGCCGAGGTCGCCGGTGACGGCGAGCCACGCCCCCATCGGCGCGATCCCGATGGTGAGGCCGAGCGCGAGGTGGCAGGCCCACGTCACCCGCTTGGCGAGGGGGTAGAGCACGAAGGCGGCGACGGGGACGGGCCACAGCACCCACGTCTCCTCGGGGAGCTGGGAGACGGCGACGAGCAGCATCGCCAGGCTGACGGCGCAGAGCCCGGCGACCTGGCCGAGCGCGAGGCGGCCCGACGGCAGCTCGCGGGACGCGGTGCGCGGGTTGGCGGCGTCGATGTCGGCGTCGATGACGCGGTTCAGGGCCATCGCGAGGGTGCGGGCCCCGACCATCGCGAGGAGGATCCACCCGAGCGTCGCGGCGGCGGGGACCTCGAGGCGGGCGAGGACGGCCGAGGCCAGCGCGAAGGGCAGCGCGAAAATCGTGTGCGAGAAGCGCACGAAGCTCAGGAGGGCCGGGATCAGCCCGAGGCCCGCCGCCCGCGGTGCGGCCTCCGGGGGGGAGGTGGTCACCGCTCCGATGTTACCCGCGGCCCGCCGGCGCGGCGGACGGGCCCACCCGGCCGATCGTCTCGCGACGCGCACGTTCCGGCATGCGGATCTCGACAGGAGGGGGTTGGAGGTCGGATCATCGGGGCGTGCTCATCGGCCGGGATGGGGAGCGGGCGCGACTCCGCGAGGTCCTCGCGGACATCCGCCGCGGGCGCGGGGCGGCGGTGGTGATCCGCGGAGAGCCGGGAATCGGCAAGACGGCGCTGCTCGACGACCTGCGCAGCGCGGCGACCGGCGTCCGCGCGCTCTCGGCGCGCGGGGTCGAGTCCGAGGCCAGCCTCGCGTTCGCCGGACTCGCGGACGTGCTCCGACCCGTCCTCGACCGGCGTGGCGCCCTCCCGCCGGCGCAGCGCACGGCGATCGAGGCGGCGATGGCCCTCGGCCCCCCGGCGGTGCCGGACCGCTTCGCGGCGTACGCGGCGGCCCTCGGCCTCCTCGAGGTCGTCGCCGCTGAGGCCCCGCTCCTCGTCCTGGTCGATGACGTCCACTGGCTCGACGTCCCCAGCCGCGAGGCCCTGCTGTTCTGCGCACGGCGGCTCGGGGACGATCCGGTGGCGATCGTCGCCACCTCGCGTCGTGCCCCGCACGACGACCTCGACATCGGGGGGATCGACGAGATCGCGCTGGGGCCACTGGACGAGGCGTCGTCTCGGAGGCTCCTGCGGGCGGCGCTCCCCGGGGCGGACGAGTCCCTGCTCCGGACGCTCCTCGACGACGCGGGCGGCAACCCGCTCGCGCTCGTCGAGCTGCCCCGCGGCCTCGACGAGGACGAACGGGCCGGCGTCAGGGCGCCGCCGCGGCCGCCGCGGGCGGGCGAGGCCCTCGTGCGCAGCTACCGGAGCCTGCTCGCCCGGCTGCCCGCGCCGGCACGGCGTGCGTGCCTCATGGTGGCGATCAGCGAGGACGCCGGGTCCTCCGCGCTCGACGCCGCCCTCGCGCGGGAGGGCGGACGCCGGGAGGACCTCGCCACGGCGGAGGCGGCCGGGCTGGTGGTCATCGCCGGCGGCACCGCCCGCATGCGGCATCCCGTGCTCCGGTCGGTGGTTCGCGAGCTGGCCACGCCCGCCGAGCGGCGCGCGGCGCATCGCGCGATCGCGGACGCGCTCGATCCCGCCTCCGACGCGGAGGCGCGCGCATGGCACCTGGCCGAGGCGACCCTGGGTCCCGACGAGGAGGCCGCGGCCGCCCTCGAGCAGGCGGCCATGGCGGCCGCCGCGCGCACGGCGTACTCGGCCGCCGCAGGTGCCCTGGAGAGGGCCGCGGCGCTCTCGCGCGACCCCGCGGCGGCGACGGCGCGCCGCCTCCGGGCGACGGAGCTCGCGATGGCCGCCGGACGCCCGGCGTGGAGCCTCTCCCTGCTCGAGGGCGCGCGCGACGGCGGAGCCGCCGCGACCCATCTGCGCGGATTGGTCACCCTGCTCGCCGGGGACCTGGACGGCGCCTTCCGCACCCTCGTCGAGGGGGCCCGGCACGAGGCGGCCCGCTCGCCGACGGCGGCCGCCGCGATGCTCGCCGACGCGGTGCTCACCCGGACGATCGCGGGGGACTGCCACACCGCGCTCGCCGTCGCGCGGCAGGCCTTCGCCATCGATCCCGAGGGGCCCACCCGCGTGCCCAGCCTCGTCGGATACCTGGCCGGGACGCTCGTCCTCCGCGGCCAGGCGAGGGCCGCGCGCCCCCTGCTCGAGCGCTTCGACGTCCTCACGGCGGAGGTCGACGTCACCTCGCCCGTCGGCCAGATGGTCGTCCTGTCGGCGTCCTGGCGCGGCTGGCTCGGCGACTACGAGGTGACCGATGCACGACTGGATCAGTGGATCGATCAGGGAAGGGCATCCGCCGCCGTGGGGTTCCTCGGCTTCGTGCTGGCCTTCGGGTGCGAGATGGACTTCCGCCTCGGGCGATGGGGCCGTGCCCGGTCCCGCGGCGAGGAGGCGCTCGCCCTGCTCGCCGAGACGGGTCAGATGGGTCCGTCGGGGTACGCCGCGGCGTCCCTGGCCTGCGTCGAGGGGGGCCTGGGCCTGACCGACGACGCGCGCCGGCGGGCGTCCGAGACCCTGGAGGTCGCGGAACGGCTGCGCGTCGCGTCGGCGGAGACCTACGCCCGCGCCGCCCTGGGCTTCGCCTCGCTCGGGGAGGGCGACCCGCAGCGGGCCGTCGGGGACCTGGCCCGGTTGGAGGCGGACACACTGCGGCACGGACTCGCGGAGCCCGCCACGGTCCCGTGGCAGCCGGATCTGGTGGAGGCCTACGTGCGTGCGGGGCGCGTCCACGACGCCCGCCGGGTGCTCGCGACCCTGTCCGAGCAGGCCCACCGCACCGGCGGCGTCTGGGCGCTGGCGGTGACCCACCGGTGCCGCGGGCTCATCGATGACGACCTCGACCGCCACTTCGGCGAGGCCCTCCGGCTGCACGGGCGCCTCCCCCTCCCGTTCGACCGGGCGCGCACCGAGCTCGCGTACGGCGCCCGCCTGCGGCGCGCGGGACGCCGGACGGACGCGCGGATGCACCTCGAGCGGGCGCTGGCGGTCTTCGAGGACCTCGGCGCCCAGCCGTGGTCGCGCCAGGCGCGCGAGGAGATCGCCGCGAGCGGCGCCCGCCTGCGACCGCGCGCGGGGGGGCGCCCCGGCGAGGATCTGTCGCCGCGGGAGCTGCAGATCGCCCTCGCGGTCGCCGAGGGCGCGACCAACAGGGAGGTCGCCGGCCGCCTCTTCCTCTCGGAGAAGACGGTCGAGCGCCACCTCGGGAGCATCTACCGCAAACTCGGCGTGCGGTCCCGCACCGAGCTGGCGCGCCACGTCGCGACCGGGGCGCTCAGGCGGTGAAGGCGCGCTCCGACCCCGGTGTCAGCAGCACGGAGTCCCAGTAGACGCGCTCCTCGGCGAGGCCGCCGGGCGCCACACGGAAGACCGACACCCCCACGAGGTCGAGGGTGCGTCCGCGCGCCGCGGGGTCGCTCCACGCCGCGCCCAGGGTGCCGGTCACCCGCCACTCTGTCCACACCCTCTCGTCGCTCCCCTCGCTCAGGGCGTCGACCTCGAGCACGAGGTCCGGCACCCCCTGCAGGAAGTCCGCGATCCCCTCGGCGATCGCCGGGCGCCCGGTGAAGGTCGGGAAGGGGTCGCCCGGGGCGGACCCCGGCGGGCGGACGAACCACGTGCGGACGCCGTCAGGGGTGAAGCAGCCCGCGCAGGCCGCGGCGTCGTGGTCGTTCCAGGCGTCGTGGTAGCGCGCGACGGCGCCGGTGAGGGTCACGGGTCGGCGCGCCGGCGGGGCGCGTCGGCGGCTCCGTTCCGCGCGAACGCGCGCTCCAGCCCCTGGACCGCGAGGGTCGTCTCGAACCGGTGGCGGGCGGCGGTGAACTCCCGCCAGCCGGGGGGACCCAGCCGGTCGAGGACCGGCTCCTCGCGCGCCTCGTCGCGGGACGCGGAGGTCCACCGCTCGTCGTGCCGGGCACTCATCGCTCGCGCTCCCCTCACTGGCCACCGTTGCGGCCCGACGCTAGTGCCGGGGCCGCGGTCGGCGCGTGAGGGATCCCCCTCGACCTTCCGGCCTACCCCGGGGGGTCGGCGGCGCCGTAGTGGGCGGGGCGGCCGGTCGCGAGCGCCCAGAACTGGTCGCCGTGGTCGTAGTGCCACCACTCCTCGGCGTAGGCGGTGAAGCCGTGCTCCGACATCGCCCAGAACAGGATGCGCCGCAGGTCCCGGGCGGGGCCGGGGACGTCCTCGAGCGCGCGGGCGCCGGCCTCGGCGACGAAGGCGTCGAACGACGTCCCCATGTCGAGGGGTCGGCCGTCGGCGTCGCCGAGGGTGAGGTCGACGGCGCCGCCGGTGAGGTGCGGCGGGGGCGCCTCCACCGACCGCGAGGGCGGGGTCACGTAGCGGGCGGCGGCGTCCTCGAGGGCGTCGGCCGGCCAGTCGGGGTGCACCATCGTGAGCTCGTCGAGGTACGTGTCGTACAGCGCGGCCTGCGTCGCGATGGGGCGGTAGCCGTCCCACACGACGAGGGTCATGCCGTCCGGCAGCCCCGCGGCGACGGCGGCGAGGCGGCGGGCGACGTCCTCCCGCACCCACCCCTCCGGCAGGGCGCCGGGGAGGCCGGCGGCGAGGTACCGGGGGTCGTCGTGGACGCGCCCCCCGATGTCGGCGACCCGCACGAGCGGCTCGGCGCGCGGGACGATGTCCACCTCGCGCCAGCCCTCGGTCGACGCGAGGGGCGGGATCGGCCTCACCGGCCGCCCCACGTGGCGGCGTCGATGCGGGGGCCGGGGTCGGCGCCCGCGGCGATCGCGATGAACGGCTCGACGACGGTGGAGGGGTGCGGGACGGTGGCGGGGTCCTCGTCCGGGTAGGCGGCGGCGCGCATGGTGGTGCGCAGGCCGCCGGGGTTGACCGCGACGCAGCGGATGCGGCGGTCGGCGAGCTCCTCCCGCAGCATCCCCGTGATCCCCTCGAGCGCGAGCTTGGAGACGGCGTAGGCGCCCCACCCCGCGCGGCCCGCCGCCCCGGAGGTGACGTTCACGATCGCGCCGTCGTCGGCGATCCCCGGCAGCAGCGCCTGGATCAGCGCGAGGGTGCCGGTGGCGTTGACGGCCATGACCTCGTCCCACGTCTCCGCGGGGTACGTCTCGAGGGGCATGCGCTCGCCCAGCAGGCTCGCGTTGTTGACGAGCACGTCGACCCGCCCGAGGGCGGACAGCGACTGGGCGGCGGCCGCGGCCACCGAGACGCGGTCGCGCAGGTCGAGTCCCACCGGGTGCGCCTCGCCGCCGCGGGCGCGCACCGCGGCGCGGGTCGCCTCCAGGCGTTCCGGCGACGTCGCCGTCACGACCAGCGACGCACCCTCCGCGGCGACGCCCTCCGCCACCGCGCGGCCGAGGCCGCGGGAGGCCCCGGTCACCACGATCCTCGTCCCCTCCAGGCGGCCGCTCACGCCGATCGGCCCATCCGGCGGGAGGCGGCGCGTCGCGCCCTAGTCGTTCTGGTCCTGGCGCGACTCCCGGGGGACCTCGGGGGTCGGGTTCGCCGGCCGCACGGTGCTCTCGCCACCGACCCCGGCGACCGCGGCGATGTAGGCGGACACGTTGCGGGCGTCCTCACCGACGACGAGGTCGCGCGGCATGGGCTTCTGGGCGATGCGGATCCAGCGCTGCACCACGCCGGCGAACTGCTCGTCGCTCATCCCGACCTCGCGGGCGGCGCGGAACGAGTCGTCCAGGTTCGGGCCGATGTTCGCGGGGGGCGTCCCCGCGTCGTTCAGCGTGTGGCAACCCGCGCAGGCGGTCGCGAAGGTCTGCTTGCCCGCCTCCAGGTCGGCGTCCGCGAAGTCGTCGCCCCCGCAGCCGGCGAGCGCGAGCACGCCTGCTCCGAGCGCGATGGCCACGGCCACGCGGCCGGTGTGACGCACACGAGCCCCTCTCATATGAGGTAGACGAGGACGAAGAGCAGGACCCAGACCACGTCGACGAAGTGCCAGTACAGGCTGGCGGCCGCGAGCGGCGTCGCCCACTGGGGCGTGAAGTCGTGCGCCTTCTTCACCCGGATGAACGCGAGGGTGAGCAGCGTCAGGCCGACGAACACGTGCAGGCCGTGGAAGCCGGTCAGCGTGTAGAAGGTCGCGCCGAACGCCTGGTCCTGGGGCGTGAAGCCCAGGTGGATGTACTCGTTGATCTGGATGATCAGGAAGGTCGCGCCCAGGAACAGCGTGACCAGCAGGCCGCGCTCGAGGCCCTTGCGGTCGTTGTAGTGCTTGAGCCGGTGCTCGCCCCAGTGGAGCGTGAAGCTGGAGGCGACCAGGATCAGGGTGTTGAGGCCGGTGAGGACCTTCGGCAGCTCGAACGGCTCGCCCTCGGCGTTCAGCGGCGGCCACTGGTCGGCGACGTTGAAGCGCACGAAGAAGTAGGCGGCGAAGAGGGAGCCGAAGAGCATCACCTCGGACCCGATGAAGAAGATCATCGAGAGCATGCCCATGCTGATCTGGCTGCCCCGCGAGGGCGGGGGCGTGGCCCCCGACGCCGGCGCGTGGACCTCGTGCTCGGTCGTGGCCATGCGCTAGCTCCCGGACGGGGAGGCCGGGGCCCCCGCATCGACGACGATCTGCTCGACGGGCGTGGCGCCCGCCGCGCTCCGGACGGCCGCCAGCGCGTCGTCGGAGGCCAGCCTCCCGCCACGGGTGGCGGCGATCAGGATGAGGTCGGCTGCGTGGTCGGCGGTCGCGACGCGGGCGGCGACGGCGGCGTCGCCGTCCAGCACCTCGCCGCGCGCCTGGACGCCGACGGCCTGCAGGCCCTCGATGGCGCGCCGGACGCGCTCGGTGGCGGCGGACCGGGTCTCCTCGGCCTCGTCCGTCCAGCCGGGGCCGTCGAGGGCCATCGGGTAGAGGATGACGGCGGCCAGCGGCTGGGCGTCGGCGCGGTCGCGGAGGGCCTCGACCAGCGCGGAGCCGCCGAGGGCGTCGTCCGCGACGACGGCCACCCGGGTGACGCCGGGACGCGCGAGGGGCTCGGTCGCCTCCTCGGGCCGCACGACGACGCGGGTGATGCCGAGGTTCGTGACCTTGCGGAGGCGGTCGACCATGTCGTCGGCCATCCAGCCGGAGCGGCCCGTCGGGTAGGTCGCGAGGATGACCTCGTGGAGGTCCTCGTCGGTGCTGACGGTGGCGTAGGCCGCGAACGGGTCGCCGTCCACCACGATGCCGCTCGCGTCGATGCCGGCCTCGGCCAGCACGGAGAGCGTCACCTGCAGGCGGCGCTCGGCGGCCCTGCGGTCGGAACCCTCGGTCGGGACGGCGATCGTGAAGCGCCAGAGGCCCTCCCCGGCGCGGCGGCGGAGCTCGTCGATGAGCGCGCCGGACGCGACGGTCTCGCGGGCGATGACCAGGATCGTGCGCCGCTCCGTCTCGGTGAGCTCGCCGCCGATCTCCTCGGGGGCGAACACGACCGCGTGGCGCGCGCCGGGGACGCCGTACTGGTACGGGCCGCCGACCACCTGGGGCGTCGCCTCGAAGTTGAACAGCGACGGCGGGGACGACACGAGCCACTCGAGCGACCGGCCGCGCCAGGGGTTCCACGGGGCGGCGGGGCCCTTCCGCCACGACTGGATGATGTTGTAGGCGAAGACCAGCATCCCGACGCCCATGATCAGCGAGGCGCCGCTGATGATCGCGTTGAGCGTGCCGAAGCGGTCGTCGTAGGTGGCGACGCGGCGGGGCATGCCGTGCAGGCCGAGCCAGTGCATCGGCAGGAACGTCGCGTTGAAGCCGACGAACGTGATCCAGAAGCTCAGGACCCCGAGGCGCTCGTTGTACATCCTGCCGGTCATCTTCGGGAACCAGTGGTACACGCCGGCCATGATCGTGAAGAGGCTGCCGCCGACGAACACGTAGTGGATGTGGGCCACCACGAAGTAGGTGTCGGTCACCTGGATGTCCACGGGGATCGTGCCGAGCATGACCCCGGAGAGGCCGCCGATCACGAACGTCGTGATGAAGCCGAGCGCGAAGAGCATCGGCGTCCGCAGGTGGATCTTCCCGCCCCACAGTGTCCCGAGCCACGAGAACACCTTCACGCCCGTGGGCACCGCGATGATGATCGTGGTGATCATCATGGGCACGCGCAGCCACGCGGCCATGCCGCTGACGAACATGTGGTGCGCCCAGACGCCGAAGCCGAGGACGGCGATCGCGACGGTCGAGAACGCGAGCGCCCGGTAGCCGAAGATCGGCTTGCGCGAGTGGGTCGCGATGACCTCGCTGATGATCCCGAACCCGGGCAGGATCATGATGTAGACGGCCGGGTGCGAGTAGAACCAGAAGACGTGCTGGTACATGATCACGTCGCCGCCGCCGGTGGGGTCGAAGAAGTTCGTCCCCATGACGCGGTCGAAGAGCGTCATGAACTGCGAGCCGGCGATGAACGGCGTGCCGAACACCACCAGGGCCGACGTCGTCGCCTGGGCCCAGACCAGCAGCGGCATCCGCCACACGGTCATGCCCGGCGCGCGCATCGTGAAGATGGTGACCAGGAAGTTGATCGCCCCCATGATCGAGCTGGCGCCGATGATCTGGACGCCGACCTCGAAGAGCGTCGTCCCGGTGCCGCCCTGGGTCGCGAGCGGCGTGTAGGCGGTCCACCCGGCGGAGAAGGCGCCGAAGGCGGGCGAGATGGCGAGCATCACGCCGCCGGGGATCAGCAGCCAGAACGACAGGGCGTTCAGGCGCGGGAACGCCATGTCCTTGGCGCCGATCATGATCGGCAGCACGTAGTTCGAGAGGCCGACGAACGACGGGATGACGAACAGGAAGATCATCAGCGCCGCGTGCACGCTGAAGAGCCCGTTGTACGTCTCGGCGTCGCCGATCGTCTGGCCGGAGTCCGCCAGCTCCGCACGGACCAGCAGCGCGAAGATGCCGCCGACCGCGAAGAAGAAGAAGACGGCCACCATGTACTGGATGCCGATCACCTTGTGATCGGTGTTGGCCTTGAAGTAGTCCTTCCAGCTCTCGGCCCCGTGGAGCGAGTGGTCCTCGGGGTCGACCTGCCGGCCGGTCATCCAGCGCCACCAGTAGTCCCAGCAGCCGATGCCGATCGTGAAGCCGATCGCGGCGAGCGCGGACGCGAAGGTCCAGTAGACCTGGGGCTCCCACGTCGGCGTGTTGCCGAAGAGGGTGCGGCCGAGGAAGACGACCGTCATGCCGAGCATGAAGCCGGCGATGGTCCACACGACCGCGCGCTTCCACCAGTAGGAGAGCGGGCGCGGGTCCATGTGGTGGTCGTGCCCGTGCTGGTGCGAGTGGGTGGGTGCGTGGGTGGCCATGGGGGTCCTCGGTTACCTGGTCAGGGCTGGGCCGGGGTGCCCTCGGGCGTGTCCCCGGAACCCGCGGCGTCGGTGCCGGGGGCGGGGCTGGCGTCGGCCGGGGCCGGGGCGGAGGGCGCCGCGGCGACCTCGCGACGGGCCGTGTCGATCCACTGCTGGTAGGCGCCGGGCTCCATGACGATCACGCGTGCGCGCATGACGCCGTGACCCACGCCGCACAGCTCCGCGCAGATGACCTGGTAGGTGCCGGTCTTGTTCGGGTCGAAGATCAGCCGCGTCGTGATGCCGGGCACCACGTCCTGCTTGACGCGGAACTCCTTGACGTAGAAGTCGTGGATGACGTCCTTCGCGCGCATCTTCAGCTCGACCTGGCGGCCGACGGGGACCCGGAGGTCGCCGGTCTCCACCTGCGCGTCGGGGTACGTGAAGCTCCACGCGAACTGCTCGGCGGTGACGTCCACGACCAGGCGGTCGGAAGCGAGGGCCTCGTTGTCGGACAGCACCAGGTAGGCCCAGACGGCCACGACGGCGAGGAGGACGGCCGGCACGACCGTCCACACGACCTCGAGGGTCGTGTTGCCGTGCGTCGGGGGCCCGTCGGCGTCGTCGTCCTCGCCGACCCGGAAGCGGATCGCGGCGTAGAGGAGGACCGAGGTGACGATGGTGAAGATCGCCAGCGACACCCAGATGACGAACCACAGGAGCTGGTCGACCCGCTCGGCCTGGTCGGCCGCCTGGTCCGGGAGCCAGTCGATGAACAGCGCGACCGACACCGAGATGGCCCCGATGACGACCATCAGGATCAGCAACGGGACGGTGTGGCGGCTCCTCAGCACGGGCGGAACCCTAACACGCACCCTGGGCCGTGGAAGGGGGTGGTGACGGGTCAGACGTCCCTGCGCGAGCGGCGTCCGGCCCCCTCGGCGGAGGAGGGGACGGACCGCCCCGCCCGCGTGGGCCGGACGGCGTCCGGGCGCGGCCGCCCGGGGGCGGTCCACCGCCCCCGCGGCGGTCGTGGCGCTCAGGACCGCCCGGAGGGCGTGACGGGTCCCGAGGCGACCGCGGCGGGCGGCCGCCCGGTGAGGCGCACCGCCCCGGCGGCGCAGATCGCGAAGATCGCCGCGCCCAGGAACAGCGGCGCGGCGATGCCGGCGTGCTGGAACAGCAGGGTCGCGACGAGCGGCCCGGCGATGCGGGCGGCGCCCCCCACCGACGCGCTCAGGCCGAGGATCAGCCCCTGCTCGCGGTCGCCGGCGGCGAGGGAGATCATCGCCGTGGTGGTGGAGAAGACGAGGCCCGACGCGATGGCGAGCACCGCGAGACCGATGAGCAGGAGCCACAGGTCGCGCGCGACCCCCACGAGCAGCAGCCCCGCGGCGGTGCCGACGAGCCCCCCCACCAGCGCGCGCGCCTCCCCGACGCGCGCGACGACCCGCCCGACGAGCACCCCCTGGGCGAGGGCGGTGAGCACCCCGATGTAGACGAAGAGGAGCCCGACCTGGGTGACGCTGTAGTCGAAGCGGCGCTCCCCGAACAGCGCGAACGTCGACTCCATCCCGACGAACGCGAAGGTCGCGATGAACGACAGCCACACCAGCGGCGCGAGGGCGTCGCTCGTGAGGGCGCGGCGCACGAGGGCGAGGCGCGGGGCGGGGGCGGGCGCGGCGCCGGGGCGGCGCGACTCGGGCAGGCGGAACCACGCGATCACCAGGTTGGTGGCGGCGAGCCCCGCGGCCACGAAGAACGGCAGCCGCTGGTCGATCGACGAGAACAGGGCGCCGAGCGCCGGGCCGAGCACGAAGCCCAGGCCGAAGGCCGCGCCGATCATCCCCATCCCCCGGGCCCGCTCCTCGCGCGTGGTGACGTCGGCGACGTAGGCCTGCGCCGCGGCGTACGACGCCCCCGCGATGCCCTGCAGGACACGCGCGAACCAGAGGATCAGGAGCGTCCCCGCCAGGCCGATCAGCAGCGCCGACAGCGCGCTGCCCGCGAGCGACACCAGGATCACCGGGCGGCGGCCGTAGCGGTCGGAGAGCCGGCCCCAGACCGGGGCGAAGAGGAGCTGCATGACCGCGTACGAGGCGGTGAGCAGGCCGATCTGCACGGGCGACGCGCCGAAGTCCTCCGCCCAGAGCGGCAGGATCGGCAGGACGATGCCGAACCCGACGAGGTCGATGACCACCGTCGTGAAGACGATGCCGAGGGGCGACAGGAGGAAGGGCGGCCCCTCCCCGCGGCGCCGGCGGCGGCCCACCCCGGCGTCCCTACGCGGCGTCGACGACGAGGGCGACGAAGATCAGGGCGAGGTACAGCAGGGAGTAGTGGAACGTCGCCCGTGCCCAGCCGATCGCCGGGTCGCGGGCGAGCAGCGCCGCCAGGACGATGAACACGGCGCCGAGCACGAGGGCGCTGACGAGGTAGAACGCACCGGCGGCGCCGGAGACGACCGGCAGCAGGGTCACGCCCACCATCACGAGGGTCCAGAGGAGGATCTGCCGCTTGGTCTCCTCGACCCCGCGGACCACCGGCAGCATCGGGATGCCCGCCGCGGCGTAGTCGCGCTCCAGCATCAGGGCGAGGGCCCAGAAGTGCGGGGGCGTCCAGTAGAAGACGATCGCGAACAGGAGCCACGCCGACAGGCCGAGGTCGCCGGTGACCGCCGCCCAGCCCACGAGCGGGGGCACGGCGCCCGCCGAGCCGCCGATCACGATGTTGTGGAGCGACGTCCGCTTCAACCAGAGGGTGTAGACACCCACGTAGAGGGCGAGGCCCGCGAGGGCGAGGCCCGCGGCGAGCCAGTTCGCCGCCAGTCCGAGGACGAGGGCGCTGATGACGCCGAGCGCGATGCCGAAGACGAGGGCCCGGCCGGGGGCGACCCGGCCGGCGACCACGGGGCGCGTCGTCGTGCGCGCCATGCGCCCGTCGATGTCGCGGTCGATGTAGTGGTTGATCGCGTTGGCCCCGCCGGCCGCGAGGTAGCCGCCGACCATCGTCCACAGCAGCAGCCACCCGCCCGGCAGGCCGCCGGCGGCGACGCACATCGCGCCCGCCGTGGTGACCAGCAGCAGCGAGATGACCCGCGGCTTGGTGAGCCGGACGTAGTCGCCCACGACCCCGAGGGGTCGCGCCGCGACGGCGGCCGGTACGGCGCCCGTGGTCACGCGGTGACGGCGAACGCGGCGAGCACCGCGGCGAGCACCGCGGGCACGGCGGCCCACACGAGGTCGATGCGACGCCGCGGCGCGGCGGCGTCGGGGCGGCCGGAGACCCGGTGCGGGCGGAGCAGCGCCAGGCAGGCGGGCACCACCAGCACGGCGGCGATCAGCAGCGCCGTCAGTCTCACCGTCGTGTCACCCGTCCGAACATCGCCCGCGAGCATAGCGGGGCACCCCACCCGGGCACCCGTGACGGTCGTACCGCCACGGACGGGTTGACGCGGCCCGAGCGGGCGACGGAGGTTGCCCCCGTGGACCGACCCGACGTGGTGACCCTCGGCGCGGGACCGGCGGGCCTCGGCGCCGCGCTGGCCCTCGCACGTGCCGGTGCCCGCGTGCTCGTCGCCGACGGCGCCGCCGAGCCGGGCGGTCTCTGCGTGACCCGGCGGCGCGACGGCTACGCCTACGACCTGGGCGGGCACATCCCCTTCGTGCGCGACGAGGCCCGGCGCGCGTGGCTGCGCGACCTGCTCGGGGGCGCGCTCCGGCGCGTCGACCGCCCCGTCGCGTGCGTGCGCGGCGGCGAGGTCGTGCGCGGCCGCTACCTCGACCAGCGCCCCGACGCCGTCTACGAGCCGGCGACGCCCGACGGCTCCGCCCACGGGGAGCTCGGCAGCCGCTTCGGGGGGCCCTTCGTCGACGCGGTGATGCGCGCCTACCTCGAGAAGATCGACGGCGTCCCGCTGGAGCGCATCCCCGGCGACCGCGCACGGAGGCTGCTCGAGGACCAGGCCGCCCCCGACGGGTTCGACTTCCCGGAGGGCGGCATCGGCCGCCTCATGGACGCGATGCTCGACGCGGCCGCGCGCGCGGGGGCGGACGTGCGCCTCGGCACCCCGGTCACGGCGATCGAGGTCCCCGACGGGCGCCTCGCGGCGGTCCGCCTCGGGCCGGGCGGGGAGCGGGTGCCGGTGACCCAGGCCGTCGTCGCGATCCCCGCGGGCGCCGCGGCGCGGCTGCTGACGCCCGCCCCGCCGGGCGCGACCACCCGCGGGGTGCGC
Source organism: Miltoncostaea oceani (assembly GCF_018141545.1). GTDB lineage: Bacteria > Actinomycetota > Thermoleophilia > Miltoncostaeales > Miltoncostaeaceae > Miltoncostaea > Miltoncostaea oceani. Next base: position 321,972 of record NZ_CP064356.1, on the reverse strand, counting down.
ATGCGGGCGGTCTGCATCGTCTACGTGACGCTGGAGCGCGACCGCCTCACCGCGGAGCCGTGGATCCAGGTCGACGACCCGCGGGTGCCGTTCGCCCGCATGTTCGAGCCGGTCAACTGGACGCCGGGCAGCGCCCCCGCCGGGTGGACCGTCCTCGGCATGGAGTGCTACTGCCAGGCGGCGCCGGGCGACCCGGTCTGGTCGCTCGGCGACGAGGAGCTCGCCGCGGCGTGCGCCCGGGCGCTCGCCGACCCGCTCGGGCTGCTCGACGACCCCGCCGCGGCGCGGCTGCTGGAGGTGGTGCGGCTGCCGCGCGCCTACCCGGTGGCGGACGTCGCCCAGATGCCCGCGGTGCGCGCGCCCGCACTCTGGCTGTCGGAGCTGCACGGCCTGCACCTCGCCCCGGGCGCCGCGGTGATCGAGGCGATCGAGGCCGGGGAGGCCGCCGCCGAGGCGATCCTCGCCCACCGCCGGGGCCCCGACCCCGCCCCGGACGCGGTGCCGCCCATCTCGTAGCCGACGGGCGGCCCCACGCGGTGGTCGTACCGGCCCCGGTGGTGCATCCCCGGGGGCCCCGGGTGAGGTAGCCTCGCCCGGGTGGCGACCGTTCCGGTGAGCACGCTGAGGGACCCCTTCGAGCGGCTGCTCGACCCCGCCCGCGTGATCGACCACGCCCTCGAGCGGCGGCTCTACTCCCGGGACGGCTCGATCGCCCAGGGCGACTGCGGGCTGGTGGTGCTGCCGGAGACGACGGCGGAGGTCGCGGCGTGCGTGCGCCTCGCCGGCGAGCTCGGCCTGGCGGTGGTGCCGCGCGGGTCGGGCACGGGCCTCTGCGGGGGGGCGGTCCCGCTGGAGGGGGCGATCGTGCTGTCGGTCGCGCGCATGGGCGCCATCCTCGAGATCGACCCCGAGGTGCCGTGCGCGCGGGTGCAGCCCGGCGTGCTGAACCTCGACCTGACGACGGCCGTCCGCCACCTCGGCCTCCACTACGCCCCGGACCCGTCGAGCCAGCAGGCCTGCTCGATCGGCGGCAACGTCGCGACCAACGCCGGCGGCCCCCACTGCCTCGCGTCGGGCGTCACCGCCCAGCACGTCCTCGGCATGGAGATCGTGCTCGCCGACGGCGAGGTGCTGCGCCTCGGCGGCACCGCCCCCGACCCTCCGGGCTACGACCTCCGCGGCTTCGTCGTCGGCGGCGAGGGGACCCTCGGCGTCGTGACCGAGGTCACCGTCCGGCTGACGCGCGACCCCGCGCAGGTGCGGACGATGCTGCTCGACTTCCCCACCGTGCGGGCCGCGGGGGAGGCCGTCGGGGGGATCATCGGCGGCGGGGTGATCCCCGCGGCGATGGAGATGATGGACCAGCGCATGACGATCGCCGTCGAGGCCTTCGTCCACGCCGACCTGCCGGTCGACGCCGCCGCGATGCTCCTGGTGGAGGTCGACGGGACGCCGGCCGAGGTCGCCGCGCACGTCGCGGTGGTGGAGGAGGTCGGCGCGCGGACGGGGGCGCGGCGGGTGCGCGTCGCCCGCGACGAGGCGGAGCGGGCGCTGTTCTGGAAGGCGCGCAAGAGCGCCTTCGGGGCGGTGGCGCGCGTCGCGCCGAACTACTACCTCCACGACTGCGTCGTGCCGCGCACCCGCCTCATCGAGGTGCTGGAGCGGATCGAGGCGATCGCCGCCGAGTTCGACCTCGTGATCATGAACGTGTTCCACGCCGGCGACGGCAACCTGCACCCCCTGATCGCCTTCGACCGCCGCGACGCGGAGCAGGTGGAGCGGGTGCACGCCGCGGGGACGGCGATCATCGAGGCCTGCGTCGCGGTCGGCGGGGTGCTGTCCGGCGAGCACGGCATCGGGCTGGAGAAGCGCGACTTCATGCCGTTGACGTTCAGCGCCGTCGACCTCGACGCCCAGGCGCGGGCGCGCGACGCCTTCGACCCGGAGGGGCGCATGAACCCGGCGAAGGTCCTGCCGCTCGGCAGCCGCTGCGGGGAGCTGGTGCTGGACGCCGGGTCGCTGCCGCCGGGCACGTGGCTGTGACGACGGTCCTCACCCCCTCCACGGCGGAGGAGCTGGCGGGGATGCTGCGGGAGGCGACGGCGTCGGGCCGCCGCGTCGACGTCGTCGGCGGGGGCACCCGCTCGCGGGCGGGGCGGCCGGGACCGCCGGGCGACGTGGAGATCCGCACCGGCGGCCTGCGCCGGATCGTCGCCCACGAGCCGCAGGACCTGACGCTGACCGTGGAGGCGGGGCTGCCGGTGACGGAGGCCGTCGCCCTGACGGCGGGCGCCGGCCAGGACTGGCCGCAGGCGGAGGTGCGGGACGGCTCGACGATCGGCGGGGTGCTCGCGACGGGCGCGAGCGGGCGGCGGCGGCTGCGGTCCGGCGCGGTCCGCGACTCGGTGCTCCAGATCGTGATCGCGACCGGCGACGGGCGTCTCGTCACCGCGGGCGGGCGGACGGTGAAGGGCGTGTCGGGCTTCGACATCCCGCGCCTCGCCGTCGGGTCGCGGGGGACGCTGGGCGTGATCACGCAGGTCACCCTCAAGCTGTGGCCGCTGCCGGAGGCGCGGGGCTGGTTCGGCGCCGGGGGCGGGCTGGAGGAGCGGCTCGCGTTGGCGCGGGCGGCGGTGACGGGGGCGGGGCGGCCGACGGCGGTGATCCTCACGCCGGGGCGGATCGACGTGGAGCTCGCGGGGCCGCCGGACGACGTGGTGCCGCCGCCGGGGATGGAGCCGTCCGGCGATCCCCCCGCTCCCGTGGGGACGGGCGTGGTGGAGGTCGGGGTCCCGCCGCCGCGGCTCGGCGACCTGTCGGTGCTGCTGGAGGACGAGGGGTTCGCGTACGAGGCGCGGTTCGGCGTGGGGACGTGCCTGGTCGCGGTCGATGACGCGGCGGGGGTGGCGCGGGTGCGGTCGTGGGCGGTCGGCCTCGGCGGCCACGCGGGGGTGCTCGACGGGCCGGACGGCCTGCGCGAGGACCCGTGGGGTCCCCCGCCCCCCGGTCTCGCCCTGATGCGCCGGCTGCGGGACGCGTTCGACCCGGCGGGGATCCTGAACGGGAGGCTGGTGCCGTGGGCGTGAGCGCGGGGTGGGATCCGAGCCGGCCGGCACCGCTCGAGGAGGACATCGTTAAGTGCGTGGCGTGCGGCCTGTGCCTGCCGCACTGCCCGACGTTCCGGCTGACGGGGCGCGAGACGGCGTCCCCCCGTGGCCGGATCGCCGCGATGCGCGCGGTCGACGAGGGCCTCGCGGAGGTGGACTCCTCGTTCACGACGATGATGGACGAGTGCCTCGCGTGCCGGGCGTGCGAGGCGGCGTGCCCGAGCGGGGTGCCGTTCGGGAGGATGATCGAGGGTGCCCGCGCGCAGGCGGAGCCGACCCGCGACGTGCGGGCCCGGGGGGTGCGGCGCCTGGGGCTGGCGTGGGTGCTGCCGCGGCCGCGGCTGGTGTTCGCGGCGGGCTGGGCCCTCGCCGTCGCGCGGGCGTTGCGGCTCGACCGGTTCGCCCCGGCGGCGCAGCGGGCGTCGACGCCGCCCGCCTCGATCGCGGAGCTGCGCCGTCCCGTTCCTGCGGAGCTCGGGTCGGGTCCCGAGGCAGCGGTCCTCGCGGGCTGCGTCATGGACGTGGCGTTCCGGCCGGTGCAGCGGGCGACGATGCGCGTCGTCGTCGACTCCGGGTACCGGGCGGTCCGGACGCGGGCGGGCGGGTGCTGCGGGGCGCTGGCGATGCACTACGGCCAGCCGGAGGCGGCCCGGGAGATGGCGCGGGCGCGGATCCCCGAGATGGAGTCGGGTGAGGTGGTGGTGGTGAACGGGTCGGGCTGCAGCGCCCACGTGAGGACGTACGGGGAGCTCCTCGCGGACGACCCGGTGTGGGCGGAGCGGGCGGAGCGCGTCGCCGGGCGCGTCCGCGACCTGATCGAGCTGAGGCCCCCCGTGCGTGACCGGGGCCTCGGCGTCGTCGCCGTCCACGACGCGTGCCACCACCTCCACGCGCAGAGGATCGAGCCGCGCCCCATGCTCCGCGACGCCGGCGCCGAGTGCGCCGAGCTGGGCGACGGGGGACGCTGCTGCGGCGCCGCCGGGCTCTACAGCGTCCTCCAACCGGAGATGTCGGCGCAGCTCCGGCGCCAGAAGGCGGAGGCGATCGCCGCCACCGGGGCCCCCGTCGTCGCCGTCGCGAACAGCGGCTGCGCCATCCAGATCGCCGCGGGCCTCCGCGAGATCGGCTCCGACGTCCGCGTCGCCCACCCCGCCGAGCTCCTCTCCCCCGACTGAGGTCGTCGGCCCGGGCCTCCTGCGCCGTGTCTGGCGCAAGTGGACGCCGGGGACGGTCCGAGTGGCCACTCGATGCGGCCAGGATCCCCGTGACCGGGGGTTCCCGTTCAAATGGACGTCGCGGACGGCTCGAACGGCCATCCGGGAAACCAGGAGGACCGGCGCCGGCCGAATGGACCTCGCGGCCGGCCGAGTGACCACGTCGAGGCGGCGGCCACTCGGCCGGTCCCCGTCGTCCATTTGCACCCAGGGGAACCGACCCGGGGACGGCACGATCCCGGCACGTTCCCGTGCTGATCCGTGACGGGGGGCGCTGGCAGTCTCGGGTCATGCCGAAGAGCCTCTACAAGGGACCACGCCTCGGGTCGCGGCCGCCGTGCCTGATCTGCATGGGGCCGGGTCGGGGGGAGCGGGCGGAGCTGCACCTCCCGTGCGGCGTCTCGGTGTGGCTCTGCGGCGAGCACCGCTCCGAGGAGTTCCAGCGCTCCCGGGCGGGCCGCGACCTCGCCGTCTCCCTCTGGCACGCGTGGCGGGCGGCGGGGTCGATGACCGCGCGGCGGCAGCGTGCGCTGGACGTCCTCACCCGCCGGGCGCGGGCGCGGTCGGGCGCGAGCGGACGACCCCTGCCCGGCTCCTACTCGTGGCCGGCCCTCCGCACCCGCGCGGAGCAGGCCTTCGCGGTCGGGAGGCCCCCCGCCCAGGTGATACGGGAGATCCACGCGACGGCGCGGTGCGGCGACGGGGTCATCCCCTCGGACCGGACGATGCGCCGGTGGTTCCGCGAGGGACGGTGGATCACCGGCGGGCCGGGGACCGCCCGACCCGGCGACCCGCCGCGCGACCCCGGCGGGCCCCGTCCCGGCTCCGGCGGCGCCGGTCCCGCCACCGCGCACGACGACCCCGCCGACGCGCCCCGTGATCACCCGGACGGGCGGCCACGGGGCCCGGTCGGTCTAGCGGACGATGTCCACGGGGGCGCCCGGCGGGACGGTGCGCCCGAGGCGCGTCGCGACGGCGTTCACCAGCCGCACGCAACCGTGGCTGACGGCCTGGCCGATGAGGCTCGCGCGGTTCGTGCCGTGCAGCGCCACCCGCCCGTCGCCGCCGTCGAAGTCCGACAGCCGCTCGGAGTGGGCGGTCAGGGTCATGATGTAGGTGCCGAAGAACCCGGAGGGGTTGTCCTGCCGGACGACCTCGCTGACGGCGAACCGTCCCACGGGGGTCGGGTTCGTCGGCGTGCCGACCGCGACCGACCACCGGCCGACGGCCTTCCCCGCCTTGAACAGCTGGAGGGTGCGGGAGCTCAGGTCGACGGTGATCCGGTACGGGGTCTTCCTGACCTGGACGGCCTCGGCGGGGACCCAGCCGGCCGCGTCGTTCGGCCGCTTGTTCAGGAGCACGCGGTACCAGACGCCGGTCTTCGTGCTCCGGGCGGCGAGCACCAGCAACACGTGGGGGCCGCGGTTGTAGGGCGCGGTCGCCTCGAGCTTCGACGTCTTGCGGGCCTGGGCGCGCGGCGCCGACCGGGTGTGCACGGGGACGATCACGCGGGCGGTCCACGCCTCACGCGTCGTCGGCCGGCTCGCGATCGGGGACGCCGTGGTCGCCGTGGAGACGGCGGTCGCGGTGGCCGGGACGGACGCCGGCGCGGCGGCGGACGCGGCCCCCGCCGCCAGGGCGAGCGCGCAGGCGGCCAGCGCGCCGGCGCCCCAGAGGGACGCCGGTCGCAGACGGGTCATCGCCATCAGCCGGTCACGCCCCCGGTCCGGGCGACGGGACGCGGGCCCACGATCTTCGTGGGGACCGTCGAACGCCGCGGCGGCAGGTTGTCGGCCGTGACGGTCGCGGTGTTGCGGACCGTGCCGGTGACGTTCGGGTTGACGCGGACGGGCATCGTCAGGGTGCGGGAGCCGCCACCCGGCAGGGTGCCGACCCTCCACGTCACGACGCCGTTGCGGATCGTCGCGCCCGACGGGATGCGGACGAGCGTGAGGTTCGCCGGCACGAGGTCGGTGACCTCGACGTTCGTGGCGGGGAACGTGCTGCGGTTCCGCACCGTGATCCGGTACGTGAACGTCGCGCCCGCCCGGGCGGTGCGGGGACCGGTCTTCAGGATCCCGATGTTCGGCGTCGGGCCGCCCTGGGCGTTCGCGCCGCCGCCGCCGGCGACGAGGCCGAAGTTGTTGTTCGGGCTGCCGGTGCCGGACGTGATGCCGATGCCGCCGATGGTGCGCGCGGTCGTGATCGACAGGCCGCCCGGGACCGCGACGGACACGGTGTACGTGCCGGGGAGCAGGTCGGGGAAGGAGTAGCTGCCGTCGGAGCCCGAGAGCACCTGGCGCGCCGTGACGGTGATGCCGCCGGGGCGGGTGCCGGTCAGGTCGAGGCGCACGCCGGCGCGGCCGACCTCGCCGGCGTCGCGGATGCCGTTGCGGTTCGTGTCGATGAAGACCACGCCGCTGATCGGGGCGGGACGGACGTTGCCGGCGGTGAACGTGCCGACGCCGTTGACGGGCACCGTCACCTGGCCGGTGACGGGGGTGATCGCGACCCACGCCGGGTCCACGACCTCCGAGACCGTCCAGACGCCCGCGGGGACGCTGCCGATCGTCACGGTCCCGTCGACGCCGGTCGACGCGACGCTGCCGTTGCCCTGCGGGTTCGTCAGGCGGAAGCTCCACCCGGGGACGCCCGGCTCACCCGCGTCACGGGCGCCGTTGCCGTTCACGTCCTCGAACTTGACGAGCTGCAGCGTGCCGAGCGCGTCCGCCACGTCGAACGTGACGAGGGCGGAGCTCTCGAGGCTGCCGGGCGACGAGAAGAAGTCGACCGTCGCGCGGTACCGCCCGGGGGGCGCCGACGCCGACGGCACGAAGCCACGCGAGCCGTTGATCGGGCTCGGCTGCCCCGCGACGTTCTGCGTCTCCTGCTGCAGGACGTTCCCCGACGGGTCGGAGAAGCGCAGCTGCCAGGACTCGGCGACCGTCTGGTACGTGATCGAGAAGTCGACCTGTTGCGTGCCCGTGCCGCGCTGCACCGCCTGCGGGGGCGAGGGCGCGCGGTTGAGGGAGATGCCGATCGCGGAGGCCACCGCCGGCACCGCGAGGGCGATCACCAGCCCCAGGATCGCGGTGCCGCGCCAGCGGCCCAGAGGACCTCGTCTCATGTCACGCCTTTCGCCGAACGTCCGCCCGGACCGCCACTGCGGCCTCATTGGCGGTCAGGTTCCCCCGGAACGACCGGTACGTGAACCCCGGCCGGGTGACCGAACCTACGAAACCCTCCACCTGCAACGTTGCAGGTGCGTTTCAGGAGGCCCGCAGACCCTCCAGGCGCGGTCGGCGGGGCCGCGCGAGGCCCGCCAGCACCGCCGCGACCAGCAGCAACGCGATCGCGGCGACGGCGACCCACACCGTCAGCTCCCGCAGCCGCTCGACCGGCGCGACGATCGACCCGATGTCCCGGAAGACGGCCTGCAGATCCGCCGTCGTGATGCTCTGCGCGAAGATCCCGCCGGTCCGCGTCGACATCGCCGACAGCGTCTCCGCCGGCAGCGGCTGGTCGTCGCGGCCCGGGTCGTCGCCGAGCAGGATCGTGTACACCGGCACCCCCGCGACGGCCGCGCGGTCCGCCGCGGCCTCCGGGGACGTCGCCCGGCGGATCGAGTTCGCGCCGTCGGTGAGGACCAGGATCCGCCCCGGCGAGTCCGACGGGTCGGCGGGCGGCGGGTCCGCCACCGCACCCACCGAGACGAGCGACGCCAGCGACGTCGTCACGGCCTCGCCGAGGGCGGTTCCGACGCGGGTGTCCGTCACGCCCTCCAGCACCTGGTGCAGCCGGTCCCGGTCGAGGGTCGGCGCGAGCAGCACCTGGGCGCTCTCCGCGAACGTCGTCACGCCGATCGACGTCGTCTCCGGGGCCTGGTCGGCGAAGCTCTCCGCCGCCGTGATCGCCGCCTGCAGCCGCGACGGCTGGAGGTCGGTCTTCACCATCGACTCGGAGACGTCGATGGTGAGCATCACGCTCGAGCGGTCCTCCTGCGCCGTCTCCTCCACCGACGGGCGCGCCATCGCCACGGCCCCCGCCCCCACCGCCAGCAGGGCGACGGCGGCGGCGGCGGCGCGCAGCCGCCGCGTCCGGGCGGGCGGCCCGACCGCCATCACCCGCGGGTCGGACCAGCGGTCCGCGGCCCGGCGGCCCGCCCGCGACCACGCGACGAGCGCGACGGCGAGGAGCGGCAGGGCCAGCAGGGCCCACAGCCACATCGGCGACTGGAACGTCACAGGCGCGGCGAGATCCGCCAGGCCGCGACACCGGCCAGGATCAGGAGGGCGGCGGCGATGCCGACGAACCACGCCGTCACCTCGCCGCGCACGCGCTCGGTCCCGATGAACGAGCCGAGCCGCTCGTAGACGGCGCTCACCGACGCCGCGTCCTCGCTCTCGAACGCATCACCGCCCGTGATCTCCGCGACCTCCCGCAGGCCCTCGGCGTCCGGCGGCACCGGCTGGCCGTTCGCGAGGATCCCGTCGGGGGTGCCGAGGGAGACGGTGAAGACGGGGACCCCGGCCGCCTTCGCGTCCTCCGCCGCCAGCGACGGGGGGATGCCGACCGTCGTCGCGCCGTCGGAGAGCACCACGATGCGGGCCGCCTCCAGCGTCGCGCCGGCGTCGTCGGCGGGCAGGCCCGTCTGGGTCGCGCGGATCGCGTCGAGGGACGTCTCGATCGCCTCGCCGACCGCGGTGGCGCCGTCGGGCGCGAGGCCGTCGATCGCCCGCAGCAACGCGGCGCGGTCGGTGGTCGGCGCGACCAGCAGGTTCGCCGAGCCCGAGAAGCTCACCAGGCCGACCTGGTATTGGCGGGGCACCTCGTCCGCGAACGTCTTCGCGGCGTCCTGCGCGGCCTGCAGCCGGTACGGGTCGACGTCGGTGGCGGCCATCGAGCCCGACACGTCGATCGCGAGCATGATCGTCGCCCGCTCCCGCGGCTCGTCGCGCCACATCTCCGGCCGCGCGAGCGCGACCACCAGCGCCGACAGGGCGAGCAGGGCGAGCAGCAGCGGCAGGTGGCGGCGCCGCCGGGGACCGGGATCGGCGCGCGCCACGACGTCGAGGTCCGGGAAGGGGATGCCGACGGCCGGGCGGCGGCGGCGCCACCACCACACGAGGAGGGCGAGCAGCGGGACCGCGAGCAGGGCGAGCAGCAGCAGCGGCTGCTGGAACGTCACGCGAACGCCCCCGTCGCGCGCCGGCGGTGGGCGGGACGTCCGAGGGTCCGGGCCAGCGGCAGCACCCAGTCGAGGCCGGTCTCGGCGATGACGTGACGGGCGCCGGCGCGGGCGAGCATCGCGTCGCGGGCGCGGTCGGTCGCCTCGACGGCGGCGGCGAAGCGGGTGCGGAACCGCGGGTCGGCGGTGTCGACCAGGCGGCGGCGCCCCGTCTCGAGGTCGCGGAGGTGCACGGGCCCGACGTCGGGGAGGTCCCGCTCGCGCCGGTCGCGCACCTCGACGGCGATCACCTCGTGGCGGCGCCCGAGCGCGCCGATCGCCTGCTCCAGCCCCGGCAGGAGGGGGAAGTCGGAGATGAGGACGACGGCGCCGCGGTGGCGGGCGATCCGGCCGAGCGACGAGATCGCCCGCACCAGGTCGGTGCGCCCACCCCGACCCTCCACGGGGCGGATCCGGTCGACCGCGGCGATCGCGGCGACCAGGCCGCGCCGGTCCGCGCGGGGCGGCCGCATCAGGTCGATGTCGCCCGTGGCCGTCGCCATCACCCCGAGGCGGTCGCCCCGCCGGCGCAGCACCACCCCGACGCCGGCGAGCACCTCGCGGGCGAGCTCGGCCTTCGTCTGGACGGTGGTGCCGTACTCCATCGACGGGGAGCAGTCGACCAGCGCCCACGCGGTGAGCACCGGCTCGATCTCCGGGACGCGCACCATCGGCATGCCGGTGCGGGCGCTGAGCGGCCAGTCGACCCAGCGCACGTCGTCGCCGTCCTCGTAGGCGCGGGTCAGCGCGGGCTCGCCGCCCGGTCCCGGGCGCCGCCCCTGGCGCTCACCCTGCAGCAGGCCGTCGAGGCGCCGCGCGACGCGCAGCTCCACGCGCCGCAGGAGCGACTCCGAGAGGGCCGTGCTAGCCGGCGGAGCGGCCACTTCCGAGCTCCACGTCGGGCTGCGGGATGGCGTCGATGATCGCGTCGAGCACCTGGTCGGGGCGCACGTCCGCGGCGAGCGCCTCGTAGGAGAGCACGATGCGGTGGCGCAGCACGTCGTGGAACAGGCTGTGGACGTCCTCGGGCATGACGTACGTGCGCCCGCGCATCACGGCGAGCGCCCGGCCGCCGCGGATCAGCGCCAGCGACGCACGCGGCGAGCCGCCGAGGTCGAGGTACGGCTCCAGGTGGGCGAGGCCCTCCGCCGACGGGGTGCGGGTCGCGTTGACGAGGCGCACCGCGTAGGCGCGGACGCGGTGGTCCACGAAGACCGTGTCGGCGGCCTCCTGCAGCTCGATGATCTGGGCGGGGTCGAGGAGCTGCCGCGGCTGGGGCGGGTCGGAGGCCATGCGGCGCACGATCTCCTCCTCGTCGGCGACGGACGGGTACCCGACGACCAGCTTCATCGCGAACCGGTCGACCTGGGCCTCCGGGAGGGGGTAGACGCCCTCGCTCTCGATCGGGTTCTGGGTGGCGAGCACGAAGAACGGGCGCGGGGTGGGGTGCGTCTCGCCGGCGATCGACGCGTGGCCCTCGGCCATCACCTCGAGCAGCGCCGACTGCACCTTCGCGGGCGCGCGGTTGATCTCGTCGGCGAGCACGAAGTTCGCGAAGACGGGACCGAGGCGGGTCGAGAAGCCACCGTCGCGGTCGAGGACCTGGCCGCCGACGACGTCGGAGGGGACGAGGTCGGGGGTGAACTGGATGCGCGAGAAGTGCCCGCCGCAGACGCGGGCGACGGTCTCCAGCGTCAGCGTCTTCGCGAGGCCGGGGACGCCCTCGAGCAGGACGTGCCCGCGGGAGAGCAGCGACACGAGGACGCGGTCGAGCAGGCGGTCCTGCCCCACCACGACGCGCCGCAGCTCGTAGAGCACGGCCTCCATGCGCTCGCGGGGCGACGCCCCGCTCGCCGGCACGAGGGTGGGCTCGGGGCGGTCGTCCATGCGGTCGGGTCCTCCTGCGGTGGTGGTCACGGGGCCCCGTCGAGCAGCGCGCGGACACGCGACGCGGGGACGGCGAAGCCGATCCCGACGTTGCCGGGGATGGGGCCGAGGATCGAGGTGGGGATGCCCACCAGCCGGCCCTCGAGGTCGAAGAGGCCGCCCCCCGAGTTGCCGGGGTTGATGGGGGCGTCGATCTGGATCATCGGGACCCCCTCCGGGTTCGTGCGTCCCACGGCGCTGACCACTCCTGCAGTCACCGTGTTCTGCAACCCGAAGGGGCTCCCGATGGCGAAGACCCGATCCCCCTGGCGCAGGCCCCCGTCCGGTGCGTCGACCAGCTCGGCCCCGCGTCCCGCGTCCTGCTCGGGACGCAGGACGGCGAGGTCCTGACGCGAGTCGGTGCTGACCACGTCGGCGCCGATGCGGCGCTCGTCCTGGGTGATGACGACCACCCGCGACGCCCCCTGGATGACGTGGTCGTTCGTCACGATGAGCCCCGACGGCTCGAGGATCACGCCGCTGCCCTGGCCGCTCTCGGTGCGCACCTGAACCACCGTCGGCGACACCCGCGCGACGGCGTCGGCGAGGTCCTCCTCCGCCGCGGGGGACGGGACGCCGGTGGGCGTCGCCGTCACCGGCGTGGTGGCGACCGGCGCGGGCGCCGGGTCGTCGTCGAGGCTCCAGGCGGTGAGGCCCCCCGCGGCGCCGGCGGCGACGATCGCGACCGCCACGAGGGCGGCCGACCGTGGGACGGACCGCAGGCGACGGGCGCCGCCCGGCGGCGGGGGGGGCGGGGGCGGGGGCGAGCCATGGGGCGTCGCCCCGATCGGGGGCAGTCCGGGACCGGGGCGGGTCGCGGACGGCGGGAGCGGCGGGAGACCGTCACCCGAGGGGTCGCGGGGCGGCAGGGAGGGCAGGCCCTCCGGCCGCGTCCGGCGCTCGAGTGGTGGGAGGCTCTCGCTCACGGGTCAGGTTGTACCGGGCCCGCGTGAAGGCCAGGTTAGGTCCGTCCTAACGGACCGGGGGCGCACCGTCACGGTCCCGGGCGCGGCGGACGTCGCGCACCTGGTCGGCGAGGTCGTCGGCCATCCGCGCGCGCTCCGCGGCGCGGGTGCAGCGCATCCGCAGCACGGCGAGGCGGCCCTGGCCCTCCTCGTCGAGCTCGCCGAGCGCCTCGGAGGCCTCGAGCATGGCGACGCGCGCCGCCATCGTGCGGACGCGCTGCCAGAGCTCGTCGGCCACGGCCTCCGAGCGGTCGCCACGCACCGTGCTCATCCCTCGCCGGCCCCGCCACCGGCCGCGGGCGGACCGCCCTCGCCACCGCCGCCGCCCGTGCGCGGCTTGCGCCGGCGGCGCCGACGGCGGCGGGCGGCCGGCGCCCCCTCGGCGGGGCCGCCGTCGCCCGAGGGCGCCGGGGTGGGCGTGTCGCGGCGCTGGGGTTGCCCCTCGGCGGGGGCGGCGGGCGCCTCGGCGCCGCCCTCGGCGGTGCGCAGCCGGCGGCGGCGGCGACGGCGCGGGCGGGCGGGCGCGGCGGGGTCGCCCTCGGCGGCGGGCGTGCCACCGCCCTTGCCCTTGCGCGGCTCGCCGATGCCGACGGCCTCCGGCTCGGGCAGCCGCGGCAGCCGCGACCGCAGCGCGTTCCAGGCGCGACGCGACAGCAGCGCCTTCGGCTGCACCGCGCCGACGGCGGCGCGGATGGCGCGGCGGGCGTCGGGGCTCGTCATGTCGAGGGCGTCGAGGTACCCGCGCAGCTCCGCCCACCCGCCGACGGCGCCCGCCGCCCGGCCGGCGAGGCGCAGGTGCTCGCTGCGGGCGGGGACGTCCCCCGGGCCGAGCACCACCAGCAGGCGGGCCGCCTGGCCGAGGCGCAGGGGGGCGTCCTCGGGGGGCGCCACCGGCTCGGGGGGCGGCTCGCCCGCGGCCCGCAGCCAGATGCCGATGAGGGCCAGCTCCCCGCCGTTCGAGATGAGGTGGTGGGCCTCCCAGGCGGCGATGCGCGCGGCCTCCTGGTTCCGGCCGGGGCGGGTGCCGTCGGCGAGCACCCGCGACACGTCCCACGCCCAGCCCGGCGCCCACACCGACGCCTCGTCGAGGGCCGACCAGCGGCGGCGGCGGTCGCTGGAGCGGCCGAGCTGCTCGAGGGTCGCGAGGCGGTCCCACGTGTCGGCCTGGTCGGCGTGCCACCACAACGCCCGCAGCCGCTCCCGCGCCGTCATGCGCAGGCGGTCGAGCACCCGGCGGGGCACGTCGTCGGGCAACGCCCGCCGCAGCTCGGGCTGCACCAGCAGCGCCGTCGCCCACGCCCGCCAGAGCGGCTGGTCGGCCCCGTCGTAGAGGCGCCGCGCGACGAGGCCGGAGAGCGCCCACCAGGGCACCGCGGCGAGGGGGTCGACGCCCGTCGTGACCCGCTCGATCAGCTCGTCGACGGTCACGTCGGCGCTCGCCGCCTGGACCCACTCCTCCATCAGGTTCACGGGGAGCAGGCCGGGGTCGGCCTCGCGCCAGCCGCCGTCCGCCAGCCCCGCCGCGATCAGGCCGGGTGCGGCGGCCGGGTTGACCAGCTTCGCGGCCTCGCCCTCGCGCTCGGAGAGGATCGCCGCGGCCTTCGCCAACTTGCCGCGCTCACCGCCCTCCGGCGGGCCGGCGACGCGGCCGAGCGGCTTGTACCAGCCGAGCCCGAAGATCTCGTGGCTCGTCTGCACGCCCATCTGCTCCCCCGCGGGGAGGAACTCGACGGAGACCGCCTCCTTGTCGGGCGCGGGTCGCATGACGCGCCCGAGGCGCTGCACGAAGACCCGCTCCGACGTGGTGGGCGCGAGGTGCATCACGACGGCGGCGCGGGTCTCGTCCCAGCCCTCGGTCAGCAGGTCGGCGTTGCAGAGCACGTCGATCCGCTCGGACGCGAAGTCGAACAGCACGCGCTGCAGCTCCCGCGGGGGCGTCTGCCCCGAGACGGCCGCCGCGCGCACCCCGCGGGTCGTCATCTCCTCGGCCAGCGCGTGGGCCTGGGCGACGGTGGCGGTGTAGGCGACCCCGGCGAGGCGGAGGGGCTGGAAGTGCTCGACCCACACCTCCGCGCAGGCCCGGTGCCACTTCGCCTTGTCGAGGGCGCGACCGAGGCTGGCCTGGTCGAAGTCGCCGCGCACCCGCGCGACGTCGGAGAGGTCGACGGCCCGCTCGACCCGCAGGGAGCGCAGCGGGCAGAGGATGCCCCGCTCGATGGCCGACATGCGGTCGAGCGTCGCCGCGACCGGTCCGAAGACCTGCTCGACGTGGCCCGTCGTGGTGGCGCCCGTCGCGGTGAAGCCGACGACGACGGCGTTGACGGCGCGGTCGAGGAGCTTCCGCGTCTGCGCCCCGAGGGTCGCGTGGGCCTCGTCGCAGATCAGGAGGTCGACCGCGTCCCAGTCCATCCGGTCCTGGTGGCGCAGCGCGGCCTGGTAGGTGCAGATCGCGACGCCGGGCCGGCCGGCGGCGTCGGGGCCCTCGGCGTGGGTCGGCACCGAGGGGAAGTGGCGGGCGAGGCCGGCGGCGGTCTGCTCCGCGAGGTTGCGCCGCGGCACCAGGATCAGGGTGCTGCCCCCGAGCGCGGCAGCGAGCGCGAGGAACATGATCGTCTTGCCGGAGCCGGTGGGCGCGTCCACCCAGGTGCGCGTCTGACCGTGGGTGAGGCGCCCCGCGAGCTCGTCGAGCGCCTCGACCTGGTGCTCGCGCAGGACGACGTCGGGCCAGGCGGCGGCCGGGTCGGCGAGCGCCCGCGCGAGGTCCTCGCCGGGCGACGTCGCGGCGCGTTCTTCGGTCGAGGGATGCGGTCCGTCGGGCATCTCGTGCCGACCTCCTGGGCACGGGAGCATGCCGGGCCGATGCTCCGGCGCGTCTCCACGGTCGCGTTCCGCGTGGCTCGTGGTGTCGCCGGGCGAGGGGCCTGGTCGCCCGTCCCCCGGCTGCGCGTGTTGCGCGACCGCGGCGGACACTATCACCACCCCCGGCCGACGCGGAAATGCGGTAACGGCCGGGGCGGCCGGTAGCATCGCCCGCGGTGTCCCCCCGATGACCACCGAGCCCGTCACGCCCGCCCCGCCCGAGGGGCCCGGCGGCCCGCGTCCGTGGGTGCGCCCCGTCGCGCTCGTCGCGTCGTGCCTGGTGATCGGCTTCGTCGGCGGGTGGGTGGTGCGCGGCGACGACGGGCCGGTGACGGTCCTCGCCCCGGCGCAGCCCGAGGACGACGGCAGCGCCGACGGCGGCGGCGCCACCACCGCCCCCGGATCGACGACCGGCACGACGGGGACGGCGCCCACGACCACGGCCGCCGAGGCGCCCGAGCCGCCGCCCGACCGGGCCGACATCGCGCTCGGCGTGCTGAACGGCACCGGCGAGGCCGGCCTCGCCGCGCGCACGGCGGGCCAGGCGGAGAGCCTCGGCTACGTCGGCGTCGCCACCGGCAACGCCCCCGGGCAGTCGGGTCCGTCGGTCGTCTACTTCCGCGCCGGTCAGCGCCCCGCCGCCCGCCGCGTCGCCCGCGACCTCCAGATCGCCGCGGTGCGCGCCCTGCCGGGCGGGACGTCACTGGGGACGGAGGTGCCGGAGGCGGCGGATGTGATCGTCGTCCTCGGACCGGGTTAGCCGCACCCGCGGCCGGGCATCGGTAGCGGCATGACGGGCGACCTCCCCAGGATCGGGGTCCGGGTGGCCCAGTACGGGTCGACCTGGGAGACGCTGCGGGACGGGGCCCTCCGGGCCGAGCGGCTCGGGTTCGACGGCGTCTGGGTCAACGACCACCTCCAGTCCCCCGGGCGCACGAAGGACGAGCCGGCCTTCGACGCGCTCACCACCCTCGCGGCCCTGGCCGCGCTGACGTCGCGGGTGCGCCTCGGGACCGTGGTCCTGTCGGCCAGCTACCGGCCGCCGGCCCTCGCGGCGAAGATGGCGACGATCCTCGACGTGATCTCGTCGGGTCGCGTCGTGGTGGGGCTCGGGACCGGCTCCGACGTCCCCGAGCACGGCGCCTACGGGTTCCCACTCGGCACGCGCGGTGAGCGCACCGCCGGCGTGCGCCGGGCGCTGGCGGTGATGCGCGCGATGTTCGACTCCCCCGGGGGCGCCGACGTCGACGACGTCCTCGACGGGGCGCCGAACCAGCCGCCGCCCGTGCAGGAGGGCGGGCCGCCGATCTGGCTCGCCGCCCACGGGCCGCGCCTGCTGCGCCTCGCCGGCGAGCAGGCCGACGGGATCGTCGCGGCGTTCGTCGGCGCCGAGGAGGTCGGGCGGCGGTACGCCGCCGCCGAGGAGGCGCGCCGGGCGGCGGGCCGGGCGACGCCGCTCGCGTGCGCCCTCTACACCTACGTGCTGCCGATGCCGTCGCGCCGCGAGGCCGAGGAGTGGCTGCGGCCCGAGGCCGACGCCCTCGGCACCACCCCCGCCGGGCTGATCCGGTGGCTGCGCGGCACGGGTGTCGTCGGGACGCCGGAGGAGGTGCGCGACGCGCTGGCCGCGCACGCGGCGCAGGGGGTCACGGACGCCGTCCTCGTGCTGCCCTCCCGCACCCCGCCGGAGGCGCTCGACGCCCTCGCCGCCGCGACCCTCGGCGGCGCGGACGCGCCCGCGGCGCCGCGTGACCCGGCCCCCGTCCGGGTCGCGGCCCCCGGCCTCGCGCCGTCCGACAACCTCGCCCACCTCCTCGTGGACCGGCACGTCGAGGACGGGCGCGGCGACGACCTCGCCGCGGTCGACGAGGGGGGGTCGTGGACGTTCGGCGAGCTCTCGGAGGCGTCGGCGCGGGCCGCCGGCGCGCTGGCCGCGGCGGGCGCCCGCCCCGGCGACCGCGTGATCGTGGCGCTCCGCGACGGCCGCCCGTGGCTCGCCGCGTTCCTCGGCGCCGCGCGGATGGGCGCCGTGCCCGTGCCGGTCGACCCCGCCGGCGACGCGACCCGGCTCGGGGACCTCGTGGCCGACTGCGAGCCGGCCGTGGTCGTCGGCGCCGGCGACATGGAGTTGCCGGACGGACCGCGCCTCCTGGCGCCCGACGCGCTGGAGGCCGGCGCGCCCGCGCCCCTGCGACCGGTGCACCCGGAGGACCTCGGCTACCTCATCTACTCGTCGGGGTCGACGGGCCGGCCGAAGGGCGCGATGCACGCCCACCGCGACATGCGCACCGGCATCGAGACCTACGCCGACGAGGTGCTCGGCCTCGGCCCCGGCGACCGCTGCCACTCGATGGCCCGCCTCTTCACGTCGCTCGGCTTCGGCAACGGCTTCTTCCGGGTGCTGGGGCGGGGGGCCGCGACGGTGCTGACCGGGGCGCGCCCGTCCCCCCGCGGCGTGCTCGAGACCGTCGCGCGCCACGAGGTCACGGTGCTCACCGCCGTCCCGACCTTCTGGGCGCAGCTCGCGCGCTTCCTCGAGAAGCATCCGGACGCGGAGTCCCTGGCCACCGTCCGCCTGGCGGTGTCGTCGGGCGACAGCCTGCCCCCGCCCGTCGCGACGCGCCTCCGGGAGGTCGCCGGGCTCGACCTCGTCGAGGGGCTCGGCTGCTCCGAGTGCTCCAACGTGGTCATCTCGACACGGCCGGGCGAGCAGGCCGCCCCCGGCACCCTCGGCCGCGCCGTCGCGGGCGTCGACATCCGCCTCGCCGACGACGAGGGCCGGCCCGTCGCGGAGGGCGCCCCCGGTCGCCTCTGGATCCGCAGCCCCTCCAACACCACCGGCTACTGGCGCCGCTCCGACGAGACCCGCGAGCTGGTCTTCGGCCCCTGGCTGCGGATGGGCGACGTGCTGGAGGAGCAGGACGGGGTCTACCGCCACCTCGGGCGCTCCGACGACCTCTTCAAGGTCGACGCGCGGTGGGTCAGCCCGACCGAGGTGGAGGCGAGCCTCCTCGACCACCCCGCCGTGGAGCAGGCGGCGGTCGTGGGCCTGCCGGGCGACGACGGCCTGATGCGGCCCGCCGCGTTCGTGGTCCTGGCCGGGGACGTCCCCGCCCCCGACGACCTGGCGGGCGACCTGCGCCGCCACGTCGCCCGGGCGCTGGAGCCCTACAAGGCCCCCCAGGCGGTCACGCCGCTGGAGGAGCTCCCCCGGCTGCCCTCCGGGAAGGTCGACCGGCGGGCCCTGCGGTCGTGGTGACCCGGCGGGGCATGCTGAGCACCACCATCTGGCGGTCGCCGGTCACCTCGTAGAGCAGGAAGCGCCCGGCGAGGAGGTTGTGCAGCTTGCGCCGGGCCTCGTCGACCCCGGGCGCCCCGTCGGGCCATCCCCGCTCCCCGTCCTCGTCGCGCATCCCCGGCTCCTCGCCCGTCGTGGTCCGTGCATCCCTTCGACGGCGAGGCGGGCCGGGCATCACGGCCCGGATGTTCGGGAATTGTTAGGTCGCGGCGGGGAGCGCGCCGAGGAAGTCGACGAGGAGCCCGTTGACGCGGTCCGGGACCTCCTCCGGCACCCAGTGGCTCACGCCCGGCAGGAGCTCGACGCGCAGGGGGCCGGTGACGGTCGCCGCGGAGCGCTCCAGCAGGACGGGACCCATGTTGCTGTCGGCCTCCCCCCAGATGATGAGGGTCGGCACCGTGACCTCCGGGGGGTCCGGGGGATCCCGGAGCCAGGACGCCGCCGGCATGTTGGCGCGGTACCAGTTGAGCGCGGCGGTGAGAGCGCCGTCGCGGCGCAGCGCGTCCACCAGGATCTCCCGGTCCTCCTCGGGGAACGTGCCGGGGGCGGCGTCGTCGAAGACGAACTGCCGCAGGTTGGCGAAGTCGTCCTGCGACAGCCAGGTCTCGGCGACCCCCGGGAACTGGAAGAGCAGCATGTACCAGCTCTTCGCACGCTGGGCGGGGTCCTCGCGGCGCAGCCGCGCGGACACCACGCCGACGGGCGCGTTCAGGATCGTGAGCGAGCGGACCATCTCCGGGCGGGTGCCCGCAAGGGCCCACGCCAGCCCGCCGCCCCAGTCGTGGCCGACGAGGTGGGCGCTCTCGTGCCCGAGGGCGCCGATCAGCCCGGCGACGTCCCCGACGAGCTTCGGCGCGGCGTACGCGTCGACCGCCGCGGGGCGGTCCGAGCCGCCGTACCCGCGGAGGTCCGGGGCGACGGCGTGGTAGCCGGCGGCGGCGAGGGCGGGGAGCTGGTGGCGCCACGAATGCGAGGTCTCGGGGAAGCCGTGCAGCAGGACGACCGGCTCCCTGGAGGGGTCGCCGGCCTCGGTCACGGAGAGGCGGACCTCGCCCACGTCGATGCGTCGGGTGCTCATGCGCCGATCCTACGCGGCCCCCGCGGGCGGTGATCGGCGGGCACGGGACCTCGGGGAGGGCGCCGTCCCGGCCGACGACCTACCCTGGAGAGGTGGCCGGGCCCCCAGGGGCGCCGGCCACCGTCATGTCATGGCCCACTTCGTCACACATCACACCCACGCCCCGGCCGACACGGCCCGTGAGCGCGCGCGCCTCTGGCGGGTGCAGCGGCTCGTCGCGGCCGCCCTCACGGCCGGCTCGATCGGCGCCGTGTGGCTGGCGGTCACGCTCGGCACGGGCCCGGTCGGCGCCGCCGCCGTGATCGTCGCGGGCGTCGCCCCGCTCGCGCTCGGCGCCCCTCTCGCCGCGGCCCTCGCGGCCCGCGCCCACCGGCGCACCCTGCTGTGGGGGGCGCCCGCCGTGGCGGCGGCCGCCCTCATCACCTGCGACCTGACGACGGGGGCCCTCGGCCTGCCCGCCGTCGTCGGGTGCGTACTGGTCGTCGGCGCCGCGCGGGTGGTCTTCGACGGCGCCACGACCGACGTGCTGCACCACCTCGTCGCGCCCGAGCGACGGGCCGACGCCGCGCAGGGCCTGACGACGAGCTTCGGCGCCGGGTCCGCGCTCGGCGCCGCCGGCGCGCTCGGCACGGGCCTCGTCGCGGGACCGCACGGCGCCGTCGCGGTCGCCGCGCTGCTCGCCGCGGCGGGCGCGCTGGTCGCCGCGCGCCACCACCCCGACCTCGACCTGCGCACCGACGACGGCCCGCGGCTCGACCTCGCGCTCCGGCGGGCGGCCCTCATCGTCGCCGGCGACGGCCTGCTGCGCCGCGTGCTGCTCGCCGGGTCCCTCAGCGCCGCCGTCGGCGCGGCCCAGGCCGCCGTGCTGATCGTCTGGCTCAAGGACGGCGTCGGCCTGCGCGGCGCCCTCGTCCCCGCGCTCGCGGCCGGGTTCGTCGCGGTCCGCCTCGGCCGTCCGCTCGTGCGCCGCGTCACGGCCCGGGCGCGGCTCAGCTCGGTCCTGGCGATGGCGCTCGCGGTGCAGGCCGCCGCGGCGCTCACGGCGTACGGGGCGCGCGGCACGTTCACCGCCGCCGCGGCCTACGCCCTGAGCCTCGCCGCCGCCGCGTTCCTCGGCATCCTCGTCACCCGCGCCCTGCGGATCGCGGCGTCGCACGACCTCGCGCCCGCCGTCGGCATGGCCGCCGGCGCGGCGTGGGCGCTGGCGGCCGCCGTCGGGGCGATCTCCGGCGCCGCGCTCGCCCTGGGCGTCGGCCTCGCGTCGACCCACCTGGTGCTGGCGGCGGTGGCGCTGACCGGCGCCGCGGCGGGCGCGGCCCGCAGCGCGGCGACCGGTCGCGGGATCCTGATCCCCCGCAGTCAGTAGGCCTTCGCGGTGAGCGCGCCGTCGACGAGCAGCTCGGCGCCGCTCACGAACGACGACTCCGGCGAGGCGAGGAACAGCACCGCCTGGGCGACCTCCCGCGGCCGCGCGATCCGCTTGATGGGGTAGGCGCCCTCCATCTCCGCCCGCGTCGCCGCCGGGTCGTCGCTGGCCGCGAAGTACTCGAGGATCATCGGCGTCTCCATGTCCCCCGGCAGGACGCAGTTGGCGCGGATGCCGTCGGCGGCGTAGTCCACCGCGAGCGCCCGGGTCAGGCCGAGCACCCCGTGCTTGGTGGCGGTGTACGAGGTGAGGAACGGGTCGGCGGTCAGCGACAGGATCGACCCGACGTTGACGATGCTGCCGCCACCGGTGCCCCGCATCGCGCGGATCGCGGCGCGGCAGCCGAGGAAGACGCCGCGCATGTTGACGGCGTTGACCTCCTCCCAGTCCTCGAGCGAGGTGTCGTGCAGCGGCCCTTCGGGGCCGAGGATGCCGGCGTTGTTGACGTAGGCGTCGAGGCGCCCGCCCTCGGCGCAGGCGGCGATCGCCCCCGTGTGGGTCGCCTCCTCCCGCACGTCCCCGGCGTGGAACGCGACCGTGCCGGGCAGGCCGGCGGCCTCCTCCCGCAGCGACGCCCCGTCGGCGGCGTCGCGGCCCACCGCGACGACCCGCGCGCCCTCCGCCGCCATCAGCAGCGCCGTCTCCCGTCCGAGCCCCTTCGTCCCCCCGGTGACCACCACGCCCATGCCCTCGAGCCGACCCGCCATCTCCGCGACCTCCCCGTCGGCGCGCCCGGCCGGGCGCCCGGCGCATGCCCGGAACCTACCCGCGGGCGGTGGCGGGTCGCCATGATGGCCCGCGACCCACAGACGGCCGGGGAGGCTGCGGCATGGAGATCGACGGCGCGCACGTGCTGGTGACGGGGGCCTCGCGGGGGATCGGGGCCGGCCTCGCGCGGGCGTTCGCCACCGCGGGCGGCCGAGTGACGGTGGTGGCGCGGACCGCCACGGCCGTCGAGGAGCTGGCCGCGGAGACGGGCGGCACGGCCCTCGTGGCCGACCTCGCCGACGCCGCCGGGCGCGCGGGCCTGATCGCCCGCGTCGAGGAGGCCGCCGGCCCGGTCGACGTGCTCGTCAACAACGCGGGCATCGACGTGACCGGCACGCTCGACGACATGGACCCCGCCGACCTCGAGCGCCTCGTCGCGATCAACGTGCTCGCGCCGATGGAGCTGACCCGGCAGGTCCTCCCGGGGATGATCGACCGCGGGCGCGGCCACGTCGTGAACATGTCGTCCCTCGCGGGAACGGCGGTGCTGCCGGGCATGGTCGCCTACGCGGCGAGCAAGTCGGCCCTCACCCACTTCACCGCGGGCCTGCGGGCCGACCTGCGCGGGCTGCCGGTCGGGACCACCGTCGTCGAGGTCGGCCTGGTGCCGACCGACATGCGCGCGTCGGTCGTCGCCCACCCGCCGACCGCCGCGGCGTTCCGGCGCTTCTACCGGCTGGGCCTGCTCACCGACACGCCGCTCGACCGGCTCTGCGCGCACACGGTGCGCGCCGTCGCGGACGACCGCCGGCACGTGCGGCTGCCGCGCCGCGCCTGGGCGTTCGCGGCCCTCGCCGAGGCGCCCCGCCGCATCACCGAGCTGACGATCACGGGTGTGCGGGCGCGGTAGCCGGTTGGGCCCGCCGCCGCGGCGGGTACGGGGTGGGGACGGCACCCACGAGGAGGCATCCATGAGCGACCGCCACGCGACGCCGCGGAGCCACGACAGCTCCAGCGACGAGCTGCGCCAACGGGCCGAGGACGCCGGGCCGCCCGAGCAGACGCCGGTGCAGGGCGCCTCGCGCGCCACGACCCCGCCCCACCCCCCTCACGGCCGGACCGACCCCGACGCCGACCCCGTCCTGCCCCCGGGGGCCCGCTAGGAGCGGTGGACCTCCGCCTCCGCGGACGCGGGGGAGGCGACGGGGTCCTCGGCGCCGCCCGTGATGAGGCGCGCGCCGCGGCCGCGGGTCAGGAACGAGACGGTCCACCGGATGAACACGAGCAGCCGGTTCTGGAGGCCCGTGAGGTAGAAGAGGTGGATGAACAGCCACCCGAGCCAGGCGAGCGTGCCCGACAGCTTCGCCCCGCGGATCTCGCCGACGGCCTTCATGCGGCCGATGGTCGCCAGGTTGCCCTTGTCGGTGTAGGTGAACCGGGACGGGGGCTCGGTGCCGGCGAGGCGCGCGCGGATCACCTTCGCCGCGTAGCGCCCCTGCTGCATCGCCGCCGGCGCGACACCCGGCAGGGGGATCTGGCCGCCGGCGCCGTCGGAGACCCGGACCATGTCGCCGAGCGCGAACACCTCCGGGTGGCCGGGGAGCGTCAGGTCGGGTTCCACGGTGATGCGGCCGGCGCGGTCGAGCGCGGCGCCGGACCCCTCGGCGAGCGCGGTCGCGAGCGGCGACGCCGCGACGCCGGCGGCCCACACGACCGTGCGGGCGTCGAGGCGCTCGGACCCGCCGTCGCCGTCGCCGGCGGGCGACAGGGTCACGCCGTCGGCGTCGACGTCGGTCACGAGGCGGCTGTCGCGGACGGTGACGCCGAGGGCCGCGAGCTGGCGCTCGGCCTTCGCCGACAACGACTCGGGGAAGGCGGTGAGGACGCGCGCGGCTCCCTCGACCAGCACGATCCGCGCCGTGGTCGGGTCGATGTGGCGGAAGTCCCGGCGGACGGTGTCGCGCGCGATCTCCGCGATCTGCCCGGCCAGCTCGACCCCGGTGGGGCCGGCGCCGACCACCACGAAGGTCAGGAGGGCGCGCTGGACGTCGGGGTCGGGCTCGACCTCGGCCGCCTCGAAGGCGGTGAGGATGCGCCGCCGCAGCTCGAGGGCGTCCTCCAGCGACTTCAGGCCGGGGGCGACCCGCGCCCACTCGTCGTTGCCGAAGTAGGAGTGGCGGGCGCCGGCGGCGACGATCAGCGTGTCGTACCCCACCTCCGACTCGCGCCCCCCGCCCACGGCGCGGGTGCGCACGACGCGCCGGTCGAGGTCGATGCCCTGCACCTCGGCGAGCACGACGGTCGCGTTGCCCTGGCGCTTCAGCACGCCGCGCAGGGGCGCGGCGATCTCACCGGGAGAGAGCGCGCCCGTCGCCACCTGGTAGAGCAGCGGCTGGAAGAGGTGGAAGTTGCGGCGGTCGATGAGGGTCACGGCCGCGGGGGACCGCTTCAGGTGCCGGACGGCCTGGAGGCCGCCGAACCCGCCCCCCACCACGACGACGCGATGTGCGTGCTGCTGGTCCACCGACCCGGTATAGCAGCCGCCCGTGCCGCCGGACCGCGCGCGCTGCCATAGTGCGGACGATGACGAGCACGGACCCGTACACCGCCGCCCACGCCGCCGGCGACGCGATCCGCGAGCGCCTCGGGGAGCACCGCGTCGCGCTGGTCCTCGGCTCGGGCTGGGCCGACGTCGTCCCGATGCTCGGCACGGTGCGCGACGGGGTGCCGATGCCGGAGCTCCCGGGCTTCCCGGAGCCGGCGGTGCAGGGGCACTCGGGCATGGCCCACTCGGTGGACGCCGACGGCGTCCCCCTGCTGGTGATGGCCGGCCGCGCCCACCTCTACGAGGAGCACCCCGTGCCGACCGTGGTCCACGGCGTGCGCGCCGCGGTCCTGTCGGGCTGCGCGACGGTCGTGCTCACCAACGCCGCCGGCTCCCTGATGCCCGAGCACGGCCCCGGCACGCCGGTGATGATCCGCGACCACCTGAACCTGACGGGCGCCAACCCCATGACGGGGGCCGACCCGCCGGCGGGCATGCCCGGGCGGTTCTCGGACCTCACCGACCTCTACAGCCCCCGCCTGCGCGCCGCGGCGGCCGCCGCGGTCCCGGGCATCCCCGAGGGCGTGTACGCGGGCCTGCTCGGCGGCTCCTACGAGACCCCCGCCGAGATCGCGATGCTGCGGTCGTGGGGGGCGGACCTCGTGGGGATGTCGACCGTGCTCGAGGCGATCGCCGCCCGCCACCTCGGCGCCGAGGTCGCCGGGGTCTCGCTCGTCACGAACCTCGCCGCCGGGATGTCCGCCGAGGCCCTCGACCACCGGGAGGTGCTCGCCACCGGGAAGGCGTCGGTGCCGCGGCTGGCCGAGCTGCTGCGCGCGGTGGTCGCCGCCGCCTGATGCCCGCGGTCGGCCCGGAGCTGCGCGCGCGGGTCGAGGAGTGGATCGCCCGGGACCCCGACCCGGGGACCCGGGACGAGCTCGCGGCCCTGCTCGCCGCCGGCGACGGCGCGGCGCTCGCCGCGCGGTTCGCCGGCCGGCTCGCGTTCGGCACCGCCGGCCTGCGGGGCACGATGGGCGGCGGCCCGGCCCGCATGAACCGCGCCGTCGTGCGCGAGTCGGCGGCGGGGATCGCCCGCTACCTGGTGGAGGAGGTGCCCGACGCCCGGCGGCGGGGCGTCGTGGTGGCCCACGACGCGCGGCGCATGTCCACCGCGTTCGCCGCCGACTGCGCCGAGGTGCTCGCGGCCCACGGCCTGCCGGTGACGCTCGGGACGGGTCCGCTGCCGACACCCGTCGGAGTGTTCGCGATCCGCCGCCTCGGCGCCGCCGCCGGGATCGTGGTGACGGCGAGCCACAACCCCGCCGCCGACAACGGGCTGAAGCTCTACATGGGCGACGGCGCCCAGATCGTCCCGCCGGTGGATGGCCGGGTCGCCGCGGCCATCGACGCAGTGGCGCGCGACGGGGTCATCTCGATCCCCGGCGCGGCGGGCGCCGGGGTCGCGCCCCTCGACGACGCCGTGATCGACGACTACGTGGCCGCGACGATCGCCCGCGTCCCCGCCCCGCCCGTCCCGATCCGGATCGCCACGACGGCGATGCACGGCGTGGGGGGCGCGCTGCTCGCCCGTTTGCTCGCCGCGGCGGGGCACTCCGACGTCCACGTCGTCGCCGCCCAGCAGGAGCCCGACCCGGGCTTCCCGACCGTCGCGTTCCCCAACCCCGAGGAGCCGGGCGCCACCGACCTCCTGGCCGCGCGGATGCGCGAGACGGGCGCCGTCCTCGGGCTCGCCCTCGACCCCGACGCCGACCGCGTCGCCGTGCTGGTGCCCGGCCCCGACGGGGGGACCCGCCAGCTGACGGGTGACGAGGTGGGGGGCCTGCTCGGCGACTGGCTCCTCGGCGAGGTGACCTCGGGGCCGGATCGTCTGGTGACGTCGAGCGTGGTGTCGTCGCAGCTCCTGGCGAAGGTCGCGGCCCACCACGGCGCGCGTCACGCCGAGACGCTCACGGGCTTCAAGTGGCTCTCGCGGCCCGCGATGGAGCACCCGGGGTGGACGCAGGTGCTCGCCTACGAGGAGGCCATCGGCTACGCCGTCGGCCCCGACGTGCGCGACAAGGACGGCCTGTCGGCGGCGCTCGCCGTCGCGTCGATGGCGTCCGCGTACGCGGGGCGCGGCCGCACCCTGCCCGACGCGCTCGACGACCTCCACCGCAGTCACGGCGCCCACGTGACAGCGAACTTCTCGCTGCGCGACGAGTCCCCCGGCGGCGCGGAGCGCCGGGCGGCGCTCGTCGGACGCCTCGCCGGCGACCCGCCCGCGGCCGTCGGCCCCCTCGCGGTGCGCGCCGCGACACCCCTCGCACCCGACGTACTGCGCCTCGACCTGGACGGCGGGGTCCGCGTGATCGTGCGGCCGTCGGGCACCGAGCCGAAGCTCAAGTGCTACTGCGAGGCGGTCGAGCCGGCGCCCGACGGCGACGTCGCCGCCGCCCGCGCGCGGGCCGGCGCGACGCTGGCCGCCGTCCGGTCGGGACTGGAGCCCCTGCTGCTCGCCTGACCCGGGACGACGGACGTGCCAAGATCGGCGGGTGACGACCCTCCGACGTGACGCACGCGGCGCCGTCATCGACGGCGCCCTGCTCGACGCCCCCCTGCGGGTGACGGCGGTCGACGCCCTGGCCCTCGAGGCCCGCGCGTCCCGCCTGACGGGCCGGTCGATCAAGCGCGAGAGCAAGCGCGCCGGGCTGGAGCTGGCGGTGCGCTGCATCGACCTCACCACCCTCGAGGGCGCCGACACGCCCGGCAAGGTGCGCGCCCTGTGCGCCCGGGCACTGCGCCCCGACCCCGACGACGGGTCGGTGCCGCCCGTCGCGGCCGTCTGCGTCTACCCGTCGATGGTCGCGACCGCCCGGGCGCACGTCGCCGGCTCGCCCGTGCACGTCGCGTCGGTGGCGGGGGCGTTCCCCTCCGGGCAGAGCCCCCTCGCCGACCGCCTCGACGAGATCCGCGGCGCGGTCGCGGACGGCGCCGACGAGATCGACATCGTCATCAACCGCGGCGCGCTGCTGTCGGGGCGCATCGACGTGGTGCACGACGAGGTCGCCGCCGCGAAGGAGGCCTGCGGCGGTGCCCACCTGAAGACGATCCTCGAGACCGGCGAGCTCGGCTCCTACGAGATGGTCCGGCTCGCCTCCATGATCGCGATGGCCGCCGGCAGCGACGTCATCAAGACCTCGACGGGCAAGCTGCCCGTGTCGGCGACCCCCGCCGTCGCGCTGTGCATGGCCGAGGCGATCCGCGAGTTCCGGGACGCCACCGGCCGGGAGGTGGGCCTGAAGCTCGCCGGCGGCATCCGCACCTCGAAGCAGGCCCTCGGCTACCTGGCCCTCGTCGCCGAGACCCTCGGCGCCGACGCCCTCACGCCCGACCGCTTCCGGTTCGGCGCCTCGACCCTCCTGAACGACATCGTCCTGCAGCTGCGCTTCGCGCGCTCCGGCCGCTACGCGCGGACCGGCGACCTCCCGGTGGACTGATGACCACGACCCCCCGTCAGGACGCCGCCGCGTCCGAGCTGGCGCGCACCCTCGCCGATTACGTCCCCTCCATCGAGGGGCGCGACATCGTCACGATCCGCCCGCGGTACGGGCTGGTGATCGACGGCGAGGAGCGGCCGGGACGCGACGGGGTCGTGTTCCCGACGGTCGAGCCCGCGACCGGCGACACGCTGGCCGAGGTGGCCGAGGCGTCCGCCGCCGACGTCGACGACGCCGTCGCCGCGGCCCGGCGCGCCTACGAGGGCGGCTGGCGCGACATGCCGGGCCGCACGCGCGCGAAGTACCTGTTCCGCCTCGCCCGACTCGTGCAGGACCGCAGCCGCGAGCTGGCGGTGCTCGAGTCGATCGACGGCGGCAAGCCGATCCGCGAGTCGCGCGACGTCGACGTCCCCCTCGCCGCGGCGCACCTCTTCCACCACGCCGGGTGGGCCGACAAGCTCGCGTACGCCGTCCCGGGGATGCGGGCACGCCCGCTCGGGGTCGTCGGGCAGATCATCCCCTGGAACTTCCCCCTGCTGATGGCCGCCTGGAAGATCGCGCCGGCGCTGGCGTGCGGCAACACGGTGGTGCTGAAGCCCGCCGAGACGACGCCGCTGACGGCCCTGCTGCTCGCCGAGCTCGTCCGCGAGGCCGAGATCCCGCCCGGCGTCGTCAACGTCGTGACGGGGGCGGGCGCGACCGGCGCGGCGCTGGCGTCGCACCCCGGCGTCGACAAGGTCGCGTTCACCGGCTCCACCGAGGTGGGCAAGGCGATCCGCCGCGCCCTCGCGGGCACCGGGACCCGCCTGACCCTGGAGCTGGGGGGCAAGGGCGCCCACCTGGTGTTCGACGACGCCGCGCTCGACCAGGCCGTCGAGGGCATCGTGGACGGCATCTTCTTCAACCAGGGCCACGTCTGCTGCGCCGGCTCGCGCCTGCTGGTGCAGGAGGGCGTCGCGGACGAGCTGATGGACCGCCTCCTCCGCCGCATCGAGCTGCTCCGCACCGGCGACCCGCTCGACAAGAACACCGACGTCGGCGCGATCAACTCGCTCGCCCAGCTCGAGATCATCCGCGGCTACGTCGACGGGGCCGCCGAGCGGGGCTGCCGCATCGACCAGCCGAGCCGCCCGCTGCCGGAGCGGGGCTTCTTCTTCCCGCCGACGATCGTCAGCGGCGCCGGGGCGTCCGACCCGATCGTGCGCGAGGAGGTGTTCGGCCCCGTGCTCACCGTCGAGACGTTCCGCACCGAGGCGGAGGCCGTCGCGAAGGCGAACGCCACCCGGTACGGCCTGTCGGCGGGTGTGTGGACGGAGAAGGGCTCGCGCATCCTGTGGGTGTCGCAGCGGCTCCGCGCGGGCGTGGTCTGGGCGAACTGCTTCAACCAGTTCGACCCGGCGAGCCCGTTCGGCGGCGTCCGCGAGTCGGGCTTCGGCCGCGAGGGGGGCCGCCAGGGCCTCGCCGAGTACCTCGCCCTGGAGCCGGTGCCCGCGTGAGCGACCGCGTCGAGGTCCGCAAGACCTACAAGCTCTTCATCGGGGGGGCGTTCCCGCGCTCCGAGTCGGGGCGCACCTTCCCCGTCACCGGCGCCGACGGGCGCCTGCTCGCCCACGTGGCGCAGGCGTCGCGCAAGGACGCCCGCGACGCCGTGCGCGCCGCACGGGGCGCCCAGGCGGGGTGGGCGGGGCGCACCGCCTACAACCGCGCCCAGATCATCTACCGCGTGGCGGAGGTGCTGGAGGGGCGCGCCGCCCAGCTGCGGGCCGAGCTCGAGGCCGTCGGCGTGACGGAGGCGGCGGCGCGGGACGACGTGGAGGGGGCGATCGACGCGGCCGTCTACTGGGCGGGGTTCGCGGACAAGCTCGACCAGCTCGTCGGCGGGGTGAACCCGGTGTCCGGGCCGTACCTGAACCTGTCGAACCCGGTGCCGCTCGGTGTCTGCGCGCTGGCGTGCCCCGACGACGGCGGCGTCCGCGGCGTCCTCGGGCTGGTGCTGCCGGCGCTCGCGGCGGGCAACGCCGCGGTCGCGGTGGCCGGGGGCCCGGCGGCGCTCGTGACCAGCACCCTCGGCGAGGTGGTCGCGACCTCCGACGTGCCGGGGGGCGTCGTGAACCTGCTGACGGGCGACCACGCCCAGCTCCTGCCGTGGCTCGCCGACCACGAGGACGTCGACCTGATCGACCTGAGCGGCGCCCCCGCGGACATGGTGGAGGGCCTGGAGGAGCGGGCCGCGGCGAACCTGAAGCGCACGCCCCGCACGGGTGGCCGGGAGGACATCGCGACGGCGACGGCGTTCTGCGAGATCCGCACGGTCTGGCACCCCGCCCGCATCTGATGCTGGAGGTCACCGAGGAGGTCGCCGCGGCGCTCGCGGACCGCCGGCCCGTGGTGGCGCTGGAGTCGACGATCATCGCCCACGGCCTCCCGCGGCCGGACAACCTGCGGATCGCGCGGGAGATCGAGGGCGCGGTGCGGGCCGGGGGCGCGGTGCCGGCGACGATCGCCGTGCTCGGCGGCCGGGTGCGCGTCGGTCTCGACGACGCGGCGCTCGAGGAGGTCGCCGCCCGGGGGGACGTGTTGAAGCTCGGGGTGCGCGACCTCGCCCCGGCGCTGGTGCGGGGCCTGCCGGGGGCGACGACGGTGGCGAGCACCGCCCACGTCGCGGCGCTCGCCGGGATCGGCGCCTTCGCGACGGGGGGGTTGGGCGGGGTCCACCGCGAGGCCTCGGCGACGTTCGACGAGTCGGCGGACCTGACGGCCCTGGCGGGGGCGCCGGTCGTGGTGGTCTGCGCGGGCGTGAAGTCCATCCTCGACGTCGGCGCGACCCTGGAGCGCCTCGAGACCCTCTCGGTCCCGGTG
This sequence comes from Miltoncostaea oceani, assembly GCF_018141545.1. Taxonomy (GTDB): domain Bacteria; phylum Actinomycetota; class Thermoleophilia; order Miltoncostaeales; family Miltoncostaeaceae; genus Miltoncostaea; species Miltoncostaea oceani. The sequence goes on along the minus strand of NZ_CP064356.1, from coordinate 291,263 downwards.
CTCGGGTACGGCACCGACCACCTCGCGGGCTTCTACCTCGCGGACTCGGGGCATCCGGTGCCGTGGCGGGTCGACGACCCCGGCGAGGTGGCGCGCATCCACGCCGCCCGTCGGGTGCTGGGCCTGCCGCAGGCGGTGGTGGTGGCGAACCCGCTCCCCGTCGCCGAGCAGATGGACCCCGCCCTGCACGACCGCGTCCTCGCGGACGCGCTGGCGGCGGCGGCGGCGGAGGGGATCGGGGGGAAGGACGCGACGCCGTTCATCCTCGGGCGGTTCCATGCGGAGACGGGGGGCGAGAGCCTGCGCGTGAACGTGGCGCTGGTGCTCCGCAACGCGGGGCTGGCGGCGCGCATCGCCGCCGCGATGGCGGGGTGAGCCCACCCCCGGTGGTGGTGGTGGGCGACGTCATGACGGACGTCGTGGCGCGCACCGACCGGCCGCTGGCGCCGGCGAGCGACACCCCCGCGGAGATCGTGATGCGCCCCGGGGGGTCCGCGGCGAACACGGCCGCGTGGCTCGGCGGCCTCGGGGTGCCGGTGGTGTTCGTGGGGTGCGTCGGCGACGACGCGGCGGGGCGCGAGGCGGCCCGTGCCCTGGAGTCGTCGGGGGTGGATGCGCGGCTGACGGTGGCGCCGGGCGCCGCGACGGGGGCGTGCGTGGTGCTGGTCGATGCGGGTGGTGAGCGGACGATGCTGCCCGACGCGGGGGCGAACGCCCTGCTCGGGGTGTCGGCGGTGCCGTGGGACCTGTTGTCGGCCGGCGGGCACCTGCACGTCTCGGGGTACGCCCTGCTGCGGGCGTCGACCCGGGATGCGGCGGTGGCGGCGCTGGAGCGCGCCCACGACGCGGGGGTGACGACGTCGGTCGACCCGGCGTCGGCGGCGCCGCTCGCGGAGGTCGGCGGGGCGACGTTCCGGGCGCTGGTGCGGGGCGTCGACGTGGTCCTCGCGACCCTCGACGAGGCGGAGGTGCTGTGCGGGTCCCGCGACCCGCGGGTCGTGTCCGACAGCCTGCTGGCAGGGCACCGCGAGGTGGTGCTGAAGCTCGGCCGCGACGGCGCGATGTGGCGCGACGCGGCGGGCGGCGAGGCGCGGGTCCCCTCCGCCGAGCCCCCCGGCCCGGTGGTGGACACGACGGGGGCGGGCGACGCGTTCGCCGCCGGCTGGCTCGCCGCCCGCCGCACCGGCGCCGACCCGGAGGCCGCCCTGGCGACGGCGTGCCGGATGGCGGCGAGCGTCGTCACGATCCCGGGGGCGCGGCCCACCCCGGGGTGACCGCCGGGCCCGACGTCGCCCGGCTCCCGCTTCGTCCGTTGCGCTCGTCCTTGGTCCAATTGGACCTCGGCGCGAGGTCCGAATGGGCGCTGCGGTCCGGCCGAGTGGACCACCTCGTGGGCCGGGCGCCGTGAGGGTTCTTTCACGCTCAACCCCTCAGGGACGATCTGGGCTCACGCTCGCCGTCCGTCCAAGTGGACCTCGCCGTCACGTCCAAGTGGACCATGGCGCTCGGCCGAGTGGACCTCGGTGCGTCGGCCAAGTGGACCATCGCGCTCCGGCCAAATGAACCTCGGAGCGGCGGCCAAGTGGACGACCAGGTCAGCCGGCCTTCCCCGAGGGGTTCGTCCCGCGCCCGACCCCTCGGGGACACGATCAGGACCGCACGCTCCCGTCCGGCCAAATGGACCACGACGCCACGTCCAAATGAACCTCGGTGCGTCGGCCAAGTGGACCTCGCCGTCACGTCCAAGTGGACCTCGGTGCGTGGCCAAATGGACCGACGACGTCGCCGGCCGTCCCCGAGGGGTTCGTCCCCCTAGAGTGCGCGGCCGTGCCCGAGCTCAGGACAGTCTGCGTCTACGCCGGATCCAGCCCCGGAGCCGACCCCGCGTACGCCGCGGCGGCGGCGGCGCTCGGGACGGAGATCGGCCGGCGTGGGATGGGGATGGTCTACGGCGGCGGCAGCGTCGGGTTGATGGGGATCGCCGCCGACGCCGCCCTCGCCGCCGGGGCGCCCGTCACCGGGATCATCCCCGCGGCGCTGCACGCCCGGGAGATCTCGAAGATCGACCTCACCGAGCTCGTCGTCGTCGACTCGATGCACGAGCGGAAGTTCCTGATGGCGGAGCGCTCCGACGCGTTCGCGGCGTTGCCCGGCGGCGTCGGGACCATCGAGGAGCTCGTCGAGGCCCTCACGTGGACGCAGCTCGGCATCCACCGCAAACCCGTCGGGCTGCTCGACGTCGCCGGCTACTGGGCGCCGCTCACCACCATGCTCGACGCCGCCCGCGACGCCCGGTTCGTGCGTCCCGAGCACCGCGACATGCTCCTCTCCGAACGCGAACCCGCCGCGCTCCTCGACGCCCTCGCGGCGTGGGAGCCGCTCGCGCTCGACAAGTGGATGGACGGCGGGCCCCCCGCCGTCTGACCACCCGGACCCCCCGGACCCCGCGCCCCCCCGGCGGTGGGGGCGTCCCGCGTCAGCCGTCGGCGCCCAGCATCGAATAGCCCGGCTTGATGACGCGGTTGATCAGGTGGAGGCGCTCGTCGAACGGCAGGAACGCGCTCTTCATCGCGTTGATCGTCGCCCACCGCATGTCGTCGAGGTCCCAGCCGAACGTCGCGGCGAGCTGCAGGAACTCCCGGCTCAGCGACGTGTCGCTCATCAGCCGGTTGTCCGTGTTCACCGTGACGCGGAACCGCAGGCGCGTCAGCAGCCCGATCGGGTGCTCCGCGATCGAGGGGGCCGCGCCGACGTGGACGTTCGACGTCGGGCACAGCTCCAGCGGCACGCGGCGGTCGCGCACGAACGACGCGAGGCGCCCCATCGTGAACCCGCCCTCGCCGTCGGGGTGGATGTCGTCGATGATCCGCACCCCGTGCCCGAGGCGCTCCGCCCCGCAGACGTGCAGGGCCTCCGCGATCGACGGCAGCCCGAACGCCTCGCCCGCGTGGATCGTGATGTGGAAGTCGTCACGCATCACCCGCGAGAACGCGTCGAGGTGCCGCGACGGCGGGTGCCCCGCCTCGGGACCGGCGATGTCGAACCCGCAGACGCCGTGGTCGCGGTGGCGCAACGCCAGCTCCGCGATCTCCAGGGAGCTCGCCTGCTGGCGCATCGCCGAGCACAGCACGCGGACGGTGAGCCCCGTCCCCTCCGTGCCGCGCGCGAACCCGGCGAGCACCGCCTCGACGACCTCGTCAAGGCTGAGGCCCTTCTCGATGTGCAGCTCCGGGGCGAAGCGGATCTCCGCGTAGACGACGCCGTCGGCGACGAGGTCCTCCGCGCACTCCACCGCGACGCGCTCCAGCGCCTCGCGGGTCTGCATCACCGCGACGGTGTGGGCGAACGTCTCGAGGTAGAGGACGAGGTCGTTGCGGTTCGCGCCGCGGGAGATGACCTGCCGCAGCTCCTCCGCGTTGGTCGTCGGCAGCCCGTCGTAGCCGCCCTCGCGCGCCAGGTCGACGATCGTCTGGGGGCGGACCCCGCCGTCGAGGTGGTCGTGGAGGAGCACCTTCGGGGCGCGGATCACGTTCTGGGGGTCGATGTCCATGCGCCAACGGTACGCCACGGCGCGGGCGCGGGCCATCGGCGCCCCTACACTGAGGCCCATGGGCATCGAGGTCATCGGCGTCGACGCGGACGACACCCTCTGGCACAGCGAGGGGCACTTCGCGGTGACCGAGCAGCGCTACGTCGAGCTGCTGGAGCCGTGGGTCGACGGGGACGACGTCCACCAGGCCCTCCTCGCGACGGAGCGGCGCAACCTCGCGGTCTTCGGGTACGGCGTGAAGGGCTTCACGCTGTCGATGATCGAGACCGCACTCACCCTCACCGGCAACCGCGTCGGCGGTGAGCAGATCGAGCGCATCATCGAGATGGGCAAGGAGCTGATGAGCCACCCCGTCGAGCTGCTCGACGGGGTCGCCGACGCCCTCGGCGAGCTCGGCGACGGCCACCGCCTCGTGCTCATCACCAAGGGCGACCTCTTCCACCAGGAGTCGAAGGTCGCCGCCTCCGGCGTCGCGGAGCTGTTCGAGGCGGTCGAGGTCGTCGCCGAGAAGGACCCCGCCACCTACGCGCGGGTGCTGACCCGCCTCGGGTCGCGGCCCGCGCGGTTCTGCATGATCGGCAACTCCGTGAAGTCGGACATCGCCCCGGTGCTGGAGCTGGGCGGCGCCGGGGTCCACGTGCCGTACCACGTCACCTGGGAGTTCGAGCGGGCCGAGGTCGACGAGTCGCACCCGCGCCTCGCCCGGGTCCGCGAGATCCGCGAGGCGCCCGCCGCGGTGGCGGCGCTGTCCGGGACGGCGACGTGACCCCCGACTGGGAGGCCTTGCGGGAGGCGGCCCGCGCCATGACCGACCGGGCGTACGCGCCGTACTCGGGGGTGCTCGTCGGCGCCGCCGGGCTCACCGACGACGGGCGCGTCGTGCGCGGGTGCAACGTCGAGAACGCCTGCTACGGCCTCGGCCTCTGCGCCGAGTGCGGGCTCGTCAGCGACCTCCGCGCGAGCGGCGGCGGGCGCCTCGTCGCCGTCGCGGTCGTGGCCGGCGACGGCCGCCCACTCGCGCCGTGCGGGCGCTGCCGCCAGCTCCTCTTCGAGCACGGGGGCCCCGGCCTGCTGCTCGACGGCGACGACGGGCCGGTCACGCTCGGCGACCTGTTGCCCGGCGCGTTCGGCCCCGACGACCTCGGGACGCGATCCGGCCGATGAGAACCCACTCCGCCGTCGACGTCATCCGCGCGAAACGCGACGGGCACGAGCTGCGGGACGACCAGATCCACTGGTTCCTCTCCGCGTACACGGCCGGCGAGGTCGCCGACGAGCAGGCGTCGGCGCTGCTGATGGCGATCTTCCACCACGGCCTCGGGCCGCGGGAGCTCGCCACCTGGACCGACGCGATGATCCGCTCCGGCGAGCGCCTCGACCTCTCCGCCGTCCCCTTCCCGACGGTCGACAAGCACTCGACCGGCGGGGTCGGCGACAAGATCTCCCTGCCCCTCTGCCCGCTCGTCGCCGCCTGCGGCGCCGCCGTCCCGCAGCTCTCCGGCCGTGGCCTCGGCCACACCGGCGGCACCCTCGACAAGCTCGAGTCGATCGCCGGTTTCCGCACGGCCCTCACCAACGAGGAGTTCGTCGGGCAGCTCGCCGAGATCGGCGCCGCCATCTGCGCGGCGAGCGGCGACCTGGCGCCCGCCGACCGCAAGCTCTACGCCCTCCGGGACGTGACCGGCACCGTCGAGTCGATCCCGCTGATCGCGAGCTCGATCATGTCCAAGAAGATCGCGGAGGGCACCGACGCCCTCGTGCTGGACGTCAAGACGGGGGAGGGCGCGTTCATGCGCGACCTCGACGACGCGCGGACGCTCGCCCGCACGATGGTGGGCATCGGCGAGGCCAACGGCGTCCGCACGACGGCCCTCATCACCGGCATGGACGCGCCCCTCGGCCTCACCGCCGGCAACGCCCTCGAGGTGCGGGAGTCGCTCGAGGTGCTGGAGGGCGGCGGCCCGCCGGACGTCGTCGAGGTGACCCTCGCGCTGGCGGGCGAGATGCTCGCCCTCGCCGGCATCGACGCCGACCCGGCGGCGGCCCTCGCCGACGGCCGGGCCATGGACCGGTGGCGGCGGATGGTCCGGGCGCAGGGCGGCGACCCCGATGCGCCCCTCCCGGTGGCGCCGCTCGTCGAGGAGGTCCGGGCCGACGCGGACGGCGTCGTCGCGGCGGTCGCCGCGATGCCGGTCGGGGTCGCCGCGTGGCGGCTCGGCGCCGGCCGCGCGCGCAAGGAGGACCCCGTGAGCGCCGGCGCCGGCGTCGTGCTGCGGGTCGCCCCGGGCGACACCGTGTCCCGGGGTCAGGTTCTCGCGGAACTCCACGCGGACGACGCGGCGCACATGGCGGCCGGCGCCGAGGCCTTCGCCGGGGCCGTCCGCATCGGCGCCGTCGCCCCCACGCCGGGGCCGCGCGTGCGGGAGCGCATCGCGGCGCGCTGACCCGCCTGTCACGCCGTGTCGCGGGGGCCGTATCGCCGCCGCCCCCGAGGCTGTATAAAAGCGCGCTACGGGACATGGCTCCGCACGTACAAGGCGCGCGGGCGATCAAGGAGTGGCGATGAGAGCACGACGCTGGAGGGTCCTCGCCGGGGTGGTCGCCGTCGTGGCGGCGCTCGGCATGGTGGTCGCCTGCGGAGACGACGACGATTCGGGGTCGGGGGCCGGTGAGACGACGTCGACGCCGACGTCGGACATCAAGGCCGGCCTCGTCAGCGACGTCGGCAAGTTCAACGACCGTTCGTTCAACCAGTCGGCCCTCGAGGGCCTGGAGCGGGCGCAGTCGGAGCTGGGCGTCGAGGGTCGTCCGATCGAGTCCGCGGCGGCCGGCGACTACATCGCGAACCTCGCGACGCTCGCGCGCGACGACTACGACCTGACCGTCGGCGTCGGCTTCCTGATGGCGGATGCGGTCAGCACCGTCGCGACGCAGTTCCCCGAGAGCAACTTCGCGATCGTGGACTTCCCGAACGCCGACCTGAAGGGCACGCCGCCGAACGTCCGCGGCCTCACCTTCGCCACCAACGAGAACAGCTACCTCGTGGGCTACCTCGCGGCCAAGATGGCCGAGCTGAAGACGCCGGGCAAGGCCCCCGTCATCAGCGCGGTCGGCGGTCTCGAGATCCCGACCGTCACGATCTTCATCGCGGGCTACAAGGCCGGTGCGCTCGCCGCGAACCCGGACACGAAGGTCCTGATCGACTACTCCCAGGACTTCGTCGCCCAGGCGAAGTGCAAGGAGCGCGCCCTCGACCAGATCTCGAAGGGCTCGCAGGTCGTCTTCCAGGTGGCCGGCGGCTGCGGCCTCGGCGCCCTGTGGGCGGCCGAGGACGAGGGTGTCTGGGGCGTCGGCGTCGATCGCGACCAGTCCGACCTCGGCCCGCACATCCTGACCAGCGCCGTGAAGCGGGTCGACACCTCGGTGTTCGACACGATCCAGGCCGTCCAGGACGGGACCTTCAAGGGTGGCGAGGACGCGACGTTCAACCTCGCCAACGACGGCGTCGCCCTCGGCACCACCAGCGACGAGGTGCCGCAGGAGCTGCTCGACGAGCTCGACGCGCTCAAGCAGCAGATCATCGACGGCGAGGTCACGGTCCCGGACGAGCTCTAGCCGGAGACCGGGCCGCCCACCGTGGCCGTGGACCGGCCCATCGCCCCGCACGCTCCCCCGGCGCCACGCGCGCCGGGGGAGACGGTGCTGGAACTGCGCCACATCACCAAGAGGTACCCGGGGGTCGTCGCGTCCGACGACGTCTCGTTCGACCTGAGGCGGGGCGAGGTCCACGCCCTGCTCGGCGAGAACGGGGCGGGCAAGTCCACCCTGATGAACATCCTGTTCGGCCTCACCACCCCGGACGAGGGCGAGATCCGGGTGCGGGGCGAGGTCGTCGCGATCCGCTCCCCGAGCGACGCGATCGCCCTCGGCATCGGCATGGTCCACCAGCACTTCATGCTGGTCCCGGTCATGAGCGTCGCCGAGAACATCGTGCTCGCCGTCGAGCCGCACCGCGGCCCCCTGCTCGACACCCCGCAGGCCGAGGGCCGGGTGAAGGCCATCTCCGACCGGTTCGGCCTGGCCGTCATCCCCGACGCGCTGGTGCAGGACATCACCGTCGGGATGCAGCAGCGGGTCGAGATCCTGAAGGCGCTCTACCGCGGCGCCGACATCCTGATCCTCGACGAGCCGACGGCGGTGCTGACGCCGCAGGAGGCCACCGAGCTGGTGGGCATCCTGCGCAGCCTCACCGCCCAGGGCACGTCGGTCATCTTCATCACCCACAAGCTCAACGAGGTCCTCGACATCGCGGACCGCGTCACGGTCCTGCGGCGCGGGAAGTACATCGCGACGGAGGCGACGGCCGGCGCGACCGAGCAGAGCCTCGCGCGCTTCATGGTCGGCCGCGACGTCGTGCTCTCCATCGAGAAGGCCCCGTCGGCGCCGGCGCAGGCCCGCCTCCAGGTGCGCGACCTGGTGGTCCACGACGACCGCGGCCTCGAGGCGGTGCGCGGCCTGTCCCTCGACGTCCGGGCCGGCGAGATCGTCGGCATCGCCGGCGTCGACGGCAACGGCCAGGCGGAGCTGATCGACGCGATCACCGGCCTGCGGGCGCCGACGTCGGGGACGGTGACCGCCGACGGCCGCGACATCACCGGCGCCACGCCGCACGCCGTGCTCGAGGCGGGTGTCGGGCACATCCCGACCGACCGCCAGCACCGCGGCCTGGTCATGGACTTCACCCTCGCCGAGAACATGGCGCTGCACGACTTCGACAAGCCGCCGTCGTCGCGCCACGGCTGGCTGTTCCCGCGCCGCATGGAGCAGGAGGCCGCGCCGCTCCTCACCGAGTTCGACGTGCGCGGCGGCGGCGTCAAGGCGCACGCCACGTCCCTGTCGGGCGGCAACCAGCAGAAGGTGATCATCGCCCGCGAGGTCTCCCGCGACCCCGCCGTGCTCGTCGCCTCGCAGCCGACCCGCGGCCTCGACGTCGGCGCCATCGAGTACGTCCACAAACGCCTCGTCGCCGAGCGCGACGAGGGTCGCGCCATCCTGCTCGTCTCGCTGGAGCTCGAGGAGGTCCTGTCGCTCGCCGACCGGATCCTCGTGATCTACGAGGGCCGTATCGTCGCCGAGTTCGCGCCCGGCGTGGACCGCGAGACGCTCGGCGGCGCGATGCTCGGCGGCCGGACGCCGATGCCGTCGTGAGCACCACCGCCCCGCCGCCGCTGCCGCCGCCGCAGCAGCTCCCCCCGCCGGAGCCCGGCGACCGCGGCGGCCTCTACGGGCTGCTCGCGCCGCGCGCCGGGGGCGTGCTCACCGCGATCGCGACGACGGTCCTCGCGTTCCTGATCGGCGGCGTCGTCGTCGCCGCGACGGGCCACAACCCGCTGACGACCTACAAGGGGATCTTCAACGGGACCGGCCTCAACTGGTTCTTCCCGTGGGTGCAGGGCATCGAGCGCGAGGCCGCCGCGTTCAACCTGCAGCAGACGCTGATCATCACGACGACGCTGATCTTCACGTCGCTCGCGGTGGCCTTCGCGTTCCGCTGCGGGCTCTTCAACATCGGCGGCCAGGGCCAGTGGACCGTCGGCGCGGTGGTGTCGGTGTGGGTCGGGTCGTCGTGGGCGGGCCTCGCGGGGCCGGCGCACATCGTCCTGGCGATGGTGCTCGCCGCCCTCGCCGGGGCCCTGTGGGCGGGCATCGCCGGGATCCTGAAGGCCACCGTCGGCGCCCACGAGGTGATCACCACGATCATGCTCAACTGGGTCGCCTACTGGGTCGGGTCGTACCTGTTCGGCATCGGCGGCCCGCTGCAGAACGACGTCAACCCGAGCGTCCCGATCTCGAACGACATCGTCGACGACGCGAAGCTCCCCGTCATCTGGGGCGACGAGCTCCTGCAGGGCCTGCACCTCGGGATCGTCCTCGCGATCTTCGCGCTCGTCGCCTACTGGGCGATCCTCAACCGCACCACCCTCGGCTTCCGCGTCCGCGCCGTCGGGCGCAACCCCGAGGCCGCCCGCTACGGCGGCATCAGCGTCGGCCGCAGCTACTTCCTCGCCATGGCCATCAGCGGCGCGTTCGCGGGGCTCGGCGGCGCGATGGACATCCTCGGCTGGCAGTACCGCCTCGGAACGCTCGACGTGCAGTTCTCGGACATCGGCTTCATCGGCATCGCCTGCGCCCTGCTCGGCCGCAACACCGCGATCGGGACGGCCTTCGCGTCGCTCCTGTTCGGCGCCCTGCTGTACGGCACCTCCACCCGGAGCCTCGACCCCGAGGTCTTCGCGCCGCAGCTCGCCGGCAACCTGACGACGATGATCCAGGCGCTGGTGCTGCTGTTCATCGGCCTGGACGTCCTGATCCTCTGGCTCTGGAACCGCCGCGGACGGCCGATACCGAACCTGCGGATGCCCACGTTCCGCCGGCGCGGCAGGATGCCGGCGACCGCCCGGGTGGCGGCCCTGCAGGCCACCGAGATCGAGCTGCCCGCCGCGCCGCCCCTGTCCGCGCGCCTCGGCGCGTGGGCGCGCGACCGGGTGCCGACCGCCGAGCGCGCGATCGGGCTCGCGGGGATCTTCCTCGCCGTCGTGGCGTTCGTGGTCGCCGTGCCGCCGTTCACGGTGCGCCAGCCGGCCGTGCCGATCGTCATCGGCCTGATCGCCCTCGCCCTCGCGGGGTGGACGGCGTGGCGCGGCCCGCGGCGGATGGGCGGGATCGGGATCGGCCTCGCCCTGATCGGCGGCACCCTCGGCGTGATGGCGACCCAGTCGAGCGTCTCCAACCTGGAGTCGGTCTTCGTGTGGTCGGCGCTGACGGCGTCGATGCTCCGCTTCGCCACACCGCTGATCTTCGCGGCGCTCGGCGGCCTCTTCTCGGAGCGCAGCGGCGTCGTCAACATCGGCCTCGAGGGGATGCTCCTCGTCGGCGCGTTCTTCGGGATCCTCGGCGCCGACAAGTTCGGATCGTGGGTCGCCGGGGTGATCCTCGCGGTCATCGCCGGCGCGGTGCTGGCGGGCATCCACGCCGTCGCCTCCATCCACTTCCGCGCCGACCAGATCCTGAGCGGCACCGCCATCTGGTTCCTGGCGGTCGGCCTGACGGGGTACCTGTTCGTCGACATCTACGGGCCGGAGGGCACCCCCGGCGGCATCCCCCAGATCCCGGACGTCCACCTCGCGTTCCTCGACGACGTCCCGTTCTTCGGCCGCGCCTTCGGGACCATGAACCTGCTGATCTGGGTCGCGCTGATCATGGTGCCCGTCTCGTACTACGTCCTCTTCCGGACGCCGTTCGGGCTGCGCCTGCGGTCGGTCGGCGAGCACCCCCGCGCGGCCGAGACGGTCGGCCTGTCGGTCTACGGGATCCGGTACACGGCGGTGCTCCTGTCCGGCGTCCTCGCGGCGCTCGGCGGCGCCTTCCTGTCGATCGGGTTCGTGAACTCCTTCAGCGAGAACATGACCGCGGGTTCCGGGTTCATCGCCCTCGCCGCGCTGATCTTCGGCAACTGGCGCCCGAAGGGCCTGTTCCTCGCCTGCCTCCTGTTCGGCGCGTCCAGCGCCATCGCGCAGCGGCTGCCGGTCTACTCCGACTCCCTCGCGATCCTCTTCGAGGCGCTCCCCTACGTGCTGACGCTGATCGCCGTCGCCGGCATCATCGGCCGTCCGAAGCCGCCCGCCGCGGTCGGCATCCCCTACGTGCGGAGCTGAGGGCTCAGGACCCCCGGTAGGTGGTGTACGACCACGGGCTGAGCAGGAGGGGCACGTGGTGGTGGGCGGAGGGGTCGTCGACGCGGAAGCGCACCGGCACCTCGTCGAGGAAGCCCTCGCCCGCGAGGTACGCCCCCACCGAGAACGTGATCTCGTAGGCGCCGGGCTCGAGCCCCTCGTGGAGGGGGGCGTCGGTGCGGCCGTCCGCATTCGTCACGGCGGTCGCCACGACCGCCCCGTCGCGGCGGAGCGCCACCGGGATCCCGGCCGCCGGCGCCCCGCGGGCCGTGTCGAGCACGTGGGTGGTGATGCGGCCGCTCACCGGCGCATCGTCAGCGTGATCGTGCCGTGGGCGGGGAACGGGTCGGTGTAGACGCCGGGGACGACGGGGTCGCGGGTCAGGTTGCGCCCCTCGAAGGAGACCTCCGAGACCTCCGGGAAGCGACGCAGCAGGCGCAGCCCCATCTCGTGGACGAGGTGCTGGATCGACTCGCTGACGAACTCCTCGAACACCGCGGCGCAGACGTCGCGGACCTGCCCGGCGTCGACGTACCGGGAGGGGTCGGCGCCGAGCGCGTCCCGGGGGTCGGCGTACCGCCACGCGACGTCGAGGCCGACCCAGAGGGGGCGGTCGCGGCGCTCCGGCAACGTCGTGTAGTCGTCGCGGACGAACGCCGTGAAGGCGCTGCCGGTGCGCTTCAGCAGCGACATGTCCATCCGCGCGCACCGCAGGTCGTCGATCGCGACCCCGTCGCCGGCGCGCACCAGGCGCAGCTCGGCGGTGGCGTGGTCGCCCTCCACCCGCGCGTGCAGCGACCCCTCCGGCCCGGCGGGGTCGAAGCGGATCTCCCGGCCGGAGACCAGCACCGCCTCCATCTGCGGGTACCCGGTGAGGAGGTGGTCGCCGAGGTGCTCGAGCAGGCTCTCCAGCGTCGCGCCCGTCCACGAACCCGTCTCGCGGATGATCAGGTTCTTGATGCTGTCGGTCGCGACGACCATCGAGTTGTCGCCCGCGGTGTACGACGGCAGGAAGTTGTCGCCGAACACCTCGACGGTGACGCGGGCGGCGAACAGGGCGTTCGGGCGGCCCCGCGACTCCGATTCGGGCAGCGCCCGCAGGCCCGCGAGGGGGGTCGCCTCGTGCCGGTACACGGGGACCCCGGTCTTTCCGTAGGTGATCGCGTACTCGGTCATGGCGCTCCCTGGCCGACGGGCCACTCGCCAACGGGGTCGCGCGATCGTATCCTCCCGGACTTGGACACCACGCTCCAGCCCCGGGACCTGGCCGAGGCCCTCGACCTGCGCGCCGCCCACCCCGAGGCGCTGCCCCTGGCGGGCGGGACCGACCTGATGGTCGAGATCAACTTCGACCGGCGCCGGCCCGAGCGGATCATGGACCTCACCCGGCTCGAGGAGCTCGCGACGCTGGAGCGCGACGGCGACGACCTCGTCATCGGCGCGGGCGTCACGCACACGCGCCTCGTCGACTCCCTCGGGGCGCTCGCACCCGGCCTCGCGATCGCCGCCCGCACCGTCGGGTCGCCGCAGATCCGCAACCGGGGGACGATCGGCGGGAACGTCGCCACCGCCTCGCCCGCCGGCGACGCGCTGCCGCCGCTGGTGGCGGCGGGCGCGCACGTCGAGCTGGCGTCGGCGACCGGCGCCCGGTCCGTCCCGATCGGCGCGTTCATGACCGGGCCGAAGCGGACGACGCTCGCCCCCGACGAGCTGATCACCGCGGTGCGGCTGCCGGCGGCGCGGGGACCCCAGCAGTTCGCGAAGGTCGGGCCCCGCAACGCCATGGTGATCGCGGTCTGCTCGTTCGCGCTGACGCTCGACGCGGAGGCGCGCACGGTGGGCGCCGCGATCGGCTCGGCGGCCCCGACGGTCGTGCGCGCCACCGCGGCGGAGGAGTTCCTGACCGGGGTCCTCGACGAGGGCGACCTGTGGGAGCGGCGCACGCCGATCGGCGACGCGGCGGCGGCGCGGTTCGGCGAGCTCGTCGGGGCGGCGGCCCAGCCGATCGACGATGTCCGCGGCAGCGCCGCCTACCGCCGCCACGCGCTCGCGGTGCTCGGCCGGCGGACCCTCGGCTGGTGCTGGGAGGAGCTCGCCGCGTGAGGCTCACCCTCTCGGTCAACGGCGAGGTGCACGAGGTCGACGGCCTCTGGGAGGGCGAGAGCCTCATGTACGTGCTGCGCGAGCGGCTCGGGCTGCCCGGCGCGAAGAACGCATGCGAGCAGGGAGAGTGCGGCTCGTGCTCGGTCACCCTCGACGGCGTGCTCGTGTGCTCGTGCCTGGTGCTGGCGCGCCAGGCCGAGGGCCGCGTCGTCACGACCGTGGAGGGCCTCGCGCCCCCGGGCGAGCTCGGGGTGGTGCAGCAGGCGTTCGTCGAGACCGGCGCGATCCAGTGCGGCTTCTGCACGCCCGGCCTGATCATGGCCACCGAGGACCTGCTGCGCCGCACCCCCTCCCCCGGCGACGCGGAGATCCGGGAGGCCCTCGCCGGCAACCTCTGCCGCTGCACCGGCTACGAGAAGATCCTCGACGCGGTGCGGCTCGCCTCGGCGCGGAGCACCGGGTGAGCGACGCCGTGCTCATCGAGGGCTGCGCGATCGCCACGGTCGACGCCGCCGGCACCGAGCACGACTCCGGCTGGATCCTCACCGACGGCGAGCGCATCGCCGCCCTCGGCACCGGGGCCCCGCCACCGGCCCCCGGCGCCCGCCGCATCGACGGCCGCGACCTGCTCGCCACCCCCGGCCTCGTCAACTGCCACCACCACCTCTACCAGTGGTCGACCCGCGGGTACGCCCAGGAGGAGACCCTCTTCGGCTGGCTCACCGCCCTCTACCCCCGGTGGGCGCGCATCGACGAGGAGATCACGTTCCACGCCGCGCGGGCGGCGCTGGCCGCGCTCGCGACGTCGGGCTGCACCACGAGCACCGACCACCACTACCTCTTCCCCCGCGACGGCGGCGACCTCCTGGGCGCCACGATCCGCGCAGCGGGGGAGGTGGGCCTGCGCTTCCACCCGTGCCGCGGCTCGATGGACCTCGGGCGCTCCCACGGGGGGCTCCCGCCGGACGAGGTGGTGGAGGACCGCGACGCGATCCTCGCCGCCACCGAGGACGCGATCGGGCGCTGGCACGACCCCGCGCCCGGCGCGATGCTGCGGATCGCGGTCGCCCCGTGCTCGCCGTTCTCGGTGACGGGGGAGCTGATGCGCGACGCGGCGGAGCTCGCGCGGCGCCACGGCGTGCGCCTGCACACCCACCTCGCGGAGACCGTCGAGGAGGAGGCCTTCTGCCTCGAGACGTACGGGGTGCGGCCCGTGGAGTACCTCGACGACCTCGGCTGGCTCGGCCCCGACGTCTGGCTGGCCCACTGCGTCCACCTGTCCCCGCCCGAGATCGCCCGCCTCGGCGCGACCGGGACGGGGGTCGCGCACTGCCCGTCCTCGAACGCGCGGCTCGGGACGGGGATCGGCCCGGTGGCCGACCTGCTCGGCGCCGGCGTCGCCGTCGGCCTCGGCGTCGACGGCGCGGCGTCGAACGAGTCGGGGGAGATGGCCGTCGAGATGCGCCAGGCGCTGCTCGTCGCCCGCCTGCGGGGCGGCCCCGCCGCGATGACGGCGCGCACCGCCCTCGCCCTCGGCACGATCCACGGCGCGCGGTGCCTCGGCCGGGACGACGAGATCGGCTCCCTGGAGCCCGGCAAGCTCGCCGACATCGCCCTCTGGCCCGTCGCCGACCCCGGGCAGGCCGGCATCGCCGACCCCGTCGCGACCCTCGTGCTCGGCCCGCCGCGCCACGCCGCCCACGTGCTCGTCGCGGGCCGGACGGTGGTGGAGGACGGCCGCCTCGTGACGGCGGACCCCGACGAGGTCGGCCGCGGCGCGGCCCTGGCGAGCGCGCGGATGGCGGTGTGAGCACCACCCGCATCACCCGCACCCGGCGCGAGCTGAAGCGCGGCCGCATCGGCGAGAGCGTCCTGCGCCCCGACGCCCCGCCGAAGGCGCGCGGCGAGTTCGCCTACGCCTCCGACCTGCAGGGCGACGGGATGCTGTGGGGGGCGACGCTGCGCAGCCCCCACCCGAGCGCCCGCATCCGCGGCGTCGACGTGTCCGCCGCGGTGACGGTGCCGGGCGTCCATGCGGTGCTGACCCACCACGACGTGCCGGGGCGGCCGACGTACGGGATGGAGATCGCCGACCAGCCGGTCCTCGCGATCGACCGGGTGCGGTACCAGGGCGAACCCGTCGCGATCGTCGCGGCCGACCACCCCGAGACCGCCCGCCGCGCCGCCGCGCTGATCGCCGTCGACTACGACGTGGCGACGCCGCTCACCGACGCCGAGGCCGCGCTCTCCCCGGACGCCCCGCCGCTGCACCCCGGCGGCAACCTGCTGCGCCACGTCCCCATCCGCCACGGCGCGTCGGCGCCGAGCGCCGACGTGGTGGTCCGCGGCGTGTACGAGGTGGGGATGCAGGACCAGGCGTTCCTCGGCCCCGAGTCGGCGCTCGCGATCCCCGGCCCCGACGGCGGCGTCGACCTGCACATCGCCACCCAGTGGCTCCACGTCGACCAGGGCCAGGTGGCCGCGAGCCTCGGCCTGACGCTCGCCCAGACGCGCCTGCACCTCGCCGGCGTCGGCGGGGCCTTCGGGGGACGCGAGGACCTGTCGATGCAGGTGCACGTCGCGATGCTCGCCCTGCGCACGAACCGCCCCGTGAAGATGATGTACTCGCGGGAGGAGTCGTTCTACGGGCACGTCCACCGCCACCCCGCGCGGATGGAGTACGAGCACGGCGCCGACCGCGACGGGCGCCTCCGCTACGTGACGGCGCGCATCGTGCTCGACGGCGGCGCCTACGCGTCGAGCAGCACGGCGGTGGTGGCGAACGCCGCCACGTTCGCCTGCGGCCCCTACGACGTGCCGAGCGCCCACATCGACGCGTACGTCGCGTACACCAACAACCCGCCCTGCGGGGCGATGCGGGGGTTCGGCGCGGTCCAGGTCGCGTTCGCGCACGAGTCGCAGATGGACCGGCTCGCGGCGGAACTCGGCATGGACCCCGTCGAGATCCGGCTGCGCAACGCCCTGGAGCCGGGGATGCGCCTGCCCACCGGGCAGCTCGTCGACGGCCCCGCCCCGGTGCGGGAGCTGCTCGAGTCGCTCCGCGCGATGCCGCTGCCGATGTCGGAGCGCAGCATCCCGGTGGACCTGCGCGAGATGCCCGGCGGGGTGTCGAACAGCACCCACGGCGAGGGCACCCGGCGCGGCGTCGGCTTCGCCGTCGGGTTCAAGAACATCGCGTTCGCGGAGGGCTTCGACGACCTCTCCACGGCGCGGGTGCGGCTGTCCCTCGACGACGAGGGCGTGCGGGCGGAGGTGCACACCGCCGCCGCCGAGGTCGGGCAGGGCCTGATCACGGTGCTGGAGCAGATCGTCCGGACCGAGCTCGACGTGGAGAAGGTGATCGTGCTGCCCGCCGACACCGACGTCGGCTCCGCCGGCTCGACGTCGGCGTCGCGCCAGACCTGGATGACCGGCGGCGCGGCGCGGCTCGCCTGCGAGATGGTGCGGGCCCGGCTGGCGGAGCGGGGCGCCCCGGGCGACGAGTCGGTCGCCCTCGAGGCGCTGCTTCTCGACGGCCCGGTGGAGGAGACCGCCGTCTTCCGGCACCGCCCGACCGAGGCGCTCGACCCCTCCACCGGCCAGGGCGACTCCCTCGTGGCGCTCGCCTTCGCCGCCCACCGGGCGGTCTGCGACGTCGACGGCGAGCTCGGCCTGGTGCGCGCCGTCGAGATCGCGACGACCCAGGACGTCGGCCGGATCATGAACCCGCTCGCGCTGGAGGGGCAGATCGAGGGCGGCATCGCCCAGGGCCTCGGCCTCGCGCTGATGGAGGAGATCCAGCTCCGCGACGGGGTCCTGCGCAACGCGTCGTTCACCGACTACCTGGTGCCGACGGTGCTCGACATGCCCCCCGTCCGGATGCGCATCAGCGAGACGCCGCACCCCCACGCGCCGTACGGCCTGAACGGGGTCGGCGAGATGCCGACGATCGCGTCCACCCCCGCCGTGGTGGCCGCCGTCCGCGCGGCGACCGGCCGCGAACTGCCGCGCGTGCCCCTCACGCCGGCCGCCGTCGCCGGCGTCGAGGGGTGAGCGGCGCGGGGGACCGGGCGGCGTTCCTCGCCCGGCTGGGAGGCGTCGCCGAGGGGTCCCCGTGGGTGGCGGAGCGCGCGTGGGAGCTCGGCCCGTTCGCCGGCGTGGACGACGTCGCCGCGGCGTTCGCCCGCGTGGCGCGCGAGGCGCCGGAGGGCGACCAGCTCGCGTTGATCCGGGCCCACCCCGACCTCGCGGGGCGGGCGGTCCTCGACGGGGACCTCACCCCCGAGTCGGCCGGGGAGCAGCGCTCCGCGGGCCTCGACCGCCTCACCCCCGGCGACCTGGCGCGCTTCACCCGGCTCAACGCGGCGTACCGCGCCCGCTTCGGCTTCCCCTTCGTCATCTGCGTGCGCGGCCGCGACGTCGCGGGGATCCTGCGCGACTACGAGGAGCGCCTCCCCCACGACGCCGCCACCGAGCGGGCGCGGGCCGTCGAGGAGATCGTCGCGATCATGGACCTCCGGATCCGGGACGCCGCGTGACCCACGACCTGGTCGTGCGCGGCGCGGCCGAGGACGTGGCGGTGAGCGACGGCGTCATCACCGCCGTCGGCCAGGGCCTCGGCCCCGCCCGCGAGGAGATCGACGCCCGCGGGTCGATGGTGCTGCCCGGCGGCGTCGACATCCACGTCCACCTCGACGACCCCGGCCGCGCCGACTGGGAGGGCTTCGACACCGGCACGCGCGCGCTCGCGGCCGGCGGGGTCACGTGCGCCGTCGACATGCCCCTGAACGCGATCCCCCCGACGCTCGACGCCGCGTCGTTCGACGCGAAGGTCGCCGCCGCGCGGGGGCGGGCCCGCATCGACTTCGCGCTGTGGGGCGGCCTGGTGCCGGGCGGGCTCGGCGGCATGGACGCGCTGGCGGAGCGGGGCGTCGTCGGCTTCAAGGCGTTCATGTGCCCGAGCGGGGTCGACGAGTTCCCCGCCGCCGACCCGGAGACGCTGGGACGCGGGATGGAGCGGGCGGCGGCGCTCGGCCTGCCGGTCGCGGTCCACGCGGAGGACCCGGTCCTGACGGCCCGCCTCGGCGACCGGGCGCGGGCCGAGGGGCGGCGCTCGATGCGCGACTGGGTGGCGTCGCGACCGGTCGAGGCCGAGCTCGCGGCGATCCGCGTCGCGCTCGGGCTCGCGGAGGAGACCGGGTGCTCCCTGCACGTCGTGCACGTGTCGAGCGCCGGCGGCGCCGACCTGGTGGCGGAGGCACGGGCCCGCGGGGTCGACGCCACCTGCGAGACGTGCCCCCACTACCTGACCCTCGACGAGGACGACGCCGCGCGGATCGGCGCCCTCGCCAAGTGCGCCCCCCCGCTGCGATCATCCGCCGAGCAGCGGGCCCTGTGGGAGCGCGTGCGCGGCGGCGCGATCGACCTCGTCGCCTCGGACCACTCGCCGGGGCCGCCCGGGATGAAGGAGGGGGACGACATGTTCGCGGTGTGGGGCGGGATCTCGGGGGCGCAGTCGACGCTGCCGTTGATGCTCACGCACGGACCCGGCCACGGCGTCGGTCCCGGCCGGATGGCGGACCTGCTGAGCGCCGTGCCGGCGGCGCGCCTGCGCCTGCCGGGCAAGGGCCGCATCGCCCCCGGCGCGGACGCCGACCTCGCGATCGTCCGCGTCGGCGCGGCGTGGGAGCCGCAGGCCGCGGACTGGGAGTACCGGCACCGCCACTCGCCGTTCACCGGGCACCGCCTGACGGCCCGCGTGGTCCGCACCCTGCTGCGGGGCGTGACGGTGTGGGGCGAGGGCGCCGACCCGGGGGCGCCCGCCCGCGGGCGGCTGGTGCGCCCGGCGGTGGTGGCGCCGTGACCGGCCCCCACGCACGGACGGTGGTGCGCCGCGACCACGCGGTGATCGCCCCCGAGACCCACGTCGCCGGGCCCGTCCCGGGGTGGACGGGGGCGGAGCACGTGCAGCTCGTCGCGCCGGCGATGGGGGCGCGGTTCTCGATGGCCCTCGTCACCGTCGTGGCGGGGGCGGTCGCCGGCCCCCCGGCGGAGGGCTGCGGGCGGGCGGTGTACGTGGTGAGCGGCGCCGTCGCCCTGGAGGCGGCGGGGCGGCGGTACGAGCTCGGCCCGGGCGGCGTGGCGTACATCCCGCCGGGCGACGCGCACACGCTCACCGCGGCGGGGGCGGGGCGGATCTGCGTCATCGACAAGCCGCACGTGGCGCTGGCGGGCGCGCCCCGGGGGCGTCCCGTGGTGGGCGACGCGACCCGCACGACGCCGGTGGACTTCCTGGGCGACCCGCACGTGCGCGTCACCCAGCTCCTGCCGGACGACCCCGCGCTCGACCTGGCCCTGAACATCATGACCTTCGACCCCGGCGCGTCCCTGCCGTTCGTCGAGACCCACGTGATGGAGCACGGCCTGCTGGTGCTGGAGGGGTCGCTGGTCTACCGGCTCGGCGACGCGTGGTACCCGGTGGCGGCGGGCGACGCGATCTGGATGGGGCCGTTCTGCCCCCAGTGGTGCTGCGCGTACGGGACCGGCCCCGCGAGCTACCTCATCTACAAGGACTGGAACCGGGACGTGATGGCGTGAGCGCCGTCCCGGTCGACGGGGCCCGCCTCGACGCCGAGATCGAGGAGCTCGCCCGGATCTCCGACACGCCGTACCCGTCGGTGACGCGGGTGCTGTTCACCGACACCGACCTGCGCGCGCGGGCGTGGCTCACCGACCGGATGCGCGACGCCGGGCTGGAGGTGCGGGTCGATGCGATCGGCAACGTGATCGGCCGGTGGGAGGGGACGGACCCCGCGGCGGCCCCGGTCGCGACGGGGTCCCACATCGACGCGATCCCCGACGCCGGGCGGTTCGACGGCGTGGTGGGGGTGCTCGGCGGGCTGGAGGCGATCCGCGCCCTGATGGCGGCGGGCGTGCGGCCGGTCCGGTCGGTCGAGCTGATCATGTTCACCGCGGAGGAGCCGACGCGCTTCGCGTTCGGGTGCCTCGGCAGCCGGGTGCTGGCCGGGGTGGTCGACGACGCCCGCCTCGGGCGGCTGCGCGACGCCGACGGCCTCACGCTCGACGAGGCCCGCGCGGCGGCGGGGGTCGGCGGGGACGTGGCGGCGGCGCGCCTGGCCCCGGGGGACTACGCCGCGTTCGTGGAGCTCCACATCGAGCAGGGCCCCCTGCTGGAGGCGGCGGGGGTCCCGATCGGCGTCGTCACCGCGATCGCGGCCCCGGCGACCCTCCGCGTGGAGCTGTCGGGCGCCGGCGGCCACGCGGGCGCGGTGCTGATGCGCGACCGCCACGACCCGCTGGTGGCGGCGGCGGACGTGATCCGCGCCGTCGACCGGGAGGCGCGCGGCAGCGGCGCGGAGGACACCGTCGGCACCGTCGGCCTGCTGACGCTGGAGCCGGCGGCGGTGAACAGCATCCCCCGGCACGTCCGCCTGGACATCGACATCCGCGACACCGACGAGGCGCGCCGCGACGCGGTGCTGGAGCGGGTCCGCGCCGCCGCCCGCGACGCCGCGGCCGCGCAGGGCGTCACCCACCGCGAGGAGATCCTCAACGCGGACGGCCCCGCGACCTCCGAACCCGCGGTGCTCGCGGCGATCGAGGAGGCGTGCGCCGAGGCCGGCCTGCCGGCGATGCGGATGGTGAGCCGGGCGTACCACGACTGCGTCTTCATGGCGCGCATCTGCCCCGCCGCGATGGTCTTCATCCCGTCGAGGGACGGCATCAGCCACCGCCCCGACGAGTACAGCTCCCCGCAGGAGATCGCCGACGGCGTCCGCGTCCTGGCGGGCGCCCTCCGGAGGCTCGCCGGCTGACCCCGGGGGCCGGGGCCGGTCAGGCCGCGGGCGTGATCCCGAGGGACGCGAGCAGGTCGATGACCCGGGTGCGGATCTCCTCGCGGACGACCCGGACCTCGGCGACGCTCGTCGCACCGGCGGGGTCGGTGAGCGGCCAGTCCTCGTACCGGGTCCCCGGGTAGAACGGGCACGTGTCGCCGCACCCCATCGTGATCACGACGTCCGACGCGCGGACGGCGTCGTCGGTGAGGGGCTTCGGGAACGCGGCGGACATGTCGAGCCCGATCTCCGCCATCGCCTCCACCACCAGGGGGTTGAGGCGGTCCGCGGGCTCCGACCCGGCGGAGCGCACCACGACGCGCCCGCCGCCGAGGTGCTCGGTGAACAGCGCCGCCATCTGGGAGCGACCCGCGTTGTGGACGCAGACGTAGAGCACCTCGGGGCGCCCGTCGTCCGGCGGTGGGGGGGTGTCGGTCATCGTGCGGGTTCCTCCCGTTCGGTGGCCGTCGCGCGCGGGACGGCCGGTGTGAGGTCGCGCGCGTCCCGCAGGACGCCGTAGAGCACCACGCCGGCCATCGCCCCGGCGATGGGCCCCGCGAGGTAGATCCACAGGTCGGCGACGTCGCCGGCGGCGAGTGCGGGGGCGAGGGAGCGGGCGGGGTTCATCGACGCCCCCGTGATCGGGCCGATGACGAGGGCCTCCAGCGCGATGGTGCCACCGATCGCGATCGCCGCGAGGGAGCCGACGGCCCGGGTGTCCGTGGCGACGGCGAGCACGACGATCATCAGCACCGCCGTGAGCCCCGCCTCGAGCACCAGGGCCCCGCCCGCGCCGACGTGCCGGGGATGGGTGGCGCCGAGCCCACCCGCGACGCCGAAGAGCCCCCGCAACGCGAACGACGCCGCGACGGCCCCGGCGACCTGCGCGGCGATGTAGGGCGCGACCTCCCGGCGGGGGAAGTGCCGGCCCGCCGCGAACGCGAGCGAGACGGCGGGGTTCAGGTGGGCGCCCGAGAGGTGGCCGAACGCGAAGATCATGACGGCGACCACCAGCCCGAACGCGGCCGCGACCCCGCCGTGCCCGAGGGGGTCGCCCGCGACGGCGTTCACGACCACCGCCCCGGTGCCCGCGAACACGAGGCAGAAGGTGCCGATCGCCTCGGCGGCGACGCGTCGCGACAGGTCGGGCCGGGCGGTCACGGGGCGTCCACCATCGGGACGCAGGATATTCGATTGACGTTCATCACTTCAATCGACTACCGTGCATTCATGGCGATCGATCTGGAGCTCTCCCCCAAGCAGAAGCGCCCGGCGGGCGAGCCGTGCTGCGAGCCCGTGGCGTACCCCGACGTCGAGCGCGCCCAGGCGGAGCGGATGGCCGTCGTGGCGAAGGCCCTCGGCGACCCGATCCGGCTGCAGCTCATCGACGTGCTGCGCCGCCACGCGGGCGAGGTGTGCGTCTGCGAGCTGATCCCGCTCTTCGACGTGGGCCAGTCGACCGTCTCCCACCACCTGAAGGTGCTGCGCCAGGCGGGGCTCGTCGATTCCGAGCGGCGGGGCCTGTGGGCCTACTACTACGTCGTCCCCGACGCCCTCGCCGAGTTCGCGGCGTGGGTCGCCGGTCCGCCCGCGCAGGTGTGCGCATGCTGAACCCGACTCCCGAGGAGAACGCCGTGTCGACGTCCGACATCCACGAAGAGGTCCGCGCCCGGTACGCGCAGGCGGCGGCCGAGGCGACGGCGGGGACCCAGCCGGGGATCGTCTCGGGCTGCGGGGAGGGCGGGTGCTGCGCGCCGGAGGACGCGGTGTTCGGCAGCGCCCTCTACGCCGACGCCGACCGCGGTGACCTGCCGGACCAGGCGGTCCTCGCGAGCCTCGGCTGCGGCAACCCGACGGCCGTCGCCGACCTGCGCGAGGGCGAGGTGGTGCTCGACCTCGGGTCGGGTGGCGGGATCGACGTGCTCCTCTCCGCGCGGCGCGTCGGCCCGACGGGGAAGGCGTACGGCCTGGACATGACCGACGAGATGCTGGCCCTCGCCCTGCGCAACGCCGCGGAGGCGGGCGCGACGAACGTCGAGTTCCTGAAGGGGCGGATCGAGGAGATCCCGCTGCCGGCGGCGACGGTCGACGTGGTGATCTCGAACTGCGTGGTGAACCTGTCGCCCGACAAGCAGGCGGTGCTGCGGGAGACGTTCCGGGTGCTGCGGCCCGGCGGGCGGATCGGCATCAGCGACGTCGTCGCCGAGGACCGCCTCACCGCGGACGAGCGCGCCGAGCGGGGCGGCTGGGCCGGGTGCATCGCCGGTGCGTTGTCGGTCGGCGAGTACCGGGCGTTCCTCGACGCCGCCGGCTTCCGCGACGTGGACGTCACGTTCACCCACGAGGTCGCGGACGGCCTGCACGGGGCCATCGTCCGGGCGGTCAAGCCGGACGACGCCCCGGTCGTGGCGGCACCCGCCGCGGCGTCGGGCGCCACCGGCTGCTGCTGAACGGCCCGCCGCGCGCCCCGGGACCGGGGCGCGCGGCGACGGGCCGGGTCTACATCTCGACGGTCCCGTGGTCGCCACCGGAGTAGCGCGTGCCCGTCGCCTTCGCCTTCGCGAAGCTGAAGAGGCTCGCGATGCGCCCGCCGGGCGTGTCCCAGTACTCGGCCGACTCGGCCTCGAGCCGCAGGAGCACGATGCCGGGGTCGTCGGGGCCCTCGGGGAACCAGGCCTCGACGCCGGCGTTCCAGAGGTCCCGCTTGCGGGCCTCGTCGACGATGACGCTCACGGCGCCGGTGAGCGAGACCCAGGTGCTGCTCGACTCGACGGCGACGTTCACCTGGGGGTTGGCCTGCACCTGCTCGACGAGGCGCGAGTCGCGCGCCGCGAAGAACCACAGGTCGCCGTCGAACTCGACCTCCTGGAGCGCCATCGGGCGGCTCATGAGGGTGCCGTCCTCGGCGGTGGTGGTCATCATCCCGAACCGCTTCCCCTGCAGCAGCCCCGCGACCTTGCGCACGTCGTCCCCGTGGTCCGTCATCTGCGTGGTTCCCTTCCCTCGCGTCCGGTCGCGGTGACGGTTCCCCACCGCGGGGGGCGCAAACGGGGACCCGCCGCCGCCGGCCCGGACCCCGCGCCGGGTCGGTGATCGCGAGACGCCGTCCCGCCATCCGGCACGCGCCGCCCGGGTGGTTGACGTGCCGGAGCCCGCGGAGCGACGGTCGCGGGGACGATGTCGGACCAGGAGGAGATCGACGTGTCGGCGGCTTCTCGGCCCGACGTGCGGAGGAGCCTCGCCGGGCTCGCGCTCGCGGCGGCCGCCCTCGGCGCGGCCACTCCCGCGCACGCCGCCGTGCCGGCGGCGGTGGAGCGCTATGCGCCGCACGTCCGCATCCACCCCGCCGAGACGACGCTCCCCACCGCCGCGCGCGACCTGGTGGCGGCCGCCGGGGTGCGCTGGCGCGGTTGCCGCTTCACGGCCGGCGTCCGGGTGGCGGATGCCCCGGCGGCCGGCGGTGTGCACGCCCGTGAGGCGGCGCTCGGCCGCGGGCGCCTGGCCCACCGGGTCGGCGTCGGTGCCCGGTGCCGGTACGTCGGGCGCCCCGTCGCGAGCAACCTCCTCAGCCGTCCCCTCCAGGGCGGACCGCTGCGTGCGCGCGGGGTGCCGCTCACGCAGGGGTTCGTGCTCGACCTCCCGGCGCGCGTGCGGAGGGGCCGCGCACCGGTCGCGGGCGAGGTCTCCGCGCCCATGTACTTCGAGTACGTCCCCGGCCGGGTCGTGACCTACTGGTTCCTGTCCGCCGACTCGGGCGTCGTCGTCGACGCGTTCGACGCCGTGCCGCCCGCGCTGGCCCAGGTGGCACCGCTCCTCGCGGGACGGCGGCTGCGCCTGCACGAGGGCGACTGGGAACGCGTCGCCGTCCGCCTCGACGCCACCGACCGGGCGGTCGAGATCGCCTACTACCAGCACGGCCGGCCGCGGGTGGAGCCGTGGGCGGCGGCGGCGGGCCGACTCGAGGACGGTGAGCACCCCGTCGTCTTCAGCGCCCTCGCGAGCCACGCGTCGTACCCCGAGGCCGGAGCCCACCGGTTCGCGGTCGCCACGGGCGGCGGGACACTCGCGGGGACGTACGACGCGACGGCCGACGGCGGTCTGCGGTGGCGGGGCGAGAGGCTGCTGCGCGATGCGCGCGCGGAGGGCTGGTACGGCTTCGGCGGGGCGTGGGGCGCTCCGGCCCCGCTCGGGGAGAGCACCGACCCCCGGCTGCGCGCGGCCCGCGACATCGGTCCGCTGGGTCCGGGCCCCCGGCGGGGCGTGGCCCCCTGCGGCTGGGGCGCGACGGACCGGGCCGGGCGGGTCGCGCCGTGCGACGTCCCCCTCGGAGCCGGGGAGCTGCCCGGGCTCTGAGCGGCCGGCGCGCCACTCGGCTCCGACGGATCCCGAATCCTTCGGGCTGACGCGGGGTAGTGGTGTCCGACACCCTCCAGAGGAGATGAGATGGACACCGCATTCAAGGTCGTCAGGGTCGTCGGGGAGTCGGCGGGTTCGATCGAGGACGCCGCCAAGGTGGCGCTGAAGACGTCGGCCGACCGCGTCCACGGGCTGACGTGGATCCAGATCGCCGACATCCGCGCGAACGTCAACGAGGACGGTGAGGTCGACCGGTGGCAGGTCACGGTCGACATCTCGTTCAAGGTGGACGGCCAGAAGGACTGACCGGGTGGACCACCGCCCCGCGACGCGGTCGCGGGGCGGTCCACTCCCCCTTCGCCGGGCGACCGGGTCAGGCCGTGGGCGCCGCCCGGCGGCGCCCGGCCCGCCGGAAGAGCCCGGCGGAGGCGACGAACAGGGCGATGAAGATCCCGTTGAGCCCCAGGATCTCCGCGAGGGACGCGGCGGGCTCCTCGTGGCGGCCGGCGGCGAGCGCGGTCACCGTGACCACCGCCTGCAGGCCGGCCATCGCGAGCAGCGTCCGCGCCATGCCCTCCGGCCGCAGCCGTGCGAGGGCGGCGCCGGCGACGCCGGCGGCGAGCACCCCGCCGTACATGAGGTCGATGGGGTCGCCGGTCTCGCCGACGACGCCCGCGGCGGCGGCGAGGACGACGAGCAGCAGGACCCCCACCAGGCCGAGGCCGACGGCGGACCGGTAGGCCGGGTCGCCCGGCCGGGTCGCGAACCGGTCGATGACGAGCCCCGCCCCCGTCAGCAGCACGGCCGCGGCGAGGAAGTCGAACGGCGCCCAGTCGACGCCGCCGTCGGTGAGCAGCATCGCCCCGGCGGGCAGCGACAGGAGGAGCGCGACGACGCCGAGGACGCGTGGCAGCGACCGGCGGACGCCCGCGGGCGTCGTGCGGTGCCGCCGCGACCACGACGTGTCGGCGGCGAGGCCGCGGACCATCCGCGACGCGATGCCGAGGGCGATGCGGCCGTCCCCGGTGCCGGCG
The DNA here is from genome assembly GCF_018141545.1 of Miltoncostaea oceani. Lineage (GTDB taxonomy): Bacteria > Actinomycetota > Thermoleophilia > Miltoncostaeales > Miltoncostaeaceae > Miltoncostaea > Miltoncostaea oceani. The sequence goes on along the minus strand of NZ_CP064356.1, from coordinate 264,631 downwards.
GTCCGTTCGTGGGCGATGTGGTCGTGGAGGTCGGCGGCGATCTCGTCGGCCCGCCGGCGGGCGACGGGGGCGGGCAGGTCGCGGGTGTAGAACCGCACCCACCGCGCGACGAGGGCCGCCATGCGCTCGGGGGTCATGCCGGCTCCGCCGCGACGCGCGGCCGGGGCGCGGCGGACGCGCCCAGGTCCGCGAGGGAGCGCTCGGCGACCTGGGCGCCCGGTCCGGTGAGCTCGTAGAGGCGCCGGCGGGGGCGCCCCTGCGCGTCGGCGGGGTCCTCCCAGCGGGAGGTCAGCATCCCGAACTCCTCGAGCCGGGCGAGCGCCTTGTAGAGGGTCCCGTGGGCGGTCAGCGCCCGGGATCCGCGTTGCTCGCGCATCGTCTGGGCGAGGCCGAAGCCGTGGAATCCGGGGTGGCCGGCGCGGCGCATCGCGAGCGCGGCGCCGAGGATCTCGGTCTCGATGGGGAGGAGGGTCCCGGCGGTTCGTCGTGACATGGGCGAGACAATAGGAAGATGTCTTCCGATAAGTCAAGGGCCGGGGTTCGCACCCCCCTGGGCGGGCGTGCCGCCGCGGGTTATCCTGGCCGGGTGCCCGACGGACTCGCCCTCATCGGCTACGACGGTTCGGAGAGCGCGGACCGCGCGATCACCGCGGCGGCCGCCGTGCTCGGTCGGCGTCCGGCCCTGGTGGTGGTGGCGTGGGAGTCCGGGGCCGCGTACACGGCGTTCGCCGCCGCGACGATCCCGACCGCCACGATCGACTTCGGGGCGGCGGCGGCGGCGGACCAGGGGATGTTCGACGGCGCCCGCCACACGGCGGATCGCGGCGCGCTGCTGGCCACGGAGGCCGGCTTCTTCGCGGAGGGCCTGGCCGTCGCCGAGGACGGCGACGTCGCCGACGCGCTCGCACGCGTCGCAGCGGAACGCGACGCCGAGGTCATCGTCGTCGGCGCGCGCGGGCACGGGCTGGAGAGGCGCCTGCTGGGCAGCACGTCCCGCCGCCTGCTCGAGCGGTCCCCCTGCCCCGTGCTGGTGGTGCCCGCCCCCGGGGACTGAGTCCCGGGCGTCCCCATCCGGATGGGCAGTCCGTTCCTCGTCGTCGCAGCCGCCGCCACTCGGTGCGACGTGTCGGGCGCCGGACTCCCGTTCCGTCGGATCGGACCCGTGCCGGTCCGACGGCGACGCGGATGGCATCGCCTGTGAGAACTGAGGGCTTCTCGGCGTTCGTCGACGCGGCGAGGCGCTTCTGCGCGCTGATCGACGGAGCGCCGTACCCGGACAGGGACGACTTCGCCGCTCGGGCGGATCGGACGCTCGCCGATGTCCACGCCGCGGCGCTCCTGTTGGACGCCGAGTTCCACGACGGGCCGTCATCGCCCCCCATCTCCCACGAGGACTGGACCGCCCGGTTCGATGCTCTCAGCGAGACACTCGGCGACTGGTCGACGTACTGGTCCGTCTTCGAGATGGAGGGTCCCGAGGCGGGTGAGGCGATCGAGCACTTCCTTGATGACGATCTCGCCGACGTCTGGAGGGATCTCAAGGCGGGCCTCCTCGGACTCGACGCCGGCGTCGCTCCCGAGGTCGTGGCGTGGGAATGGCGCCTGGGCCACAGGATCCACTGGGGTCGTCATGCCGTCGAGGCGATCCGCGCGCTCCACGTCCGTCGGTTCGAGTGAGAGGCGGCAGACGCGGACGACGGCGAGGGCATCGCCCGCGAGGCGGGATGCCCGGGGGGCCCACCATCCCGTCGACGGAACGCCCCGTCGACGACGTCGCGTTCGAGTACCGCCTCCGTCCGGGGTGGGGGGGCGCGGGGTGGGCCGACGCGCGACTCGAGGTCGGCGGGAACGCAGTCGAGATGGGTCCGAGCTACGTCACCGACGCACTGGGGGACCTGCTCCGCGCCGTCCTCGCGCTCACGCAGGGTGCGGCTGACGTCTCCGTCTCCTGGGATGAGGAGGGCACCTGGGTCGTCTGGCGGTTCGCCCTCGACGCCGGGAACGTCCGCCTCCACGTCGACGTCCGCGGGCAGGACGGGCCCGCTGCCGAACGGCAGTTGTCCGGCGTCGTGCGCCGGGATGCCCTGGTGCGCGTCGTGGCGCGAGAGGCGCGTGCGGTCCTCGACGAGCACGGCGAGGAGGGTTACCTGCGCCGATGGAGCGACGAGTACCCGTTCCCCACGGCGGAGCTCCGTGCTCTCGACGCCTGGCGGGCCCAGGACCCCTGAACGGCCGTGCGCGTCGCGGGACCCGCGCCGCGCGCGCCGACTTCCCGGCACGCCGCGCAGCGTCGGCGGGATCACCGACAGGGAGCGAGCAGGCCCATGCCCCCGGCAAGAATCGAACTTGCGACACCAGGTTTAGGAAACCTCGGGGCCTTGCGGTCAGATACCACTGTCCATACGCCTTTCGGGGGTCTCCTCAATCTCCCGCAACGTCTCCCGCAAGGTCTCGGTGCCTGGAGCGGGATCGAAGACGGCGGCCGCATCATCGAGTTGGCTGTCCGACAGGAGGTGCGCGTAGACCTGCGCAGTGATGTTGGGATTGGCGTGCCCCAGTTGACGAGACACCACGATCAGCGGCACGCCACGCGCGAGCATCACCGACGCCGCGGTGTGGCGAAGCCCGTGGAAGGAGATGAGGGGGCGTCCCGAGGTGTCAAGCAGGCCGACTCGTACTAGAACGCGCGCCAGGGCCTGCCCTGGCGTTCCACTGTCCATCGGTCCGCCATCGAGCGCTGGCCAAACGTAGCCGTCTGCGGACGCTCCTCCCTCAACCACCGCGATGGCGTACCAACGGGCGAGGCGGGTCGCGAGCCCTGCGGAGATCGCGACTCGGCGCTCGCGACCGCTCTTGGGAGGGCCGACGATGCGACGAGGGGCGCCGCCGTCCCGGCCGACCTCCTGCCATACCGACCGCGCCACGAGGACTCGCCGAGCCGAGAAGTCGACGTCCGGCCAGCGGAGGCCGATCACCTCGCCACGTCGGAGCCCGGCTTCGCCCGCCATCCGGAGCATCGACTCCAGGTGGACTCTCCGGGTGCCATCGAAGAGGGCCGCGAGTTGGGCAGCGTCTAGGACACGCTCCGCGCGATGACGCTCTCGAGGCGCTTTCGGGAGCCGGAGCCCGGCGGCTGGGTTGTCTGAAATCCTTCCCCACTGGACGGCCAGATTCAGCATGACGCGCAGCGCCTCCAGCGCCTTCCCGGTAGCGTGCCGGCTCGAGGTGCCAAGCGTCTCCGCCAGCCAGACCTCGACGCGCTGCCGCGTGATCTCAGCAAGCTTGAGGTCCCCCAGCCCGGGGCTCACCCGAAGCCTGTAGGCCTCCTCCCGAACCGCCACCGTGGACGGTGCGAGCGTCGGCGCCTTCGCCCTCAGGTAGTCGCCCGCGAGGTCGTCGAGCGTTCCGGACTCGACGACCAGGGGAAGCTCGGGGCGTCCCTCACCGCGCAGCCGGTCGCGTTCGGCCCGAGCACGGCTAACCGTCCCGCTGACCGTGAGAAGGCGAGTCGCTCCGGGACGAGTGCCGGGTACGACGATCTGAAACGAGCAGCTGCAGCGGCGACCCGGTCGGCGATCGACCGAGGAGGCACAAGCGACCCGGTGGGCGCGGTAGATGCCGGGCTCGATCGTCTCGCGCCACCCTCGTCGGGCATTCACGTCCGCCACCACCCGGGAGTGAGCGGCTTCTTCGGCGGGCTCGGCCGCCGAATGGCCGCGATCGACCGCGCGGCTGACCGGGCGCCCTCGCCGTCACTCGCCCTGCTGCGGGCCTCGCGCTGGCGGTGCTCAAAGGCCTCGAGGTCGTCCCACCGCACGACGAGCCGCCCGGCGACGAGGAAACCTCCGGCATCATCCATGAGACGCCGAGCCGCCCTGCGATCGCGGATGCGATAGCGCTGCATCACGGCCGCCACGTCGAGCACTCCTGGCGGCTCGCCGGTCACGGCGCGTACCCAACGAGCCGCGCGCCGATGTGGATGTGGTTCCAGTGGTTGCCGCCCACGTAGGTGCGCCACAGGAGCTGGAAGCGGATCCCGCAGCGCTCCACGTTGAGGACTCCGCCTGTGCTGCCCCAGTTCGCGTAGCCCGGTCCGCCGATCGCGCTGGCGATCCTCGAGGCGAGGGCGTCTCCGGCCGGAGGCGTCGTTCCGAGGTCGTTGGCAAAGCACTTCGCGCAGCCGACCCAATGGTCGGAGGTGCCGCCGCTCGCGGTCATCTGGCGCGTGCGCTTCGCGCTCGTCACCGGCAACCCCGTGAGCCTGGCCAGGGCCTCAACGGGGCGCTCGGTTCCGCCCCACGGTCCGACCGGGCAGAGCGCCGCCTGCCCATCGCTGACGGCGGGCACGAATGCGATCGAGGCCCTCGGATCGCCGCCCATGTCCTTGTAGTAGCGGCCGACGGCGTCGACCCAGGCCGAGTTGAGACCGGCTGGGTCGTTGGCGGCGCCGAGCGGCGCCCAGACTGGCTGGATTGCCGCCAGGGTGTCGCGACCGCGAGCGGTGTACCCCTGCGCGAGGCCGCGCGCGACGGTTGCGATGTTCTCCTGCCAGCTCGGGAAGGCGATCGCCGGCCCCCAGCCGAACGCGTTGTGGATCGCGGCTCCCGATCCCGCGGTCCCGAGAACCGACTCGTGCATCGCGATTGCGACCAGCGCACGCGGGTCGATGCCGTTGCGCTCCCCCTCGCTCACGAAGATCGCGCCGAGACCGACCAGCGGCGAGCCCGGAACCTGCTGAGCCATCCAGGCGTCGAGGGTGGCGGCGTCGGCCGTTGACGCACCCGTGGAGCCGCCGGGGCCTGAGAGTCCAAGAAGCGCGATCACCGGAAGCCCGACGACCAGCGACAGGAGCGCGGTGACGCCTGCTCCGGCGATCGCCAACGGCCGCGGAAGACTCTGGCCGGTGGAGCTCATTTCGCCGAGGATCCCTTGGCCCGCGGCCGGCGGCGGGCGGGCTTTGCGGAGGGCGCCTCGCTCGCTCCCGCCGGCTGGACCTCGAGCGGAGGCTCCATCACCGACTGGACCTCGACCACCGGCCTCCACGGGGGCAGGGCCTCCAGCGACCCGGCCCCCAGGCGGCGCGACACCTCGGCGGCCGCCGCCACCACCGCGCGCGCCACCTCGTCGATCATCTCGTCAGGAAGGCGACTCGCCGGGGCCCCCACCCCGATCGCCGCCACCACCGTGCCGGTGTGGTCGCGCACCGCCGCGCCGATCGAGCGACGGTCCTCGTGGAACTCGCCGTCCTCGAGGGCGTAGCCGCGCTCCTTGGCGCCAGCCAGATCCGCGACAAGCCGATCCCGGTCGGTGATCGTCCTGGTCGTCCAGGGCGCGAGCACGAGCTCTGCGAGCGCATCGTCACCGGCGCCTGATCTCATCTCCGCGATGATCGCCTTGCCGAGGGCAGTGGCGTGTGCCGGAAATGCACGCCCAAGTGCGCGATCGGTGCCACGGAAGTGATCGACGAAGACCGCCCGCCCGCCCGAGAGCACCGCGATCAGGCCGCCGAAGCCGGTCGTCTCCTGCAGTGTCGCCAGGGGCGGACGGAACTCGTCCCATGGATGCAGCGAGGCGATCGCGTATCCCCCAAGCTCGGCGAGGCGGATCCCCAAACGCCAGGCGCCAGAAACCGGCCCGCGCTCGACGACGCCCGCCACCTCCAGGTGGCGAAGGAGCTTGTTGGCGTACTCCTCCGAGAGCCCGAGCTCTTGGGCGATCGCTGAAAGGCTGAGCTCGGTCCGATCCGGCGGCCGAAAGAGGTCGAGCACCGAGAGGGCGTATTGGAGCTGGCGCACGCGGCCGGCGCGGGGAAAGCGGGACTCGGTCATCGCATGACCCTCCGGCCCCGGGTCTCTAGGGGGCGCGTCGCCTCTCGTACCGGATCCGGTCCTGTGGCTCGTCGGCGCGCATGTGCTCGACGAGCTCCTCGCGCGAGAAGCGCCAGCGCGGGCCCTCGTGCCATCCGGGCAGACGCCCCTGGTTGGCTTCGCTTCGCACCGTCCACTCCTTCACCCGAAGGAACTCGGCGGCCTGCTCGGAGTCCATCCCTGCCGCCGCGGCGCCCGTGTGCATCTCGAAGGGGGAGCGCGGAAAGGGGTCGTCCTCCGCCCCGCTCGCGGCAACAGCCCGGAGCCCCCGGGCCTCGGCCACTGCGTCGCGCAGAAAGCGCCACTCCTTGCCGATCCGCCGGGCGGGGATGCGGCCTGCCTTCGCCCCACGCTGGACCGTCTCGATGTTCAGCTCGAGCCAGGCGGCCACCTCGCTGGCGGTAAGCACCTCGTTCGCCGGTGTCTGCGCCATGAGGGTCATTCTGACCGACCGGCGGGGCTTGCGGAGAACCGCGGTGGGAAGATTTCATAGCTTGTGCGTTCCGCTCTTGGGTGGCTATCATCAGTTTGCCGCACTCAGTCAACCGATCATAGGGAGACGGCGGCGATATGGCAAACGAGGATGGCGGAGTGGATCGAGGCGACCCGGCCCGGGAGCGCGTGGGGGCCGACCCTGCTCGCCCTATCCCCGACGAGCCCGAGGAACTGGCGAGCGACCTGCCGGCGCCCCCGACCTGGGGGCCGGCCATCGGAGCCGGCGGTGAGACCCTTGGCCCGAACCCCGACCTCGTCCCGCTCGATGCCGAGAGCCGACAGCGTCCCTCGCCTGCACCTGCGGCCTCCGGATCGGGCCCTCGACGCCGGCCTGGCCGATCGCAGAGCCGATCGACGCCCAGGGGGGGTGATTCTCATCGCCCTCGCCCCTCTATACGTATACCGAGCCTCGGCGCGGTCGTGGCCACGGGAGCGCTGGCGGGGCTCCTCGGGCTTGCGGTCCTCACCGTGGTGGTGCTCTTCTCCTTCGGTGGGAACGCCCCCGCCGCTCATGACGATGCGAAGGTTGTGGCGATGAGCGTGCCCGCGCGAACGATCCTGGATGTCGCAGAGAGGACGGCAGCCTTCGCCAAGCGCGAGGCGCGCGTCCGCGAGGCCGCCCGTGAGCGGCAGCGGGCCGAGGCTCGCCACGCGCGCGAGGTCGCGCGACGTCGGGCGCGCGAGCGTGAGCGCGCCCCCGCGCAGAGCGGCGCTGTGCAGACGACACAGGTCGTGTCTCCCCCGCCCGTATCGACGCCCAGCCGCGCGCCGGCCCCGACGGTGTCGCCGGCCGAGCGCGAGTTCACCCCCGGCCCCTGGAACCTCAGCTGATGCGGCGCGCGAGCCTCAGGGGAGCGCTCGGCCTCGGCGTGCTCGCCGCCGCGGGTGCTCTTGGCTCCTCGCCGGCGCTTGCGACCGACGGGAGCCTCTACAGCTACGCGATCGAGGCCGTGGCTGCCCAGGCGGTTCCCGACGGCCAGTGCTCGGTGGCGCAGACCGGCGCGAGCTTCGGGGTGACCTGCCCGCCCATGGGCACCTCGTTCACAGGGGCCAAGTGGCAGATCGACATGCGTACGCCGGTGCCGGGCTCCGTGATCGAGGCTCTCAGCTGGCGCGCAGTGCGCTTCCATCAGACGGCCACCTCGATCGCCCAGCAGGTGCTCGCCGACGGCGCCCTCGCCTGGCAGGTGGCCGAGTCGGACATCCCGCGAAGCCCCTCTCAGCCAAAGGCCTACCAGATCGGAATGAGGGCCCAGACCGCCTCGCTTCGCCTCTGGCAGACCGAGGCGCGCCAGCAGCCCAATCGCGTCTGGACCTTCCTCGATCCGACGATCCTCGTGCGCGACATCGAGGCGCCATCCGCGCGCTGGACGAACGTGCCAGGTGACTGGGTCACCGGTAACCAGACGCAGGTCGAGTGGCAGGCTGCCGACAACTTCGGCTCCGACGGCATCGGCCAGCAGCGGATCGGCATCGGCGGGCGCGGCCTCTACGCCGCGGCGCCCGGACAGGGCTCGCAGTCGGCCCGCCTCAACCTGGCGGGGATACCCGACGGCCTACAGACGCTCCGCCTCGAGGTCGACGGCGATGGCACCGGCTCAGCGGCCTTCCAGGACGCGACCCTGCGCATCGATCGCACCCCGCCCTCGGCGAGCATCGCCCTCATCGGCCTGCCCGCCGACGGCGTGCGGGCGACGGTCTCGGTCGCCGACGCCACGAGCGGGGTGCACGACTGGACCCTGCGCGCCCGCGGAGCGGATGGGCCGACTGTCGCATCGTCGACCACCGGCGGCGAGACGCGGGACCTCGACTTGTCGGCGTACGCCGCGCCCGGCGAGACGATCCGCTTCGTCCTGAGCGCGAGCGACAACGCCGGGCTCTCACGCGAGGTCACCTCAGCCCTGGTCACCCGCCCGAGCGCGGCGATCGGCGGGGCCCAGGCGACCACGATCGTCGGAGGAGACGGGCCCCTTGGTGAACCCGGGCGGATAGAGGCGAGCGGGGTGCCGCTGCCCGACTTCTCGCGCATCGAGGCTCGGGCCATCCGCTCCAACCAGACGCGCAGCTACAGCCGCAGCGGTCGCCTGCTCGTGCCGCTGATCGCGGGAACCTACTCGCAACCGCTGAGGATCTCGGGGCGCTTCCTCCACCCGAATGGGCGGGGCCTGCGCCGCGCGACGGTCTACCTGCTCGATCCGGAGGGCTTCTCCCACGGGACCACGCTCACAGATCGTCGTGGGCGCTTCACGTTCCAGGTGCGCCCACGCCAGAGCGGAACGTGGCGCGCGATTGCGCTCGGGCGCCCGTTGGCAATCGCGCCCGCAGTGATTCAGCTTCGGCCGCTGGTCACGGCCCGGATTGGAGCACGCTCGATCGCCCCCGGCGAGACCCTCCGGATTTCGGGCGCGATCGCTCCCCGGGACGCCGGTCGCGGCAAGCTGGTGAAGCTCGAGTGGCGCCAGGGGGGCACCTGGCGACCCCTGGCTCTCGCCACTGCCGATCGGCGGGGCCGCTACGTGCTGACCTATCAGTTCAGCGCGCACGCAGGTGCCTTCACGATCCCGCTGCGAGTCGTAGTTCCCCGGGATATAGGTTGGCCGTTTCTGCCCGCTGTAGCCACCCGCGTCGACGTCCGAGTGGGCTGAGCCGCAACGAACCGCAGCCCGTTCGGTTCCAACGCCTCACGCGCGGCCTCGGCGATGGAGGGCCGAGACCCACGGTAAGGTTGACCGATGGCTGGTCGTGAGCTCAAGGCGCTGTTTCGCGCCTACCGTGAGGGTGACCAACTCGCGTTTCGGCGCGCGGCGCAGGAGATCATCGAAGAGGAAGAGGCGAAGCACCATACGGTGCTGGCGCGGGATCTCCGAGCGCTCCTGACTGTCGGCGGCGGATCTTCCACGGTCGCGCCGGAGGTCGTCTTGCCAGAACCTCCACGGGATCGCGAGGGCGAGTGGCCGCTGGCGGAGGTCCGGCACGCCGAGCGATCGCTGGATGACCTCGTGCTCACCGGTGATCTAGTCGATCGCCTGCGATTGCTCTCCGAGGAGTACAGAAGGTGGGACGAGATTGACCGGCGCGGAATCCCGCGACGGCAGCGCGTTCTGTTTCACGGGCCGCCAGGGTGCGGAAAGACAAGCGCGGCCGAAGCCTTGGCGACTGAAATGGGACTGCCGCTGGTTGTGGTCCGCATCGATGCCGTCGTCTCGAGCTACCTCGGGGAGACGGCGTCCAATCTGCATCGAATCTTCGACTTCGTAAGCCAGGGCTCGTGGGTACTGCTATTCGATGAGTTCGACGCGCTCGGAAAGGCGCGAGACGATCCAAGCGAGCATGGCGAGATTAAACGCGTGATCACGGCGTTTTTGCAGATGATCGACGCGTTCCATGGACCGAGTCTGCTCATCGCCGCTACGAACCATGAGCAGCTTCTCGACTCGGCCCTGTGGCGACGATTCGATGAAGTACTGTCGTTCCCGCTTGCGACGGTGCACCAGAGCCGGCGCCTGCTCCGCCAGCGACTCCGTTCGATCAAGCACCGCGATCTTGACATCGACGGGAGTGCTTCGCGGCTGAAAGGAAAGCCTCACTCCGCCGTGGAGAAAGTCGCATGGGACGCGGTGCGTTTCTCTGTCTTGGAGCACCGAGACACCGTCGAACAGAACGATCTCGACCGGGCTGTCCGAGACGCCCTCAGCAGACCCTGGTAGGGCATGAGTGATCACTTGGTGCTGCCCATGCCCGTGCACCTCGAGAGCCGACGGGCAGGTGGAGGCGGCGGGGATCGGCCTAAACCTTCTCCGGGCGCCCATGGCCGCAAGCTCTCTGGAGAGCTCGCCCGCGCTGTGGAGGCCCAGCGCGCCGCGAGGAGCATCGAGGGCGTAGATCCCGCTTACGTCTTCAAGATCCGTGCTCTCGGGCCGCTGAAGGAGAGCGCCCTCGGCACAAGCGGGCTCCAGTTTCTTGGCGACACCACGGCATGGACTTACTTCGTGCTCGCCCCTGGTGATGAGCCCGCATTGCTCGAGGCGAATCTCGCCGCCTACACCGCGGCCGGACGAGATAGGTCTAACGCGCCACAACGGTCGCTTTTCGAGTCGATAGACGAGTTCCTGCCGTATGACCGCACCGACCGTCGCGGTCCCGGCGTGCCCGAGGACGGTGACGAAGCGGGCGCACCATGGGTTGTCGATGTGATCGTGTGGCCATCACCCGACGGTGCGACGGCGCGCGCGCGGATCGGAGACGTGCAGACGGTCATCTCGCTTCATGGCGCGACGATCCTCGGGGCCGATGAGCGGGCCAGATACTCGGTCGTTCGCGCACGCGTCGGCCGGCAGTGCTTGGACGACTTGCTCGACCTGACTGTCGTAGAGCGGATTCGCCGCCCTCCGACCCCACGTCTGGAGCCCTCGGACTGGCGAAACGCTGACGTTGAAACCCTGCCGACCGCCTCCCTCGAGCCGATGGCCCCAGTCGGACTCATCGACGACGGGGTGATGGATCACCCCCTACTCCCGAGCGAGGTGGTCGTCTCGCGGAGCGCGATCCCGGCTGGCCACTCGTGGCAACCGGCAAGCGACCATGGAACGCTCGTCGCGGGCATTCTGGCCTACGACGATCTCGAAGGGGCCCTCGCTGGTGAGGTCCCATGGGTCGCCCACGCGCCAATCCACAGCGTTCGGGTACTTGAGCCCGACCCTCGCGACGCGAGCCGAACGCGCTTCCCGACAGACCTCCCGGTCCACATGGTCGTCGAGCAGGCAATCCGGCAGCTACACGACGAACATCACGTCCGGGTCTTCAACCTGTCCATAGCCGACGACTCCCCCTACAGCGGCCCGCATGTCAGCACCTGGACCGAGAGCCTCGACGATCTCGCGCGGGAGCTCGACATAGTCATCGTCGTCGCGGCCGGTAATCACACTCCCCGTGATCTGCCGCCGGGCACCGACCTGTGCAGCGCATACCCGGGATTCCTTCTGGCGGACGACGCACGGGTGGCCGAGCCGGGGGTCGCTGCCAACGTGCTCACGGTTGGCAGCATCGCCCACTCCGACGCCCCGCAGACGATCACGGGCACCTCAAGGCCGGGCGACCGAGCCGTCGCCGAGGTCGGGCAAGCGTCGCCGTTCACTCGTACCGGCCCAGGCGTTGCCGGAGCAACCAAACCCGACGTCGTCGAGCGAGGGGGCAACTGGGTCCTTAATGACCTCGGTACGCGCCGGGATCGCGACTACGGGGTCAGCGTTCTCTCTCTCGCTAGGCGAGATGGACAGCTGTTTGGCATCGCGAACGGAACGAGCTTTGCCGCTCCTCGCGTCGCCCGCATCGCTGCTCAGGTTCTCAAGCGCTATCCGGGGGCAAGCGCCAACCTCGTACGGGCCCTAATCGGCGCCGCGGCTCTCCCGATCACCCGATCAGCGGGTCTCGATGATGACGATTTGCGTCGGGTCGCCGGCTACGGGCGCCCAATCGCGTCGCGCGTGATGGAGAGCGGAGCGCGGCGAGTAGCGATGACCTTCGAGGGTTCCCTCGACGCCGACACCGCCGTCATCCACCCTGTTCCCATCCCGCCCGAGTTCGCGCGAGGGGCGACCGCTCGGACTATCACGGTGGCGCTCGCCTTCGACCCAGACGTCCGGCGGACTCGTCGGGAGTACCTCTCGAGCCACATGAGCTTCGATCTCGTTCGAGCGATGACTTTGGACGATATTCGCGAAACGTGGCAGCGCCAGCCCGCTGAGAGAGAGGCGCGCCGCGCGCTCCCGCGCGACCGGCGACGGCCCACGCTGGTACCGGGTCAACAGGCGAGCAACGACAGCACCCTCCAAGTGCGATCGCTGAGAACCAGTCGCCTCGACGTCGACGATGGCGAGACCTACTACGTGGTCCTTCGTCACATCTCCTCGCCATGGCTCGTCCAGGCGGAGCGCTACGCGCTAGTCGTGACTCTGGAAGACGAGGCGCGACAGGACATCGACCTGTACGCGAGCTTGCAACTCCTCCTCCCCACGAGGGTGCGTTTGCAGCCGTAGCTGCGGGGGCGCGAGCTGCGGCAGGACCGCCGGTTGTGCAATCCAATGCCCGGTGGCGGTTTCGGCCCTTCGGATTCGGCGAGCGAGCCCGAGGCCCCCGGCGCCAATGGGGGTCGTGTCTGTGCTTGCCGCGGTACGAGCCCCGGCCCCGATCCCGGGCGACCTCCCGACCCGAGGGCCCACGGTGCCGGGCGCCAACGCGACAGGACCGTCGCTGGACCTTGACCGGAGGCGGACTCGACCGAGCGCACCAGCGGTCCGTACCAGTCTCGGTTGCGTCCGGCGGCAAGGCACGCTTTAGTTTGCTACGGATAGTCAACAGACTCTTCCTATCCCTAGTGGCCAGCAGGGCTAAGGCGAGCCAACGGAAGGAGCGGCTCTTTGCCGGCGTTGAGACTAGGCCTCGCTCTACAGGTGTCCGCCACGCCCGACCCCTCCGGTCTTCCGGGACAAGCCAAGCTCCAGAAGCTCGTTGATGGTCTTTACTCCTGGTCGCTGATCCTGATCCTCGCGGCGCTGGTCGTAGCGGCCATCGCGTGGGCCTGGGGCGCGCAGTCGAACCATCACGGCGCCACGTCCGGCGGCCGGCGCGGCGTCCTCATCGCGGCGGGGGCGGGCCTACTGGTCGGAATGGCTCCGCAGATCGTGAATTTCTTCTACGGCATAGGGCGGCAGTAGCCCGTGCCCTCCTCTATCCGCTCCGGCGCCCGAGTCCTCGGCACCCGCAGGGACCGCCGTGCCCGCCGGCGGATACCCGCAGCGCTTGGAGGCGCCTTGCTGCTCTTCGCGCTCGGCCTCGCAGCGGGCCGCATCAGTGCTCCGGGCCAGAGCGGAACAGACGCCCGACGCCCCGCCTCGTCCCTCTCGCCGCTCCCGGGCGCCCCTTCTCCTCCGACTGGGGCGACGCGTCCGCTCGCAGCGCACACGCGCGAAGGCGCTGCCCGATCGGCCGCTCGGGCGCTGTCGTCGCTCGCCGACCCTCGCCTGATCGCGAGTCGACGGGCTCGCCGCGTCGCTGTCGCAGCATTTGCTCGGCCGGCATATCGCGCGCAGCTCGACCCGCTCTTCGACCGGACCTATGACTACCTGGGCCGGACCCTGGGCTCTGTTGCCCGGCGCGACATCGTCCTCGCGATGACGCCCCTTGGCTATCGGGTGGAAGCGTATTCAGGGCGTCGGGCTACGGTGGCGGTCTGGCAGGTGACGCTCCTAGCGGCGTCGGAGCGTCCCCCGATCGCGGCATGGTCGACGAGCCGCGCGGAGCTCGCATGGTCGCGCGGGAGCTGGAGAGTGGAGCGCTTTGGCACCGACGTGCCGGGTCCGGTCCCGAGCGTCACGGCTCCGGCGACGACCGAAGCGCCGGGCGACTTCGTCGCGGCGGCCCAGGGCTTCTCCCCCTTCGCCCCGTGACCGCATCGAGACATCGCTCGGCGAGCGTCTGCCTGTTGGCTCTCGTCATCGCGACGGGGCTCCCCCTCCTGAGTCCCCCTCCTCGCGCCGAGGCGGTGGACCTTCCCGGGCCCTGCGATGTCCCGGGCGTCAGCGTCCTGTGCAGCGCGGCCGGCGACGCGGCTGGTGCCGCGGCGGGCGCGGCCGGCGACGCGGTACTCGGTCAGCTGACGAGCTGGGTCGGCGAGGGGGCCTCCTGGCTCCTGCTCCAGGTCGCTGACGCGATCGACTCGACCACCTCGGTCAACCTCTCGGCCTCCTGGTTCCAGAGCCACTACGCCTTCATGTTCCAGGCGGGCGCGATCCTGCTGCTGCCCCTCCTGCTCCTCACCGTGCTGCAGGTCTTGATTCGTCAGGATGGGGGGCTCCTCATCCGCGTCGGGCTCCTACATCTCCCCGCGGCGATGCTCCTTACGGGGCTCGCCGTGAGCGTCACGCAAACCGCGCTCGCGGTCACTGATGCCCTCTCGGCCGAGCTCACGGCTGGAGTGGCCAACGACACCCACGCGCTGGCCAGCACGCTCACCCAGGCGAGCGCCGTCGGCGGGCCGGTCCCGCTCTTTGCGTCCTTCCTGATGGCACTGGTGATGGCGCTCGCGGCGATCTTCGTCTGGTTCGAGCTGATCCTGCGCGCCGGGGTGGTCTACGTGGCGGTGATGTTCCTGCCGCTCTTCCTCGCGACGATGATCTGGCCGGCGCTCTCGGGCTGGGTGCGGCGCCTCGTGCAACTGATCGTCGCGGCGATCCTCTCCAAGCTCGTGATCGTGGCGACGCTGTCGCTCGGCCTCTCGGCGCTCACCTCGGGCGACGGGCCCTCAGCTGTCCTCGCCGGAGCGGGGATGTTCCTGCTGTCGGCCTTCTCGCCCTTCGTGCTCTTCTCGCTCATCCCGCTCGCGGCCGAGATCGCGCAGCCCCAGCGCGAGGCCAGCCACGCCGTGGCCACGACGACCGGGACCTCCCTCGCGTGGAACGTGGCCCGCACGCGCATGTCCTTCGGCGCAGTGGGAACGGGCGCCGGGGCGTTCGCGCTCGGCGCAGGGGCGATGGGTGGCGCGTCTGGTGGCGGCGGGTCCGGCGGCAGCGGATCCGGCCCCACCGGTGGTGGCGGTGGCGCGGCTTCCGTGTCGCCCGGAGGAGCGCCCGGCGGCGGCTCGATGCCGACTGGCTCCCGTCCGCCCGCCGGGGGCCAGGTGCCCACCGTCGCAGCCACGGCAGCCAGCCCGGCCCAGCCCTCGGGAGCCCCCACCTCGCGACCGGCTCCCTCGCCGCCCGAGCGACGTCGACCGGCCGGGCCGCCGCCCGGTGCGCAGTTGCCCCTCCGAGGCGCCGATGGCGCCTGAGCCCACTCGCTACCGCTTCGGGCCGATCGAGCCCGGGGGCGCCATCGGCGGCCTCGGCTGGAGCCAGATCGCCTGCGTCGCGCTCGGGCTCGTCGGCCTGGTCGTCTGCCTCAACGTCGCGGCCACCACCGCCGGCGCTCTCGCAGGACTGTCCGTTGCCGGATCCGGCCTTGCGAGCGCCTTCCTGCGCCTCGGCGGTCGCCCGCCGATCGCCTGGGCAGCGATCGCGACGGGCTTCGCCAGCCGGCGCGCGACCGGCGGCCATCGCCACCTCTCCCGGGCACCGACGCGCGGGCGCGGGTTGGGCCAGGACGAGGATCTCGACCTCCCGGAGAGCCTCACCGGGCTTCGGATCCTCTCGGCCCGGGCCTCGCGCGGCGAGGTCGGGATCGCCCACGAGGGCTCCACCTGGACGGCGGTCCTCGCGGTCGAGGGCGGCGCCTTCGCGCTGCTCGAGGTCGACGACAAGGAGCGTCGGCTTGCGCGCTGGGGCTCGGTGCTGTCCGGCTTCGCCCGCCCGGGCAGCCCGGTAAGCCGTCTGGCCTGGATCGATCGCACGGTTACCCAGCCCGTCGATGAGCTCGGGCGCTACCTGCGTGACGGCCTCACCCTCCCCGCCTCGCACCCGGGCGTTCGCTCCTACCTCGAACTGCTCGACGAGGCCGGGCCCGCCGGTCGCCAGCACGAGACCTTCCTCGCCCTCCAGATCGACACTCGCCGCGCCTCGGGGGCCATTCGTCGCGCCGGCGGCGGCGAAGCGGGGGCGGTCACGGTCCTGATGCGGGAGCTGACGGCCCTCTCCGAGCATCTGCTGCGGGCCGAGGTCGTGGTGCGCGGTGCGCTCAGCCCGCGTCTGCTCGCCCGGGCGATTCGTCTCGGCTTCTGCCCGGACGACCGCCCGCGTCTCGACCGCCTCGGTGGCGGCGATCCTGAGCGCGCCGGAACCGCGCCGGCGAACGCCGGGCCGATGGCGGCCGAGGAGTCTTGGCGCCACTACCGAAGCGATGACGCCCTGCACTCCACCTACTGGATCGCCGAGTGGCCCCGGGTCGAGGTCGGCGCCGATTTCCTGCTGCCGTTCCTGCTCGGCGGCGCCACCCGGCGCACGGTCGCCGTGGTGATGGAGCCGCTTGACCCGGCGCGCGCGCTCCGCTCGGCCGAGAACGCCCGCACCAACGAGATCTCCGACGACGAGCTGCGCGCGCGGATGGGCTTCCTCGCCACCGCCCGGCGCAGGCGTCAGCAGCAGGCGCTCCTCGAGCGCGAGCAGGAGCTCGCCGAGGGTCACTCGGGGGTCCGCTTCTCGGGCTACGTCACGGTCTCCGCCTCACGAGAGGACGAGCTCGCCGCGGCGACGGCGGAGATCGAGCAGTCGGCCCAGATGGCGCGCCTCGAGCTGCGGCCGCTCCTTGGTGAGCAGGCGATCGGGTTCACCTACACCCTGCCCCTCTGCCGAGGGCTGCGATGAGGGGGCGGCCCCGCCACCCGGCCCATCAGCTGACGAGCGCCCACCTGCAGGCCGCCTACCCCTTCATGGGCGAGGGCGGACTCGGTGGGCGCGGGGTCTACATCGGGCGCGACGTCTACTCAGGCGCGAGCTTCTGCTTCGACCCGTGGGTGCTCTACGAGCAGGGCGTGCTCACCGGGCCGTCGGCCCTTGTCGCCGGGCAGGTCGGTCGCGGCAAGTCGGCGCTGGTGAAGACCTACCTCGCCCGCCAGGCGCTGTTCGGCCGACGAGCGGTGGTGATCGACCCGAAGGGCGAGTACGGGCCGCTGGCGGAGTGGTTCGGCAGCCGGCCGATCCGCTTGGTCCCCGGCGGCGAGGTCCGGCTCAACCCACTCGATGCCGCAGGGGGCCGCGAGGAACGGGTCGCGCTGCTGGGGGCCTTGGTCGCGGGATCGCTGCGGCGAGCCCTGGAGCCCCAAGAGCACACGGCTCTTGACCTCGCCTACCGGGCAGCCGCCGCCGGCGGAGCGCCGACCCTTCCCGCCGTCCAGCACCACCTGCTGCATCCGGCCGCCGAGGCCGCGACCTCGATCGCGGTCGGGGCGGAGGACCTCGCCACCTACGGGCGTGGATGCGCCTTGGAGCTGCGCCGCCTCTGTGAGGGTGACCTGCACGGGATGTTCGACGGCCCGACCAGCGAGGGCGTCGAGCTCGATGCGCCGATCGTGGTGCTCGATCTCTCGTCCCTACATGGCTCGCCGGCGATGGGGGTGCTGATGGTCTGCGTGAGCGCATGGCTGTCGGGGCGCCTAGTGCGAGGCGATGGACTGAAGCGACTCGTGGTGCTCGACGAGGGCTGGGCGGTTCTGGCCGACCCGGCTGCGGCGACCTTCCTTCAGCGCTCGTGGAAGCTCGCGCGCTCCTACGGGGTGGCCAACATGCTGGTGGTCCATCGCCTCTCGGACCTGGCGGCCGCAGGCGATGTCGGATCGCGCGAGGCGAAGATCGCCCAGGGCCTGCTGTCGGACTCGGAGACCCGGATCATCCTCGCCCAGAGCCCGGCCGATCTGGAGGCGACCCGTGAGATGGTCGGGCTCACCGGCACCGAGGTCGACCACGTGGCGACCCTGCCCCGGGGTGTCGCCCTCTGGAAGGTCGGCGAGCGCTCCTTCGTCGTCGAGCACCGGCTCTCCCGAGCCGAGCGCGCCCTCGTCGACACCGACGCGCGTATGCGTGTCTCGGCGTGACCCAATCAACCCAGAGAAGGAGATCGATGTGAGCGACGAGAGCTTTCCCTCCCTCGCCACGAGCCCCGCGGCGCTGGAGATCCCGCAGGCCCTACTGCCGCGCGCCACGGACTCCGAGGTCGCCCGGCGGGCGACGGCGCTCGCTGACCGAGTGGCGGGATACGGCGCCTCGGAGCGCCTTGACGGGCGCTTTCGCCTGGCGGTCGGCGACCTCGGGCGAGCGGTGACGGGGCTCGAGGGCATGCGCGCCTGCGGCCTCGCGCCGAGCGTGGCCGACGAGGCACTGCCGCGGCTGGCCGAGGTGGTCGATGCGGTCGAGCGGGCCCTCGAGCGCGCGATCCCGGACCTCCAGGCCGAGCAGCAGAATGCGGAGAGCGTCCGCGCGCCAGTGCGCCGGCCCCGGAAGGTGCGCGCCGCAGTCCCGAAGTAGACGGCGGCCGTGTCGCCGCTCGATCGAGGCGCGGGGTCGCCGGACGACCCGTGGGTCAGCATCGGGTTCGCCCTCGCCGCCGGCGCCCTCGGAATCGCGTTCATCGTCTGGGGGATCGGCCAACTCGCCGGGCTGGCCCTCGGGGACGGAGCACTCTCGGCCGGGTTAGGTCAGATGCCGGGCGTGCTCTCGCGCCTGCCGAGCACGCTCTCGGATCCGGCGGCCGCCTGGCCGGCGCCCGACCGCAGTCGCCTGCCGGGGCCCGCTGGCTTCTACGCGGTGACGGTGACCGTCCTCGGCGGCCTTGCGGCCGTCGGCCTGGCGGCGGCGCGCGTCGCACGATGCGCGCCATGGGCCGCCCCCGCGAGCCGCGGCGAGTCGGGGGCCCGCTGGGCCCGCGCGAGCGACCTCCGGGCCCTCGTCGTGCGAGGCGCGCAACCGGGACGGCTGACGCTCGGCCGGCTCGGGCGACGCCTCGTCGCCACCGAGCCGCGCGCCAGCACGATCGTGATCGGGCCGAGCCAGTCGGGAAAGACGGCGGGCTTGGCTATCCCCGCGATCCTCGAGGCGGCGGGGCCGGTGCTCGCGGTGTCGGTGAAGCGCGACCTGCTCGATCGCACTCTGGCCGCCCGAGGCTCCCGCGGCGAGGTCTGGATCTACGACCCCACCGGCGCCGCGCACCTCGATGACGAGCGCGTCGTCGGCTGGGATCCGGTGCGCTCGTGCGTCGAGTGGGCCGACGCCCGCCGGATGGCCCACAACCTGACGAGCGCCCAGGCGGCCTCGGGGAGCCGGGACGCCGAGTTCTGGCTCCAGATGGCCGCGAAGCTGCTCGCGCCACTGCTCCTGGCTGCGGCGGGGAAGATCGACGGCTCGATGCGCGACGTCGTGAGCTGGGTCGACTCGGGTGAGCAGACGGTGGTGGCCGACCTCTTGCTCGATCTCGGTGAGCCCGACGCCCATGCCGCCTTCACGGCCACCTGCCGGCGGGAGGAGCGGACGTTGTCGTCGGTCTATGCCACCACCGAGGCGGTGCTCGCGCCCTTCGCCGATCCGGCGGTGCTCGAGAGCACGGCCCGTCATGGCATCGATACCGGGGCTCTACTCGACGGTCGGAACACGCTCTACATCGTCGCCCCGGCGAAGGATCAGGAGCGCTTGGCTCCCCTGTTCGCCGGCCTGGTCGAGCACGTCGTCGATGCGGCCTATGCGCGAGCGGCCGCCGGGCGGCCGTGTGGTCCATCGCTGCTGGTGGTGCTCGATGAGGCGGCCAACACGGCGCCGATCCGCAACCTTCCCCAGATCGCAGCGACCGCGGCCGGTCAGGGAATCCAGGTGGTGACGGTGTTCCAGGACCTGGCTCAGGCGCGCTCGCGCTATGGCGAGGCGGCCGACACGATCCTCGCCAACCACCGGGCCAAGCTCTTCCTGTCCGGCATCTCGGATGGGCGGACGCTCGAGTACCTCGGCCGCGCCCTCGGCGATGAGGAGGTGGGCTACGAGAGCCGCACACGCGGCGAGCGCGGGAGCACAAGCCGCACGCGGGGCACCCGCACGCGACGGCTTGCCCCGGCGGACGCCGTACGGGGGATCGCCCCGGGGGAGGCGATCCTGGTCTATGGCCACCTTCCGCCGGCTCGGCTCTCCCTTCGGCCCTGGTACCGCGAACGCTCCCTCCGAGGACTGGCCGCGCCCCAGGGCGGGACACGATGACGCCTCGCGGGAGCGGACATCGGCCATCGCGCGAGGCGGTCGCCCAGCAGGCGGAAGAACGCCGGGAGAAGGCGCGTGCGCACCTCGAGGCGGCCTGCAACGAGCTGCGCAGCTCGGAGGGGTGGCAGCGCTTCGCGAAGGCGCGGGCCCTCCTTCGCGGCTACTCGCTGAACAACACCCTGCTGATCCTCGCTCAGCGTCCCGACGCGACCACCGTTGCGAGCTTCCGCCATTGGAGCGAGCTGGGGCGCCAGGTGCGACGAGGTGAGCGGTCGCTCCGGATCTGGGCTCCCTCGATGCGGCGCGAGCGCGACGAGGCGACCGGCGACGAGACGACTTCGGTGCGGGCCTTCGTGCTGGTGCCGGTGTTCGACATCTCCCAGACTGACGGCCCGCCGCTCCCGGAGCCGCCTCCCGTCATAGCGCTGTCGGGCCACTCGCACGCTCATCTGTCGACCTGCCTGGAGCGACAGGCGTCAGAGGCCGGGTACGTCGTCGAGCGACGCCGGCAGATGCCGGGCCATGCGGAGGGGTTCGTCGATCACCGCACCAAGCAGATCGTGCTCTCGTCGGCCCTCGAGCCGAACGGACAGGTCGCGGTGCTCGTCCATGAGCTAGCCCACGTGCACGGCGCTCGATATGAGGAGTTTGGACGCGCGGGTGCTGAGGTGGTCGCCGAGACCGCCGCCTTCGTTGCGCTGTCAGCGGTGAGGCTCGACACTGCAGGGCAAGCGGTCCCGTACGTGGCGGGGCGGGCCGAGGCGGCGCCCAAGGAGATGGCGGCCTACGCCGAGGCGGTGCACCGCATCGCCTCCCGGCTCGAAGACGGGCTGGGGTTGTCGATCGAGCCGCGCGCCAGGGAAGCGCCGCACGTGGTGGCGCGTCCGCTGGCCAACGAGCGACTGGCGCGCGGGAACCCGCCGATCTCCGGGCGTGATCGCTGAAGGAATGTGTGCCGGCACCTCGGGCCGCCGCGGATAGTGGGAACAGCCCACTGGCACGCGGCCGACATCCAGAGCTGGAGGGTGGGCGATCAGGCTGCCGGCGGCGTCACCGGAACGGGTGTGGCGTCGTAAGTCACCGAGAGCGACACGCTGATCGAGGACGGCTTGTAGCAGCGGGTGACGGTCTTCCGGGAGATGACCCGGCCACGCCTGCCGTTGACCGTGGGGGCGCGCTTCACGCTCTGCACCCGCCCGCAGTACTGGTCGGGGCCGAAGCGGCCGAACGTGCCGAAGCCATAGTAGAAGCCGTAGGGGCCTGGCGCGGTCTCGGCCACCTCGAGGACGGCCCCCGGCTGGAGACCCGCCGCGATGGCGATACGGGTGGCCTGGTTACGGGCAGCCTCGATGGCCTGGGGAACCGCGAGCTTGCGGGCCGCAGACACGGCCTTGACGATCTTCGCGTTGGTGAGCGGCGCGGGCGCCACCACCTTGACCTGCGACACGCCGAGTGCGGTGATGCTCTGGGCGTTGGCGGTGCTGGCCGTGGCGGCGAGCGCCGCCACGGCGGCCAGGGTGGTGAGGCTCTTACGTGACGCGTTCATGGTGACCTCCTGAGTACTGCGGAACCGGTCGGTTCGTCGAGTCGACGCTGACCGGGGGGGGCGGACTGGACTATGGGGCGCCACCCTCAGGGAGCAGCCCCCTTGCGAGCGCGTCGACAGGGGCCGACGGGTCGGCGTCGGCCGGCACGAAGCGTCTACGGCGGATGCCGCGCACCAACGATCGGACGGCCGCCTCGTGGGAAATCCCGCGCCCGCTGATCGGCCCAAGCTCCGGATGGACCGAGGACGCGCGCCAGCGAGGGACGACCCCTCCGACCTCGAAGCGCACCGCGATGTCGGGCCAGAGCGCGTTCGCGACGGCTGGGTCCTCGCGGCCAGCCTCGGCGTCCGAGGTCATGAGGCCCGCCCGGTCTCGGCGCCCCATCCGGCGGGCGGCCGGCCCGCGTGCCTCTCGATCGAGCCGTCGCGTCGGCGCCAGCGCACCTCGGAGGGCTCGATGCCGCGGGCCTCGCACTCGGCGAGCTTTCTCTGCAGCTGGCGGCGGTCGGCGCAGACGAACTCCGAGGCGTCCGGCTCGGTCAGGACGAACTGGCCGGGCGAGAGCAGTCGATCGAGTGACGCCCCCGCGGGTCCCGCCGGTTCGTCCCAGACCACGGGGTCCAGGCCCAGAAGCGTTTCGCTAGGTCGGTCCCCTGCTGACATCGTGCGGCTCCTCGTCCGTCCCTCTCGATGACTAGACGCGCCACGAGGTCGTTCGCATCCCGCCCTTAGTACTCCGAGCGGCGGCGCTCGCTTCCCGTCATGGTCTGAGGGACCCCGGGCGGCGCACCTCCTCCCTCACCAACGCGACCCCCTGCTGATCGAAGGTCGTCACCGAGACCGCCCGCCGCTCCTTGGTCATATGCGCCGCAGGCACCTCGTAGAGCACGTAGCCCTCGGTCGGACGCAGGCGGGTGGCAGTGCCGTCCGCATACGCGATCTCCACCGAGCCGACTCGCGACGAGAACTGGCCCTGGAAGAGCGAGGGGATCCGGTCGATGCGACGGATGAAGCTCCCGGTCACCTGATCGTCGGGAAGCGATGGTGAGTCGCCCGGCCGACTGCACGCGAAGCTGCGCGAGTTCTTCTTCACGTAGACCCAGACGCACCGGCCACCTCCGCGGTTCGGCGCGACCCGGATCGACGCGCGGCCGCCATCTGCGAGATCGACGCCGAGCAGCTCGCGCTGCTTCGAGCGATCCGGCGTCAAGCGCGGTGGCCCGCCATCACCGAAGCGCGGTACCGCGATCCGGAACGAGCCGACCGGTCCGTTGAAGGTGAGCACGCGGGCCGTGGGCTTCGGCAGCATCGTGAAGGCGTTGTTGGTCACACGCACGACGGTGCCGTCATCGGTGCTCACGCGGTCGATTCCGTCACCGACGAGGCCGTTCAGGCGATAGGGGCCGTTCATGTAGCGCCCCCCGCTGAGCGAGGCGCCCCGGTTGAGGAAGGTCGCCCTCGGGCCGCAGGAGAAGCCGGCTCCCCCCGCCCGCTCCTGCGCGATGAAGCAGAGGCGGTCCGGCTCGACCGGCACGACGATCAGGCGCACGTCCGGGGTCTCGAGGGCCAGCCTGCCGACGCGGGGCGCGGCCGCCCCCGAGCCGGGCTCTGCGAGCGGCAGGGTCGACGGGAGCCGCACCAGTGGGGTCGTCGGCCGGTCGATCACCGAGAGCTCGGTGCTCGCAGGGGTCAGCCGATCGAAGACCGCCTCCTCGTTGGGCGAGGGCACCCAGCGCCCGGCGACGCCCTCGCGTACATAGGCGCGCCGCACGCCGGCCTGGTCGCAGGCCGGCGAGGCCGGATCGTCCGCGCCGATCAGCAGCTGACAGCGGGCGATCGGTATCGCCCGCCCGTCGAATAGTGCGCTCAGGGTGGTAACGAGCCCGGTCGTCGCCGAGTAGCCGAAGGGGGCGGCCGGGTCGAGGGCGACGCGGCCGTCGGAGCGCACCATCACCACCTTGCCCGCCGGCAGGGGATCGGTGAGCTCGACGCCCTCCGGCAGGATCCGGCCGGCCTGCCGGGCGGCGGAGTAGCGCGCGAGCGCCTCCGTGTAGCCCACGCCCGCCGGGAAGAGCAGAGACGGGCGCTCGGGCAGGTCCGCGTACGTCGGCGGGCGTGTGCGCTCGTAGCCACCGGGGAGGATGTCGGTGGCCGGCAGCACGAAGGCGGAGCGGTCGTCGTCGCCGAAGGGCGGCAGGTCGGAGATGCCCCAGCCACCCGCCGCGAGCGCCCCGCCGCCGACGGCGAGCGCCAGCGCCGCCGCAATCAGGTAGGTGCGCGGCCCGCGCGAGGCGAACCACGACCTGCGCCGGCCGGTGGCCCAGGGCGCTGACGCGCGTGCGTCGTGCATCGCCCGTCGGCCCGCCTCGGTCGCCCGCTCGTCGGGGTCGGGAAGGAGCTCTCCGATCGCGCGGAGGCGCGTCTCGAGATCGCTCATGGCTCGGGTACCTCCAGGATTCCGCGTAGGTCCGACAGGGCGCGCGACAGGCGCGAGGAGACCGTCCCGATCGGGATGCCGAGATGCTCGGCGATCTCCGGCGGGTCGAAGTCGAGCCAATAGCGCAGGGCGACGACGACCCGGCGGTCCTCGTCGAGCCGGGCGACGGCCGCGAGCAGCGCGTCGCGCTCGAGGATCTCGGCGTAGACCTCGGGTGCGGACAGCGCCTCGGGAAGGGGAGCATCGCGGGGCGAGCGCCGCAGCATGTCGATCGCCTGGTTGACCGCGATCCGGCCGATCCAGGCGCCGAACGAGCCATCGGTGCGGAACTGGTCGAGGGCGCGGATGGCCCGCTCCACCGCGCGCTGGGCGGCATCGTCGGCGGCGGGGCGGTCCCCGAGGACCGCGTAGGCCGCCTTCCACGCCCGCGGCCAGTGGCGAGCGAACAGATCGTCGGCGGCCTCCCTCGATCCCGCTCTGATGGCGAGAACCAGCTCGCTGTCGGTCAGGGTCTTCATCGCTGCCTATCCATACGCAGGCGCAGCCCCGTCCGCTCCCGGGTCAGTCGCCCCGGCGAGGATCACGACGTTGAGGAGGCTTCCGGCCAGACCCCTCGAGTGTTGCAGCTTCCTATCCGTGCGGCGGCAGACCGCAATAGAGTCGCACTCGTGACCGGAGCCAGCACCACCGCGAACCGGATTGTCCCGCGCCCGGTTCAGATCGCCTTCCGCAATGCCTGCAGCGACGTGTACCTCGGCGCGATCAGAGACCTATTCGACGGGGAGGGGTTCAGGCCCGTCGCCGCCTCGCGTGTTGAGCTGACAGGTGAGCGCCGCAGCCTCGCCGAGCGCTATCAGCTCGGCATCGACTGGCCCGATGAAACCGCGGGCCCACGCCTTCTGCGGATCTACTCACGCGCCCTGGTCGAGCATGCCCGCCGGCCAGACGGGGGCTGGTGGCGCAAGTGGGAGCCGTTCGTGCGCGGCCTGGAGCCAGGCCGGCTTCGAGATCGCCGACGACGGTCGCGTGACGCCGGCCCAGGAACGACGGCCCCCGCTCGACTTCTCGAACTACCACCTGCTCACGGACCCGGAGTTGCTCCGCGACAAGATGTCGCGGATTGATGCGCTGTGCGAAGAGCGCCCCGACGAGGCGATCGGGCATTCGAAGGAGCTCGTCGAGGCCGTCTGCAAGGCGATCCTTGAGGCAGAAGGCCAGAATCTGAAGGCGCTTCGCAACATGCACGCCCTCTACCAGGCCACCGCAACCGAGCTTGGCATCGCGAAGGACTCGGTGCCGGGAAGCGCGAAGGGCAGCGCCTCGGCGGCCAGCGTCCTCGAGAGCCTGCAGACAGCGGTGCACGGCCTCAACGCGTTGAGGAACGAACTTGGGACCGGGCACGGCAAGACCAAACGCAGTCCCCTCCGTGCGCGTCACGCGCATCTCGCGGCGGATTCGGCGCGCACCGTCGCAACGTTCCTGCTGGAGACCTGGCACGATCGCGCGCGGTCCAAGCCTTCGGCGGACTGAGAGCAGGAGCGACAACCAGCCCCAGGGACCGGCCTCCCCTTAGCCAGTTCGGGGCACGAGAACGGTTAGTTCGGTGAGCGAGCCGGGGTCCCGCGTCGGGACGACCTCGATCTCCTGGCCTGGCCGCGACCCCGGGTCACCTACTCGCGCCACGAGTCCGATCCTCAAGCCCCGGGGATAGATCGAGGGTCCCGTGCCGGCGGCGAGACCACTCGTCACGACGACCTCGCCAGACATGCTTCCCGGGACTCGCTCCAAGACCAGCTTCCCGACCGCGGGAGACCGCAGAACTCCTGGACGGCTCCCTGCTCTGGAGACCGTCGCGCCCACGACGGAGCGACCGTCCGTGATGAACGCGACCTCTGCCGTCCTCGATGACGCCTTCGTGACCCTCCCGACGAGCACCGGGCCGCTCGATGTGACGAATACGACCGGGGAGTCCGCCAGCACGCCGTCGGCCGACCCCACCCCGATCCGGGCTCCCGAGAACCAGCTCGCCGGCGAGCGACTGACCACGGGCCCGGCCACGGACGCATAGCCGGGGACGAGATCCGCGGCGACCATGACCTTCGGAAGCGCCTGGATGCTGCGGTCAGTTCCGCGAATGCTCGGCCCGTCACTCGGGCCGCATTTCGGCGGTACCGAGGCGCGGTTGCTGATGATCATGCACACGGGCAGCGTCGGCACGGCGATCCGCAGCCCGGGTGGCCAGAGGCGGCCGCGTGTCGGCCCACTCGGCGTCCCGGAGTAGATGGCGCCGAAGATCATGCCGTGCGGAGGCGTGTAGCCGAACGGCGCGCGCAGGTCGATGGCGATCCCCTGAGCGGGATCTGTCGGTCGGAGCAACACCGCGCCCTGCGGCAGAGGCGGACCGAGGGTCGTGTTGGGGGGCAGGGCCCCGGTCAGGACAGCCGAGACATAGAGGGCATCGAGTGCCTGCCCGTAAGTGGTTCCCGCCGGGAAGATCAGCGAGGGGCGCGGCCGCTCGCTTCCGAGTCGACGCACGGGGGTGCCGTAGAGCCAGGGTGCGTTGCGGAGGGCAGGCGTCGCGGCGCGCACCTGCGGCGTGCCCGCCACACAGGGCTCGCGCAGTCGCGGCTCCAGACAGGTGCGCACACTCGTAAGGGAGGACAGGTCGGGACGGAGCGATCCGGGAACAGGGTCCTCCGAGGAAGGCCCTGCGACGATGAGGAGTCCCAGGAGGACGGCGATACCCCCGAAGGCACCCGCCGTCGCAAGGATCCCGATCGGCCTGCGAAGCGCGACGGCGGTGCGGCGAAGGCGGGACGGCACGAGGGGAGCGGAGAGGCTCTCGAGGGCTGCCGACCGGATGCGCGCCGTCGCCTCGGCCGGGGGCTCGGGGAGATCCCCACCCGCGCGACGGAGTCGCTCTTCAAGCTCGCTCGACATCGGTCACCTCCAGGTCTTCTCGCAGCTGATTGAGCGCGCGCGACAGACGCGAGTGGACCGTCCCGAGCGGCAGTCCGAGCAGATCGGCGACCTCGGGAGGGCTGTATCCGAGCCAGAAGCGCAGGACGACGATCGCCCTCTTGTCGGCGGACAGATCCCGGAGCGCCCGATCGAGGGCCGCGTCGGGGGCGGGCATCCTCACCGAGGGATCGACGGTCTCCTCGCTGATCGGCGTGAGGCGTCGCGCGCGGCGGAGGTGGTCGAGGCTCCTGTTCACGGCGATACGGGTGACCCACGCCCGGAAGCTCGGGCCGCGGTAGTCGCCGAGGTGGGCGAAGGCCCGCATGAATGCGTCCTGCGCGCAATCCTCGGCTCCCTCCGAGCTGCCCGAGACTGCGTAGGCGGCCCGCCAGACCACGCGCCAGTGCCGATCGAAGAGACGTCCGGCCGCATCGCGCGACCCGGCGCGAGCCTCGCCAACGAGTTCTTCATCGCTCGGGGAGACGTTCATACCCCAATGAGACTCGCGAACGGCCCGTCTGCATCCATCGCCGAGTGGAAATACCGAAGGGCGACGCATCCATCAGGACGCCCCCGGGGAAGCTTGCGGTCCCAGAAGCGCGGCGAGCGCTCGCCTGGGGATCGCTCGCGTCCCAAGGGGATACCGAGGCCCGATGCGCTGACGTCCGGGGGCACTTGCCTGTATTCGTCGCACCGGGGTCGGCTCTTCTCACTCTGCAGACGGCCCCTTTCCACAGGCGAGCCGGGTTCTCCCGAAACCAGGGACGCTGCTCATCGGACCCCGAGCCCTGAATCGATCGCGGGCTCCGAGGCCAGCACCCGAGCGAGACCCTTACCTCCAATCCCTGGGGCGAGATCGACGACGAAGCTCGCGGGCACCGGGTTCGCGGGCAACTCATCGAGGATTGATGGGTTCTTCAGACGCGAACGCAGGCGCTCAAGGGCGGCGCTCTTCGACTCGTAACGGAACGAGGTGATGCGGCCGTCCTTCAGCAGCCGGGCGAGGGCGGCTCTGAGGTGCCCGACCTCGGCGATCGTTGCCTCGTCTCGGAGGTAGGCCCTGACCGTCGTGATCGGCTTGGCCGTGCCGGCGGTCGGCGGCGCACTCGTCTCGCGTCCGGTCGGCGTAGCGATGATCAGGGCCCCGATGAGAGCAGCGAGACCGACTGCGCCGACGACGGTCGGGATCCAGCGGAGGTGCCGGAACCTGCGAGAGGGAGTCGGTCGGGCCGTCTTCGCCTCCCGCAGCACGCGCGGCCAATCTGATCGCTCGTCGAGATCCGGCGTGTGCCGGTCCAGCAGAGCCATGACCTCGGGGTCGCGGCCGTCAGTCATCGGTGCCCTCCTGTCTCCATGGCCGTTCGAAGAGCGGAATGAGCGGCGCTGAGCGTCGCGCTGACGGTTCCCGTGCTCACACCCGTGACGGCTCCGATCGTCGCGTAGTCGAGGTCTGCGAAGTACCGCAGGAACAGCATCAGGCGCTGCCGCTCCGGGAGCGCGGCGACCATGGCCCGGATCTCAGGGTCGAGCGGCGGAACGGCGGTGGCCGTCGCCTCAGGTGTGGCTGCGGGGTCCTCATGCCGCAGACGCCGGCGGCGCCCGCGACGCTGATTGCGCGCGCTGTTGACTACCGCGGTCCAGACCCAGCTCTCGAGCGCCGCCTCCCGCCGGAAGGCTGCGAGATCGCGAAGGGACGCCGCGAAGGCATCGTGGACCGCATCGCGGGCGGAATCGCGGTCGCCGGTGATCGCCGCCGCGACCCGCACGAACACGTCGAGTCGGGCGCGATAGAGCTCCTCGAGATCCTCCGCCGTGGCGCCACCGTTGTGGATCGACTGCTGCTCTGTCACGACACCCGCATCCATCGACCGCTCCCGCTCGGTGACTCGTCCCATCCATACAGACACCGGGGATGCGGGTTCTGTTTAGGCGTCCTCCGCACTCGACCCTCCAGGCCAACTTCGGGTCAGCACCCGTTTCCCATCGGCCCCGT
The DNA here is from genome assembly GCF_018141545.1 of Miltoncostaea oceani. Taxonomy (GTDB): domain Bacteria; phylum Actinomycetota; class Thermoleophilia; order Miltoncostaeales; family Miltoncostaeaceae; genus Miltoncostaea; species Miltoncostaea oceani. The sequence continues at coordinate 235,671 of NZ_CP064356.1, read as the reverse complement.
CTGCAGCGCTGATCGTCGGATCCGAGCGCGTGCCGGTCTCGGCATGCCCGACCGGCGGAGCGGCTGTGGTCACGATCCGAGATCCAGGCCAAGAGAGCGGCACCGGCCGCTCTCTTGGCGTGTTCGCGCGTCGGTGGCCTGGACATCATCGGTGTGCCGAAAAACATCCGGCCACCCACCGATCCATCCCTGCGGGCGCCGAGGGCCACGTCCGGATGCCGGGGAACAGGGGCGGCGGCATTTGGCCGCCGGCGGCGCGCGACACCGGGACGCGTTCGCCCACCTCGCTCGTCAGACAGTGTGTGGACCTCATGCGATCTGACGACCAGGGTCTTGTCGAACGCGCCCGCGACGGGGTGCCCGAGGCGCGCGCGGAGCTCTTTCGTCGGCACTGGCCGTCGGTCTGGAGACGCGCTTTCGCCGTCTCAGGGCGCCGGGCACTCGCCGATGACATCGCCCAGGATGCGTTCGTGCGCGCCTTCGCCAAGCTCGGCGATCTCGGGGAGCCGGCGCGCTTCGGGGCATGGATCGCACAGATCACCACCCGGCGTGCGATCGACGTCCTGCGCTCGGAAGGGCGCCTCACCCACCTCGAGGACCATGACAGCCCGAGCGTGGAGTGGGTCGACCGGTCGGACGCGGACGGTGACCTGCAGGCGGCGGTCGCCCGCCTGCCCGTGGAGCGTCGTTCGGTCATCGTGATGCGCTACTGGCTCGATCTCACCCCGCCGGAGATCGCCGAGGCCCTCGAGCTTCCCCTCGGCACGGTCAACTCCCGCCTCTCCCGCGCGCTGGCCGATCTGCGCGAACGACTCGCGGAGACCCCCCGTGCCTGACCTCGAGCAGCAGCTTCGCGATGTGCGCCCGGCCTGGCCGGAGCCGAGCGAGCGCGCCGAGGCACGCGCCCGCGCGGCGATCGGCATCGAGGCGCCATCCTCACCCGCGCGCCGGTGGGCGGCCCTCGCGCCGCGGCCGCGCCACGGCTCGCGCCTGCTCGTCGCCGCAGCCCTGCTGCTGACGGCCGGCGCCGCCGTCGCCGCGACGCTGATCAGCCGCGGCGGCTCGGAGCCTGCGCGCGGGCCGGCGGCTTCTCTCTCGTTCGGGGCCCCCGAGGTCGTCGGTCGGCCGGTCAGTCAGATCGACGGCCCACCGGTGCTCGCGATCGATGGACGCGGGACGGTGACGGTGGCGTGGGCCCGCGCGGGCCGCATCGTCGTCGCGACACGCCTGCCCGGAGCCGCCTGGTCGGAGCCCGAGCGGATCTCCGACCCGTCACGGCGCGCCTCCTACCCGGCGATCGGCTCGGACGCCGAGGGCGGGACCACCGTCATCTGGCGTGAGCGCACGGCGGGACGGCGCATCACCCAGACCTTCCGGCTGCCGAGCGGCGCCCCGGCGGGTGAGCTATCGGATCTCGTCGCACGCCGCTGGGCCGTGGTCGGGCGCCACCGCTCGGCCGAGGGCGTCTGGGGCGCCGCGGAGGACGTGTCTCCCCAGAGCGCAACCGTCCGCGATCTGGAATCGCCGGGCCTCGGGGTCTTCGCCGACGGCTCGAGCGTCGCGACCTGGGACCAGGGAGGCGCCGTCTGGTCGTCCACCCGCACGAGCTCGGGCGCGTGGCTGACGCCGGTGCGCGTCGGATCCGGCCCTGGCGAGGCGGTCGACCCGCAGCTGTCGATCGATCCCTCCGGGCGGGCCGCGCTCATCTGGTCGAACCGGGCCGGACAGGGGCTCGAGCGTCGCTACACGCTCCAGGTCGCGCGCTTTGGGACTCGCCCGGGGTGGGGCGCTTCGTCGGAGATCGGGACGCCCACGATCAACCCGCCCTATCCGGCCACGGCCATCGACTCCGCCGGCACGGCGGTCGCCGCCTGGAGCGGCACCCGCAACCTCGACCAGCCCGGGGTCATCTGGGCGGTCACGGCCGATGCCTCGGGAGCCTGGAGCACGGAGACGCTCGTCGGCCGGACCGCCCCTGGCTTCAACGACCTGCGCGCGCTCGCTGCCATGGCCGACGGGGGAACCGCCGTTCTGCTGCCCGACTCGTCGTCCGCCTTCCAGGCACCGGTCGGCGGTGAATGGGAGCCCCTCGCCCTACGCCCTGTGGCCGGTCGGCCGTTCTCGGCGGCCCTCGGCGTGGACCCCTCGCGCGCGACCGTCCTCGTGCGCGGCACGATCGAGCCCAATCAGAGCGTCGTCGAGCGTCGCGCCGGGCTGTCGGGCGCCATCGAGCGGGCGAGAATCGACGGCGTCAGCTTCCATCTGGCGCTCGCGATCGGCCAGGACGGCACGAGCGCGCTCGCCTGGGTCGGCGGTGGCTCGTCACCGGCAGTGATCGTCGCGGTGGCCGATGGATCGCCTCCTGCCCGCGGCGGTGGCGGATGACGCGCCGGTGGATGACACTCGGCGTCGCGGTCGCGGTCGCGGTCGCGGTCGCGGCGCTCGTGATCGTCGTTCTTCGGGCTGATGACTCACCGGCGGGATGGAGCGCACCGGTGACCCTCTCCCCGGCCGGACTCGTCGGCAGCACTGAGAGCGCGACCAGCGACGACGGTACGAGCGTTGCCGTCTGGTCCGAGCGCAGCGGTGGGCAGTGGGCGCTCATGAGCGCAGAACGCCCGCTCGGCGGCCGCTGGAGCACCCCCGCGCCGATCGTCGATTCCCAGCTGTGGCGCATCCGCGACATCTCCATGGCGGTCAATCAGCGAGGCGATGGCGTCGTCGCCTTCGCCTTCTGGAGCCGCTCACGAACCGTCTTGCTGGCGAGCGTCCGCCCCGCCGGCGGGCGCTGGGGAGAGCCCCAGGTCATCGCACCCGTCATCAGCGGGTCCTACTTTCCGAAGGCGGCCATCGGGCAAGACGGGGAGGCCGTCGTCGCCTGGAGCACGCTGGGGCCACGGGGCGCGATCTCCGTGGCGCGCCGGTCATCCGCGGGGTGGAGCGACCCCGTCGCCGTACTGGATACAGGCGACGTATTCAGCACACCCGAGCTGGTCGTCGGCCCGGGCGGAGAGGCGGTCCTCGCGACGTCGATCAACCGCGGCAGCTCCGCGAAGCCCCGGCTGCAGCTCGCTGTGACGCGAAGCGAGGCAGCCGGAGCGCTCTGGCGTGACATGGCGCTGCCCGATCCCTCCGTCGCTGACAGCGCGCAACCGACGCTCGCCTACGACGCTCAGGGGCGTCTCAACCTGATGTGGGCGCGTCCTGCACGAGGTGCGACGGCGCTCGTCGCAAGCCGGGCGGACGGGGTGGACTGGAGTGAAGCGAGTGAACTGGACCGCGGCCCGGTCAACGGCTTCGGCACCGTGGTGGCCCAACCGGATGCCGAGGGTCTGGTCGTCGCATGGGTGCGATGGGCCGTCCCGTCGGAGAGCATCACGATCCGTGCCGCGCGACTGGGGGCGAACCCCGGAGCCCCCTCACCACCTGCGGTCCTCGACACCTTCACGCTCCCGGCCGGCCCGGGCCTCTACCGCGGCCCGCCCTCGACGAGCCTCTCCCTGGCCGGAGGGCAGTCGCCCACGGCCCTCTGGTCACGGTTGCTGTCGCTTGCCCCTCAGTCGAGCGCCGATGTGGTCTCGGCATCGATGGACCGATCCGGCACCTGGTCGAGCGCCACCGTCGTCGCTCCCCATGCCAAGAACACGTGGCCGCTCGACGCCGGATCGGCGGAGGGAACTCGCATCGCGGCCTGGGCGACCCTCACCAATCCGAACGGCGGCCCTATCGACATCTCGGTCTCCGAGAGCCGGTAGGAGAGCCTCGCCATCGACCGAGCGTTCCGGCCGTCGCCGTGGTCGCGCTCAGGCTGTCTCGCGCCGGAAGCGAGCCCTCGCGGATCGCAGTGCGACACGCCAGGACGCCCGGAGGCGCCAGAGCGCATCCGGGCGTCCGAGGGGGACGACGGCGGCGTCGAGGGCGTCCTGCAGGTGCACGAGTTCGTCGAGGACCCGTCGGCCGGCCGCGCCGTCGCGACTGCCTCCGGGTGGTGTGGATCGGTGAGCAGGTCGAGGAGGTGCCGGCTCCCAGGCGGGCGTGAACCGCCCGCGAGGACGCGCACCAGACGCCTGCACGTCTCCTGATAACGATGGGCGGCGTCGCGGACCTCCTCAGCGCGCCGGGCGAGGACCCCGTCGCCGGAGCTCCGCTCGAGAGAGGAGTCCATCGCGCGCTGGTAGTGGTCTGCCGCGAGCTGGACGTCGTGGGTCGCCTCGCCGACACGGCGTAGGTGATCGCGCCGCCGCTCGATGCCCGCCAGCCGCACCGCGCTCTCGGCCGCGCTCGCCGCCATGAGGATCAGGAGAGCGGCGAGGATCACGGCGGCGAGGAGAACCGCGACGATGACGAGCGGCATGGGCAGATCATCCCACAGGCCCTGGACCTGACGCCACGTGGTAGGGGCGGCCCTTCAGGTCGTAGACCATGTGCTCAAGGGGCTTGGACCGCCGGGCGGTCCACCCGCACCCTCGCCACGGCCGCCGGCTTCGCTCGGCGAGCCGCAGACGACGGGCTACTCAGCCGCCCAGCTCGGGAATCAACTCGCGGATCCTGTCCCTGACACGATTCCCAACTTCCGTCAGGGGGATCTGCGACTCGATTACCGCCGCGGCTCGTTGTGCTTCAGGTCGCGCCGCCCAGGTGTCCGGATTGAGTGAAGCGAGAAGCCTCCCGTACTCCCCTGTCCAGGCATCGAAGCCGGCGACCAGATCGTCGTCAACGATGCGAGCAGCCGCGAGGCGACCGGCGGCAATGGCCTCACCGAACCGCACTTCAGCGTCGGCCCAGGGGGTGGCTGAACGCATCTCGTCCTCTCGCAGAACGGCGAAGCCGAGTCGCACGACGGAGAACGCAGCCACCTCCGCCTTCTGGAATGCCTCCTGAAAGGCATAGAGCGCATCCAGGCGGCGCGCCTGGCGTAGATCTTCTCGTGTCTCGCGCAGCCTGAAACGCTCCGTCTTCCCGGCGAACCAAGGCGAGAGAAGTGCTGCGGCCACGGTTGCCACGGCTCCGGTGACGGCGACGCTGAAGACTGTCCAGTCCACGGTAGAAACCTTACGGGCACCGCAGCACCCCCGCGTGCTCGCCCTCGAGCCTCATGGTGCTCAACAAGCTCGGCCCGCGGGCTGCCTGGGGCGGGCTGGGGCGCTTGGACCGACGAAGCTGCGCGCATGACGCTCACGGCTCGTCATCGGCAGCTGCCGGGGCCAGGACCGCGGTCACCGGTCCGTCGGGGCCAACCAGCCCGTGCCGCCCGGCCTCCTCCACTCAATCGGGAACGAGCCGCGTAACGTGGGCCTTCCTGCCGGACATTGACCGGATGGACATGGACGACCGCGACCGCGATGCCGACCGACTCGAAGCCCTCTGGCGCGAGCACTACGCGGCGGTGCTGGCCTACGGGCGACGACGGGCGCCCGACGACGTCGCGGCGGATGTCGCCGCCGAGGTCTTCACGGTCGCCTGGCGCCGCCTGGCCGATGTGCCCGCCGAGCCCCGGCCGTGGCTGCTTGGCGTCGCACGTCGCACGCTCGCCAATCAGCGGCGTGCCGAGGGACGGCGGGAGGGTCTCCACGCACGCCTGGAAGAGGACGCCCGGACGGCGAGCGGTGCTCCCCCGGATCACACTGGCGACGCGGTCCGCAGCGCCCTCACGCGCTTGACGGCGCGGGAGCGCGAGGCCCTCCTCCTGACGGCATGGGATGGGCTCGGGCGCGCCGAGGCGGCCGCGGTGTGCGGGTGCACCGAGACCGCGTTCCGCGTCCGCCTTCACCGCGCCCGGCGCCGGTTCGCCGCTGCTCTCGGCCCGGACCGGGCGATCCCGGAGCCCACGGGGCCGATCACCACGCCAGACCAGGAGGGGACCCGATGAGGCGGACCGCGGATCTCGAGCGAGCCGACCGCGCGCTCCGCCAGGCCGACCCGGTGTCGGCGGAGGCTCTTTCCGGCGCCGGGGAGTCGTCCGCTGCGCGCCAGACGCTCGCTCGCATCCTGTCCGAGGCGCCCGTGCGTGCGACGACACGGCGGCGTCGCGTCGCGGGCCTGACGCGTCGCACAATGAGCGTCGCCGGAGCAGGTGCACTCGTGGCGCTAGTGGCGGGGCTGCTCCTCTTCGTACACGGAGGGGAGGACTCGCCCACGGCGAGCGTCGCCCCGCCCTCGATCCATTACGGCATCTTCGATCGAGCCCAGACCGGGGATGAAGCGTCGCTTGTCGACGGTCAGTACCCCGAGCGCGTCGTCCCGGACACGGTCCGCCTGGCCGACTCGGAGGCCGGCAATCGCTACATCCTCGCAAAGACGTCGGCGGGGGCGATCTGCACGCGCGTCCTGGGCAGCCGCGGAGGTGGCTCGTCGGGATGTGGACCGCCCGGGCAGCCGCGTGTGTCGCTCGCCGGTGGGGAGGTGCTCGACAACGCGCACATCGTCTACGGGCTCGTTCCCGACGCGATCGTCGAGGTATCGGTGAACGGGCGGGTGCTCCCGGTCGTCGGGAACGTCTTCCACGCCGCCCTCGATCCCCTGACCAGGCGGGCTGTGATCGACTACCGAACGAGCGACGGCGTGGTCACCGCCTGGCGCGAGTCGATACCGGTGGAGATCGGCGGCCCACTCCCTCCGGTGAAGGTCGAGCCGTTCGGCTCGCAGGCCCGACTGCTGCAAACCCGCCCTCCCTATCTGGGCGTCGTCTGCTCACCCGCGAGCTCGTTCGCGTGCGACCGGGTCGGCCTCATGATCTGGTTGCGCAAGCCCGCCCTCCGGGTCGTCGCCAAGATCGCGGGCCGTCGCGTGGTGCTCGGTGATCCGCGCTGGAGCGGACCCCTGAAGGACGGTCGCCGCAGGAGGTTCGCGGGCTTCCTCCAGCCCGCGGGACTCATCGACGGTCCGCTGCGGATCCCGGCGCAGAACGGCGGGACGACATGGACCGGTGATCCTCCGGTCACCGCGAAGATCCTCATCCTCGTGACGTATGAAGCGGGCTCCACCTCCAGTGCGGCTATGCGGGTGCGACTCTCACCGGGCTGGGGTTGAGGGTTCGGTCCTCCACCGCTGAGAAGCCAACCGTTCCGTCAGGGGTCAGGATGCTCTTCCCACGGAACCCCAAGGCCGACTGGACGCCGGAGAGCTGCACCCTCGGCCGCCACCCGGGTGTATGCGGGCAACGCGCTCGTCGACTCGAGCCTGAATCAGTTGCCACTGGAGCATGCCGTTTCGGCGCCGGCAGGCGTGGGAGTTGGGCCCTCGGGCTGCCCAGGCGGCAGGAGTGCAAGAGCCACGACCCGACGTTGCGCTCGAGCCGCCCCAGACCAATCATCGGGCGATGACGCGGGCCGCCTCAACACGAACTATCTCGGGCGGGCTCGACGCCGACGCGATCGAAGCCCTCTATCGGCGTCACGCCACCAGCGTTTGGCGATACGCAATCGCACGATGCCGCAACGCCGACGAGGCGGCCGGCATCGTCGCCGCCGCCTTCCTCGCGGCGCTGGAATCCGCTCACCGGTTCGACCCACGCAAGGGATCCGCTGTCGCCTGGCTGATCGGCATCGCCCACCACGAGCTGTCGTCTCGACGCCGGCGCAGCGTGCGGGAGGCGCGCGGACTCGCCGCCCTCCGTGGGCGCGATCTCCTCTCCGACGACGACCGCCAGCTCATCGACGATCAGATCGACGCGTCCCGGCTCGCTCGCCGCCTGGCCGGACCGATCGCCGATCTTCCAAGGTCCGAGCGCGAGCTGCTGATGCTGGTCGGGACCGATGGCCTGACGCCGCGGGAGGCGGCTCATGTGCTCGGCATCGCACCGGCCGCCGCCCGGATGCGCCTGTCGCGGGCGCGACGCAAGCTCGCGCGAGCCGCGGCCGATGAGCTCGTCGTCGCGCCCGCCGTCAGCACAACCAGGAGCGCCAAACGATGACACTGCCCCCTGGTATCCCGGAGGTGCAGACGCCACCGGTGTTCGACGAGCGCCTCGTCGAGACGCTCCGGGCCACTGCTGGAGACCGTGCCGACTCCCCGGCGCACGTGAACCGAAGGAGACGCGCCCCGCGGCGACGGGGGCTTCTCATCGCCGTCGTGGCCGTCACCCTCGCCGGAGCCGGCGCGGCGGCCGTGAGAGGAGCTCTTCCCGGCTTCTCGCTCGAGGATCCCGAGGCGGAACTCGTGCTCACCGGTGAGCGCGGGGGTCCGTCCGGGCCGACGAGCGTCGTGATCGATGCACGACCCGACAGCGGCTTCGTCGGCTCGACAACCTTCGATTGTAAGGTGCCGGACCCTGTCGCGATCTGCGGCAGCTATGGCGCATCCGACGGCCGCCGCGCCACGCACCCCACGCGGATCGTCGTTCGGACGACCGATGAGGTCGCAGCGGTGGAGGCGAGCCTTCCCGGGGTCCGGGCCACGCGAGGTGGCGGCTACATGCTCATCAGCATTCCGGTGGAAACGCTGACCGCGGCTCGGCCGAAGACGATCGTGCTCACCTTCCGGGATGCTGCGGATGACGTGCTCACGGAGCGGACCGTGCCCCTTCCGCAGCCCGGCTTCTGATGCGACCAGCAACGCCGGGCGGGGACTGCGCCCCTTCCTGAGTCGCTGCTACTTGCGATCCGCCGGGACAAGAGGGCACCCCACCGACGTCAGACTCAGTGACGTGACCGATGACGACTCCACACTGGTTCAGCGCGCCCTGGCCGGAGACGCCGGCGCGGGTGAGGCGCTCGTCGCGCGGCATTTCGACGCGGTCTGGCGGGTCGCGTTCGGGATCACCGCTCATCGCCCTGCGGCCGACGATGTCGCCCAAGCGTCCTTCGAGCGGGCGTTCTGCTCGCTGTCGGCGTGGTCGGGAGAGGGCGAGTTCGGCGCGTGGCTTCGGCGGATCGCCGTGAATCAGGGCCTCGACCATCTGCGCAAGACGAAACGGCGACGCGCGCGGGAGGTCGATCTCGATCAGGACGAGCTGGCAGCCGACTGGGAGGAGTCCTCACGCAAGGCCGAGGTCGCTGCGGCGATCCGTGGCCTGGACGCCGACCGGCGCACGATCGTGGTGCTCCACCACTGGCTCGGCTACAGCCTCGCCGAGTCGGCCGAGCTCATCGGGGTCCCGATCGGCACCGCCCAATCGCGGCTCGCTCGCGCGATGACAGACCTCCGCGACCGGTTGGGAGTGGTGACGTGAGCGATCTCATTGACGACATCCGCGACTCCGAGCCGCGGGTCCGCGCGACCTCGCAGGCCCGGGATCGTGCAACGCGCGCGGCGCTGACCGCGTTGAGCTCACGGCCGCCGGTTCATGACGCGGCCGGCGCCCGCTCGGCCGCCCGCGGTACCCCGGGCGGGTCCTCGGCGTCGATCTGGACACGACGGGCGGTCAGCTCAGCGCGTCGCCCGATCGGCGCCATCAGTGCGATCGTGGGAGTCGCCGCGACCGGCGCCCTCCTCGCCGCCCTGATCATCGCGACACCGAGCGATCGACCCGCCGACACTGGCGCCGCAGACGACCCCGCCCCGTCGGCCCCTTCCGCCACCGCGGGCCGACCGGGAATCGGCGCCATCATCGTCTTCCGGCCTGCGGCCGGCGTGACCGACGACGAGGCGTACGCCCAGATGGAGCGGGTGATCCACGCCCGTGCGCGTGCCCAGAAGGGCGTGAGCGCGACGGTTGAGCGAGTCGAGCGCGATCGCGCCCGCGTCACCCTCACCGGCACCCGCGAGCCGATCACCCTCTCGGAGATCGTGGCGGGCTCGGCGATCGCCGTCTACGACCTCGATGAGGTCCTCGTGGGGACGTTCAGCTCCTTTCACAAGGCAGTGCTGCGGGCACGCGAGCTCGCGCCCGGCGCTCCGGCGCGGGTCGCCTATCTCTTCCGCAACGGGCGCCTCGTCCGCGGCCCTGCGCCGACGGCCGCGGATCTGCGCCGGATCACGAGAACGCTGCCGCCGGGATCGCAGATCCTGGAGCTCCCCGAGGGCTTCGCGATCCTGCGCCGCCAGTACGTGCGCAACGCCCGTGGTGATGCCGAGCGGCTCCGCTCGACCCAGTTTTTCGTCGTCCGCGACCGCCCGGCGGTCTCGCCACTCCAGGTGACCGGCACCGGCAAGTCGACCTCGGACGACACGCTGCCCGGCCGGCCGATCACGACGCCGATCGTGTTGAGCGTCGAGGGACGCCGGACGTGGGACGACCTCCTGCGCCAGGTGTCGGCGCGCGCGGCGTCGTCTGGTCAGCCCCAGCGGATCGCGCTCAGCACGAACGGGGACATCTGGCAGATGACGACCGCCGATGCCACCGGCCGACTCGATACCCGGCCAGGCTCACCGGCGCTCGAGTTCGGCTCCTTTCAGAGCGGGACCGGGGGCTTTGGCGTGAGAAGTCCCGTTGGAACCGACGTTGCGCGCAACGGGCCCATCCCGGCGATCGTGTGGGTCGCCGACACCTACCGCATCGGCCCGTCACCGGTCGTCCTCGGCGAGGTGGTGGAGCCCGTTCCCGCGCAGGTCCGTCGCATGCTGTCGCTTCCGGGTAGCGAGCGCGGCGACCCGTCGACTCTGCGCCGTGCGCTGGAGGCCGACGGGCCGGATGGCCGGTGGTCGGTCTGGAACTACCTGCTCGTCACGGGCGCCCCGCGCGCGGTCGTCGCGGGCCCGCGGCCTGACGACGCCTTCGGTTTCGGCTGCCCCCGCACGAAGGGCATTCAGGACTGCGGTGGATCCGCCGGGTTCCAGCCCTTCGCCGTTCCCACGGCCACCCGGACTCTGCGCTTCACCTCATCCTCCGGCATGGTGCGGGAGGCCGCAGCGGCCAACGGGTGGGCGCTGGTCCTCGGGCCCCGTAGATCTCGGGGCGCTCCGCCGCGCACCACGACGACGGCGGAGGCGCTGGGCGAGAGTGGCCAGGTCCTCGCGACGCTGAGGGGCCGCTTCTCGCTTCCCTGACGACCCGCGGCCCCATCGGAGGCGCGCCACCTCTGAAACCGTGCGGTGCTGACGACACGTCTGACGCCGCCACAGGAGCCCGCACGTGCCTGCGTCCCCGCAGGGTGGGAGGATCGCACCATGCCCTTCTTCGAGCCTCTCCCTCCCCTAGCGCCCCAACCGCCCGAGCCTCCCCAGCCGCCCTGGATCGGCCCCGCCGAGAACGTCCTCGGGGCTGCCGTCGACCTCTCCCTCGTGCTCGCCCGGACCGAGGACGTCGGGGTCGGGCTGAGCAGCGTCGTGGCCGAGCCGAACGGGGTCTCGTTCGTCCTGGACTTCCGGCGGCGCTTCGGCGCGTTCCCCGGCACTGAGTGGGGGAAGCCGTTTCCGCCCGCCTATCCGGGCGAATCACGGGATGAGGAGGGATTCCGCTTCGGCGTCCAGTTCTCGGACGGGCGCAAGGCCACCAGCCTCGGCGAGGCTGGGAGCCCCGAGACGGTGGATCCCAGCCGCCCCGCCTCCGCCTCGCCCAGGCTCGTGCCGCGTGGAGGAGGCGGGGGCGGGAGGCATGCGTCCCAGGTGGGCTTCTGGGTCTGGCCGCTTCCGCCCCCGGGACCTATGGCGTTCGTCTGCGAGTGGCGAGCGGTGGGCATCCGCCTCACGCGCGTCGAGGTCGATGCGGCGCCGGTCATCGCTGCCGCGGGCCGGGCGACGGTGCTGTGGGCCCTGCCGGATCCGGGTCCGGATCCGCAGGCCGGGTGGACCGCCTACTGAAAGGGTCCACCCGCTACACGACCGCAGACACGCTCCACCGAAAGTCGTCTAGGCGCGCCGGGCGCAGCAAGCAGGGCCGGCGCGCCTGGCGTGTGTTCCGCTGGGATCGAAAGCCGCACCGCGTCAGGAAGGAACTGCATGCGAGCGAGAGATGTATTGACACAGCAGCGCGCCCTGTGGCTTGCGGCGTGCCTCGCCGTTCTCGGTCTCGGCATCGGTGGATGTGCCCGAACCGAAGCGTCAACTCCTGCGGGGCCGGGGGCGACGGTCGGCATCGACTCGAGGGGCGTGTCGGTCCCCACCTCGCAGTGCCCGCCGGGCGAGGCCCGCGTGGTCGAGCTCGGCGCGTCCTCAGGTCCTGCCCCTGGGGCATCCCCTGTACTGGAGGACTCGTGTCAGCCGTCGCCTCTGGCGGCTCCTTAGATTGTCCGACGCCGACGATGACAAGGCGGCAACGGCACATCGCGGGCCTGAACCCGCCGGCGCTCGGTCCGCCAGCCACCCGGGCCCAGACGCTGGCTCGGGTCGCTCTCCGGTCTCGCAGGAACCGCGTCACCAGTGAACGCGGTCGTCGCCGAGAACCTTCCGATTCACCGACATCGCAGGCAGGTGCCGGACCCGAGGCCGACGGACGAAGGCAAGAGCGACGGTGGGCTGCGCCCGAGAAGGCCGTACTCTGGTGCGGGAACCCACTAGGCGGTTGCCGGTCAAGACGAAGGGGGGAGCAACACTGCGGGCAACGCTGCTGACGTTGCTTCTTGTGGGTCTGCTCGGCCTGCTGATCGTCATCTCTTGGCGCCATCCCGGCATCAGACCGCGTTAGGCGGCGCTCGCGCCACGACCCGCCCGGCGGCCGGCTCGCACAAGACCAACCAGCCGGAACGGAAGCCATCTCTCCGCGAGGCCGGTGGCGCGCTCACGGAGAAGTCGAGCGCACTCTGCCCAGTAGGCGCCGGAGGCCGATCGGGTCAATCGGCAGCCAAGAGGCGTCGGTGGCAGTAGGCCGCACACGCCGGCTCAGCGTTCTCTGTAGGAGCCGGAGGCATCCTTCTGTTCGGCAGCGATCGCGCGCTCCGGGTCGCGCCCAGGGTGGGCGGCCACCGCGCGCGTCACCTCGGCCTCCCATGCTTGACGGTCGAGCGTAGTGGTGGGCCGTGGGCCGAACAGGTGCTCTGCCCGAGGAGAAGGATGGGCGATCTCCGAAAGCACCGTCCACGCGGTTCCCGCGTGCGCCAGCTGGCGTAGTTCAGCGCTAAGGATCTGGGCCTCCAGGCGGTCACCGGCGGCTTCCTCGCCAGACGTCGCCCCTGCCCTTCCCCGGGCCTGCTCCCGACGCTCCGAAAGATCGCGCAACCTTGCAGCCCTCCTTTCCGGAAGTTCGGCATCGAGGGCACTTCGGGCAGCATCCACGGCCGTCGAGCGGGACGGACCCTCGACGTGGTCGAGGGCTAGTCGTTTCGCATCCGAGCGCGCCCACGAACGAGCGAGTGCGGACTCCATCTGCTCGGGCTCGTGGTGCACGGCGAAGAGCGTGAGATCGACACGCTGGCGGCTCGAAGCCACATACGCCCACTCCCTGCCTCCACGTTCCGGCGTCGCCGAAAGGAAGGTTCGATCGACCGTGGCCCCTTGGCTGATGTGCCCGGTAAGGGCGTACCCGTACTGGACGTCATCGAGGTAGCCCTCGGGCAGCCGCACCACCCCTGCGTCGTCGACGCGCACGAGCAAGGCCTTGCTCGCGGAGTCGATCTGGACGACCGTTCCGCGCGTACCGTTGCGGACGCCCACCCGGTAGTCGTTGCGCCGGCAGACGACCCGATCGCCGGCGGCCCACTCGCGACCGGACGCCGTCAGCCTCGAGGGCCCGAGCAGGCCGGCATCGTCCAGTGCGCGCCGCGCCATCAGATTGAGGGTGGCGACCTCGTGACGGTCGTGAGCCAGGATCAGCCCGCGTGCGGGATCAGCGAGCGAGGCCTGAGCCCACGCCGCGACCAGCGCCGCGCGCGCTTCGCGGCCGTCGTCGAACGCGTGGAGGCGGTCATGGTCAGCGAGGAGCGCGAGCGCATCGGCCGGGCGTCCGTCGGCGAGTCGCTCGGCGACCTGACGTTGTAAGTCCGTGCGCTGGCGCCGGTTCTCGGTCAGCTCGGCGGAGCCGAGTCGATCAGCGAGCGCAGCGAAGCCACCCGCGGCGTCGATGGCCGGAAGCTGAGCCCGATCTCCGACCAGGATGAGTCGGGCGCAGCGCTGAGCCGCCTCGCTCGCGAGCCGCTCCAGTGCGCGCGTCGGCATCATCGAGGCCTCGTCACAGACGATCACCGCACCGGCCGGAATGGCGTCCGTGTCCCCACGAGCGAGGCGGTCCAGGAGGAGTGCCGCCGTCTCCGACTGGATGCCGGCGTCGCGCTGGAGAACGTCGGCGGCTTGGCCCTGCCAGGCGACACCGATGACCGGGATGTGCGAGCTCTCGTAGGCCTCGCGCACCGCCTCGAGCGCGAAGGTCTTGCCGGTCCCCGCCCCTGCCTCCATGACGCGCACGCGAGCGTCCCCCAAGCAGAGATGGCGCACCGCTGCCGCCTGATCCGAGCCGAGCGTCGGCCGGGCGCTGATCGCTCCGTCGACTGCGCTCCGAGCGGCGACGATCCCACCGCGCGGGTCCACGCCTGAGGCCGTCGCGAGCAAGCGAGCCTCGCAGCGAAGCATGTCGGGCGTTGAGAAGAGGGCCTCCTGGTGTCCACGATTCGCCTCTACGCGGGCGGCGAGAAGCGACACGCACGAGGTCGCGATGAACTGGTCCGCCAGGGCCTCGAGGACACACGCAGCGGCTCCGCCCGGGTGAGCTTCGGCAAGCGCCTGGATCACCTCACGACGGGTGAAGTGGGCGCTGCGCTGCGTGAGGCCTGCCGGCCCGAGCATCTTCGATCGACACGCCTCGAGGGCGGCCCGCTGCTCCTGGGCATCCACGCCTCGCGAGCGGCCGATCAGAGCGGCGAGCTCCCGTGCGCCGAAGCCGTGCTCGGCCGCGCGGGCGCGCCATTGGCTCGCGGCACGCTCGCGCGAGACGACGCGCTTTCGATCACGGGTCTCGCGCTGGATGACATCGATGCCGCGGGCGCTCACGTACCCGCGCGCGGTCGCCTCCTCGACGATCTCGGCGTGACGCTGCGAGAAGTGCTCGCAGACCCTCGCGGGCACCCCGGCGAGCTCGGCGATCCCGTTGCGCAGCGGCCCCCACCCGACGCCGAGAGATCGGCTGAGCGCATCGCGCATCGCGGCCTCGGCGATCGTGCCCGCGGTCTTGGCCTCGGCGAAGACGGGACGCATGTCGGGTGCGCTCCAGCGACCGTCGGGTCCCTTCACCCGGTTGGCGATCACCACGTGCGCGTGAACGTGGGGGTCGCCGGAGCGCGCCATCTCGTGCAAGTACATGGCCCCGGCGAAGCCCTGGCCCGGCAGCACCGTGACTCCGTTGCGGCCGCGCCGAACGAAGCAGGCACGGCGCTCGAGGTAGTCGAGCCCCGCCCGCGCGCCGTCCGCTTGGGCTGCGAGGACGGCCTGCCGAATCGACTCGTCGCCGACAGCCGCGAGCACGCTCACGCTCTTCGGCGCGGTGAAGGTGAGATCGAAGGCGACGTTCCCTCCGCGGCGCTGGCCGGTGCCCGCGAGCTCCGTCCCGGTGCTCGGATCGCGCCCCTCCAGCAGCTCCCCGAGGGCGCCGTCGCCGGGTGCGCCGCTGAGCCCCAGCACCTCGGCGCCCGTCCCCTCCCAGCTGCCCCGCAGCTGCCCGCGCTCCTCGTAGTAGTCGTCGCGGGCGAACTCGGCACGCTCGTAGTAATCGGGCCCCTTGGCGGCGCGGATCGTGAGCATCTCGGAGTCGAGCATCACATGATGCAAGTGCGCCCGCCATCTTTGCCGGTCTGTTGAGAACACGAGGCGAACTGATTCAGGGCGGTGCCGTCCGGGTCGCCTTACGCCGGAAGGGACCTCGGGGAGTCGAGCAGCGTGGGCGTGTGCGGCTCTGGTGGCTGCGAGCCTGCCTTCGACGTGTGCTTCGTCTGTCCGATTCGACGGGCGCAGCCCGACGGGCCCCGATAGCCCGGCGGGCGCTCGGGCCAGCGCGGAACGGAGCGAAGACCGGGACGGGTGCCCGCCGCGCGCGACCCAAGAGCCGCGCCGCGTCCGTCCCGGTCGGTGTCGCGCCCCTACGCGGCGAGCGCCTCGGGGTCGTGGGACTCGCGCAGCTGCGCGGCGATGCGCTCGGGCAGCACCGGGCGCGCAAGGGCGGCCGCGAGGGCCGGCAGGCCGGCGGCTATGCCACCGCCCCAGCGCCCCGGCACGACGCCCGGCCGACGCTCGCTCCGAGGTAGCGCCGCCTGGTCGGCGAACCACCCGAGCGCCAGCGCCTGGAGGGCGCGCCCGATGACCTGCTCGGGCGTGCGTGCGCCCTCGATCCACTCGCTGAGCGCCCGCTCGGCCTCGTCGGGCTCGGCGTAGCTGACCTTCTCGCTCATCGCTCCGGCCTTCGTGGTTCTCGTCTCAGTGGTCTGGAGGCGCTCGTGGCAGAGCACCAGGCCGCGCGCGGCCTCGGCCTGGTGGTGGTGCAGGGCGGCGAGCGCCAGGGCACGCGCCATCTCGGTCGTGATCGCCTGCGGCTCGTCGTAGGCCAGGAGCGCCCGACGGCCGAGGTCGAGGTTCGCGAGGCGCGCGCTGCGCCGATCCTCGGCGGCCTCAGCGCGCTCGCGCGCCCGGCGCTCGCCGTCGGACTCGCCGGCCACCGAGGCGGCTGCGGCCTGCGGATCCTCACCGCGCGCCTCGGCGTCGCGGGCGGCGTGCTCGGCGCGCGCCTGGTCGTCGGCGGCACGCCGAACGGCGTCCTCACGCTCGCGCTCTGCGGCGCGGTCCTCGACGCGCTCGATGTGCAGGCGCGCCCGGTCGGTGAGCCAGGGGGAGTCCGCGACCCAACCGCGTCGCCAGTAGGAGTCCTCGCGCTCGGTGAACTCGATCAGGCAGCCGTAAGCGCGCGCGGCGTCGAGGTCCTCGACGGTCAGGTGGACACCACTCACCCCGGCCGCCTCAGCGCGGGCCGACAACTCGGCGTCGGCCTCCGGGTCGAGCAGGTGGGAGAGGTCGAGGTAGCCGGGCAGGGTTGCGAGGACCAGACCCTCCGGGCGATGCTCCGCGAGCTCGGAGAGGACGACGTCGGGCCGCTCGGTGAGATCGGCCGACGTCGCCGCTCCGTCGCGCAGGGCGGCCACGAGGCCTTCCGCGACGGAGGCCGACACGGCGGCCACGGCCTCGACGCGCGGGACGCTGGCAAGCGTCAGGACGCCATCGGAGATCGCCTCGGTGACCGACTCGGGCAGGCGCAGCAGGCGAAGGCGCTCCGAGACGTGGCGGCGCGAGCAGCCGACCGCCTCCGCGATGCGCCGTTGCGGCCAACCGGCTTCCGTGGCGCGGGCGTAGGCGCGCGCCTCCTCGATCGGATCCAGGCCGCTGCGGCGCAGGTTGGCGGCCAAGGCGGCGGCAAGCTGCGCCGCCTCCCCCTCATCCCCCGTGCGCTCGATCACCGGCACGGCGGTGAGCCCCGCCGCGCGCGCCGCGGCGAGGCGGCGGTGGCCGTCGATCAGGACCGGGCCGACGTCGGTGCGCTCGACCAGGAGCGGCTGCAGGATGCCCTGGGCGCGCACCGAGGCGGTCAGCGCCTGATGCTCCGTCTCGTCGTCGTGGGTGCGCGGATTCCATCCTTCGCGGGTGGTGATCGCCTCGATGTCGAGTACGGCGAGCGTGCTCGTCGTGGCGTCCTTGGTCTCGGTGGTCATGCGCTCTTCCTCTCGGCGTGCGAGGGGCCGGCCGTCGTGGCGGCTGCGCTCGCGGTCTGGATGGCGGCGCTCGCGCCGGGCCGCCCTCGGGCGGCGACGGCGCAGAGCGCGGCGAACTCGATGTGGGCGACCATCGCGGGGCTCATCGACAGGGCGGCGCCTGTCTCGTCGAGGCTGGCGCCCGGCCCCTCGGCGGGGAAGCGCAGCTCGAGGAGCGCCCGCACGGCGGGCTCGAGGTCGGCGGCCTCGAGCGCCGCGCGGACGGCGGCACGAAGGCCGCTTGTGTCGTCTCCCGGCCGGTTCACGCGGCCCGCTCCGCGTCCGGCACGACCAGGCGATAGCCGATGCCCCAGACGTTGACGATGATCGTGCCGGGCGCTCCCACGCCGATCAGGGAGCGGCGAAGGCGCGAGGCGTGCGAATCGACGGTGCGCGTGCGCGCCCGGGCGGCGTAGCCCCAGACCTGACGCAGCAGGTCGTCCTTGTGCATGACCTCCCCTGCTCGCTCGGCGAGCGCGACCAGGAGATCGAACTCCATCCGGGTAAGGGTGAGGGGTCGGCCCTCCCAGAAGGCAGCCCGGCGAAGGCGGTCGATCGACAACGGATCGATCACCAGCGCCCGCCGGGGCTCGGCGGTCGCGTCGACCGGCACCTCGGGGACCGCCTCGGCGGCGGCGCGCAGGCTGCCCTCAGCACGACGGCAGGACGCCGCCGCGAGCTGCCAGCCAGGCTGTGGGGCCTGGGCCGCGGCGCGCTCCAGCTCGGCGGCGACGCGTGCGGCCCTGCGGGCGGCGGCCATCGCCTCGGCGTAGAGGCGGTCGGCCTCGGCCTCGTCGATGGCTGCGCCCGCGACGTCGTTGGTGACCTCGGGCGCGAGGATGAGCGCGGGGCGCTCAGAGGGATGCGTCGTCGCCACCAGGCGCCCCCTTTCCGTTCGCGCCCCCGCCGACCGGCACGGCCTCGGTCTCAGCGGGGCGCGGGGCGTCCAGGTACTGCACCGATGACGCGATCACCTGGACCGCCTCACGGCGCGAGCCGTCGTCGGCCTGCCACTCGCGCCAGGCCAGGCGACCGGCGACGCCGATGCGCCGCCCCTTGGTCAGGTGCTCGGCAGCGGCCTCGCCGTTTCGGCCGAAGACCGAGACGTCGAAGAAGTTCGGCCGGTCCTCCCAGTCCTCCCCGGTGCGCGTGCGCGTGGCGACGGCCAGGCGCATCGCGCAGACCGCCTCACCGGCGGCCGTGTAGCGAAGCTCGGGATCGCGGGTCAGTCGACCGACGAGCCCGACGGTGTTGAGGTCAGCGGGCACGGTGCGCCCACCTTCCCTTGTAAGGGCGAGCGTCAGCGCGCGCGAGCGCGGCGATGCACCCGTTGGTACGGTCGTAACGCATCCGAAGGCCTCCTTCGGTTGCCACGGCCCGGGGCGTTGGCGCGTCGCCGGGCCTCTTTTGTTGTGCCCGCGACGCTACATCCGCACAGGCACTTTCGTCAACCACATCTAAATAGCTCGTCGCCTATCTCATAGGAGATGCAACTGCGCCAGCGCTTACGTCTATGGCCTCACGGTTGCGCTCGATCGGGCTATGACTGAGACCGACGCCGGTGTCATCCCGATCACGCCAGCGGTCTCAGATACACCGGCGCCGTCGGCCACCACGTTCGCGATTTCCCTATCTCGCTGAGCCTTGGCCAGGCGTGTGCGCTCCCTGGCAGAAGCCAAGCTCCGCGCCGCCTCAGCGACACCACCGAGGGCTGCTGAGGTCCCCCGGCGTCGCGAGTACGGACCGCCCCTCCCCGTTCGGCTCGACAGGGTCCTGCGGGCTGCCTTCGACACGGCCGCGCGTGAGATCGCGGCCGCCTCAGCCGCTTCCTCGAGCCGAGCTCCCGCTCGGATCGCCGTGACGAGCGCTCGGTCCCTCTCGTCCAGAAGGTCAAGCTCGGCACGCAGCGCCGCCCGGTGGGCCTCGGCGGCGGCCGCGGCTGCGGCCAGAGCCTTGGCTGAGTTCGCGCTCGACTGACCGGCTCCCATGCCCCGAACGGTACGCCCTAGGGATTCGCGAGGACTCCCCGGAACGCGCGGAGAGAGACGGACGAGGGACCATCGAGAAACCCTCGCCGGCGCAGTCGCGGCCCGCATCCGCATCCGGTCGGCCCAATAGCCTGCCCTCGGCACATGCGGACGAGCAGGGAGGACGATGGGTCGAGAGAACGTCACCGCGCGGCTTCAGTCGTTGGTCGGCTCTTCGGTCCTGAAGATCGAGGATTCGGGGCAGCGTTGGCCGGCGCTCGGCGTCGTGCACCTCCCGGACACGTCCGTCCAGGTTGCGCTGTGGCTCAGCACCGTCATTCGATCCCACCGGGGAAAGGACCCCAGCGAGCGGCGATTCGAGAACCCCGGCAAGGATCGGCCCATCGTCGTCCCGACCGGTCGACTCCCGCTGCTGATCGGCGTTTGGGCGGACGATCCGCTCATGGACGTACCAGCGCCGGTCATCGTGGCCGCGGACGCTCGCCTTCGGGAGGGCAAGGCGACCCGCTTCTCGGTGTTCCAGCCCCTCGATGCCCTTCGGACCGCTGCGACCGCTGGGTGGGAGACGCGCGAGAGCACGTCGGGTGAGCTACTGACGTACTTCCACCCAGCGCTGTTCGCGGCCTTCGTCGCGGCCGAGCATCTCGACGTGCCGCTGCGCTCTGACGAAGTGCGCGTCGGCGCGGTCGAGGTCGTCACCGCCGCTGCCGACGTGGCCGAAGAGCGCAAGCGCCGGGTCACGACGATGCTCGTGCGCTGCGTCCGCTTCAGGCGAGCGGTTCTCCGCGCCTACTCGGGCCGATGCGCGATGTGCGAACTGGGCCTCGGCCTCGTCGAGAGCGCGCACATCTTCCCCGCTGCTGCCGAGGGATCCCAGGACCAGGCATGGAACGGCGTGGCGCTCTGCCCGAACCACCACGCTGCACTTGATGCCCATCTGGCTTGGGTGGATCCCGAGACCAGGCAGATCCGCCTACACCCGTCCATTCGCGATGCCAAGGGACTGAACCGCGCTCATGCGAGCTTCGTCGACGACACGAGGCGGACCCTGGCCGAGCCCCTCGAGCCCGAACTGCGACCTCTGGCGTCCATGTTCGCCCAGAGGTACAGCCACTATGCCGGCCGCTACGACTGGGCGCTCTCCTAGCCTGCCGCGTCGCTCGGGGTCCGGTGGGATCGTGTGCCGGTCGCCGGATGGGCCATCTCGCTCACAAGGTCGGCAATGACGGCGGCTGCGCTGCCTGGGTCGTCGTGCTCCCAGATTCGAAGGACCGTCCAACCATCATCCGCCAAGGCGGCATCCACCGCCCTGTCGCGGGCGACGTTGCGAGCGAGCTTCGGGCCCCAGTAGTCGGCGTTCCTGGCCGGCTCGACCCCGTGGATGGGGCAGCAGTGCCAGAAGCAACCATCCACGAAGATGCAGACGCGTGCGTGCGTGAAGACGATGTCGGGCCGGACGGGACGACGCCCGGGCAGTTGGATCGGCAAGTCGACGCGGTAGCGAAGGCCGCGCCCGTGCAGCGCGGAACGAACGGCGGTCTCCGGGCGGGTGTCTCGGCGCCGATTGGCGCGCATCCGGACGCTGACGGCGTCGCTCGAGGGCAACGGGTAGGGGCTGGCGCTCATGTGCCTGATCCTGGAGCAATCTGGGGCGCAAGTCGTCACGTCCCGTGACGACGACGTCCGTGGCCACGGTCCATAATCGGCCCCGTGACCGCGACCGCCCCCACCGTCCTCTCGCTCTACTCGGGAGCCGGCGGCCTCGACTGCGGCTTCCGCGACGCGGGGTTCGAGATCGTCGCAGCCGTTGAGTCCGATCGCTGGGCCGTGGAGACCTACCGCGCGAACCTCGGAGCCCATGTGGTCCACGGAGAGCTTCCAGGAGTCGTCCCGCTCGGAGCCTCTGGGGTCGATGTGATCATCGGCGGCCCACCGTGCCAGGGGTTCTCGGTGATCGGGAAGATGGACCCGGAGGACCCTCGGAGCACCCACGTCCATGCCTTCATGGACCTCGTCGCTCGATTCTCCCCCAGGGCCTTTGTCTTGGAGAACGTGAAGGCACTTGCCGTGAGCGATCGGTGGTCAGCGGTCCGCGAAGACCTTCGGCGCACCGCGCGCGCGCTCGGCTACCAGGTCGAGCTATTCCTCCTGAACGCCGCCGACTTCGGGGTCCCGCAGACTCGCGAGCGGATGTTCCTCGTCGGAACGCGGGGGATGGCGCCTCTCTGCCCCCTGCCCACGTCGAAGGGGTCGCCGCCCAGCGTGCGGGAGGCCCTCCGGGGCCTGCCCGCCTTTGGAGAGCCGGGCAACGACGCACTCTGCGCGGCCCGGGTCATTCCCGCGAGCCGGCCGGTGATGAGGCCGCGCGCGCACCACGGGAGCCTCCTTTTCAACGGCTCAGGTCGCCCGCTCGACCTGGGCGGCCCGGCGAAGACGCTCCCGGCGTCGATGGGCGGCAACGCGACGCCCATCATCGACCAGGAGGAGCTGGCCCACGGTGCCGAGCCCTGGGTGCGCGGCTACCACGCTCGCCTCCTGGCCGGTGAAGACCCCATCGACGTCGCCCCGGATCGCCTCAGGCGCCTGACTGTTCAGGAGGCGGCCGCGCTCCAGACCTTCGATCCAAGCTGGCAGTTCCGCGGACCTCAGGTCGCCCAGTTCCGCCAGATCGGCAACGCCGTCCCGCCGCGGCTCGCGAAGGCCGTCGCATTGTCCGTTCGCGCATCGCTTGCCTGGCTCGACCGCGTCTCCGAGGGACTGCCGCTTGAGGCTGAGCGCGTGCTCGCTCGAGCCTAGAGGACGTCCGCGAGGTCACTCGCCCATTCATCGGTGATGCGCTGCAGCGGTGCGATCCTCCCGGGATGGTCCTCGTGAGCGCGAAGATCGACGGAGCGGCGGAACTTGAACTCCCAGCGACCGGTCGGCCCGTACATGCAGGCCGCGAGGATGTCGAAGGCCGAAGGCTCGTAGAGCCGACTAGCGGGGTCAGCCTTCGAGGTCCTGGTCTTCTGAACCTCGACCTTCGGCGTCCCATCGGCGTAGAGCTTGGGCGAGGCGTTCTTGCACTCGATCGTCGTGGACCTACCGTCGTGCAGGTCACGATGTAGTCGGGCGGCCCTTCTTGGAGCCCCATCTCAGCCCCGGCGACCTCGGGGTGTCCCGCAAGGAGCAGCCCCAGGTGATGCTCCGCGACGCCGCCCCGGACGGCCATCGCAAGGCGCGCCCGCTCGCCGACGATGGCGAGGATCTCCCTCGCGGGCAGCTGATACTCGCGCTCGAGCGCGTGGAGCCCGATGGGACCGCCAGCCGTCGCCGGGAAGTCCTGCGCAGACCGAAGGCGAAGGGCCGGGTCGAGACGAAGGGCCTGGGCGGTGCGCTCGAAGCGGATCAGCTCCAGGATGCGCTCGGGAGCGACGGCGAGAAGCGCCTCGACCCCGAGGGTGGCGCTGCGGGCTGACCGGTTGGCGCCCGTGATGTTGTCCCGCTCCCAGGCATGCCAGCCTGTGGCCTGCGCCAGGGCAACCTCGGCATCCTTCCAGAAGACCGAGATCCCGAGCGGGAGGGGGTCGTAGAGGAGGGGGTCGAGCGCCACGATGATCTCGGCCTCGGGCTCCACGGCAACGACCAAGGTCACGTCGGCAGCCGCGGGGTCGAACGCGACCCGATGCTCGGCGAGCCGCCAGGCATCGTCGTTCACGTTCCCATATCGAACCTGACACCTATGCTCGTCAGCGGGTCGGTTCCGCGTCACCCGCCGATTTGCGTGGAACGCGTAGACGACCACGCCCTCTCGAGCGCCGTCGGGGTGCTCGATCGTCAGGAAGAGCGGGGCGACGCTGGGGCCGCTCGAGTAGACGATCCGAGCGCCCGCTGTCACGACCGCTTGCTCCAGAAATCCGTGGTCACTGGCGCGACGCACGGCTTCGTAGGCGTTGATGTAGCTGCGACCAGAACGGTGGCGACTCACGGCCGGCAGTATCGCCGACGCCACCGCGCTCTGCTTCCGATGCCTGAGAGCCGGGTCGGACGCAGGCGTCTACTCGTCTCGGCACCAGCACTCGCAACGACCCGCTCCGAAGTTAGGGAGGTTTCGTGCGCTTCGTCGAAAACGGGGGCCCGCGCGGAGCACCCGATGCTTTCTGTTGTCCGACGCACCGGCCATCGTGGGGCATATGAGCACGGAGCGACTCGACTACCTGCCCCCCTGCCGATCCACGGCCGCACCCAGGCGCACGTCCTCTATTTGCCCCACGCGCGCGAGCCGCCGAGTGGCTGCGAGCTGATGGCGGGCTACTACAGGTCAGACGAAAGAGGATTCCAGCTCTTTCGCAGGGTCGGTGCCCCCGCGTGGCGACCGCCACAGCTCGCTGCACTCGGTGCAGCGCTCTCCCAGTGGAGCCTCGCAGGCGAGGACTCCCCGCTGATCTCGGTACCGACTGGGGTCGGGAAGACAGCCGTCGCTCTAGCGGCCCCCTTTGTCGCCGGGGCGTCTCGAGTGCTTGTCGTGGTGCCGACGAGGGAGCTACGTAGACAGACAGCGGAGCAGTTCAAGACACAAGATGTCCTCCGCAGAATTGGGGCGCTGCGTGAGGAGGGGGTCACCCAACCCCACGTTCTGGAGGTTGAGGGTCGGAGCACAGACTGGAAACGGCTTTTAGAGGCTGACGTCGTGGTCGGCATCCCGGCCTCCGTAAGTCCGGTTCACTATGTGGACTCTCCGCCACCGCCAGACCTTTTTGATCTCGTCATTGTGGATGAGGCGCACCACGCGCCGGCCGCCACCTGGTCGGCGATCCTCAGCCACTTCGAGGCTCAGCATCTTCTCCTAACCGCCACGCCTCAACGGCGTGACCGGAAGCGGCTTCCGGGAAAACTCGTCTACTACTACCCGCTCCGCCAAGCGATCGACGACCGTCTCTATCAGCCAGTGGACCCCCGCGTGATCGAAATCGACGAGGGAGCGGCGAAGGACGAGATCGACCGCCTCATCGTTGAGGCGGTCGACGCCGTGCTGAAGCGTCCCGAGCACAAGACAAGCCAGATGCTGATCCGAGCCGGCACGAAGAGGCGAGCGCACGAGCTTGCCGCGCTCTACAAGGCGGCTGGGCACGAGGTACCCGTCCTCCACAGTGGGCTAGGGCGAGCGCGACAACGCGCCGTGATCGAGGGACTTCGGAAGGGCGACCTCCGAGGCGTGGTCATGGTTGGAATGCTCGTAGAGGGGTTCGACCTCCCGAGCCTCCGAATAGCCGCCTATCACGACAAACACAAGTCGCTTGAGCCCACCGCGCAGCTCATCGGCCG
Organism: Miltoncostaea oceani; assembly: GCF_018141545.1. Taxonomy (GTDB): domain Bacteria; phylum Actinomycetota; class Thermoleophilia; order Miltoncostaeales; family Miltoncostaeaceae; genus Miltoncostaea; species Miltoncostaea oceani. Next base: position 210,845 of record NZ_CP064356.1, on the reverse strand, counting down.
ACTCGCGCGGGTCGATCCGCGGTATCCTCAGCGATCTACTCTCGTGACGGCAAGAGACGCCGACGTATACCCATATCTACAGGGTGTGGTCCGAAGCCTCTACGCCGAGGACAGCGATTGGGCCGTTGTCCTCCCTGGGATCATCGACGCTTTCGTTGAAGATGACCTAAAGGACAGAGGCTACGCGCGGCTGTTCGCTCCTTCGACAGGGCAGGTAGAAGTCGCTCACATTCACCCACTACGGCGCGCTCGGATTCTTGAGGTCCGCGCCGATGTCCCTTGGGTACCGAGCTTCCTCGAGGGTCAGGTTCCCGAGGAGCTTGCGGTGGGCGAACTCTTTGCCGGACAGCGGATTCTTTACTCGGGTACGAACCCGGATCACACGACACTTCTCATGGTCACCGGTCAACCGGTTCGCCCACGATGGAACAGTGGTGACGCACTCGACTCCGTCGAGTACGACTTGCATCTTCTAACCTACAGACGCGCCCCCCAGGTCGATCAACCCGACCTCGTACTCGTGAACACCGCCCGAAGCAGCGCACAGAGGAAACTCGTGTCCGCCATCGGTGGAGACGACGCTCTCAGGCCCGGAGACGCACGGCGCGTCCAGCTGGCTTTCGACAGCCTCCCGCGCATCTCCGTGTCGTCGGTGGGAGTGCGGAGCACGTACGGGCCGACTCGCGGATCACCGAGCTACAGGATGTTCGCGGGAAGTTCGATCGAGAGCGGCCTCCGGGACTCCGACACCGCCCAATCAGCGCTTGGGCACGCGATGGTGCAGGTGTCAGGCGATGCCGGTGCCTTCACCGCCGGGGTGTCAACGGGCAAGAGTAAGTACTGGGAAACGAGATACACGCCACTTCGAATGTACGAGGACTTTGCGTCCGACCTAGCCGCTCGGTATTGGTATCCGCCCATTGCGCCCTCTGGGCCGCTACTTCCTCAAATCAATCGAGGACGCTCACTCCTTGTCTGGCCGCAGGCCAAAGTTCTCGCAGTCGCTCTTGACTATGCCCTGCTCGGTGCCGAATGGAGCCTCGATGAGCACGGATCGCTCGATCTCATAGATATGGTCGGCGGTGACGCCGCCCTTCATAGAGGAGCGCCACCACCCTCCGGCGACGATCGGCTTCCTCTGGCGGCGATTGCCCCGAGCCCAAGCGGTGAAACGGTTATCTGGACTGGGGAGATCGACTGTTTCGGTACAGTGACACCTACGCAGCCTGAGATCACGGTTCGCCGGGGTCACAGCAATCCGACCCTCCTCTCGGACTTGCTCACTGATCGGCCGCCGACGGTCTTCTTCTTGGATGGATCGACGGTTCGGGGTCGCGAGCTGTTCCCGCCCAGCGGTGTCATGAGGTCGCTGCCGAGTGAACTCATCTTGACACGTGACTGGCAGGGGGTCGACATCACCGCAGAAACGAGGGCGAAGGCGACGGCAAAGGGCGCGGGCGCTTCCGTCCACGAATCCCTTGAGGTATTCCTCCGAGAGCAGGCTCCACGTGGGCGGCGGCGGTGGATCCTCTCGAACGACGGAGCTGGCGAGATCGCCGACTACATCGTAATCGAGACGCTGCCGACGGGACAGGTCGCCGTCGATCTCTGGCATGCCAAATTTGCTGGCGGTGCGTCACCCAGCGTCCGCGTCACGGATTTTGAGGTCGTGACCGCCCAGGCCATCAAGAGCAGGCGATGGCCGACGGACCGCCAACTATGGGATCAGCTCGCCGCAAGGCTATCGGGGCGGAGCCACCCGGAGGCGATTCTCGTCGAAGGAAGCCGTCGGCAGCTTGAGGTCCTACTTGGTCTCCACACTCGTTGGGCGACAATGTCGCTGACCCGCCGTAAGCCCTCCGTCGTCGGTGGAATTGGCATTGCTCAACCCGGCCTAAGCAGGGCGCAGCTCGACCTCGACCTCGGAGTCGGGGCGACGAGCGCGCTACAGATAGTTCAGCTCTTGAGCGTCTTTCGGGACGCCGTCTTGTCCGTCGCCCAACCGAAGATCCTGGTGTCGCCTTAAGGTCGCTCAAACTCGGCGAGGACGTTGTTGGGGACGATGCCGGGGCGCCCGCGGCTCGGCCGGATGCCGGCATCCACCATGCGCTGCGTGTAGGCCCACGACGTAGGGTCAGCGACGAGGCCACTCGCCTTGTCTTGGTCGCTCAAGGGATGTGGCCAGCCATGTAGGCCTCGTGAAGCTCGGCATGCTCCTCCTCGTACCGCTCCCGCTCCTCGCTGGCAAGCGAGTACCACCACTCGCTTGCGGCTTCGACCATAGCCTCCCCGGCCAGAACGCGACCCTCGTCCCTCGCGGCGCCGATCAGGGCCTCCAAGGCGTCCAGGATCTCCGTGGATGTCTGGGCGAGCACCTCGAGGTTGAGCGCGTCCATCGTCAGGGCCGGCTCTCCGCTGACTGTCACCGGATACCTAAAGCCCACACCCTTCGGGTCAAGTCGAGACCAGGCGAGGACCTTTGCATCGAGGCTCTCCCAATCCGGATCGCGCAGACCCAGCGGCCGAAGCGGTTCCCTGAGGTGACGCCAGAGTCGCTCGATGTCGTGGGTCATGAGCAGAGCCGTGCTCGTTCCCAATTCCTCTCGTATCGCAACCGTCAGCCACTTGAGGTGCAGTTCGAGGGCGTGCCGGTAGAGCCCCGCGAGCGGAAACACAAAGAGGTCGAGAGAAACACGGCCGGTGGTGGCTTCCTGCGCGAGAGCGTCCGCGGCGCGCCGATAGCCGATGGCGTAGCCCCGCCAGTCCGGCTCGTGCCTCCCCCAGCGAACCACTGCGCGCGATCGAGCGGGCCCCGCCTCGAAGTCTGGTATTCCGCCCGAGGACACTCAGGCCCCTGCTCGCCCGTAGGCTGGGGCCGCTTGCGTCACGTAGGCCGCGTCGAGTCGACGGTGGAGCAACGAGGCGGTCTGGAGCAAATCAGTGGCGTCCTCCTCGCTGATCGGCCAGCTTGCACGCGGGGCGTGAGCTGTCGGGTTCCGGAACGCTCCAAAGACTCCCTTCATGAGCGTGGCGAGCCCCCGGTGCTCCCCCTTCTCCGTCTCGCTCTCAAGGCGGTTGAACGCCAAGGGCGGGAGTCCGGTCTTCAGGCTGAAGGCCTTGTCGAAGAGCTCAGCTCCATCACCTTCCAGGCCAGTGCGGACCCGCACCTTCTCGGCCAGGCTCTTCGTTGCCTCCAGCACGGCATGGAAGTAGTTCTCCTCCAGGAGCTCGGGCCGGCAGGCACTGAGCACGTCGGGATGCACGCCGCGCTCGGCGAGCTTGTCGTGGAGCGCGGCCGCCCGCCGCTCGGCTTCGCGAAGCGTGCGTGCGGCTTCGACCTTGGCGACAAGGCCGTCTGTCTTCAGCTCATGGCCGGTGAATGGGAGCACTCGGTTGAGGACGCTTCGTGCCTCGTCGAAGGCCTGTGGGTTCTGGCTGAATCCGACCGGAGCCATGATCGCCTCGATGAGCCGAAGCACACAGGAGCCGTCGCCACTGCGCGCCTGCTCGCGGTCAGCGTCCTCGAGCATTCTCCTCCACTTGGTGCTCAGCAGGGACTCGGCCGGGATGCCGGCATCGGCGAGTGCCCCAGGTATCCGTCCACCGACGGTCGCTTCGCCGAGAGCACGGCAGATCGCCTCAAGCTCGCTGTAGGTGAAGCATCGAGTCGGCATACGACAATGATGACTCCCTCTTCGGCGGGACTCTCCGACGAGGCCCGGGCACGGTGGCATTTCCAATGCGGGTGGCTTGGCGTGGCCTCCGGTGACGTGAAGCAGCGGGCGGGGCGGGGATCGATGGGTGCCTGGTGACCTGATACCTGACGATGCCAGCGCCGAGCGATCCGTGGTGATGGGGTACGAGAATTCCCCGGCCGGACCCGGACTGGGACCCTTCGCGCCGCCCGTGTTCGGTTCTTCGCGGGTGCGACCGGAGGCGATGGAGGATCCGCCGACTTGGTCTGCCCCGAGGTGGTCCCAAGGGGATGCCTTGGTCCCTCCGAAAGAGAAGGCAGCGGACGACATCTAAGGAGCGGCCGGGGGGCCCGTCGCGAACGAGGCTGCCGTGCCGCTTTGAGGGCGCACCGGCGGGCCCGCCGCCGGCCGGAGCGCCCGTCTCTTCCCTTTGAGCTCCGAAGGAGCTTCTGTGAGGACCCAGTCTCCAGTCGCCGCACGGCATCTCGAGGGTGGTCCGCGAGGCCGGCGCAGCGCTTGGCGGTGCACGCTCGCGACTGTTGCAGCGGCCTGGGGTCGACCTCCTGCCCGACGGCCCTCCACCGGCGGTTGTTGATCGGCGGATGAGCGTCTCGGGCGATGCGATCAGGCCGTCGGGCACCGGTGGGACCCTTCCCGCGCATGGCAAGGCCGCCGGGGACACCGGCGGCCTTTTCATCGTCGGTTCGAAAGGGGCGGGGCGGCTACGCAGGCGGTGGGCGGGGCCTGGTCACGTCCTCGCCGCCAGCGCGACCGCCGTGCTGAACACGTTCGATCAGAGCCCAGATCCGCGTGGCGGCGGGTGATCGCAGATCGCCGAGCGTCAGAGGAGCGGCCGGCGGTGGCATCGGGGGCTCGGACGTGATGACGGGGACACGTGCCGGGTCCGCCGGATCGGCGCAGACGCGCTGGCCCCTGGTGCGCTCGCGCTCCTGACGGCGGCGCTCGGCGCGGCTCGCGCGCTCTGCCTTCTGGGTGGCCACCTTCTGGGTCACCGCGCGGGTGCGCACGAAGGCGAGTTCCACCACTCGCACGGCCCCGCGCCCGTAGCCGCGCGCCTCCGGGTCGGGCAGTGACCACTCGCGCACGACCCCGGCCAGTACCGCGTCGCGCCGCGCGCGCCACTCCGTCCAGCGCGAGACGCCCATCCTCTGCGCGAGGCCAGCAGGTCGGACCTCGCCGCGCGAGCGCCAGGGGCCGAGGGCAAGCTGGGCGACGATGAACCAGCTGATCACGTTCGCGACCCGCCGAGAGCTCAGGCCCGACTCGGCCAGAGCGGCCAGCACGCTCCCGCCGACGGCGGCAAAGCGCTCGCTGGCAAGGGCCTCCACCTCGATCGCGTAGGCGACGTCGGTCACGGCCTGGGTGTCGCTGTGCTGTCGCCGCCTGGATCGCTCGAGGCGATCTGACGCGTGGGGTACTCTGGGACCACAGGCAGTGAACTTTCGTAGGGAGCGACCCGGGGCTGGCACCCCGGGTCGCGTCGTTCATGAACCGGACGCGGCGACGGCGCGGCCACCGAAAAGGCGAGCGGCGCCGATTTCTCCGGTGGTGGTCGAGCCCGTTGCTCAACCGGCAGGGCCGAGCACTGACGACTGCCGGCATTGGACAGCGGCTTCAGGACCATCTCAGGACCACCGGCGGCATTTCCGGGCACTTGGTGACGCCTCGTGCCGCCTGGGCAATCGGGCTCAGCGAGAACCGAGACCGCCCTACATACAGACGATCTCGGGGCTTCCGAGCAGTGGAGGATGACGGGATCGAACCGACGGCCTCCGCCTTGCAATGGCGGAGGTGCAGCGTTGAGGCCAGCGCCGTGACCGTCTGAGGTAGTCGGTGCCGCGGGCTGGTCCACCCCCACGATCCCCCGCAACGTCTCCCGCAACGTCTGAGCAGCTGATCGGCCGCGCCGGGACGTATCCAGATGCTTCTCCGCACCCGCCGCGGACCGGCTCGAACGGCATGAGATAGCCCTTTCTGAGCGCGATCTCGCGATGCCCCCGGCAAGAATCGAACTTGCGACACCAGGTTTAGGAAACCTGTGCTCTATCCACTGAGCTACGGGGGCGCGCGAGGCCAGGATAGCCCCCCTGCAGCGCTTTCCGTCCGGTCACCCCGTTCCCACCTCCGCCCGGGAGGTGGTCGACCCTGGCGTGCGGCCGGGACCCTCGCATAGGGTCGGATGCGTAGGTATCCGAGGGGGCCCGCCGTGCCGTGTCGTGTCGCGTCCGTGCTCATCGTCCTACTGGCGACGCTGGCCTCCGCCACGCCGGCGGCCGCCGAGCGGATCCTGCCCCCGGGGGGCGAGGCCTCCTTCGGCGAGGCGCGCGTCGACGTGAACGCGGCCGGGCGGGTGGCCGTGGCGTACGAGCGGATCCGGCGCGGGCCGGACGCGATCCGCGTGTCGGTCCGCAGCGCCGCCCGCCTCGGCACCCCCGCGGAAGGACGGCTCGTCGGTCGCGGCGCACTGCGCCTCGTGCGGCTGGGCGACCGCCCGGCCGATCCGCACGTCGTCGTGTGGCGGCGCGGCGGACAGCTCGTGGCGTCGGTCTGGCGCCGCGGCGCGTGGCGCGCCGAGAGCCTGCCGGCGGCCGTCCGCCGGGGGGACGCCCTGGATGGGGCGGTCACCCGCGGGCGCGTCGTGCTGGTGGTGGGAGGCTCACGGGACGCGGTGGCCGTGGTACGCGGACCCTCCGGACGGTGGCGCGCCCATCCCCTGCCCGTCGGCGGCGCGCCCCGCAGCGGCCTCGTCGCCGCCGTCGCCCGCGGGTCGGGACGGGTGGTCGTGGCCTGGACGGCGGGCGGCACGGGACCCGGCGCGGCCGTGTGGGCGGCGCACCTCGCGCCGGAGACCGCCGTCTGGACGACGCCCGTCCCGCTCATGGCCGGCGGGACGATCGCGGCTCCGATCGTGGGGGACCTGTCGCTGAACGCCCGCGGCGACGCCGTCGCCTCGGTGAACACGTCGCCGCGGTTCTCGGGTCCCGCGTCCCGGACCGTCCCCATCAGGTTCCTCCCGTACGACGCCGACGCCTGGACCTCCCTGCCCGACCTGGGCACCGGGCGGCAGGTCGCGGTGACCCCGGCGGGCGTGCCCGTCGCGGCCTGGCTCGCGACGACGCAGCTGCTGTTCGCCGCCTACGACCCCGCGTCGGAGAGCTGGGGGCCGCCCGAGGTCGCGTGGGACCGCCCGGACGACGACTTCGGCTACCTCTACGGGGCGGGCGACCTCGCGGTCGACGCGGACGGGAGGGTCGTCGTGGTCGCCGGGGTGGATCCCGGACCGGGCCCGGACGACCACTTCTTCGTCGTCCGTCCCGCCGGAGGCCCCCCGTGGTCCCGCCCCGACCGGTTCGCCTCGCTCTACGGGTCGCCGGCCCTCCAGGTCGGCGGGTCCCTGGTCATCGCGTCGTGGCTCGAGGACCCGTCGGGCAGCGGCCTCCCCGAGGCGGCCCTCGCCCCCTGAGCCGCCGCTCCCGGCCGGCCGCGGCCGGTCACGCGAGGGCGCCCGGCGTCGCAGGATATGGTCGGGTGATGGGCATCCTCGGCGGTGGGGACCGGCGGCGGCGCGACGAATCCGGGCTGCGGACGGAGCTCGCGCGACTCGACGCGTTGTCGCTCGACGACCTCGCCGCGGTCGTCCTCGAGGCGCTGTTCGGCCCGGACGGGGTGGCGGAGGACGGCGTCGTCGAGATGTGGCGCATCACCATGCCGTTCGACCCCCACCGCACCGGCCTGTTCCCCGGCATGCCGAAGGACCTCCGCACCGCCTACCGCGACCTGGTCGAGGAGGGGGTCCAGCGCCTCGAGCACCAGGGGCTCGTCGTGATGCGGGTCAGCGGCCGCGACCAGACCACCGTCGACCTCCGCCTCACCCGGGCGGGACGGCGGGCGCTCGGCGGACCCCTCTAGGAGGCCTTCGCCAGGTACGGCAGCCAGGCGTTCGGTTGCCGGGGGGCGGCGACGGAGATGAACACGTCGGGCCGTGGGGCCCGCGGGTTCGTCCGGGGACGCATGTCGATCTCACCCGGCAGGCGGTTGCCCTTGCGCAGGTTGCACGGCGCGCACGCGGTGACGACGTTGTCCCAGCTCGACCGGCCGCCGCGGGACCGCGGGATGACGTGGTCCATCGTCAGGTGCGACGCCGAGCCGCAGTACTGGCACTCGTAGCCGTCGCGGGCGAAGACGGCGCGGCGCGAGATCTTCCGCGACTCGTGGCGCGGCACCCGCACGAAGTAGACGAGCCGGATCACGAGGGGGTACACGTGGCTCTGGGTCGCGCTGCGCAACGACCGGGCGGCGCGCTCCAGCACCTCGGCCTTGTTCTTCAGCACCAGCACGACCGCCCGCTGCAGCGAGCACACGTTGATCGGCTCGTAGGTGGCGTTCAGGACGAGGACCTGCTGCGCCATTGGCTCCTCGGACGTCCGCGTGGGTGAGCGACCGGCATGAAGCGTCACGGAGGCTGCCGTCTCTCACCCTGAGCCCGTGGGGATTCTAGCCGGGCGCGCCGCCGACGGGGTAGGACCCCAGCACCGTGACATCCGCGACACGTTGATCCTCGAGGGCCTGGATCGCCGACGCCACCGGCAGGTCCCGGTCGCGGCTCCCCTCGATGTCGATGAAGAAGATGTACGACCCCAGGCCGGTCTTCGTCGGCCGGCTCTCCAGGCGCGTCAGGTTCACCGCGCGCATCGCGAACTCCTGGAGGATCGCGAGGAGCGCACCCGGGCGGTCCCGCTCCAGCCCGCAGACGATCGACGTGCGGAAGCGCCCCGGACCGACCGCCTCCACCGGCTCCGTCCCCAGCAGGACGAAGCGCGTCGAGTTGTCGTGGGTGTCGGCGATGTCCGTCGCGAGCACCTCGCAGCCGTACAGCTCCGCGGCGCGCAGGGTGCCGATCGCGGCGGAGTGGCCGTCGTCGTCGCCCCCCTCGCCCACGATCCGGACCGCGTCGGCGGTGGAGTTCGTCGCCACGATCGTCGCGTGCGGCGCCGTCGACCGCAGCCACCCCTGGCACTGCGCCGTCGCGTGCGGATGGGACAGCACGCGCTCCAGCGAGGCCGGGTCGATCCGGCGGCGGGCGATCAGGTGGTGGCGGATCGGCAGCACCACCTCCCCGCGGATGCGCAGGCCGTCACCGGCGGCGAGCTGGTCGAGGGTCTGGTTCACCGACCCCTCGATCGTGTTCTCGATCGGCACGAGGGCCTCGGGCACGTCGCCCTCGCGGACCGCACGGAAGCAGTCGACCACCGTCGGGAAGGGGACCTCCTCGACGTCGCGGCCGAGCAGCGACAGCAGGGCCTCCTCGCAGAAGGTCCCGGGTGGCCCCAGGTACCCGACCCTCACGCCGCGGGCCCGGCCGGGCGCTCCGGATCGGTCGGGATCTCCCCCGTCGACTGGTCGTCGCCGTCGTCATCGGTGGCCTCCGGCAACGGCGCCGCCGCCGGCGGACCCGGGTACGGCGGGGCCGTCCCCGACCCGCGGGCGGGACGCGGCGGGGCGCCGAACGCCAGGGCCACCGCCCGCTCCTCCTCGGGGGACAGGCGCTGCCCCGGCTCGCCCGCGTTCATCTCCTTCAGGTACACCCGGGCGTGGTCACGGGCGTGCAGGCACGTCACGATCGCACCCGACCGGTTGCCGTCGAGCAGGGCGATCGACCACGACTGGTTGCCGCCCATGTCGCGGTACGCGTCGTACCGGACCATCCCCTGGAAGCGCAGGGCGGTACGGAGGTTCGCCTCCGTGAACTCCCCCTGCCGCTCCACCAGGCTCTGCAGGTCGCTCAACCCGCCCTCGAGGCGCGTCATCGCCCGCTGCAGCGTCGCCTGGCGGTCGATGAGGCCCGCCGACGCCCCGTCGGGGAGCAGCACCTGCTGCGCCGCCCGGGCACGGCGCAGGCCGATCCACAGGAAGACGCAGACGCCGAGGGCGATCAGGCCCGGCACGCCGGCGGCCACGGCCACCCAGGCGTCGACCTCCATCAGATCGTGATCTTGACCGGGTACTCGACGCGGTTGTTGTCGATGCGCGTCTCCCCGGTCACGGGCTCGACTTCGATTCGGAGGGTGCCCTGGTCACCGAACACGACCTTGTCGGACCCCGGCCCATCGATCTCGACGGTGATGGACTCACCCGACGCGATGTTCTCGATCGGAACCTCGCGCACGTCGGTGTCCTGCGGGTCGGATGAGTAGAAGAACGTCGCCCGCACCACCACGTTCGTCTCGTCGAAGTCCCCGCTGTTCATGACCGTCACCGCCCACTTCAGCATCTCGGTCTGCTGTACGGCCGCGGTCGTGCCCGGCGTCAGGCGCGTCTCCGACGGCAGGGCCACTGTCGACTCGAGCGACGTCCCACGCAGGTTCCCGGACGACTCGGCGTCGCCACCCGAGCCACCCGTCGCCTGGGTGCGCCGCTGCAGGTCGGGCAGCAGGGTGCGCGCACCCTCTACCGTCGTCAGGGCCGCGTTCGGCAGGAAGGCCTGGAGCTGCGGCACCTCGATCCCCGTGATGTCGTCGTCCTCCAGCGCCCGCTTCGCCGGCTCGTTGAAGGACGTGTCGTAGATCACGTCGCTCGCCTGGAACAGCTTCATGATCCCCGCGATGCCCGACGCCTTCGTCTGGACATCGGTCGACTGCAGCAGGGTCGGGAGGTTCTTCGCGAGGGTGTTCAGCCCCGTCACGCGGTACTGGAGCGCGAGCACCAGGTTGTTCTGGGGGGCGGACAGGGCTCCGGGCGGGTCGAGGTTCTCGACCTCGTCCAGCGTCCCCTGGGCCTGGTTCGCGATGTCCTGGATCTTCTGGCGCAGCTCCGGCGGGCGCTCGCCCCGCGGGTTCGCCATCACCTGGCGCAACGCGGCGCCCTGCTCGGCGGAGGTGCTCACCGCCGCGGCGACGCCGTTGATGTACTCGGTGTACGAGTCCTCGAGCTGGTCGCGCTGGCAGTCCTTGACCACGAGCGCGATGACGATGACGAGGATGACCGCGAACGCGATGCCGAGGATGAGCCGCCCGCGCGGACCCTGCAGCACCGCGACGCCGCCGCCCGACGGGCCCCGCCCGCCGCCGCGCCGTGCGCCGCCGCCACCCCGGGCGCCACGCGCCGCCGCCCGCGCACGCGCCGTCGCGCGGCCGGCACCGGCCCGCGCCCCCGACGTGCGCCCCCCGCCGGAGGACGACCCCTCCGACACACGGGCACGCGGGATCTCACCGGTGCTGCCGGCGTCGTCGGGCTCCGCGGCGCGGCGGCTCTGCCGCCCACGGCGCCGGCCCGCCCTGCCCGCGTCCTCGGGTTCGTCGCGGAAGGCCGCGTCGAAGTCGGGCCGCTCGTCGTCCCATTCGGCCATGGCTACGTCGCGGGGGTTTCGGGAGAGACGGCGGTCCGCACCTGGTGTGGGAGACGAAGTGTCATCGGGCGATCTGCTCTCGCCGCCTCGCTCGTGCGAGCGCGGGACGCGGAATCTAGCGTGTCGACCAGTTCCACCACCCGGCGGGGCCTCCTGCCTCACCCGGCGGCGTGCCCGGAGCCGTCCCGGGGCACCGGGGAACGGCGTCGTGCGGCGGGATGATGCCCCTCCGCACCCGGCCCGGCAAGGATGGAGGGTCGCGTCGTGGAAGATCCCTCGACGTGACCGCCCACCTCGCATCGGATCGGCGCGCCCTCGGGCGCTACGTCCTCGGACCCGCCATCGGCCGCGGCGCGACCTCCGTCGTGCACCGCGCCCACGACCTCGTGACCGGCGACGACGTCGCCGTGAAGGTCGTCCCCGTCGAGCTCGACCTGGCGCCGCGCGTACGGGCGGAGGTGCGCGCCGCGGGCCGGCTCGACCACCCCCGCATCGTCGCCCTGCGGGACTGGGGCGAGGACCGGGAGTGCCTCTACCTCGTCTGGGAGCTGGTGGAGGGGCGGTCGCTGTCGGAGCTGCTGCGGGCCCCCGAACCCCCGGGCGCCGACGCCGTCGTCGGCATCGGGGAGGACGTCCTCCGCGCGCTCGCCCACGCACACGCGCGCGGCGTCGTCCACCGCGACGTCAAGCCCGCCAACATCCTCGTCGGCCCCGGCGGCCGTGCCCAGCTCTCCGACTTCGGCGTCGCCCGCCTCTCCGGCGAGAGCGGCCTCACCATGACCGGCGGCGTCGTCGGCACCGTCGCCTACATGAGCCCCGAGCAGGCGCGCGGCGAGGCGGCCGGGCCGGCCACCGACGTCTACGCCGCGTGCCTCGTCATCCACGAGGGGCTGACCGGGCGCAACCCGGTGTCGGCGCCCTCCCCCGCCGAGACGGCGCGGCGCGCCGCCGCCGGGGCGGTCCCCCCGCTGCAGCGCCTGCGCCCCGACCTGCCCGACGCCCTCTGCCGCGCCGTCGACGCGGGGCTGCGCGCCGACCCCGCGACCCGGCCGTCCGCCGCCGACCTGGCCGACGCCCTCGGCGGCGTGCAGGGCGGCGTCCGCGCCGCCCGGCGGCGGGGCCTGCACGCGCTGCCCGTGCTCGCGAGCGCCGCCGTCGGGGCCGCGACCGCGGCCGCCGCCCTCGCCCACGGGTCCACCACCCTCGACGGCGCCGGCGGCGTCGACTGGGGCGCCCCCGGGCCGGCGGTCGCGGCGATGGCCGTCGCCGGGCTCGCCGCGGCGTGGCGGTCGCGCGCCGCGGCCCTCGCCGGCGTCGGGGTCGCCACGGCCCTCGTCGTCTCCTCGGCCCCCGCCGCGGGCGTCCTGCTCGGCCTCGCGGCCCTCGCGATCGTCCTGAGCGGCTGGGGACACGGGCGCCTGGTGCTCGCCGCCGCCGTCGGCCCCCTGCTCTTCGCGATCGGGCTCGGACCCCTCGCCCCCGCCCTGGCGGGGCTGCTGCCCCGGTGGCCGGCGCGCCTCTGGGCCGCGGCCGCGTCGGTGCTCGCCACGCTCGTCTGGCAGGTCGGCGCGGGCACCGACGCCCTGCTCGCCGGGGGGCCGTTCCTCGGGTCCGCCGTGCGCGAGCTCGAGGGGGAGACCTCGCCCGCCGTCGCCGCGGACCGCCTCTGGCAGCCGTTCGCCGACCGTCCGGAGGCCCTCGTCCAGGCCCTCGCGCTGGTGGCGGCCGCCCTGCTCGTGCCGGTCGTGATGCGCGCCGCCGCGGGCGGCCCGCGCGTCGTGGCGAGCGCGATCTGGCTGACCGCGCTCGGCATCGCCGTGGTCGCCACCGCGGTCGACGCGGCGACGGCCCTCGGCGCCCTCCTGCCGGCCGCCGCCGTGGTGATGGCGTGGGCCGTCCGGCCGTGGCGGACGTTCCGCCGCACGACGCCGGTCAGGACGTCCGCTACTCTGCGCGGTCCGATCGTATGAGCCTCCTGCGCGACATCGAGCAGAAGATCGAGGGCCTCTTCGAGCGTGGCTTCCGAAGGGCCTTCCGCAGTTCCCTGCAACCGGTGGAGCTGGCCCGCAAGCTGGCCCGCGAGATGGAGGACCACAAGACCATCTCGGTCTCGCGCGTCTACGTCCCGAACGAGTTCACCGTGTACCTGTCCCCACAGGACCGCGACGCCTTCGCGTCGTACGAGCGGTCCCTCGTCGCCGAGCTCGGCGCCTACCTCGACGCCCACGCGCGCGGCGCGGGCCTGTCGCTGGTCGCCCCCGCCGTCGTCGGCCTCGAGACCGACGCCGACCTGCGGGTCGGGGAGTTCGGGATCTCGTGTCGCATGGCGGAGGCCCCCGCCGGAGCCCCCGCCCCCGCCGCGGCGCCGGGCGAGGAGCGCCCGCCCGGGCTCGACGCCCCCGCGGCGCCGGAGCCCCCCGCGGCCCCCGTCCCCGCGCCCGTCCCGCCCCCGCCCCCGCGCCCCTACGGCGCGCTCGAGGGCGTCAGCGGCACCCAGGTCATCTCCGCCGCCGACGCCCGCGAGGCCGGCCTCACCCAGGAGACGATGACCCTCGTCGTCGGCACCACCCGCACCCGCCTGAGCAAGCGCGTCTCCACCATGGGCCGCAGCCGCGACTGCGACGTCGTCGTGCCCGACGCGAACGCCAGCCGCGTCCACGCCGAGGTGCGCCACATCGGGCTCGACTACTTCCTGGTCGACATGGGGAGCACCAACGGGACCGAGGTGAACGGCCAGATCGTCAAGCGCCACGCGCTGGCCGACGGCGACACGATCGTGGTGGGCACCACCCCGATCCGCGTCGAGCTGAGCTGAGCACCGTGCACCCGACGCCGAGGCGACGCCCGTGAACGAGACCGGCCTGATCGTGGCGGAGGTCGCCTTCCTGGTGCTCCTCTACGCCTTCGTGTGGACCGTCGTGCGCAGCTCGGGCCGGCAGCTGCGCGCCGCCCAGCCCCCGCCCGTCGCGCCGCGGGAGGCCGCGATGCCCGAGGCCCCCGTCGCCCCCGCGCCGCCGGTCGCACGCGCCCCGGAGCCGGCCCCGCCGGTGCCGACGCCCGTCGTCGTCCCGGCCGTCCCGGCGGCGGACCGCTCCGAGGACGAGACCGCCGGGAACTGGCTGGAGGGCTCCGAGCGCGTCGAGATGCACGACAACCTCGACCCGCGGCTCCTGGTCGAGACCTCCGACAGCCTGGAGGTGGGCCGCGTGATCCCGCTCGAGGGCGGCATGACGATCGGCCGCTCCGAGGCCTCCGGGATATCGATCCCCGACGACCAGTTCGTCTCCCACATGCACGCGCGGATCATGCGACGCGGCGCGTACCACTTCGTCGAGGACCTCGGATCGACGAACGGGACCTTCCTGAACGACCGGCGCATCGAGCAGGACGCCCAGCTGAAGGTCCACGACGAGCTCCGCATCGGGCAGACCATCCTGCGCTACGAGGAGTAGCCGCGTGACCGGCGAGGGCACCACCCCGGACGGGCCCCTCATGCTGGTGGAGGTGGCCCACCTGTCGGACACCGGCCGGGTGCGCCACCACAACGAGGACCGGTCGCTCGTGGCCGGGGGCGTCCTGGTCGTCGCCGACGGGATGGGCGGCGCGAAGGCCGGCGAGGTCGCCGCCCAGATGGCCGTCGACGCCGTCGGCGCGCTCACCACCCCGTTCTCCACCCAGGACGTCCGCTCCGCCGTCGGCGACGCGAACCGCGCGATCCGCCGCCTCGCGAGCGACGACCCCGACAAGAGCGGCATGGGGACCACGCTGACCGCCGCGATGATGCGCGACGACCACCTCGACGTGGTGCACGTCGGCGACTCCCGCGCCTACCTGTGGCGCGACGGGGCGCTGACCCAGGTGACCGAGGACCACTCCGTCGTCGCGGAGCTCGTGCGGCGCGGGAGCATCACGGCGGAGGAGGCGGAGAGCCACCCCCACCGCAACGTCATCACCCGCGCGCTCGGGGCCGACGCCGACGTCGACGCCGACACCGTCAGCACCCCCGTCCGCGACGGCGACGTCGTGCTGCTCTGCAGCGACGGGCTCTCCTCCTACGTCCCCGAGGCGACCATCGCCGGGATCCTCGCCCGCGCCACGTCGCTGACCGGCGCCGCCCGCGAGCTCGTCGCCGCCGCCAACGGGGCCGGGGGCGCCGACAACGTCACCGTCGTGCTCGCCCGGATCGGCCCCGCCTCCGCGCCGCAGCAGGGCGACACCATGGAGGCCCCCGTCGCCGGCGACGGCGGCGGCGACGCCGGGACCACGGCGACGGGTGTCCGCGTGCTCGGCGGCCTGCACGGGCACGCGTCCACCGACCGCCCCGGCGCCGAGTCGTCGGGGCGTGCGCCGAAGGTGCTGGAGCCGGTCGCGCGCCGCCGGTCGCGGGTCGTCCCGGTCGTGATCGGCGTCGTCGTCCTCGTCGCCGCCCTCATCGGGGCGGGCGCCTGGGCGAACAGCCGCATCTACACGCTCGAGGAGTCCCCGCAGGGCGACGTGCGCGTCGCCCACGGCCTGCCGTGGGACGTGCTCGGCGCCGACCTCTCGACCCCCTGGCAGGAGACGGGCGTGCCCGCCGACGCCGTGCGCGATGCCGAGCCCGGCGCCGTCTCGACGACCGTCCGGGGGCAGGGTGAGGCCGTCGAGCTCGCGGCCCGCCTCGTCTGGACGTACGGCGTGACGCAGCCCCCGGTGATCGAGGCGCCGCCGCCGGCCACCACGGGCCCCGCCACGACCCCGGCGCCCACCACGCCCGAGACCGCGCCCGGGACGCCCGGAACGACCACCACCCCGTGAGCCCCCGCACGCGAGAGCTGGGATTCATGGTCCCGGCGCTGCTGCTGGGCCTCGTCGGAGCCGGATCCGTGGCGTCGGCGCGGACCGACACCCTCGACTACGGGCCGCTGCCCGGGGTCGCCGGCGTCGTCGTCGTCTTCCTGGCGATGCACATCGCCCTGCGCCTGCGCGCCCCGCGCGCCGACGCCTACGTCCTGCCGATCGTCGGCGTGCTCGTCGCGATCGGCCTCGTCGAGCTGTACCGCATCAGCCCCGAGCTGGCCGCGGACCAGGCGATCTGGATGGCCGTCGGCGGCGTCGCCTTCATCATCACCGTCGTCGCGCTCCCCGACCACCGGGTGCTGGAGCGGTACACCTACCTCATCGGGCTCGCGGCGGTCGGCCTGCTGGTCATCACCATGGTCTTCGGCACGCGCATCAACGGCGCGAAGCTCTGGATCCAGATCGGCGGCGGCCAGACGGTGCAGCTCGGCGAGGTCGCCAAGGTCCTGATGGTGGTCTTCCTCGCCGCCTACCTGCGCGACAAGCGCGAGCTGCTCGCGATCCCCACCGGCCGCGTGATGGGCGTGCCCGTGCCCCCGATGGCGGCGCTCGGCCCCGTCCTGCTGTTCCTCGGCGCCTGCCTCGCCCTCGTCGTCGTGCTCAACGACTTCGGCACGGCGCTGCTGTTCCTCGGGATCTTCCTCGCGATGATCTACCTCGCCACCGGGCGGGTCGCCTACACGGGCTTCGGGCTGGCGGCGTTCGTGGTCGGGTCGGCGGCGGTCTACACCGTCGTCCCGCGCATCCAGACGCGCGTCGACAACTGGCTCCGCCCGTTCGACGACGCGCAGGACCAGGGGTACCAGCTCGTCCAGTCGCTCTACGCGCTCGCCGAGGGCGGGATCATCGGCCCGGGGCTCGGCCGCGGCTTCCTCGTGACCTCCGACGGCACCACCGTGATCCCCGCGCTGCAGACCGACTTCATGTTCTCGGCGGTGGCGAGCGAGCTCGGCTACATCGGCGGCGTCGGCCTGCTGCTCGGCTTCCTCGTACTGATCCAGCGCGGCTTCGTGATCGCCGCGCAGGCCAACGACGGCTTCTCGAAGCTCCTCGCCGGCGGCCTGACCGCGGCGCTCGGGCTGCAGGCGATCCTGATCATCGGCGGCGTGACCCGGCTCATCCCGCTGACCGGGGTGACGCTCCCGTTCCTCAGCTACGGGGGATCGAGCGTCGTCACCAACTTCGTCCTCATCGCCCTGCTCCTGATCATCAGCCACCGCTCCGCGACCGGCAACGCGCCGTCGCGGCGGGAGCGAAAGCGCGCCGAGCAGCAGGCCCGTGAGATCGAGCGGGCCCAGCGCCGCGAGGAGGTCGCGGCGTGAACCGCTCCATCCGCCGCCTCTACATGACCCTCGCCGCGGGCTTCGGCCTGCTGCTGCTGATGCTCGGCTGGTGGCAGGTGGTCGCCGCCGGCGACCTCCGCGACCGCCCCGGCAACCTCCAGACCCAGCAGGCCGAGCGGCTCATCGACCGCGGGCGCATCCTGTCGTCCGACGGCAAGGTGCTCGCCGCGAGCCGCGCCACCCGCGTCGACGGGCAGCGGGTGTTCGAGCGCCTCTACCCGCAGGGGAGCCTCGCGGCGCACGTCGTCGGCTACACGTCCGACTCCCGCGGCAAGACCGGCGTCGAGAGCACCTACAACCGCTACCTGGCGGGGTCGTTCGGCACCGAGCCCCTGCTGCAGCGCCTCGGGGCGAAGGAGAAGCGCGGCGCCGACGTGATCCTCAGCCTCGACACCCGCGTGCAGCAGATCGCCGAGCAGGAGCTCGCGGGGCAGCGCGGCGCCGTCGTCGCCCTCGACCCCCGCACCGGGGCCGTCCTCGCGATGGCGTCGGCCCCGACGTTCGACCTGCAGACGGCGATCACCGACTTCTCGGCGATCCCCGACGACGGGGGCCCGCTGCTGAACCGGGCCGCGAGCGGCCGGTACCCGCCCGGCTCGACCTTTAAGGTGGTCACCGCGACGGCCGCCCTGACGAGCGGCCTCTACACGGCCGACAGCACGTTCGACGACACCGGCTCCTACGAGACGCCGGGCGGGGAGATCCGCAACTTCGGCGGACGGACCTTCGGCAACCACACCTTCACGACGGCGCTGACGAACTCCATCAACACCACCTTCGCCCGCATCGGCGACAACCTGGGTCCCGCGACCCTCGGGGGGACGATGACCGCATACGGCTTCGGCACGCGGCCGCCGATCGACCTGCCCGACGACGAGGTCTCCGCGTCGGGGCGGCGCGACGGCGACGAGCTGCTGCCGAACGACCAGCCCGACGAGGACACCGCGCGCATCGCGATCGGCCAGGAGCGCCTGACGGTGACCCCCCTGCAGATGGCGATGGTCGCGTCGACCGTCGCGAACGGCGGCACCCTGATGGCGCCGCGCCTCATGTCGCGCATCGAGGACCGGGGCGGCCGCGAGGTGCAGCGCGCCGAGCCGCAGGACCTCGAGCAGGTCATGGCGGCCGACGACGCCGCGGAGCTGACCGCGATGATGGAGAACGTCGTCCGGGAGGGCACGGGCACCGCCGCGGCGCTCTCGACCGCCGGCGTCACCGTCGCCGGCAAGACCGGCACCGCCGAGACCTCCGACGCCACCCGCAACCAGGCGTGGTTCATCGGCTTCGCCCCCTCCATCGACCCGGTCGTCGCCGTCGCCGTCGTCATCGAGGACACCTCATCGACCGGCGGCACCGCCGCCGCCCCCGTGGCCGCCGCCGTGATGCGCGCCGCGATCGAGGCGCGATGACTTTCGAGCCCGGGGAGCTGGTCGGTGACCGCTACGAGCTGGGGCGCCAGCTCGGGGCGGGCGGCATGGCGCGCGTCTACCTCGCCTACGACCGGCTGCTGAGCCGCGAGGTCGCGGTGAAGGTGCTCTCCGAGCCCTACGCGTCCGACCCGCAGTTCGTGGAGCGGTTCCGCCGCGAGGCGTCCGCCGCCGCCGGCCTGAACCACCCGAACATCGTCGCCGTCTACGACCGCGGCGAGGCGGACGGCAGCTACTACATCGTCATGGAGTACCTGTCGGGGCCGGACCTGAAGCAGGTCATCCGGCGGCGGGCGCCGCTCCCCCCGCTCACGGCCATCGACTACGCCCAGCAGATCCTGGCGGCGCTCGGCGCCGCCCACCGGCGCGACCTGGTGCACCGCGACGTGAAGCCGCAGAACGTCATGGTGGCCGAGGACGGCCACCTGAAGGTCACCGACTTCGGCATCGCCCGCGCGGGCGCCGAGGCCGACATGACCGAGGCCGGCTCGGTGATCGGGACCGCCCAGTACCTGTCCCCCGAGCAGGCGCGCGGCGGCGAGGTCACCTCCGCCAGCGACTGCTACGCAGTCGGCATCGTCCTCTACGAGATGCTGACCGGGCGCGTGCCGTTCGACGGCGGACCGCCCGTCGCGGTCGCGATGAAGCAGGTCAGCGACCCGCCGCAGCCGCCGAGCGAGATCGAGCCGAGCATCCCCGCGGTCCTCGAGGACGTGGTGCTGCGGGCCCTCGCGAAGCGCCCGTCGGAGCGGTACCGCACCGCCCCCGAGCTGAGCCGCGCCCTCGACGAGGCCCGCGCCGCCATCGACGGCTCCGGCGGCACCACGCGCGTCATGCCCATCGCCGGCGGCACGGGCGACACGGGACGCACACGGGTGATGGACCCCGTCACCGGCACCACCCGCGTCGGCCCGCCGCCGCCGGAGGAGCCCCCGCGGGGCCGCCGGCGCTGGCCGGCGGTCGTCGCCGCCCTCGTGCTGCTCGCCGCGATCGCCATCGGGGCCTTCGTGCTGCTCGGCGGCGACGAGGCGACGGCCGTCACCATCCCGCCCGTCGCGAACCAGCCCGCCCAGCAGGCCGCCGACACGCTCACCGGCCTCGGCCTCCAGGTCGACCAGCGGACCGTCACGAACGCCGACATCGAGGCCGGCATCGCCATCGGCACGGTCCCCGGGGCCGGGACGGAGGTCCGCGAGGGCGACACCGTCGTGCTCAACGTCAGCGGGGGACCGGGCGACGCCACCGTCCCCGACGTCGAGGGCGACGAGCGCACCGCCGCCACCCGCGCGCTGCGGGCCGCCGGGTTCCAGGTGCAGGTGACCACCGAGGCGAGCGACGACGTCGCGTCGGGGATCGTGATCTCCCAGGACCCCCGGGGCGAGACCCAGGCGCCGGTCGGCAGCGTCGTGACGCTCGTCGTGTCGACCGGGCCCGAGGAGGTCGCCGTGCCCGACGTGCGCCAGCAGGGCCTCGACAGCGCCCGGGCCGAGCTGGAGGCCGCCGGCCTCGCGCTCGGCGGCGTCTCGGAGGAGGAGAACGGCGACTTCGCGCCCGGCACCGTCATCCGCCAGGACCCCGGTCCCACGGTCCGGGTCGCGCGCGGCACCTCGGTCAGCGTGGTCGTGGCCGCCGCCGTCAGCACCATCCCGGTGCCGAACGGCATCGTCGGCAGCAACGCCACCGACGCGTCCGCCAAGCTCTCGGCCGCCGGGTTCACCGTCACCAGCGACACCGCCGCCTCCGACGAGCCCGAGGGGGTCGTGATCGCGGTCACGCCCGGCGAGGGCACCGACGTCGCGCGGGGCTCGACGGTGACGATCACCGTCTCCACCGGTCCCGACACCGGCGTGGACCCCGGCGCCGGGACCACCGGCACGCCCGTCCCGGCGCCGCCCCCCGGCAGCGACGAGAACGGCGCGAACGGGCGCGGCCCCGACGGGACCGGTCCCCCGGGGCAACGGCGATGAGGCAGGCCGTCGCGGTCCTGATGGGGGGGCGCAGCAGCGAGCACGACGTGTCGCTCGCCTCCGCCCGGGCCGTCATGGACGCGCTCGACCGGGAGCGCTTCGACGTCATCCCGGTCCTGATCTCGGCGGAGGGCGCGTGGAGCGTCGACGGCGAGCCCGTGGCGATCGTGCCCGGCCCCGACGGCGCGGCGCGGCTCCACTCCCTGTCGGGGGGCCCCGAGCGCCCGCTCGACGTGGTCTTCCCCGTGCTCCACGGCCCCCACGGCGAGGACGGGACGGTGCAGGGCGCCCTCGAGACCGCCGGGGTGCCGTACGTCGGCGCCGGGGTCGCGGCGTCGGCCGTCGCGATGGACAAGGCCCTGTTCAAGGTCTTCCTGCAGCAGCACGGCATCCCGACCCCCGAGCACGCCGTCGTCACCGCGGCCCAGTGGGCCCACGACCCCGACGGCGTCCGCGCCCGCGTGGCCGCCCACCCCGGCTACCCGGCGTTCTGCAAGCCCGCGCGCCTCGGGTCGAGCGTCGGCATCAGCCCCGTCCCGTCCGCCGGGGACCTCGACGACGCCCTCGCGCTCGCCTTCCGTCACGACGGCAAGGCCCTGGTGGAGCGCGCGATCCGCGGGCGCGAGGTCGAGGTGGGCGTGCTCGACGGCGTCGTGCCGCTCGCCTCGCCCGTCGGGGAGATCACGTTCGACGGCGACTGGTACGACTACGCGACGAAGTACGAGCCGGGCCGCTCGCGGGTGCAGGTGCCCGCCGACCTGCCGCCCGCCGTCGCCGACCGGGCCCGCGACCTCGCCCTCCGCGCGTTCGCCGCGGTCGACTGCGCCGGCCTCGCCCGCATCGACTTCTTCGTCACCGACGACGGCGAGGTGCTCCTCTCCGAGCTGAACACCATGCCGGGCTTCACCCCCACCAGCGTCTACGCGCGGCTGCTGGAGGCCGCGGGGATCCCGTACGGGGAGCTCGTCGGCCGCCTCGTCGACCTCGGCGTGGCGCGGGCGGCGGAGGCGGCACGCTACCGCTGCTGACCGGGCGGCCCGGGTGAGGTCGGCCCGGACCACGCGCATCGGCGTCGTCGCCGACTCGCACGTCGGCGAGTTCATGGCCGCGCTCCCCGACTCCGTGCTGGAGGCCCTCGAGGGCTGCGACCTGATCCTCCACGCCGGAGACCTGAGCGTGCCGGCGGTGCTCGCCGAGCTCGACGCCATCGCCCCCGTCGTCGCCGTGCGTGGCGACCACGACCGCCTCGGGGGGCTGGAGCTGCCCGACTCCCTCGTCGTCGCCGCCGGTGGCCATCGCATCGGCCTGATCCACGGGCACCGCGGCCACCTCGTCGACGCCTCCATCGTCGTCGCGGGCCTCGCCGCCGGCCGCGACGTGCCGTACCGGGCGGGGATGCACCGTGCGCTCGCCCGCCGCCTCGGCCCCGTCGACGTCATCGTCCACGGCCACTGGCACGAACCCGTCGCCGAGTGGACCGGCGGGGTGCTGCGGTTCTCGCCGGGCGCGGTCTGCCCGTGGGGGAGCCTCCACGGGGGGGCGCCGCCGCGCGACGGCGCCGCCGGGGTGGTCGACCGGGCGGTCCGGCGCTTCCGGCGCCAGCTCGGGCCGGGGGC
Organism: Miltoncostaea oceani; assembly: GCF_018141545.1. Classification (GTDB taxonomy): domain Bacteria; phylum Actinomycetota; class Thermoleophilia; order Miltoncostaeales; family Miltoncostaeaceae; genus Miltoncostaea; species Miltoncostaea oceani. Next base: position 188,595 of record NZ_CP064356.1, on the reverse strand, counting down.
GATGCGGCCGTCGGTCGGGATCCTCGAGGCCGGCTCCGGGGGCATCCGTCCCCGGACCGTGGTGCTGGGGCACGAGTAGCATCGGGCGGATGGCCCCGGACCCCCTCGACCGCGCGATCACCGTCGTCCGCGGGGGACTCGCCCTCGCCGGGGTCGCGGGCGTCCTCATCACCCTGTCGCCGCTCGCCGACATCGTCGACGGGCCCGGCTCCGCGCCGGGCGGGGGCCTGCACACCGCGGCGGTCGGGTCGTCGGTGGCGGTCATCGCCTCGCTGGGGGCGGCGGTCATCTTCGCGGCGGCGATCCTGCGCCTGCTGTGGCTGCACATGGTGGCCCTGGTGCTCGGCACCGGCCTCGCCCTCGTCGCCGCGTTCCTCGTGATCTCGGCCCGCACCTCCGACGACTTCGCCGACGGCGCCGAGCTCACGATGCGCGGCGGCGGGCTGCTGCTCGTCGCCGGCTTCTGGGCGGCGCTCGCGGGTGTCGCGATCGCCCTCTACGGCATCCGCCTCGTGGCGCAGGCCGCCCCCCCGGTGCGGATGGCGCCGGGACGGCTGCAGCGCGCCCGCACCGCCCCGTTCGCCGCGATCCTCGGCGTCGTCGGCGTGGTCGTCGTCGTCACGTCCGGCCTCGCCATCGCCTACGGCACCCTGGCCCTCGGTGACATCCGCTCGTCGGAGGAGCGCCTCGGCGGCCGCGGCATGGCGACCGCCGGCGTGGTGCTCGGCATGCTGGTCCTGTCGCTGCTCGCCGCCATCGGCGGCGTCGGCGCCTGGATCTGACCGGGACCCGCACGACGCCGATGTAAGCGTTCCGTGGCCCCCGTGCGGCGGGGGCCGCCGGGCGTGGAACCATGGTCGCCGATGCGCCTCGCCGTCCTGACGGCGGCCGGCCTCCTCGCCCTGGCCGCCGGCCCGGCAGGGGCGGCCGACCCGCCGCTCCTCTACGTGCCCCACGACGCCGCCGCCGTCATCCACGACGGCCTCGGCGGCCCCACGCTGCGCCAGACGCCGGCCCGCGAGGACGGCCGCTGGCCGCGGGCGCGGAGCGTCGGCAAGGTCGCGGGCCGCGACCTCGCGGGGCGCGACGCCGCGGAGATCACCCGTGCGCTGCGCGCCGGGTGGTCTACCCGCGGCGCCGGCGGCGTCGTCGCCGTCGACGAGATCGTCCCCGGCCAGTGGACCCCCGCGGGCGCCCGCGCCCTCGCGGCGGCGCTCGAGGGGCTCGGCGCCGACGCCCGCCGCGTCGTCTTCTACGCGTCCCCCGCGTTCGTGGAGCGCGTCGGGCGCAGCGACCCCCGCCGGGCCCTGCCGCCGGTGCTCGGCGCCCTCGTCGGCGCCGTCAGCCGGGGACGCGCCACCTACCTCCAGACCTACCGCGGCGACCTGTCGCCCCTGCCGGCGCGGGAGATGGCGCAGCACCCCACCCGCTGGGCCGCCCGCTGGCCCGCGGGACGCGGCGAGCTGCGGCTGATCCTCGGACCCGACGGCGGCGCCGGGCAGGGCGAGCTCTGGGCCCGGGTCCGCGCCACCCCCGCCGGCCGCGCGATGCTCGCCGCGGGCGCGGCCGCCTACGGGCTGGCCGACGCCGGCACCGCGCGCGCCTGGCTCGCCCAGTACCGCGCGTTCCTCGCGCGCCGACGTCCCCGCGCGCGGCGTGGACGTGGCGGTCGCCGCCCCCGGCGGCCTCAGCGTGACCCGCGCCGGGGCCCGTGCGGTGCGGGTGCGGATCACCCGGCCCGGGCGGGCCGTCGTCAGCGTCCGCCGCGACGCCGACGGCGTCGTCCGCGGCCTGCGCACGCTGGCGGGGCCGACCCGCGGGACCGTCGTGGTGCGGCTGCCACGCGACACCCGCCCCGGGGTCCACCGGGTGCGCGTGGTGCTCATCGGCGACGGGCTGCGCGACCGCGCGGTCGTCGCGCTGCGCGTCCGCCGCTAGGCATGGCGGCGTGGGGCGACGTCGCGGCGCGGGAGCCCGACCTCGTCGCCCGCGCCCGCCGCTACCTCGACGCCCACCGGCACCTGACGCTCGCGACCCTCCGGGTCCGGGGGGCGCCGCGGCTGAGCGGCACCGAGGTCATCATCGCCGAGGGCGAGATGTGGCTGGGGAGCATGTACGGCTCGATGAAGGCGCACGACCTGCGCCGCGACGGCCGGTTCGCCCTGCACAGCCAGTCGGTCGACCCGCCCGACTGGACCGGCGACGCCACCGCGTCGGGCGTCGCGGCGGAGGTCGGCGACCCGGACGTGCGCGCCCGGATCCTCGGCGTGCACGCGCAGACCGGCTCCCACCTCTTCCGCTGCGACGTGCGCGAGGTGGCGGTGGTCGAGCTGGGCGACCCACCCGACCACATCACCGTCGACACCTGGCGCGAGGGCCGCGGCGTGCTGCGGGTGGAGCGCCGCTAGGGCCCCGGCGCGGCGGGGGGCGGGACGAGGGCGGGGTCGAGGCTCTCGGCGGTCACGGACCCCGGCTGCAGGTCGCCGACCGCGAAGCCGGCGGCGAGGGTCGCGGCGAGGGCGTTGGCGCGGCGCACCGCGGCCTGGGCGATGCGCTGGTTCACCGCGAGCTGCGCCGCGCTGAGGCGCACCGGCCCGCCGCCGGTGCCCCCGGACGCGACCCGGGTGACGGTCGGTGCCGACGGCGAGGCCGGCGGGGTGGCGGACGTGATCGTCACGCCGGGGGCGAGCCGCGACGCGTCGATGACGCCGGCGCGCAGGTCCCCGCCGCGCAGGCCGGCGCGCAGCCGCGCCTCGAGCCCGTTGGCGCGCCGCACGGCGGCCTGGGAGATCCGCTGGTTCACGAGCAGCTGCGCGGGGGTGAGGCGCACCCGGGCGGCCGCGCCGGGGCGGCGCGGCGGCGCGGGGGCGACCTCGGGGCGCGGCGCAGGGCCGGGGGTGCGACGGCGCCGGCCGCCGGCGTCGCCGTGACGCCGGGGCCGAACGCCCGGGGGGCGATGCCGCCGGGGCGCAGGTCGTCGCGGGTGAGGCCGGCGTCGAGGCGGCGCTGCACCAGCGCGAGGCGGCGCACCGCCGTCTGGGAGATGCGCTGGTTGATCAGGAGCTGGCGGCGGGTGAGCGCCACGGCGGGCCGCACCCGCAGGTCGTCGGTGAGGCGGGAGGCGCGGGCCAGGCGCGCGAAGACGGAGTGGCTCGGCTTGACGCGGCCCGACCCGTAGCGCAGGCCGGCCGGCCAGTTGGGGTTGTCCTGCAGGTTGAACCAGACCAGCGCGCGCACCCGGGGCGAGCGCACGACGGGCAGGCCCATGATCTGGCGGAGGTAGGCGGCCTGCTGGCCCGGGGTGACCCGGACGGTGCGGAAGGGGGTGGCCGCGGTCGTGTACCCGACCTCGGTGAGGTAGACGGGCGTGCCGCGGCGGCGGGGCACGGCGTCGAGGGTGGCGAACAGCTCGTCGAGGGTCGCCCACGACGGGAACGCGCGGCTCGGCGCGAGGGGCGCGGCGGCCGGGTAGACGTGCTGCGAGTAGGCGTCGAACGGGGCGGAGCTGGCGGCGAGGCGCCGGGCCCACTCGAGCGCGCCGGTGCCGTTGGCGTCGGTGGAGCTCCGCGGGCCGCCGACGCCGGCGATGACGATCGCGCCCGGGTTCGCGCGACGGATCGCGGGGTACGCGGCACGGGCCATGGCGACGTAGCGGGTGACGGCGACGCGGGCGCCGCCCGACACCTGCGGGGAGAGGAACGCGCCGAGGTTCGGCTCGTTCCAGATCTCGTAGTGGCGGGCGCGGGGCAGCGGCTCCGTCGCCCCCGCGGGGGTGAACCCGCCCGAGTAGCGGCGCGCGAGGGCCTCCATGAACCGGCCGTAGTCGGCCGGCGCCGGGGCGTTCGGGTTGACCTCGGAGTCGCGCGGCGCGCGGCGCCCGCCGGCCGCCCAGGCGGGGGCGCTGTACGCCACGATGATCGGGGTCACGCCGATGCGCTCGAAGCCCTGCATGGCGGCGTCGGCGCGCTCCCACCGGTACGCGGGGTCGGCGGGGTCCGCCGGGTCGGCGGGGCGGCGTGGGGCGACGAGGGACCACAGCACGTCGAGGCGGGTCACCTTCGCCCCCGACGCGCGGACCAGGTCGATGCGGGCGTCGACGTCCTCCAGCGGTCCGGAGGTGAGACGGTCGTCCTGCACGCCGAGCACGGCGCCGGAGGCGGCCGGGGTGGCGGCGAGTCCCCCCGCGAACGCGAGGGTGACGAGGGTCGGGACGAGGGTCGGGGCGAGGGAGCGGTGTCGGGTCACCGGGGCAGGATGCACCCCGTGGGGTCCGCCCACCACCGGGGACGTCCCGCTCTCACATCCCGTGAGGTTTCCGTGAACGCGCCCGGGGGTGGGCGCGGTCGAAGTCCTCACGCAGGTGGGCGGCGGTGACGTGGGTGTAGACCTCGGTGGTGACGGGCGAGGCGTGCCCGAGATGCGCCTGCACGTACCGGATGTCGACGCCGGACTGGATGAGGTGGGTGCCGCACGAGTGGCGGAGGGCGTGGGGGAAGACCCGGGCCCCGTCCTGCCGGAGGCCGGCGCGGTCGGCCACCTCCGTCACGATCGCCCACACCGCGGCGCGGCCGAGGCGCCGGCCGCGGGTGCCGAGGAAGACGGCGTCGGCGTCGCGGTGGCGCGCCTGGTCGGGGCGCGGCGTGCGGTCGCGGGCGCGCAGCTCGGGGCGCCCGGTCCGCAGGTAGGCGGTGAGGGCGGCGAGCGCCTCCCGCGGCACGGCGACGGCGCGCTGCCTGCCGCCCTTGCCGTGGATCATCACGAACGGGTCGGCGGGGTCGTCGAGGTGGCACGCCGACAGGTCGAGGCCCGCGGCCTCGCTGGCGCGCAGGCCGCACCCGTAGAGCACCTCGATCAGGGCGCGGGTGCGCGCGCCGAGCGGCCCCGGCTGCGCCGCCGCATCGCACATGCGGCGCACCGCCGCGGGCGTCAGGGCGACGACCTCGCGGGCGATGGACTCCTGACCTCCCTCGGCGGCCGAGGCGGGGGGACGCAGGTCGCGCACCGGGTTCTCGAGGGCGTAGGCGCGCGACCACCAGCCGCAGAACGCCCGGGTCGCGGCGACCCGGCGGCGGCGGGTCGCGACCCGGCCGGGGAGCGCGTCGCGCCACTGCTGCCACCACGCGAGCGGCAGGCGGCTGAGCGCGACGGCCGCGGCGCGGGCGACGGGGTCGTCCTCGACGCCGAACGGCGGGGCGTCGGCCGGCGGGTCGGGCACCCCGAGCCCCGCCGCGAGCGCGGCGAGGTCGCGGGTGTAGGCGGCCCGGGTGTTGGGGTTCTCGCGGGTCGCGGTGAACGCCGACGCCAGGCGCCCGAACCCCTCGGGGTCGACGGTCGCCGTGCTCACCCGCGGGGGTGGCCGCGGCGCAGGTGCTCCTGCATCGCCCGGGTGGTGACGCCGGTGTACCGCTGCGTCGTCGCGAGGCTCGCGTGGCCGAGGACCTCCTGCACGACGCGCAGGTGGGCGCCGTCGCCACGGCCGTCGGGCCCCTCCAGCAGGTGCGTCCCGGCGGCGTGGCGCAGCAGGTGCGGTCCGCCGGCGCGGCCGTGGGCCCGCAGCTCGCGGGCGACGATGCGGTAGACGGTGGAACCGTCGAGGCCCCGGCCGCTGCGCGACACGAACACGGGCGCGCGGCCCGACGGCGCGGGGTCGCGGCCCGACATCAGCCGGGGGCGGCCGTCGGCGAGCCACGCCCGCAGCGCCGCGACGGCGGGCTCGGTCATGGGGACCGTCCGCCCCTTCCCGCCCTTGCCGACCACCCGGAGGGCGTCGTGCTCGAAGTCGAGGCCGGCGAGGACGAGGTCGCACGCCTCCTGGCGGCGCAGGCCGCTGCCGTAGAGCACCTCCATCAGGGCCCGGTCGCGGAGCGCGAGGGCGCGGCGCAGGGGGCCGTCGCCCTCCGCCGGGGCGCCGGCCCCCTCGACGAGCGCGGCGGCGTCCGCCTGGGAGAGCCGGGGCACGGGCGGCGGCGTCGGACGGGGGCGGTCGATGAGGTCGGCGGGGGACCGGCCCGCCGGGTGCTGGGGACCGAGCCACTCCCGCAGGGCCGTCACGGCGCGGGCGCGGGTGGCGGGCGACCAGCGCAGGCCCCGGAAGGCGGCCTCCAGCGCGGACGGGGTGATCTGGGCGGGGCCCTCGAGGCCGTTGTCCCTCAGCCAGGCGGCGACCCGGCGGGCGTCCTTGAGGTAGGCGGCCTGGCTGCGGGGCGACAGGAGCCGGTCACGGCCGCCCTGGGCCGCGAGGCGGGCGGCGAGGTCGTCGAGGCTGCGGGCCCAGGTGTCCGGCATCGTCATGTCCCGTTCGGCGCACCCCGCAGCTCCACCTTCCCGACACCCGCCCAGAAACCGCCCTGTCCGTCGTCGGCGAGGCGCGTGATCCACAGCAGGTACGCCTGCGACGGCGCCGACGACGCGAGGTCGATGACCTGCTCCCCGCCGGTCGTCTCCCCCTCGGCGAGCACCTCCCGCTCGGTGCCGACGAGCTCGCCGAGCACCTGGAAGCGCACACCGGGGGTCGGCGACACGAGGACCATCTGCGTCGCCGTCGCCGGCTCGGTGAGGCGCAGGATCAGCCCGACGCCGTCCTTCAGGCCCCCGAACTCGGCGGAGTCGCGGTACTGCTCGGTGAACCACGCCGTCTCGGGGTCGGGGTCGATCGCGAGTCCCCGGTCGTTGGGGTTCTCGGTCCCGTCGCCCTGGGGGTCGTAGTCGCGCACCGCCGAGAGCGTGAGGGGGACGGAGGTCGGCGGGTCGACGCCCCCGCCGCCGCCGGGCTCCAGCACGAACCACGCCGCCGCCGCGCCGCCCGCGATCACCAGCAGCACCGCCAGCACGGCGAGCAGCCGCCGGCCGCGGCGCCGGCGGGGCCGGCGGGCGGTGTCGTCGTCGTGGTCGTCACCGCCGCGGGCGGCGCCGCGGCGCCCCGGGAGCGGCGTCGTGACGGCCGGCATGACGGCGGTGCCGGGGTCGCGGTCCTGCAGGGCGGCGACGAACCGCGCGGCGTCGGGGTACCGCTCGGCGGGTTCCTTCGCGGCGGCCCGCATCGCGCAGGCGGCGAGCCAGTCCGGCACCGCGGGGCGCACGAGGCGCGGGTCGGGGAGGGGCTCGGAGCAGTGCTTCATCGCGACGGCGACGAACCCCTCCCCGGTGAACGGCAGGGCGCCGGTGAGGCACTCGTAGAGCAGGATCCCGAGCGAGTAGACGTCGGTGCGGGCGTCGACGGGGCGGCCGTCGGCCTGCTCGGGCGACAGGTAGTCGGCGCTCCCGAGGAGCATGTCGGTGCGGGTGAGGGCCTCGCCCTCGTCGGCCTCCATGAGGCGCGCGATGCCGAAGTCGGCGAGCTTCACCTCGCCGTCGGCCGTCAGCAGCACGTTCTGGGCCTTGATGTCGCGGTGCACGACGCCCTGCCCGTGGGCGTAGGCGAGGGCCCGGCCGACCTGGCCGCAGATGCGGGCGGCCTCCTCGGGGTCGAGGGCGCCCTCGCGGCGGACCCGCGTCTTCAGGTTCTCGCCCTCGACGAGCTCCATCACGAGGTACGGGCCGTCGCGGTCCTCCCCGCGGTCGAGGAGGTGGACGAGGTTGGGGTGCGAGAGGCGGGCGACGAGGACGGCCTCGCGACGGAAGCGCTCGGCGTGCTCCTCGTCGGCGAGGAGGCCCGCGTGCAGGCGCTTGATCGCGACCCGACGCCCCAGCAGCGTGTCGGTCGCGCTCCAGACCGCCGCCATGCCTCCGCGGCCGATCAGCTGGTCGAGGCGGTACCGCTCCCCGAGGAGGGTGTCCGTCACGACCGTTCCCCCGCGGGCGTGTCCACCGATCGAGGATACCGCCGCATCGGCGGCGGCGGATCCGCCGGGGTGGACCGGGGTACACTCCTCCCGTGCCGGCGCCGCAGACCGTCCTGATCGTGGAGGACGACGAGGCCATCGCCGATTCGATCGCGTACGCGCTCGGACGCGCCGGTTTCCGCACGCTGACGGCGGGTGACGGGGGTCAGGGGCTCCGGCTCTTCCGCCAGCAGCGGCCCGACCTGGTGATCCTCGACCTGATGCTGCCGCAGATGGACGGGTGGCGGGTCACGGAGGAGCTGCGCCGCGAGGACCCGCGCGTCCCGGTGATCGTGTGCAGCGCCCGCACCAGCGAGTTCGACCGCGTCCACGGCCTGGAGATGGGCGCCGACGACTACGTGACGAAGCCCTTCTCCATGAAGGAGCTCCTCGCCCGCGTGAACGCGCACCTGCGCCGGGTCGAGTCGCACCGCCAGGCCGACGGGGAGGGCGCGATCGACGTCGGCGGCCTCGTCATCGACCCCGACCAGGTGCAGGCGTTCGTCGACGGCCGCGCCGTCGGCCTCACCCCCCGCGAGTTCGAGGTGCTGCTCGCCCTCGCCCGCGCGGAGGGGCGCCCGATGGCCCGGGAGCGCGTGTACCGCGACGTCTGGGGCTACGAGATGATGCGCGGCGACCGCTCGGTGGACGTCTTCGTGCGCAAGGTCCGCCAGAAGCTCGCCGCCGCCCGGCCGGACATGACCTACGTGCAGACCCACTACGGCGTCGGCTACCGCTTCGAGGCGGTCCCCGCGGGCGAGGGCGCCCCCGCCGACTGACGCCGCGCGGGCCTGCTTGAAGGGGCCCGGTGCCGCGGCTACCCTTCCAAGGCTCGAATCCCGGGGGGATGCCCGAGCGGTCAAAGGGAGCGGTCTGTAAAACCGCCGGCTACGCCTACGGAGGTTCGAACCCTCCTCCCCCCACTGCCGTGTCCGCCGCCGTCCCGGCGCGGACCGCCGTCACGCGGGGGCGGCGCCCAGCTCGGTGCGCGCCGCCGCGGCCAGGGCGTCGCGCGCGACGCCCATCCCCGCGAGGGCCCGGGCGGCGGTGCCGTGCTCCATGCCCGCCACCGCCAGCAGGACGTGGGCGCCGCGGAGCCGCGAGGGACGCTCGGAGCGGGCGAGGCGGACGGCCTCCTGGAACGCGGCGCGGCAGGAGGCGTCGGTGCGCAGCGGCCCGGAGCGCACCGGCTCGGGGGGGACCGCCGGGACCGGCGCCGCCGCGACGGAGATGCCGACGGCCCGGAGCGCCGCGGCGTGCTGGGCGGCGATCGCGTCGGCGAACGCGTCGGGGTCGGCGCCGACCCGGGCGAACGCGGCCCGCGCGGTGCCGTCGGGCAGCTCCAGCGCGGAGAGGACGAGGTGCTCGGCCCCCGGCAGGTCGTCGCCGAGCCGGCGCGCCTGGGCCTCGGCGCCCGTCAGGAGCCGGTCGATGGTGCGCACCTCGCGCACGGGGTTGGGCAGCCTCACGTCGTCCTCCGTCCTCGTCACCGGTGCCGGCGGGCGTGGCGCTTGTGGGCCGCCTGGCGCGTCACGCCGAGCGCCTCCGCGACCTGCGCCCACGACCACCCCTGGGCGACGGCGCGTTCGACCGCCGCGAACTCGAGCCGGTCGGCCGTCCGCCGCAGCGCGACCACGGCCGCGAGCGCGGCGGCGGGGTCGTCGGGCGACGGGAGCGGGATCGGCGGCTCGGACATGCGTCAACCGTAGTTGACGACTTCCCGGTGTGTCAACCGAGGTTGACACCGCTGCGGGCTGACCCGGGTCGCGGGCTCCGCTAGAGTCCCCCGGGCACGCGGCGGCGCCGCGGCGACCCCGCCCAGTTAGCTCAGCTGGTAGAGCACTTCCATGGTAAGGAAGGGGTCAGCGGTTCGAATCCGCTACTGGGCTCTCCCCCTCACCCCTGTCGACGGGGAACCCGGCCCGGGATAGGGTCGGCCGCAGATGCCGGGGCACGAGCACGAGGAGCTCACCGAGCGCACGCCGCAGGGGCCGGCCGCCCCGGCCGGCGGGTCGCCGGCGCCCCTGCTCGGCATCGTGTCGGCGGTCGGCAACCGCTCCCTCGCCCGCGCCGTCGCCGGGGGCCTGGCCCCGCCGGCGATGGTCGTCCCCGGCGGGCGCCTCGTCGTGGCCCGGGCGCCCACCGTTACACCCGCGCCCGCGGCGGTCGCCCGCGACGACCGCGAGCTGACGGAGAACGACAAGACCCGCCTGCGGACCCTCGTCGTCGGCCGCCTCAACGCCGCGGTGCCGCAGCTGCAGGACCCCAAGAAGGCGGACCTCCCCCGCATCGCACGGCACCTGAAGCCGGTGGAGGGTGTCCTCAACAGCTTCGCGGCGGGGGGTGAGGCGCAGGCGACGCTGGCCTCCGTCGCCGACGCGGTCCGCGCCCACACCCTCGCGATCGCGTCGTCGGCGGGCACCGTGAAGGCCGCGGTCGGTCGCGCGCGGAACCGGTGGCAGGCCGCCCAGCGGGCGCTCGGCGCCGCCCGGAGCCAGATCCAGGGCGAGCTGGTGCGCCGCCAACGCCAGGACGCGAAGGCGAAGGCCGGTGAACCCCCGGCGGAGGACGACCGCGAGCAGCTGATCCAGGACGCCGCCCACCTGAAGGCCGTCCAGGCCCAGGCGGGCAACGCCGTCACGGACCTCGCGGAGGCGCCCCGCAACGAGGAGGGCCTCGCCGCGATGCTCGAGCTGAACATCGCGGTGGCGGATGAGATGGACGCGATGGGCACCCTCGCCTTCGCGCCGGCCCAGACGGAGCTCGACCGCGCGAAGCAGGCGTTCAGGGACGGCGTCTCGGCGCTCGCGCCGTTCGCGATGTCCCGCACGGACTTCCTGCGGGAGATGCGCCAGGGACTGCAGCGCGCCGCGAACCGGATCGCCGCGCTCGTCGGCGACGCCGAGGGCGAGGTCGAGGCCGACCCCGACACGGAGCCCGCCCCGGCGCCGCCGCCGGACGACCTCGGTCCGGCGCCCTCGCCGAACCCCCTCCCGCCGCCTCCCCCGCCGCCTCCCGGGACCACCCCGTGATCGCGGGGCGCCGGACCGGCTAGGATGTCCGCCGCGCCATCGCGGCGGAGTAGCTCAGCTGGTTAGAGCAGCGGAATCATAATCCGCGTGTCGGGGGTTCGAGTCCCTCCTCCGCTACCTGCCGGACCCGCCGGGTCGCGTCCGGCTCCCCCGCGGGGGGAGCCCCGCCCGGGGGGCCGGTTAGCATCGGGGGGGCAGCCGCGGCGGACCGCCGCCCGACCGGGGTGCGCGGCGCGCTGCTCGTCGGTCAAGTTGTTGCCGCAACGACCGCCTCTGCAGCGCAGAGCGCCGAAACCCCCCCGCTCTCGGGCAGGCGAGGGCGGCGCTTCCGGACCAAGGCGCCCGGGGTCAACGCGAGGGTCAACACGCGACGGACGAAGCGCGGCGGGCCGCTGGATGCTCTACTGCGCGGAGCCGTCAGCCGCGTCGCCCGGTTCGACCCCGTTCGGCTGGACGCGAGCGGCGAACATGGTGTTCAGTTCATCGTCGAACTGGCGGAAGTCGATTAGGCGAGCCTCGGGCGGCCATGCCGCGTGCGGCAACGTGGGTCCATGTATCGGCTGGAACCCATCGAGCATCCGACCGAGTCGTACGAGTTCTAGTGAGGCCTCCGAGAGCCTCACCGCGACCACGAAGCCCAGGTGTCCTACCTTCAGCCCGGCGTAGACGGCCGAGTGTCCCTGCTCAAAGGTGATCAGGCGCCTCCGGAACCAGTACGCGGGTTCCATGTCGCTAAGGGCCGCCCACCAGACGAGCGCGTCGTCCGATGGTGCTCTCTCCCGGAAGAACCGCTCGCGTACGCCCTGCGGGACGACGGAAGTGGGGACACAAAGGTCCACCATCATCACGGTCTTCACAGCCCAGGAAGCCGCGTAGCGCTGTGCCCGTGGAGTGGCCGCAATTGGCCGGTCCGTAGACGCGTCCATCATCTGGCCGAGATTGCGCTGCGCCCACTCCTCCAAGTCGTTGAGCACGCTCCGGCACTCGTCACACAGGGTCCGCGTAACGACGCTGAGCTTGGCATCCTCGCGCTGTCCATCCGGGGCGTTGTTGCCCTCTCCCAGACGGACAGTCCACGGCCCATCACCCGGGATACGCCCAGCGGTCCACGTGGGAAGCGCGTGCTCGCGGGTTAGGGGTTTGGTGTCGTCGCCGCACATGGAACACGGCCGTCGGGACGCACCTGCCTCACTTACCGCCATCGGCGGCACCGTACACGCCCTTGCCCGACTGGCCCCACACAATGGCCCGGCAGGGACGCCGGGATCGAGAGAACCCGCATCGCCGCGAGATCCGGGATGAGGCGTAGAGGCCTCGAATACCGCGGCGCGCGACCGGCAGCGAACCCGCCGTAACAGGATCAAGACCCGGAACTTATCGCCGCCCTTGCAGCACAGCCGGTCCTCAACGGTTAGTAGTGTTCGGCAGCGCAAAGGTCCTTGGCGACTCACCCAAACTGCGCTGGCAAGGGCGTCACCGTCCGGCAGATCACGCGGGAGCACGCTTACGTACAAGCGCTTGGGTGAAACCCGGATCGTGGTGACCGAGCGAGCGCGCGACCGTCGCGACGTCCAGCCCGCTCAGGAATCAGCGCGAACCTGCGGATGGCGGAGGGCATGAAGCTGGCCCACGGCACGCTCGCGCGCTCAGCTGCCGCGCCCCTCGAGCAGCAGCGAATCGCCTACGCGAGGCCGTCGGTAGTCTTGTTGCGCATGAGCCCTGCAATCGCAGCACTAGTCGGCGCTGGAATATCGGCGGTGGTGGCCATTCTCGTCGTCGGCCTCCAGCACGTCTCCCACCGCAGGCAGGAGCGCGAGCGCGCTACGTCGGAGCGACTGGCGGCGCTTTCGGGAACAGCGTGGTCGATCACAGTTGCCATCGGACGGCTTGCGCGAGCCGATTCGGCCGACAAGCCAACCCTCGCGGATGAAGTCGACCTCTTCGCGGAACCCTTCAATATGGCTCTCGCTCGCATCGAGCTGCTCGACAACGAGAGAGTCGTGCGCGCCGCTTTCGCACTCGACAAGAGCCTCATAGAACTCCGCGACCAAGCGCGCGAACGAGTGTGGAGCAACCCTGAATGGCGCGCGAGTCGCCACGGTGTGTCCGATGCCGTCGTTCGGTTTCTCCGGGAAGCGCGGGCCGAAGTGGGTTCGCCCCCGATTGAGTTCGACTTCCTTCAATAGGGGGCCGACAAGGGCGGGGGGGTCACGCAGCGCTTGATTCGCGCCGGGTCGCGTCCGGCTCCCCCGCGGGGGGAGCCCCGCCCGGGGGCCGGTTAGCATCGGGGACGGCAGCCGCGGCGGACCGCCGCGACGCCGCCACCCCGACCCCGGTGACAGCCGCACCAGCCCGACACCTGCTGAGGTCCTCGGCGTCCCCGCGGCCGCCGGACCGGCGGCCGCGCGACCGGCCGCCACGCGCGGTGGGCTCCGCGCCCCGCGGCCGGGGCACGGCCGGCGGCGGACCACCACGGGGGACGCCCTGGACCCCGCTGGCGATGAGGATCCCCGACCTCGTCGTCCTGCTGCTCATCCTCGCCTCGCTCGGCGCGCTCGCGGTCATCTCGCTCACGCTCGCCGACGTGCTCTGGGGCTGGGGGATCCTGCTCTTCTACACGCTCCCCGCACTCGCGGTCCTCGCCTGGGCGTGGCGCGAGTCGTCGCCCGCGACGTGGCGCACCACGTGGCGCCGGGTCACCGGCCGCGGCCCGCCGCCCGCCGCGCCACCCCCACGCCCCGTCCCCACGGCGGGCGCGCCCGCCGTCCTCAGCGGCACGATCCACGCCTGGCTCCTGCTGATGCGCGCCGGCCTCGCCGCGTGGCGCTCGCCGCGTGGGCGCATCGTGGTGAACGTCGGGTTCGGGCTCACCGCCGTCGGGACCTCCGTCCTCCTCGTCCGGCACTTCGCCACCGTCGGGTGGCCGCTCGCCGGAGCCGACCTGCCCCTCGTCGGCGCCGCCGGCGGCCTCCTCCTCGGCACCCACGTCCTCAAGGCCATCGGCTGGAGGCAGCTCTTCCGCCGCCACGAGCGGCCGCGGTCGCTCATGCTCGCGACGTCCAGCGGCGCCGCGTCCCTCGCCGGCGTCGCGCTCCCCGGCCGCTTCGAGGACGTCGTCCGCGTCACCGTCGTCCGGCGCCTCCCCGGCCGGCGCCCCGGCGTCGGCACCATCGTGCTCACGCTCTTCCTGCTCGGGCTCCTCGACGCCGCGGCGCTCGCGCCGTTCGCCGCCGCGACCGCCGCCACGTCGGACTCCGCCACGGGCGTGCGGATCGTCCTCGTCGTCGTCGCGTCGGCGGGGGTCGGCGCCGCCCTGCTCTTCGCCACCCTCACCCGCATGGTGGCCGGCGGGGCGCCGGCCCACCACCGGCTCACGCGCTGGCTCCGCCACCACGCGCCCGCCTCGGCGCGCGACGCGTGGCGTGCCGCGGTCATCGTCGCGACCGGCGTGCTCGTGCGGCTGCTCGCGCTCGTCGTCCTCCTCGCCGCCCTCGGCGTCGGCACCTCCATCGACCTGGCCGTGACGTTCCTCGTGGGGGGAGCCGTCTCCGCGGTCCTGCCGATCGGCCCGACGGGCGCGGCGACGCAGGCCGGGGGCGGCGCCGCGGCGCTCGCCGCCAGCGGCATCGGCACCGACCAGGCCGTCGCGTTCGCGATCGTCGCCCAGGGGCTGTCCGTCCTCGCCGGCGGCGCGATCGTCCTGTTCGCCATCGCCCTCCACCTCGGCCGGAGGCTGCGGACCACGCCGGTGGCCTAGCGGACGGGACGCCCCCCTTCACACGGCGGCCCGCCACCACGTACCGTCGCCGTGTCCCGGCCGACGGCGCCGGATCCGGACCGACCGAGGGAGCCGAGATGGCGAAGGGTGGCGGGTACTCCAGCGTGTGGGGGGGCTGGGTCGTGTTCGCGTCGATCATGTTGATGCTGATCGGCGTCCTCACGGCGATGCAGGGGCTGGCCGCGCTCCTCGACGACGAGTACTACCTCGTCGCCGAACGCGAGCTGCTGGTCCTCGACTTCACCGCGTGGGGCTGGATCATGCTGATCATCGGCTCCGCGATGGCCCTCACCGGCGCCGGCCTCTTCCGCGGCAGCCCGTGGGCGCGGTGGGCGGCCCTCGCCGTCGTCGGCGTCAACGCCATCGCCCAGGTCGCGTTCCTCTCCGCGTTCCCCGTCTGGACCGTGCTCGTCGTCGCCCTCGACGTCGTCGTCATCTTCGCCCTCACCGCGCGCTGGGACGAGGCGACGCGGGACCTCGAGATGCGGTAGCGCCGACCCGCTACGGCCCGGCGTGCGACGACGGCGCGCCGGGCCCCACGGCCTCGACGTCGTAGCGGGCGAAGACCCGCCGGAACGCCTCCGGGTCGGGCGGCCCGTCCGGCGGCATCGCGGCGGCGAGGTCGCGGAGGTAGCCCTCCCAGCCGCCGGGGGAGTTCAGGTTCAGCACCCGCACCGGCGCGTCACCCGGGTTCGAGAACGTGTGGGGGACGCCCGGCGGCACCAGCGCGTACCCGCCGGGCGGCAGGTCCGCCTCGTGGCCGCCCGCGACGACGCGCAGGGTGCCCTCCAGCACGAAGAACGAGTCGGTCATGTGCCGGTGCAGGTGCAGCGGCGGCCCCGGGAAGCCCGCGGCGATCGTCACCTCCGACATCGAGAAGGCGCCACCGGTCGACGCGGCGACCGCCTTCATCACGCTCGCGGCGCCGCCCACCGCGATGCGCTCGCCCTCCCCGGGCATCAGGATCACGAGGGCGTCCGGCACGGTGCGGGCTCCTGGGGACGGGGACGGGTGCGCGAGCGTCTCAGGCCGCCACCCGGCCGGTCAACGCGGCGGGGGCGCGCGACCGGTCCGCCCCCTAGCCTGCCCGCATGGCCGCGCCGCTGCTCGACTCCTTCGGCCCCGAGGTGCCGCGCCGCATCGCCACGATGGTCGCCGCCGTCGACCCGGCGTTCGACGCGGAGGCGTTCACCGCGGCGGCGCTCGACGGCCACGAGCCCCTCGCCCTCATGGACCGGGGACGCCACTGGGGCGCCGCGCTCCGCGCGCACCTGCCCACCGACGACGCCGACGCCCTCGCGGTGCTGACCGCGTCGCTCGGTCCGGTGCGCCCCCCCGACGCACCCGGCGAGGGGATGGCGGCGTTCCTCTACCTGCCGCACTCGTTCGTCATCGGCGACCACGGCCTCGGCTGCTTGGAGGGAGCGATGGACGCCCAGCACGCCCTCACGCAGCGCTTCACCGCCGAGTTCTGCATCCGCCCGTTCCTCGAGCGCCACCGCGACGCGACCCTCCGCCGGCTCGCGGAGTGGGTCACCGACCCGAGCGCCCACGTGCGGCGCCTCGTCAGCGAGGGCACCCGGCCCCGGTTGCCGTGGGCGTCACGGCTCCGCGACTTCCAGCGCGACCCCGCGCCGGTGCTCGACCTGATCGTCCGCCTCCGCGACGACCCCAGCCCCTACGTGCGCCGGTCCGTCGCCAACAACCTCAACGACATCGGCAAGGACCACCCCGACGTCCTCGTCGCGACCGCCCGGGAGTGGGTGGACGGCGCCCCCCCGGAGCGGCGACGGCTGCTGCGCCACGCGCTCCGCGGACGGATCGCGGCCGGCGACCCCGACGCGCTCGCCGTGCTCGGCCACGCGCCCGACACCCCCGTCCGCGCACGGATCACGTCCATCGACCCGGCCGCGCCACGCATCGGCGACTCCCTGCGCGTCGTGGTGGAGGTCGCCAACCCCGGCGACGCCCCCGCCGACTACGCCCTCCGGCTCCGCGTGCGGTTCGCCCGGCCCGCCGGCCGGACCGGCGTCCGCGTGTTCACCCTCGGGGAGCGGACCGTCCCGCCCGGCGGGACCGTCGAGGTCGCCACCCGCGTCTCGCTCCGCCAGCACACCACCCGCACCCACCACCCCGGCGCCCACGGGCTCGAGGTCCTCGTCAACGGCACCGTGCGCGCCGAGGGGGGATTCGACCTGCTGCCCTAGGCGGCGTCCTGGATGCGGTACCAGAGGACCCCGGCGCCGTCGACCTTCAGGCGCAGTCGCTCACGCCGGGCCAGGGTGCGCAGCGCCCGGTCGATCGCGGCCTGGGGGGCGCGGACGCCGAAGTGGCGCTCCAGGTCCATGCCGAGGTGCCGTGCCGCCGACCACCCCGACCGGTCCGGCCGGATCCGCCGCGCCATGCAGTCCTCGAGGATCGCGATGAGGCGCCCCGGCTGGTTCAGGGTGAACGCCGTCTCGATCGCCTCGCGTCCCGCCGCCGTGCCCATCTCCACCCCCATCGATCGGCCTCTCCATGAGGTTTGTCGGCCGGGGGTGTGGTGACTATTACGGAGTCGCTCAGGTCAGGAAACCGGGGGGGCGACCGCCCCCGCGCGCACGGGCCTCGTCGCGGAGCCACGTCCGGAGGGGGTCGAGCGGCATCGCCCGGGCCCACAACCACCCCTGCCCGAGGCCGCAGCGCACCTCCCGCACCAGCGCCAGCTGCTCGTCGCTCTCGACGCCCTCCGCGACGACCCCGAGCCCCAGTCCCCGCGCCAGCTCGACGATGGCGCGCAGGAACGACGCCGCCTCCGGCGACCCGGCGTCGGCCAGGAACACGCGGTCGATCTTCAGCAGGTCCACCGGGAGCCGCCGGAGCTGGCCGAGCGACGAGTACCCGGAGCCGAAGTCGTCGACCGCAACCCGCACGCCGATGCGGCGCAGGGCCCGCAGCAGCGAGATGCCCGCCGGCGTGTCCCCCGCGATCGCCGTCTCGGTGATCTCCAGGACCAGGGCCTCCGGCGGGACGCCCGCCTGACGGAGCGCGCTGCGCACCTGGTCGGCGAGCTCGTGGTGGCGCAGCTGGCGTGGGGACAGGTTCACCGTCACCGACAGGTCGGACCGCGCCCCCGGCTCGGCGCGCAGGACCGCGAGGTCGGCGCACGCGCGGCGCAGCACCCACGCCCCGATCTGCTCGATCAGGCCGGACTGCTCCGCGAGGGGCACGAAGTCGGCGGGGCCGAGCACCCCGAGCTCCGGGTGGCGCCAGCGCGCGAGGGCCTCGACGGCGACGACCTCGCCGGTGGTCACGTCGAGGATCGGCTGGTAGTGGAGCTCGATCTCCTCCTGCTCGAGGGCCCGGCGGAGGCTGGTGCCGAGCTCGAGGCGGGCGACCGCCGCGCTCCGCATCTCCGGCACGAAGATCTCGAACGCGCGCTTGCCGCGGGCCTTCGCCGCGTACATCGCGGCGTCGGCGTCGCGCAGCAGGGCGTCGGCGCCGGCGTCGATGCCCGCCGACGACGCGATGCCGATCGTCGCCGAGACGAACACCTCGCGGTCGTCGAGCAGGAACGGCTCCCGGAACGCGTCGATCACGCGCGACGCCACGCGGGCGGCGGTCGCCGCGTCGGCGTCCTCCAGCAGCACCGCGAACTCGTCGCCGCCGAGGCGCGCGGGCGTGTCGGCGGGGCGCAGCACCCGCCGCACGCGGTCCGCGGCATCGGTCAGCAGCCGGTCGCCCGCCGCGTGGCCGAGGCTGTCGTTGACGTTCTTGAAGTCGTCGAGGTCGAGCAGCAGGACGCTCACCGGGTTGCCGCTGCGCGCCGCGCGCTTCAGGGCGAGGTCGATGCGGTCGCGCACCAGGGCCCGGTTCGGCAGCCCCGTCAACGGGTCGTGGAACGCCTGGTGCTCGAGCTGGGCGGTGGTCGCCGCGTTCTCGAGCGCCGCCCCCGCGAGGGCGGCGACGTACTCGGCGAGGCGCACCTCCTCCGGTCCGAAGAGGCCGGCGACGCCGTCGTGCCGGACGCTCAGCTCGGCGGCGGGGCTGCCGTCCGCGAGGATCGTGACCCGCAGGCGCGACCCGCCGCCGGGGGGCGTGTCCACCTGCGGGACGCGGGTCGACAGCCGGCGCTCCAGCGCCGTCGCCTCCTCCGGGTCGTCCTCCGCCGCGGCGCGCAGCGCGGCGACGTCGGTGACGGCGACCCGCTCGGGACGCAGCAGCGCGGAGGCCGCCTCGCGCACGGCGTCGTAGACGGCGCCGGCGTCGAGCGCCGACGCGATCCGCCGGCCGTTCGAGAGCACGGCGTCGAAGCGGTCCGCCAGCGACAACGCCGCCGGGGCGCGCGGGTCGAGGGCGCTCTCACCGAGAAGCCCGCGCAGCGCGTCCTCGGCGCGGCGCATGTCGTCCTGGGCGTCCTCCCGGCCGTGCTCCAGCGCGAGGCGCGCCTGGGCCCGGCGGGTCAGCGCCAGCTCGTACGCGGCGCCCTGGCGCTCCGCCTCGGCGGCGCTCCGCTCCAGGAGCCCCTCGGCGCGCGCGCCGGAGCCCGTGAGCGCGAGGATCAGCGCCTGCTCGCGCAGCGCGTGCGGCAGGTTGTTGCGGTAGGCCCGCGCCCACCACATGGCGCGGCGCGCGGCCCGGCGGGCGCGGCGCGCCACCACCAGCCGGCGCGACCGCGACAGGGCCGGCGCCTCCTCCAGCCGCATCCGGAGCGCCGTCGCCAGCCACGCCGCGACCGGGGCGACGTACTCCTGCCGGAAGCCCCGCCGCTCGATCGTCCGGAGCTGGCCGTGGAGCATCCGGGCGGCGGGACCCGGCCGGCCGGCGCGCATCAGGCGGATCGCCTCCGCCATCACCAGCTCCGCGCGGGTGTGGATGTCGTCCTCGCCGCGGGCGAGCTCGGCGGCGATCAGCGCCGCGGGCACGGCCCCGCGGGTCGCCTTCGCCCAGATCCCGAGGGAGATGCCCGCCGCCTGCGCGTCGCCGATCTCGCGGCCCTGGCGGTGGACCTCCTGGGCGCGACGGGCGGCCTCGGGCAGGTTGCCGAGGCGGTAGTCGCACATCGCGACGTGCCAGCTCGCGGTGTTCATCTCCCACCGGTCGCCGGTGCGCTCCAGCAGCCGGACGGCCTCCTCGCAGCGCTCGATGCACTCCCGGTAGCGGGACGCCCCGTAGAGCGCCACCCCGAAGAAGTGCAGCGACTGCCCCTGGCCCCAGACGTCGCCCATCTCCCGGCGCATGGCGAGGCTCCGCTCGGCGTAGCGGATCGCCCGGCCGAACCACGGCAGCACGGTCATCACCGGCGCGTGCTCCGAGTAGGCCTGCGCCAGCTCCGGCGTCGGGCCGTACCGCTCCGCGAGGTTCATGCCCCGCAGGTGCGCCCAGAGCGTCGGGACGGCCCCGCGCCCGAACCAGTAGGGGTAGGCGACGCGGCTGTAGAGCCGGATCGCGAGCATCTCGGGCGCGTCGGGGTCGGGGACGGGGCGGCGGCCGAGCCGCACCGGCGCCACGGTGTGCACGGCCTGCACCGCCACCTCGCGCAGGGCCCGCAGCGCGAGCGCCGGCGTGGAGCCCGGGACGTGGTGGCCGAGGAGGCGCAGCGCGCGCTCGTAGGCCGCGCACGCGGTCTCGATGTCCCCCCGCTTGAAGGCGAGCTCCCCGAGCCGCCCGTCGATCGCGGCGCGCGAGGGCGCGTCACCCGCCATGTCCCGCGCGCGCTCCAGGTGCGCCTGGGCCTCCTCGTACCGGCCGGCGAGCATCAGCACCTCGCCGAGGCCGCCGGCGATGACCCGGCGCGCGTCCTCGTCGAGCGCGTCGCCCGCCGCCTCCGCGATGCGGTAGTGGCGCTCCGCCGCGCCGAGGGCGTGGCGCTCGCGTGCGACGGCGGCGGCCCGCAGGGCGTGCGGCAACGCCCGCCGGTGCTCCCCGCCCGCGGAGTAGTGGTAGGCGAGCTCGAACGACATGCCGTCGTCGCGGCCCTCGATGAGGCGGGCGGCGGCGCGGTGCAACGCGGCGACCTCGTGGTCGGGCGCGCGGGTCAGGAGCGCCTCCCGCAGCTTGTCGTGGACGAACGTGACCCGTTCGTCGGCGGGGGCGGCCCAGACGATGTGGCGGCGCCGGGCCTCGGCGAGCGCCTCGACGGCGTCCCCCGGGTCCTGGTCCGCGAGCTCGGCGGCGAGCAGCGGGTCGAAGTCCTTGCCGAGCACGGCGCCGGCGGTGAGCAGGCCGAGCGTCGGCGGCGGCAGCAGGTCCATGCGCCGCACCAGCAGGTCGGCGGCCTCGCTCGACGAGCTGACGTCCTCCAGCGCCCCGGCGGCGATCCGCCAGCCCTCGCTGTGCCGCTCGATCGCGGCGCTCTCCACGAGGCCGCGCAGCGCGGCCGTCGCCATGAACGGGTTGCCGCCGGAGAGGCGTCCGATCGCGGCGAGGGCCGCCGGGGGCAGGGCGCCCGCCATCGTCGTCGCGAGGCTGCCGATCTCCTCGCGGCCGAGGGGGGCGAGGACCAGGTGGTCGCGGGGACCGATCGCGCGGAGGGCGTGCTCCGGCCCGACCTCCTCGGTGCGGAACGCGGCGACCACCAGCACGGGGGCGGGGTCGTCCTCGCGGCCGCGGTGCCACTCGACGAGCAGCCGCAGCGACAGGTCGTCGGCCCACTGGGCGTCGTCGAGGATCACGATCGCGGGCCGGTCCGGCGACCCGACCGCGTCGAGCAGGCCCGACATCGCGCGCAGGCTGCGGGCCTCGGCGTGCTGCTCGGGGCCGAGGCCGTGGTCGTCGAGCGCGCCGACGAGCGGCGAGAGCTGGGGCATCGCCGCGCGCGCGGCCCGGGCGTCGTCGCCGAGGCGCTCCCGCAGGACGGCGCTCAGCTCCGGCTCCCCCCCGGCGGCGCGCACGACCTCGCGCACCACCCCGTCGATGAGCTGGAAGGGCCGGGCCGCGGCCTGGTCGACGCCACCGCCGCGCAGCACCCACGCCCCGGTCTCGGCGCCGTGGCGCGCGAGCTCGTCGAGCAGGCGGGTCTTGCCGCCGCCGGACGGGGCCTCGAGCAGCACCAGGCCGCCGCGGCCCTCGCGGGCGTCCTCGACGTGCGCGCGCAGCGCACCGAGCTCGATGCGGCGGCCGACGAAGGCGGGCTCGGTGAGCGTGCTGCGCGTGTCGTGGGCGCCGACGACGACCTCCGGGTCCTCCTCGCCGCGCGCCAGCCCGCGGGCGATCGCCGCCAGGTCCGCCGCGGCGGCGCGTGCCGACTGGTAGCGGTCGCGCGGGTCGCGCCGCAGCAGCCGGGCGAGCACCTCCTCCAGGCCGCGCGGCGCGTGCGGGACGAGGGTCCGCAGCGACGGGGGCGTCGCCGTCAGGGTCTCGCGCAGCAGCGCCGCCGCCGTCGCCGCCGTGAACGGCGGGCGCCCCGCCACGAGCGTGTAGACCAGGGCCCCCGCGGAGTAGATGTCGGAGCGCTCGTCCACGCCGCCCGGCAGCACCCCGGACGCCTCGGGGGCGAGGTGCTCGACCTCCTCGGCGGGGACGTCGACGATCGGCCCGAGCAGCGCCGCGTCGGGCGCGAGGCCCGCGGCGGTGAGCACGGCGCGCATCGCGTCGCCCTCGCCGCACAGGGTGACCGCGGAGGTGGTGACGTCGCGGTGCAGCACCCCGCGCAGGTGCAGCTCGGCCAGGGCGGTGAGCACGTCGGCTCCGATGCCGAGGGCCTCGGGCAGCGGCAGCCGCTCCCCGCGGCGCTCACGGAGGCCCCGGCCCGGCGGGAGCGCGGTGACGAGGTGGATCGCGCCGGCCTCGCGCCCGACCCCGAGGACGGGGGCGATCGTGGCGGGGGGCGTCGCGCCGACGGCCGTGCGGGCGTGCTCGAGCCGCATCACCGTGCCCGGCGAGACGGCGTGCTCGGGGGCGCTCTCGATGACGACGGGGGCGCCGGTCCGGAGGTCGGTCCCGGCCGCATGGGTGCGCCCGGCGACGGCCCGAAGCACCGCGTCGACCCGGAAGCGCCCGTCGAGGACGCTGGCGTCCGGTGGCGGTGTCGTCACAGGGATGAATAAACCCGATCGGGGCCAGTCTGAAAAGTCACGCGGGGGAGGATCGGCACATCCGGCGTGGAACCGGAGGGCATGGCCGCGATCCGCATCACCTCCGGGCCCCTGCGCGGGGTCGAGCTCGAGACCGGCGTGCAGGGACGCGTGCGCCGCATGCGCCTCCTCGCCCGCGCGTGGCGCCGCCGCTCGGCGACGCCGCCCATCACCCGCCTCGAGGTCCCGCCCCGCCCCTGAGCCCCCCGCCGGACCCGCGGCGTCGGGTCAGGCGGTCTCGAGCGGCGCCACCACCAGGATCGGCCCCTCGGGGGTCGTGCGGCTCGTGCGCGGCTGCGCCGTCACGGCGAGGGCGTCCGCCCCGCGCAGACCGGTCGCGACGCGCTGGGCGTCCGACGGACCCGTGGACTGGAACAGGCCGGCGGAGCGCGGCGGGCTGCCGTCGCGCAACACCCACAGCTGGTAGGCCTCGTCCTCGTCGAGGGCGGGGAGGCGGCTGAGCCGCACGACCGCGGTGTCCTCGTCGCGCACGTAGACCACGTCGCCGGTGATGCCGGGGGCGTCCTCGGTGCCCCGGACCTCGATCGCCGTGACGGCGTCGTCCCCGTCGCCGCCGGTCTGCAGCGCGATGTTCCAGCCGACGAGCAGGGCGGCGACGGCCGCGACGACGGCGAGGACGGGACGCAGGCCCGGCGCGGGCAGCCACGAGCGGCGGCGGCGCCGCTCCGGCTCCGGGGCGGCCGCGGGCTGCGGGGCGCGGTCCGGGGCCTCGGCGCGGACCACGTCCATGATCGCCATCTTCAGCTCGGGACGGGGGGTGTGCTGGGGGACGGCCACGGCGAGCACGTCGGCACTCGCGCGCAGCGACGTGAGCTCCTCGCGACACACCGCGCACTCCCCCGCGTGCGCCTCGACGCGCGCGATCTCCGCCGGGTCCGCGGCACCCAGCGCGACGGGCGCGATCAGGTCGCGGAGGGCATCGTGCTCACGGGTCATGCCGACACCTCCTCGCTGGCGCCGAGACCGCGTCGCAGGCGCTCCAGGCCCAGGCGCATCCGGCTCTTGACGGTCCCGAGAGGCAGGTCCAGCATCTCCGAGATCTCGTGGTGGGTGAAGCCCCCGTAGTACGCGAGCTTCAGGACCTCGTGCTGCTCCGGCGGCAGCGTCGCCATCTCCTCGCGGACGGTGCCGGCGAGGGCGCGGCCGATGCCGAGGGCCGCCGCGTCGGGCTCGTCGGGACGGCGGAGCTCCACCTGCTCGAGCGCGTCCTGGCGCCGCGACATGGCGCCGAGGGTGCGGAGGCGGTCGATGCCGCGGTTGTGCAGGATCGACAGCAGCCAGTTGCGGACGCTGCCGCGGGACGCCGCGTACCCGCCGGCGCCGCGCCAGACGGCGAGGAAGGCGTCCTGCACCAGGTCCTCGGCGGCCTGACGGTCGCCGAGGAGCCGGAACGCGAGGGAGAACGCCACCCGGGAGTGGCGGTCGTACACCACCTCGAAGGCCTCGGCGTCACCCCGCTCCACGAGCGTGAGCAGGTCCTCGTCGGCCATGCGGCCGAGCTCCGAGGATGGGGTTTCGGGTGGCATCAGTCCATGCTACGGCCCCGGCGGCCGCCTGGATCACCACCCGGAGGCTCAGAGTCGCCAGGGGCGTCCCGCGACGGCGGCGACGACGTCGTCCTCGCTGACCGGGCGGCGGTAGCGGCGGCCCGCGCCGACGGGGGCGACGCCGAGGTGGCGGTCGATCATGGACGCCGGCATCCCCTCCTCCGCGAGCTCGGCGGCGTTGGCGTAGCGCAACGCGAGGGGGTGGACCCGCTTGCGGATCCCCGCCCGGCGCGCGAGCCGGGGCAGCAGCTCGCGGACGTAGGCGGCCTTGATCGGCTCCCCCGCGAGCGTGCAGAACAGCGGCCGGTCGTCGTCGATGCCGCGTTCGGTGCGACGCGCCTGCCACGCGGCGATCAGACCGCGGGTGGTCAGGTCGAGCCCGGCCGTGCGGGGCCGGCCCCCCTTGCGGGCGGGGACGGCGACGGTGCCCGCGGCCAGGTCGACGTCCCCGGGGAGCAGCGCGAGGGCCTCGCCGGGCCGCAGCCCCGACCGGTACATCACCGCCACGAGCGCCCGGTTGCGCAGGCCCGTCGGGGCCCGCGAGGAGGACGCGTGCACCAGCGCCGCCGCCTCGTCGGGCGTCAGCAGATCGTCGCTCATGGGCTCGGCGGCGTCGGCGCCGGTGATCGGCGACGGCAGGGGCGGGCGCGGACTGTCCTCGGAGAGCACCTGGTGGATATCCCTTCGTGGGATCGGTGGGTGGCGTACCTGAAGGTTTTTGTAGGTTGGTGCTTTCTAAGCGAGGGACGCCTACGCTGTCAACCGCTGGTTTTCGCGGATCGCGAGACGGTGCCGCGCGACCCCGGGTCGACCCCGTCCGCGGCAGGGGGGTAGCCTGCGTCTGTCTCGGGTGGGTGGTCGTCCGCAAGGGCGCTTCGAGGGAAGCCGGTGCGAATCCGGCGCGGTCCCGCCACTGTCACCGGGAGCGGCGCGGCTGGGCGGAAAGCCAGCCACTGGGGGCGACCCCGGGAAGGCGCGGCGCCGCTGCGAACGGAAGCCAGGAGACCTGCCTCCGCCCGAGCACCGACACCGCTTTCGAGGAACGGAGCCGTTGGTGCGAGGACGTTGGGGGGCTGTCGCGGCCCTGCTCACGGCGACCCTGGCGGTCGCCGCGCTCGCCCTCGGCTGCGAACGCCGCAGCCAGGACGCCCCGGCCGCGTCGGCGCCGGCGGCCGCCCTGACCGCCACCGCGGGCTACGGGGCCGAGGTGCTCCTCGACACCCGCGTCGCCCCCGGCGACTCGCTGATGCGCGCGCTCCGGGGCGCGACGGACGTCGACACCGCCTACGGGGGCGGCTTCGTCGCGGGGATGCTCGGCCGCCGCAGCGACGCCGCCGCGACGCTCGACTGGTTCTTCTTCGTCGACGGGGTGTCGTCGCCGGTGGGTGCGAAGGACGTGCGCCTGCGCGACGGCGACGTCGTGTGGTGGGACCACCGCGACTGGGGCGCGCTCATCGACACACCCGCCGTCGTCGGCGCGTGGCCGCGGCCCCTCACCCGGGTCGCGGGACGCACGCCGCCGGTGCACGCCGACCCGCCGCTGCGCGACGCCCTCGCGGCCGCCGGGGCCGACGTGGTCGACGGCGACACCCCGTGGCGTGCCGTGGTCGGCGCCAGCGACGACCTCGCCGCCCGGGAGCCGGCCTGGGCCCGCGCCCTGGACGACCCCGAGGGCGCGGGGCTGACCGTCGCGATCGAGGACGGGCGCGTCACCGCGCTCGCGGCGGACGGCGGCCCGCGGGAGCCCGTCCCCGGGGCACGCGCGCTGGTCGCGGCGATCCCGACCGGCACGGACCCCGCCGACGGGGTCACCGTCGTCGTGGCCGGCCTCGACGCGGCGGCCGCGCGGGCCGCCGCGGACACCGTCGCCGCCGACCCCGCCGTGCTGCTCCACCGCTACGCCGTCGCCTTCGACGGCACGGGCCGCCCCCTGCGGGCCGGCGGGCGGGCCGGCCCGTGAGGCGGGCGCCCGGCCCGCTCGTGGTCCTCGGCGCCGCCGCCGGGGTGATCGCCTTCGCCGACGACAACCCCCTGGTGCTGGCGGCCGTCGCGGCCGGCGCGCTCGTGCTCGCCGCCGCGGCGCCCGTGCGCCCGAACCGGCTGTTCCTGCTCGGGGGCCTCGTCAGCGGCCTCGGCCTCGCCCTGATGAACCCGTTCGTCTCGGCCGAGGGCGACCTGATCGTCTGGCAGGGCCCCGAGGTCGCGCTCATCGACCTCGAGGTGACCGTCGAGGAGATCGTCGCCGGCCTCGCCATCGGCCTGCGGCTGTTCGCGGTGGCGGTGCTGGTCGGGGCCGTGCTCGCCCACATCGAC
This sequence comes from Miltoncostaea oceani, assembly GCF_018141545.1. Taxonomy (GTDB): domain Bacteria; phylum Actinomycetota; class Thermoleophilia; order Miltoncostaeales; family Miltoncostaeaceae; genus Miltoncostaea; species Miltoncostaea oceani. The sequence continues at coordinate 162,030 of NZ_CP064356.1, read as the reverse complement.
CCCGACCGCCTCCAGGCCCAGGTCGCCCGCGTCGCCCCCCGCTCCGCGCTCGTCTGCGCCCTCGCGGCCCGGCTGATGCCGACGCTGGAGCGCGACGCCCGGGCGATCTCGGAGGCGGCGCGCCTGCGCGGCGTCGCCCTCGCCGAGGGGCGGTGGACGACGCGCGCGCGCCGCGCCGCGCCCCTCGCCCTGCCGCTGCTGGCGTCGAGCATGGAGCGCGGCCTCGACGTCGCCGAGGCGATGACCGCCCGCGGCTACGGGGCGGGGGGGCGGACCCGGCTCGCCGAGCCGCCGTGGGGCGCCGCCGAGCGCGCGGTCGCCGGGATCGGGGCGGCCCTCGCCGTTCTCGCCGCCGCCGCGATCACCCTCGACCTCGGCGCGTACACCTTCTACCCGACCCTGACCTCCCCGCTGACCGCCGGCGCCGCCGCCCTCGCGGCGGGCGCGCTCGGGGGGATGGCGGCCGCCGCGTGGGTGCTGCGCCGGTGACGCTCGTCCGCGTCCGCGACCTCGGCTTCACCTACGGCGGCGCGGCCGCGCCCGCGCTCGACGGCGTCGACCTCGACGTCGCGGCGGGCGAGGTGCTGGTGCTGGAGGGGCCCTCCGGGGAGGGCAAGTCCACGCTGCTGCGGGCGATGTGCGGCCTGGTCCCCCACTTCCACGGCGGCCGCGTGTCCGGCCGGGTCGAGGTGGCGGGGCACGACACGCTGCGCACCGACCCGGCCCGCATCTGCCGGATCGCCGGGATGGTCTTCCAGGACCCCGAGGGCCAGGCGGTGCTCGGCGCCGTCGACCGCGACGTCGCGTTCGGGCTGGAGTGCGCCGGGCTCGCGCCGGAGGCGATCCCGGCCCGGGTGCGGACGGCGCTCGCCATGGCGGGGGCCGGGCACCTCGCGGGCCGGGCGATCGGCGAGCTCTCGGGCGGGGAGCGCCAGCGGGTCGCCCTCGCGGCCGTGCTCGCCCCCGGCCCGCGGCTGCTGCTGCTGGACGAGCCGACGTCCCAGCTCGACGACGACGCCGCGCGGGACCTGATGCGGACCCTGCGGCGACTCGCCGACGAGGCCGGCGCGGCCGTCGTCGTGGCCGAGCACCGCGCCGACCGGGCGCGCGACATCGCCGACCGGGTCCTCGCGGTCCGCCGCGGCCGCATCGCGGACGCCGGCCCGGCGGCGCCCCCGGCCCCCGCCGCCGGCACGCCGCGCCCGCCGGGGGACGTGCGCGCGCGCCTCGTGGACGTCGTGGCCGGCCACCCCGGCCGTCCCGTCCTCGCGGGGGTCGGCCTGGAGCTGCGGGCCGGCGAGGTGACGGTGGTCCGCGGCCCGAACGGGTGCGGCAAGTCGACGCTGATGCGGGTCCTCGCGGGCCTGCACGCGCCGGGGGCCGGCCGGGTCGAGCTGGAGGGCCGCGACGTCACGGCGCGGGGACCGGAGGGGCGGTTCCCCGGCATCGGCCTCGTCGGCCAGGACCCGGGGCGGCACCTCCTGACCGAGCGGGTCGACGACGAGGTCGGCCTCGCGCTGCGCGCCCTCGGGGTGCCCGCCGCCGAGCGGGACGCGCGCGTGGCGGAGGCGCTGCGCGACATGGACCTCGGTTCCCTCGCCGCCCGCCACCCCCTCGACCTGTCGGTGGGGCAGCGGGAGCGCGTCGCCCTCGCCGCGGTGCTCGTCGCGCGCCCCGGCGTGATCGCCCTCGACGAGCCCACCCGCGGGATGGACCCGGCGGGCCGCGCGGCGCTCGCGGAGCTGCTGCGCGCCCGGGCGGCCGACGGGGCGGCCGTGCTGGTCGCGACCCACGACGGCGGGTTCGCCCGGGCCGTCGGCGACCGCTCTCTGGCGCTCGCGGACGGCGCACTGCACGCCGACGTGCCGGCGGGTGTCGCGTGAACGCCGGCCTCAGCGCCCTGCTCGTCGTCGTCCTGATCCTCGCCCTCGGCCTCGTGGCCGTCGAGCGGGGACGGGGCGGGGCGAAGGAGATGGCGCTCGTCGCGACGCTCGGCGCCGCGGCCGCGGCGGGCCGGGTGCTGTTCGCGCCGATCCCGTCCGTGCAGCCCGTCACGGTGATGTGCCTGGTGACGGGGGCGGCGCTCGGGCCGCGCGCGGGCCTCGCCGTCGGCCCGATCGCCGGGCTCGTCTCGAACAGCTTCCTCGGCCAGGGGCCGTGGACGCCCCCGCAGATGGCGTTGTGGGCGGGGGCCGGGCTGACGGGCGCGCTGCTGCGGACCGTCTGCCGCCGGGCCGTCGGGCTGGCGGCGGTGGCGTTCGCGTGGGGCGTGCTGTTCGGCTGGGCGATGAACCTCTGGTACCTCGCCACGTTCGGTCCGGAGGTCAGCGCGGCGAGCATGGTGCTCGCCGGGGCGCGCAGCCTGCCGTTCGACCTGGCGCACGCCACCGGCAACGCCGTGATCGCGGTGGTCGCCGGGCCGGCCCTCCTGCGCCTGCTGGGCCGGTACGCGGTCCGCATCCGGACCGAGGTGGTCAGCCCGTCGCCAGCTCCCGCGCACGTGCGCGCAGGTCCGCCTCCGCCCGCTCCGCCCGCTCCCGTGCGGCCGCGCTGACGCGCCGGCCGTCGACGATCTCCGCCCGGCAGGCGGCGATCATCGCGGCGACCTCGCCGGGCGCGGACGAGCCGGTCTGGAGCCGGGCGCGTGCGCACAGGGCGGGGTCGAGCGCGTCGGCGAGCGCCTGCGCGCCGATCGCGACGGGGTGCCCGACGCTCGCCTCGGCGGCGGCCGACAGGCGGGCCGGCGTCAGCTCCGACGGGGGCAGCCCCGCATCGACGAGGTCGCGGACGGCGCGGCCGACGACGTGGTGCGCCGTGCGGTAGTCGAGGCCGGCCTCGACGGCGAGGACGTCGGCCACGTCGGCGGCGGCCGTGAAGCCCTCGCGCGCGGCGCGCTCCCACCGGGCGGGGTGCACCTCCATCCCCGCCACGACCTCGGCGAGGAGCCGCGTCACCGCCACCGACTCGTCGAGGAGCCGCGGGACGCTGCCGTTGAGCAGGTGGAAGTGGTCGGTGCGCGCCGACCCGGTGTGCAGGGCCACGAGGGCCGCCGTCAGGTCGCCCGCCGCGATGCCCGCCTGCGTCCGGACCACCGCGAGCGCGTAGGGGTTGCGCTTCTGCGGCATCAGGGCGCTCGCGCGGCTGTGCCGGTCGGCGAGCTGGAGCGCCGCGAACTCCTGGCTCGCGAGGATCTCGAGGTCCTGCCCGAGCTGGGAGCCGTGCGTCGCGGCGGTGGCGACCGCGCCGATCAGCTCGACGTAGCCGTCCCACTGCCACATCGCGTCCTTGGCGTGGGTCATCAGCGACGCGTGCCCGAGCAGCTCCGCGAGCCGGTCGCGGTCGAGGGGCCAGCGCGACCCGGCGCTGCCGCCGACCCCGGCGACGCTCGCGTCGAGCCACCCGTGGACGTGCGCGAGCCGCCCGGCGTCGCGCAGCGCCGGGTAGGCGTACGCCAGCAGCAGGTGCCCGATCGTCGTCGGCTGCGCCGGCTGGAGGTAGGTGTAGTCGGCGGCGAGGTCGTCGCGGTGCCGGTCGGCGAGTCCGACGAGCGCGGCGGCCAGGTCGAGCTCGGCGTCGCGCAGGTCGAGCGCGCCGGCGCGGGCGGCGAGGCGCAGCGCGACCCGGAAGGCCTCGCGGCGCGGGCGGCCCGCGCTCAGCCAGCCCGCCGCGGCGGCGCCGACCCGCGCCTTGAGCTGGTGCTCGCGGGAGTTGAAGGCGTCCCCGAGCTCCGGGTCCCACGGGAAGGCGGCCGGGTCGATCGCGTCGAGCTCCAGCAGGCCCGCCAGCAGCCCGCGCGCGTCGTCGCCGGTGACGGCGCCGCCCTCCACGAGCGCGACGGCGTGGGCGATGTCGGCGAGCGACAGCCACCGGCCGAGGCGCGGACCGTGGGACGTCTCGTGCGCGTACCCGGCCCGTACGAGCTCGGGCGCCGGGCCCCCGGTGAGGCGCCCGCCGGCGCCGAGGTAGTCGCTTCCGCTCACGGCGCAGAAGCCTAGTGGCGACGGGCGCCGGGGGTGGGCCGCCGACGCGCCCGCGCGCGGGCGGCGGTGGACGGGTTGACAACCCGTTCGTTCGGAAGCATGCTACCGGCGCTTATCGAACAGATAAGCGTGCCCTATGAGACAGGCACCGCCCTCCCCCGCGGCCACGGGGGAGGGCGACTCACCCCGTGGCCTCTGTCCAGACCAAGGAGCGTTGCGTGATCGTACGACACAGATTCCGGTGGCTCGCCCCCCTCGCGATCGCGGCGATGTCCCTCGCCGTCGTCGCCGGCTGCGGCGGCGACGACGACGCCTCCGCCGGGACCGACGGTGGTGGCGGCGACGCGAAGCTGACGATCGCCGGCTACTCGGTCGCCCGCGAGGTGTACGCCGACCTGATCCCGGCCTTCCAGGCCACCCCCGAGGGCGAGGGCGTCACGTTCGAGGAGTCCTACGGGGCCTCCGGTGAGCAGAGCCGGGCCGTCGCGGCCGGACTCGACGCCGACTACGTCGCCTTCTCGCTCGAGCCCGACATCACCCGCCTGGTGGACGCCGGCCTGGTGGACGCCGACTGGAACGCCGGCCCCGAGCGCGGGATGGTCAGCGACTCGATCGTCGTGTTCATCACCCGCAAGGGCAACCCGAAGGGCATCAGGACCTGGGACGACCTGACGAAGGACGGCGTCGAGGTCATCACGCCGAACCCGTTCACGTCGGGCGCCGCGCAGTGGAACATCATCGCCGGCTACCAGGCGCAGATCGAGCAGGGCAGGACGCCCGACGAGGCGCTCCAGTACGTGGACGACCTGTTCCGCAACGTCCCCGTGCAGCCGGCGTCGGGCCGCGAGGCCCTGCAGGTGTTCGACTCCGGCCAGGGTGACGTCCTCCTCTCCTACGAGAACGAGGCCCCCGCCGCCCAGGAGGCCGGTCAGGACGTGGACTTCGTGATCCCCGACCAGACCCTGCTGATCGAGAACCCCGGCGCCGTGGTCAACACGTCCGGGAACATCGAGGCCGCGCAGGCCTTCGTGGACTTCCTGCACACCGAGCCCGCCCAGAAGATCTTCGGCGAGCACGGGTACCGCCCGACCCTCGAGTCGGCGGCGGCGGAGTTCGACTTCCCGACCCCGAAGGCCCTCGCCACGATCGACGGCGACCTCGGCGGCTGGACGAAGGTCCGCGCGGAGTTCTTCGACCCGGAGGACGGGTCGATCACGAAGATCTTCCAGGGCCAGGGTATTGCCACCGAGTAGCTCCCTCACCGCGCGCATCCCGCGCGTGGCGATCCCCGACCGGGCGGGGCGCTTCGGCGCCCCGCTCGGCATCGGCGTCGCCGTCATCTACATGAGCGTGATCGTGCTGATCCCGTTCGCCGCCCTGATCCAGGGCTCGTTCGACAACGGCCTCGACGGCTTCTGGCGCACCGTCACCAACGAGCGCGCCCTGACCTCGCTGAAGCTCACCGTCGGCGTGTCGCTCGTCGTCGTCGCGATCAACGCCGTCATGGGCACCGTCATCGCCTGGGTGCTCGTCCGCGACCGGTTCCCCGGCAAGGCCATCGTCAACGCCCTCATCGACCTCCCGTTCGCGCTGCCGACCATCGTCGCCGGAGTGACCCTCCTCGCCATCTACGGGCCGGACAGCCCCGTCGGCGTGAACCTCGCGTTCACCCGCGCCGGCGTCTGCGTCGCCCTGCTGCTGGTGACCCTCCCGTTCGTCGTCCGCGCGGTCCAACCGGTCCTCATCGAGATCGACCGCGAGATGGAGGAGGCGGCCGCGTCGCTCGGCGCGACGCCGACCACCATCTTCCGCAGGATCATCCTCCCGAACCTCGTGCCCGCCATCCTCGGCGGCGTCGGCCTCGCGTTCGCGCGCGCCCTCGGCGAGTTCGGGTCGCTGGTGCTGATCGCCGGGACCCTCGACACGAAGGTGTCCTCGCTCTACATCATCGAGCTGATCGAGGGCGACCGGCCGGGCTCCGCCGCCGCGATCTCCGTGACGCTGCTGGCGATCTCGCTCGCGTCGCTGCTGCTGCTGTCCGCCGCCGAGCGGTGGGGGTCGCGCCATGCCCGTTAGCCCCCCCGTCGCCTCGCGCGCCAGCCGGATCGGCCTCCGCACGATCGCGCTCGCCTACCTCTTCGTCCTGCTGATGGCGCCGCTCGGCCTCGTCTTCTACCGCGCGTTCGAGAACGGCTTCGGGCCGTTCTGGGAGGCCGTCACGACCGACGCCGCCCTCAACGCCCTGAAGCTGACGATCATCATCACCGCGATCGCCGTCCCGCTGAACGCGGTCTTCGGCGTCATGGCCGCCCTGATCCTGGTGCGCCGGCGGGTCCCCGCCCGGCCGCTGGTGAGCGCGCTGATCGACCTGCCGCTGGCGCTGTCGCCCGTGGTCGTCGGCCTCTGCATCATCCTCGTCTGGGGCCCGGAGGACTGGCTCGGCCAGTTCGCCGCCGATGCCGGCGTCCAGGTGATCTTCGCCCTCCCCGGGATGGTGCTGGCGACGGTCTTCGTCTGCCTCCCCTTCGTGGTCCGCGAGGTCGTGCCGGTGCTGCGCGAGGTCGGGACCGAGCAGGAGGAGGCCGCCTCGACGCTCGGCGCCACCGCCCCGCAGACCTTCTGGCGCATCACCCTCCCCGCGATCCGATGGGGCGTGATCTACGGGGTCGTCCTAACGACGGCCCGGGCCCTCGGCGAGTACGGCGCCGTCGCGGTCGTCTCGAGCCGGGTCTCCGGCCAGAGCGAGACGATGACGCTCTTCGTGAAGCAGCAGTACGACCAGCTCGGCAGCGACGCCCAGATCGGCGCCTACGGGGCGTCGGTGGTGCTGCTGATCCTCGCGATCACGGTGGTGCTGCTCATGAACCTGCTCAACCGAAAGGGAGGTGGTTCGCGTGGCGATCACCGTTAGAGGCGTGAACAAGGCGTTCGGCGACTACCAGGCGCTGGACGACGTCAGCCTCGCGGTCCCCGGTGGGTCGCTCACGGCGCTCCTCGGTCCCTCGGGGTCCGGCAAGTCGACCCTGCTGCGGGTGATCGCGGGCCTCGAGCAGCCCGACTCGGGCACCGTCGAGATCTCCGGTGAGGACGCGACGGACGTGCCGGTCCGCAAGCGCGGCGTCGGCTTCGTGTTCCAGCACTACGCCGCCTTCAAGCACATGACGGTGCGGGACAACATCGGGTTCGGCCTGCGGATCCGCAAGCGGGGCAAGGGCGAGACGCGCGACCGCGTCGACGAGCTCCTGTCGCTGGTGCAGCTCGACGGCATGGCCGATCGCTACCCCAACCAGCTCTCCGGCGGCCAGCGGCAGCGCATGGCCCTCGCCCGGGCCCTCGCGGTCGAGCCGAAGGTGCTGCTGCTCGACGAGCCGTTCGGCGCCCTCGACGCCCGGGTCCGCAAGGAGCTGCGCAGCTGGCTGCGGCGCCTGCACGAGGAGGTCCACCAGACCACGGTCCTCGTCACCCACGACCAGGAGGAGGCCATGGAGGTGGCCGACACCATCGCGGTGATGGACCAGGGCCGCATCCAGCAGGTCGGCACGCCGCGGGAGATCTACGAGAACCCCGTCAACGAGTTCGTGATGACGTTCGTCGGCCCGACGACGCGCATGGGCGAGGCGTTCGTCCGGCCGCACGACATCGAGCTGCGCGCCGAGTCGAACGGGGTCACGTCCCCCGCGACCGTGGAGCGCCTCGTGCACCTCGGCTTCGAGGTGCGCGTCGAGCTGGAGCGCGAGGACGGCGAGAAGCTCTCGGCACAGGTCACCCGCGACGTCGCCGACGAGCTCGGCCTCGAGCCGGGGTCGTCGATCTTCGTGCGCCCCACCCGCGAGCGCCTCTTCACGGAGACCGGCGCCGGCATCTGACCGGCCGCGACCCGGCGGGGCGACCCGCCGGGCCGCGGCCGTCACCAGGGCATGATGCGCCCGTCCCGGAAGAGCCCGCCCGTCGGGCCGTCGTCGGGCAGCGTCGCCGCCCACGCCACCGACGCGGCGCCCTCGGGGACGGGGCGGGCGCCCATCTCCTCCATCCCCGGCGAGGTTGCCGTCAGCCCGGGGCAGACGGCGTTGACGAGCACGCCCGTCCCGGCGAGCTCGGCGGCCATCTGGGTCGTCAGCGCGTTGAGGGCGGCCTTCGACACGCCGTAGGACACCGCGGCGCCGCCGTGCGCGCCGAGCCCCGAGATGGGGTCGGCCCGGGTGCCGGCCCCGCTCGAGACGTTCACCACCCGCGGCGACGGGCTCTCGCGCAGCAGCGGCAGCAGCGCCTGGGTGACGCGCCAGGCGCCGAACAGGTTGACCTCCATCAGCTCCCGGGCGCCGTCGAGGTCGGCCGCCGACGGCGTCTCGTCCCACGGGGCGAAGGACGCCGCGTTGTTGACGAGCACGTCCAGGCGCCCCGGGTCGTCCCGCACCGCCGCGGCGGCGGCCGCGACGCCGGCGGGGTCGGTCACGTCCAAGGCGAGCGGGCGCACGTCGAGCCCGTCCCCCGCGAGCACCGCGGCGGCCTCCGCGGCGCGGTCGCCGTCCCGGGCGCTCAGCAGCACGGTCATCCCCTCCGAGGCCAGCGCACGGCAGACCTCCCGGCCGATCCCCCTCGCCCCACCCGTCACCAGGGCCACACGCGCGTCCGTCACGGCTCCACCTCCGGCTCGACCCCCGGGTTGTTCCCCGGGGGGCCGCGGCCCGCACCTCAGCCGCCGCCCTCGCCGTCGAAGAGCGCGGTCGACAGGTACCGCTCGCCGGTGTCGCAGAGGAGGGTGACGACGGTGCGACCCGCGTTCTCCGGCCGCGCCGCGACCCGCCGGGCCGCCCACACGTTCGCACCGGCGCTGATGCCGGCGAGGATCCCCTCCTCGCGGGCGAGGCGCCGGGCGGTCGCGACGGCGTCCCGGTCGGTGCAGGTGAGCACCTCGTCGTACGCCGAGGTGTCGAGCACCCCCGGCACGAAGCCGGCGCCGATCCCCTGGATCCGGTGGGGGCCGCCGATCCCGCGGGACAGCATCGGCGACGCCTCCGGCTCGACGGCGACGGCGCGGAAACCGGGGCGCCGCTCACGCAGCACCTCCGCGACACCGGTGATCGACCCACCCGTCCCCACACCCGCCACCAGCACATCCACCTCACCACCGGTGTCCGCCCAGATCTCCTCCGCCGTCGTCCGACGGTGGACCTCCGGGTTCGCCGGGTTCTGGAACTGCTGGGGCACGAACGCACCCTCGGTCTGCGCCGCGATCTCCTCCGCCCGCGCGATCGCCCCCCGCATCCCCTCCGCACCCGGCGTCAACACCAACTCCGCCCCATACGCCCGCAACAGGGTCCGCCGCTCCAGGCTCATCGTCTCCGGCATCGTCAGGACGCACCGATACCCCTTCGCCGCACACACGAAGGCGAGGGCGATCCCCGTGTTCCCCGACGTCGGCTCCACCACCACACTGCGCCCCGGGACGAGGCGCCCGTCGGCCTCGGCCGCCTCGATCATCGCCAGGCCGATGCGGTCCTTCACCGACCCCGCCGGGTTCATCGACTCGAGCTTGCCGAGGATCGTCGCCCCCGTCCCCTCCGCCATCCGCCCCAGGCGCACCAACGGGGTGCGCCCGATCAGGTCCGTGATGGAGTCGGCGATCCGGGCGGCCGGGGCCGCGGTCGCCACGGCCCCGGCCGCCGGCGCGCTCACGCGGGCGTGACCTCCTGCAGGGTGCCGCTCTCCACGTGGTAGACGAAGCCGCGCACGTTGTCCCGCCGCGGGATGAACGGACTGGACGTGATCCGGGCGATCGACGCGCGGACGTCCTGCTCCACGTCGGGGAACGCCTCGGCGGCCCACGAGGGCTTGTGGCCGACCTCCTCCTGGATGCCGTTGCGGAAGTCGTCGTCCGTGAACGTCAGCATCCCGCAGTCGGTGTGGTGGAGCAGGACGATCTCCTCCGTGCCGAGGAGGCGCTGGGAGATGGCGAGGGACCGGATCGCGTCCTCCGTGACGACGCCCCCCGCATTGCGGATGACGTGACCGTCGCCCTCGGCGAGGCCGAGGACCTTCTGCGGGTCGAGGCGGGCGTCCATGCACGCGACGACGGCGACCTTCCGGGCCGGGGGCATGGGCAGGTCGCCCTTGTCGAAGCCCTCCGCGTAGCCCCTCGCGTTCTGCAGCAGCTCGTCGGTGACGCTCATGCCGTGGGTCCCTTCGTCGTGGTCGGCCGCCGGCGGGCGCCGGTCGGGGTGGTCCGGGTCGTGGTGGTCAGTCGTCGGCGCGCAGCTCGTGGGTCGCGGGGACGCTCTCGCGCTCCAGCGCCCCGTCCTCGGCCACGGCGTAGACGCCGAGGCGCCGCAGCGGCGGCGAGTAGGCGTGGATCGACACGGCCGGGGTGTCGCCGACGCCGTGCACGCGGTGGACGTGGGAGGGCGGGAACGCGACGGCCTGGCCGCGGCGCAGGCGCCGCCGGATCGTGGTGCCGAGGCCGAGGCGCTCCTCGACGAGCTCCCCCCGGACGACGGCGAACGCGCCGCGCGAGACGTCGTGGTCGTGGAAGCCGGTGTCGTGGCCCTCGCCGTTCCAGCAGATCAGCCAGATCTCGACCCGCTCGTCGCGCCACAGCACCTCGAAGACCCGCTCGCGGGGGTCGTGGCGGACGCGCTCGGCCCAGAGGCCGGGGGCCGCCGCGAGCCCCTCCACCAGCGAGCGGAGCCCGTCCTCGGTGAGCGGCGCGTCGACCGCCGGTGCGGCGGCGAGGGCGGGGTTCGGGGTCATGCGGGGACCTCCCGGGGGGCGAGGAGCCGCGCGCCGTTGCGGGCACGGGCGAGGACGAGGGGATCGCGGGCGTCCAGGGGCGGGGCGACGACGGGGCGGTCGGAGCCGTGGACGAGGGCGTCGGCGCCGACGACGGCGGCCATCGCCGCGATCGCCGCCGGCCCGTACGACGAGGTGTCGTAGGTCGTGAGCGGGTCGCGGGCGTCGGCGTCGGCGCCGCGCGAGCCGAGGCGCTCCGCCTGCAGCGGGGCGAGGCCCGCGAGCATCGCGAAGCAGACCCGCAGGCGCGGATGCGCCGGGCGGACCCAGGCGCGGACGGCGAGCCACGCCGCCTGCATCTGGGAGACGTAGGAGGTGAGCGCCGGCCACCAGGCCGGGAGGCCCGGCCCCGTAGCGGAGGGGGACGGAGCCCACGGGGCCGGGCCCGGGTGGACGAGGAGGGGGGCGTCGCGCCCCTCCAGCGTCGCGAGGAGCGGGGCGCAGCGCTCCACCCCGTCGGGGCCCGAGAGGGCGCCGGCGGGCAGCACGAGGCCGGCCATGCCGGCGTCGAGCGCGTCCGCGAGGGCCCACGGGTCGGGTGCGGCGAGGCCGGCGGACGCCCACGCGCGCAGCGCGCGGGGCAGGTCGCGGACGCCGTCGTGGTACGCGGCGATCAGCGCCTCGGCGTCGCCGGCGGGGAGGGCCTCGATGCCGAGCGGGCTCGAGAGGGCGACGAGCGCGAGGTCGAGGCCGTCGGACTCCACGAGCGCCGCCCGGCGGACGGGGTCGTGGTCGGCGGCGTCCACCGGCCACTCGGGTTCGCCCGCGATGCGGAGCGTCCACCCGCCCCGCCGGTCGGCGCGCAGCAGGGGCGCGCTCCGGCGGCGGGCCAGTGCCGCGAGGAGCGGCTCCGGCCACAGGTGCTGGTGGACGTCGATGCCCCCGCTCACGCCGCCCTCCGCGACGTGGAGAGGGGGCGCGCGGGGATCCCACCCACCCGCGCGCCGTCCGGTACGTCGTCGATGACCACGGCGCCCGCGGCGACCACGGCGCCGGTGCCGACGGTGCGGCCCTGCAGCACGATCGCGCCGGTCCCGACGTGGGCGCCGGCGCCGATGGTGACGCCCCCCGCGATGCGGGATCCCGAGGCGACGTGCGCGCACGCGCCGACGTGGACGTCGTGGCCGACGACGGCGCCGGCGTTGACGAGGGCGTCCTCGTCGAGCAGCGCCTCGGCCCCGACCACGGCGCCGGCCATCACCTGTGCGCCGCCGCACAGCACGGCCGAGACGGCGACGCTGGCGCTGCGGTGCACGATGGCGGGCAGGCGGAAGCCGGCGTCGCGCAGCAGCGCCGCCGCGGTCCGCCGGGGTGCGGGGTCGCCGACGCCCCCGAGCCCGACGAAGGCGTGCTCGACCCCGGACGCGCGGAGCGTCGCGATCCCGTCCCCGCCGATCACCGGGCAGCCCAGCACCTCCGTGCCTCGCAGGGCCGGGTCGGCGTCGAGGAGGGCCACCACGTGGAAGCGGTGGACCGACCGGACGGCCTCGACGGCGCACTTGGCGTGCCCGCCCGCGCCGAGGCCGGCGATGGGCGTCGCCCCCTCGGTGCGGCCGGGGAGGGGCGTGGCGATGCGGCCGCGGCGGTGCCGCGGGGTGGGCGGTGGGGAGATCACTCCGTCACTCCTCCGTCGGACAGGGCGGGGGTGGCGCGGTCGGTCGGTGGTCCGTCTGGGCGCGTGTGCGACGGGGTGGATGGCCGTCCCCGTTCCCGTTGCATCAGCGCTTCTTATCTATCGCATAAGCAACGCTACCACAACAGCGCGGCGGTCCCACGCACGTGGGTGCACGCGGCGGCAGGCCGGGCGGCGGGGGTGCGCATCGACGGCCGGCCCGGACGGGGCCCGCCGGAGCGCTACGGGGCGGGCAGCTCCTCGACCTCGGGCAGCACGCCGCGCACCCCGGAGACGTCCAGGAGGCGCTGCACGGCCTCGGACGGCCGGTAGATCGTCACCGGCGGGGCGCCCTCCCGGGCGCGCTCGTTCGCGGCGAGCAGGGAGCCCAGCCCGCGGCTGTCCATGAAGGTGACCCCGTGCAGGTCGATGTACACGGGACCCGCGCCCCGCTGGGCGTCGGTCAGCTCTCGTGACACATCAGGCAGGGCGAGCGCGTCCAGCACTCCCACGACGCGCACGACGGTCGCGTCGCCCCGAGCCTCGACGCGCACCTCGACGTGCTCCGCGGCCATGGCGGGGGACACTATCAGCCGGTGCGGGAGGGACCGTCCCGCTAGGCTGCCGACGACCCGAGCGACGACGGAGAGTGGAGATGAAGGGCCTGCCCGTCTGGATCCTGGCCACGTTGGTGGCTCTGACCGTACTGCTGCTGATCATCGGCTGGCACGACCGCCACGAGGCCGGCTACCTGCCGTTCATCATGGGCATCGTCTTCGCGTTCTTCTCGCTCGCCTCGATCGGGGCGAAGGCCCGCGGGGACGAGGACTGACCGACCGTCAGGACGCGCCCGCCTCCACGGCGGGCGCGTCGGCGGGCAGCGCGCCGGCGGCCGCGAGCCGCTCGAGCGCCGCCACGGCCTCGGGCCAGAACTGGGTCCGGGTCCAGTCCCGGACCTCCGCGAGCGCCTCCTCCCGGGTGAGCGCCGCCGAGTAGACCCGGTCGGAGGTCATGACGTCCCAGGCGTCGGCCAGGCCGAGGATCCGCGCGCCGTCGGGGATCTCCTCGCCGCGCAGCCGGTCGGGGTACCCGCCGCCGCCCCACCGCTCGTGGTGCCCGCGCACCCAGCGGACCTGCTCGTCGGTCATCACGTCGCGGAGCATCTCCGCGCCGATCGCGGCGTGGGTCCGCACCGTCGCGGTCTCCGACTGGGTGAGGCGGCCGGGCTTCAGCAGGATCGCCTCGGGGATGGCGATCTTGCCGACGTCGTGGACGAGCCCGGCGTCGCGGAGGGCCGCGGCGCGCTCGGCCCGCCAGCCGAGGGCCGTCGCGATCGCGACGGAGAGGTCGGCGACCCGCTCGGAGTGGCCGAGGATCGCGGGGTCCTTCGCCTCGACGGCGCGGGCGAGCACGCGGATGCTCTGCAGCGTCTGGCGCCGGCCGAGCCGCGCCGCCTGCTCGGCGTCGGACAGGACCTCCACCACCTCCGGCGAGTAGAGGAACACGACGTCGCGTCCGTGGTGCTTCGACCAGTAGAGGGCGCCGTCGGCGAAGCGGTACAGCTCGCCGGGGTCGCGGGCGTGCGCGACGTCGCAGACGCCCGCCGAGATCGTGACGTGCCCGACGCGCGGGAAGGGCGTCGCGGCGATCGCCTCGCGCACGCGCTCCGCCGCCTGCCAGGCCTCCATCCCCGTCGTCTCGGGCATGAGCCACGCGAACTCCTCGCCGCCGACGCGGGCGATGGTGTCCCCGTCGCGGATGCCGGCGCGCAGGCGCGCGGCGGCCTCGGTCAGCACGTCGTCCCCGGCCTGGTGGCCGTGCTCGTCGTTGACCCGCTTGAAGTGGTCGAGGTCGATCAGCGCGAGCGCGACGGGCCGCCCGTGGCGTCTGGCGCGCTCCATCTCGCGGCCGAGGGCCTCCTGGAAGGCGCGGTGGTTCGCGAGGCCGGTGAGCGCGTCGGTCGTCGCCTGCTCCCGCAGCTGGGCGCGGGCGGAGTGGCTGGTGACGGCGAGGGCGACGAGGCCGGCGAACCGGCGCAGCACCTCGGCGGCGTCGTCGGGGACGCCACGGACCGACAGCGTCGCCACCCCGACGGCGCCCCACACCGCCCCGCCGACCACGACGGGCGCGGCGGCGGAGACCCGGGCGCGGTCGCCGTCGGGGGCGGGGATGACGCGCGTCGTCCGCGCGGGGTGGCCGGTGTCGCGGACGGCGGCGGTCGCGCCGGCGCGGTCCATCCGCATGCGGCCGGAGGGGACGGCCGCCCACGAGGCGACGACGTCGAGCCGCCCGCCGTCGAAGCGCGTGACGGCCGCGGCGTCGGACCCGAGGAGGCCCCCCACCTCGGCGGCGGCGCGGGCCAGCACCGCGGCGAGGTCCTCGTCGCCGGCGATGGCCTCCGCGACGCGCCGCAGGCGTTCCTGCGCCGCGCGGGCACGCCGCAGCTCGGCGCCGCCCTCGACGAGCCGCCCACGGGTCGTCGCGATCGCCTCGGTCATCGTGTCGAAGGCGCGTCCCACCTCGCCCACCTCGTCGGCGCGTGTCCACCCGAGTCGGGCGCCGAGGTCGCCGGCCGCGACACGGCGGGTCGCCTCGGTCAGCCGGCGGAGGGGCCGCAGCAGCATCCGCGAGAGCACCAGCAGCACGAGCGCGACGAGCAGCGCCCCGATGCCGCCGGCGGCGAGCGCCAGGCGGCGGGTGCGGGCGACGACCTCGGCGTGGCGGGGCGCGAAGTCGATCCGCAGGGCGAGCACGGCGCGGACGGGTGCGCCGGGTGCCCCGAGCGGTGCGCTGTATGCGGCGAGGTCGGCGCCGCCGCCGCGCTCGCGGCGGTAGTACGGGCGCCCCGTGGCGAACACGGAGACGTCGTCGAGGGGCAGGGCGCGGCCGATGACGGCGCGGTCGGTCGTCACGAGCCGCACCGGAACGCCGTCGGACAGGCGGTAGATGGTGGCCTCGCGCAGCTCGGGGCTGGTCGCCGCGAGCGTCTCGATCCGCGCGAGGAGGACGCTCGGCGTGTCGAGGGTCGCGTCGTCGTAGGTCGCGTCGATCGCCTTCGCGATCGCGACGGCCTCGGCGCGGGCGGCCTCCTCGTACGCCGACGAGAGCTGTGCGGCGGACGACCAGATCAGGGCCGCCGCGAACGCCGCCATCGCCGCGAGGACGATGGCGCCGACGCGGGCGCGCACGCCGGCACGCCACGGCCGGGCGGCCTCTTCGGGGGGAGGGCTCACCCAGGGTGGATCGACCGGACCGGGCACGGGTCTGAGCGCGGGGGGTCCGACCCTGGCCGACGGGCGATGTGACCGGGGGGTCGTGACCGGCCATGATGCGGCGGTGCCGAACCCCTCCCCCTCCCCGTCCCCGCCGCCGGTCGACCGCGACGAGCCGCTGCGTCGCGACGTGCGGCTGCTCGGCGACCTGCTGGGGCGCGTGCTCGTGGAGCAGGGCGGGCCGGAGCTGCTGGAGGTCGAGGAGCGCCTGCGCCTGCTGAACCGGCGCCTGCGCGCCGACCCCGACGGGCCCGGGGTCGCGGAGCTGGAGCGCGAGGTCGACGACATCGTCGCGGCACTCGACGTCAGCTCCGAGACCGGGGTGATCCGCGCGTTCTCGATCTACTTCCAGCTCGTCAACGCCGCCGAGCAGCACCACCGCGTCCGCCGCCGCCGCGCCCGCGACGAGGAACGCGAGCGCGAGGGCCGCGCCCAGCCGGAGAGCCTCGCCGCGGCGATCGCGGGGATGGTCCGCGACGGCGTCGACGGCGACCGGGTGCAGCGGGTGCTCGACCGGATGGGCGTCGAGCTCGTCGCGACCGCACACCCCACCGAGATCACCCGCCAGAACGTGCTCGACAAGCACATCCTCGTCGACCGCTGCCTCGACGAGCTCGAGTCGTCGCGGTCGCCGCGCGAGCGCCGCGAGATCCACGAGCGCCTGCTCGAGGCGATCACGATCCTGTGGCAGACCGACGCGATGCGCGCGGAGAAGCCGCGGGTGATCGACGAGGTCCGGCGGGTGCTGTTCTTCTTCGAGCACATCCTGGTCGACGCGGCCGTGTCGGTGCACGAGGAGTTCGCCCACCTGCTGGCCGAGGCGTACCCCGGGGTGCGGCTGCCGCCGGTGGTGCTGTCGTTCGGCTCCTGGGCGGGCGGCGACCAGGACGGCAACCCCGACTGCACCCCCGACCTGATCCCCGCGGCCCTCGCCCGTCACCGCGACGCGGCGGTGCGGAGCCTCCGCGAGCGGGTGCGCGCGCTCGCCGCGGAGCTGGCGATCTCGCAGCGCATGGTGGGCGTCAGCGACGACCTGCTCGCGTCGATCGACGCCGACGCGGCGCGGATGCCGGGCGTCGCCCCGACGATCGCGGCCCGCAACCCGGGGGAGCCGTACCGCCGCAAGCTGTCGTTCGTGTGGGAGCGCCTCGACCCCGCCGGCGAGCTGCCGTACGACGACCCGGCCCAGATGCTCGCCGACCTCGACGTCGTCCACCGGTCCCTCGTGGAGCACCGCGGCGAGCGGATCGCCCGGCGCGGCCTGACCCGGTTGCGCCGCCAGGTCGAGATGTTCGGGTTCCACATGGCGCGCCTCGACGTCCGCCAGCACTCGTCGCGCATGCGCGAGGCCGCCGACGCCCTCGCGGGGCCCCGCGAGGCGATGACGCCCGCGGCGGCCGAGGTCGTCGCGACCTTCGCCCGCCTGCGGGAGGCCATCGCCACGCACGGGCCGCGCGCGGCGGGCACGGTGATCGTGAGCTTCACCCACGAGGCGGAGGACCTGCTCGCCCCGCTCGCCCTGGCGCGGGACGCCGGCCTCGTGCGCGACCTGCCGGGCGGCGGCATCGCGTCGGACGTCGACCTGGTCCCCCTCTTCGAGACCCTCGACGACCTGCGGCGCGCTCCGGCGATGGTGCGGACGCTGCTCGGCACGCCCGGGTACCGCCGCAACGTCGAGGCGCGCGGCGACCGGCAGATCGTGATGGTCGGCTACTCCGACTCCAACAAGGACGGCGGCTACCTCGGCGCGAACTGGGAGCTCTTCCTCGCCCAGGAGCGGATCGCCGACGCCTGCCGCCTCGACGGCGTCGACCTGACGCTCTTCCACGGCCGCGGCGGCACCGCCAGCCGCGGCGGCGGGTCGACGTACGCCGCCGTCCTCGGCGGGCCGGCGGGCACCCTCGACGGCCGGATCCGGATCACCGAGCAGGGCGAGTCGTTGTCGTTCAAGTACGGCCTGCCGCCGGTCGCGGAGCGCAACCTCGACTCCGTCCTCTCCGCGGTGCTGGAGCGGACGCTGCAGGAGGACGCCGGCGCCGGCTACTCGGGGCGCAAGAACGTCTGGGACGAGGCGGCGGCGGAGATGGCGGAGGCCTCGACCGCCGCGTACCGGCGCCTCGTCTACGAGGACCCGGGCTTCATCCCGTACTTCGCCGAGGCCAGCCCGATCCGGGAGCTCAGCCTGCTCACGATCGGGTCGCGGCCGACGCGCCGCCCCGGCGGCGACGGCGACGACCCGTCGGGGCTGCGGGTCGAGGACCTCCGCGCCATCCCGTGGGTCTTCGCGTGGACCCAGAACCGCCACCTGCTCCCCTCCTGGTACGGGGTCGGCACGGCGCTGGAGGGGTTCACGTCGCGGTACCGCGGGGGGCTCGCCGTGCTGCGGGAGATGTACGCCGACTGGCCGTGGTGGCGGGCCCTCGTCGACACGTGCCACATGACCGTCGGCAAGGCCGACATGCGCGTCGCGGGCCTCTACGCCCGCCTCGTCCGCGACGACGTCCTCCGCGACCGGATGTTCGGGACCGTGACCGCCGAGTACCGCCGGGCCGCCGACGGGCTGCTGGCGGTCGTCGACCGCGAGCGCCTCCTCGACGACAAGCCCTTCCTGCAGACGTCGATCCGGCTGCGGAACCCGTACGTCGACCCGCTCCACGCGATCCAGGTGCGCCTGCTCCGCCAGATCCGCGACGAACGCGACCCGGCGGCGCGCGCCGCCCTGGAGCACCCGTTGCTGCTCACGATCAGCGGCATCGCCGCGGGGCTCCGCAACACGGGCTGAGCGCGGGCGGGCGGACGGGGGGCCTCGTCTACGATCCGCGCATGCCCACCGACCCGTACGGACCCAGCGACCCGGCGAAGCGCCACAGCGCCGCCATGACCGACGGCCCCGACCGCGCCCCCGCGCGGGCGATGCTGAAGGGGACCGGCTTCACCGACGAGGACCTCGCCCGGCCGATCATCGGCGTCGCGACGACGTGGATCGAGACGATGCCGTGCAACCTCAACCAGCGCGAGCTGGCGGTGCACGTGAAGCGGGGCGTGCGCGCCGCCGGCGGGACGCCGATGGAGCTCAACACGATCGCCGTGTCCGACGGGGTCTCGATGGGGACCGAGGGCATGCGCGCGTCGCTGGTGTCGCGGGAGGTGATCGCCGACTCGATCGAGGTCGCCGCCCGCGGCCACTCGTTCGACGGGATCGTCTGCCTGGTGGGGTGCGACAAGACGATCCCGGCCGCGGTGATGGCGCTCGCGCGTCTCGACATCCCCGGGCTCGTCCTCTACAACGGCTCGATCGCGCCGGGCCGGTACAAGGGCCGCGACGTCACCGTCCAGCAGGTCTTCGAGGTCGTCGGCGCGTACGCCGCCGGGAAGGTGACCGCCGAGGAGGTCCACGCGCTCGAGAGCGTCGCCTGCCCCGGCGCGGGCGCGTGCGGGGGCCAGTTCACCGCGAACACGATGTCGATGGCGCTCGACATCCTCGGCATCAGCCCCGCAGGCCTGAACGGGGTGCCGGCGCTGCACCCCGACAAGGAGGCCGCCGCGGTCGCCGCCGGCGAGCTCGCGATGCGGCTCGTGCGCGACGACGTGCGCCCCTCCCACATCATCACCCGGCGGTCGATCGAGAACGCCATCGCCGGCGTCGCCGCGAGCGGGGGCTCCACCAACGGGGTCCTGCACCTGCTCGCGATCGCCTGGGAGCTCGGGATCCCCCTCGGGATCGACGACTTCGACACCATCGCCGAGCGCACCCCGATCGTCGCGAGCCTGACGCCCGGCGGCCGGTTCGTGGCGACCGACCTGCACGCGGCGGGCGGGGTCGCCCTCGTCACGCGCGAGCTGACCCGGGCCGGCCTCGTCGACGGCGACGCCCTCAACGTCGACGGGCGCACCCTGACGGAGATCGCCGACGCCGCGGAGGAGACCCCCGGCCAGGAGGTCGTCGTCCCGTTCGAGCGGCCCCTGTCCGCCACCGGCGGGCTCGCGATCCTGCGCGGCAACCTCTCCCCGGACGGCTGCGTCGTGAAGCTCGCCGGCCACGAGCGGCGCCTCCACGTCGGCCCCGCTCGCGTCTTCGACTCGGAGGAGCAGGCGTTCGCGGCGGTGAAGGCCCGCGCGATCCAGCCGGGCGACATGGTGATCATCCGCTACGAGGGGCCCGTCGGCGGCCCCGGCATGCGGGAGATGCTCCACGTCACCGCCGCCCTCGTCGGCGAGGGCATCGGCGACGAGGTCGCGCTGATCACCGACGGGCGCTTCTCGGGGGCGACGCACGGCCTGATGGTCGGGCACGTCACGCCGGAGGCGGCCCTCGGCGGCCCCCTGGCGGCGGTGCGCGACGGCGACACCGTGGTGCTCGACGTCGACGCCCGCCAGCTGCGGCTCGACGTGCCGGACGACGAGATCGCGGCCCGCATGGCCGACTGGACCCCGCCCCCGCCGCGCTACACCCGGGGCGTGCTCGCGAAGTACGCGAGCCTGGTCTCCTCGGCGTCCGAGGGCGCCGTCACCAAGCCGACGCTGTGACGCGGTGACCACGCCGGCGGGCCACCCCCGCCTGGACCTCATGGACTGGAAGCGCCGCGTCCTCGCGCTCTACGCGGCGGCGCGGGAGGCGGGGGACGACCCCGCGGGGTGCGCGGCGTTCCGCGCCGGCCGCGACGCCCTGTTCACCGGCCACCCGCAGTCGCCGCTGCCGCCCGCCGCCCGGGTGGAGGTGACGGGGGTGCCGTGGTTCCCCCACGACCCCGCGATGCGGGTGACGGCGCACCTCGAAGCCGACGGCGAGGGGGCGCCCCTGGTCATCCCCACGAGCACCGGCGAGCCGACCCGGTTCACCCGCATCGGCACCGTCCGCCCGCGCCTGCCCGGCGGCGAGGTGGCGCTCTCGGTGTTCTGGCTGGAGGGGTACGGGGGCGGCCTGTTCCTGCCGTTCCGCGACGCCCACCCGGAGACGTACGGCGGCGGGCGCTACCTGCTCGACACGGTGAAGGGCGCCGACCTCGGCGCGACGCGCGACGGCGCGCTGGTGCTGGACTTCAACTACGCCTACAACCCGTCGTGCAGCTACGACCCGCGCTGGAGCTGCCCCCTCGCGCCGCCGGAGAACCGGCTCGGCGTCGCCGTCGCGGCCGGCGAGCGGATGCGCGCCTGGTACTGATCAGCGGCGCCGCCGGCGCGTCACGGGGCGGGGCTTCGCGGCGGGACGCGCCCGGCCGCCCGGCGTGGACGGGACCGCGGCGGCCCGGGGTGGCGCGGTGGCCGTCGTCCGCGTCGCCGCGGGGTCGGGCGGGTCGTCGTCGGTCTCCGGCCCACGGCGGCGGCGGTCCCACACGAAGACGGCGACCGCCCCGAGGAACAGGACCAGCGCGACGTAGAAGTTGAGGCGCTGACCGAGGAACTCGTTCGACGGGTCGACGCGCAGCTGCTCCCAGAAGATCCGCCCGAGCGAGTAGACCGCGACGTAGAGGCAGAACACCCCGGGCGGGCGGATCCGGAACCGCCGCCCGGCCCAGATGATCAGCGCCGCGCCCGCGAAGTTCCACAGCATCTCGTAGAGGAACGTGGGGTGGAACGTCTCGGTCAGCGCGTACGCGTCGGGCCGACGGGACGGGTCGACCTCGAGGGCCCACGGCAGATCGCTCGGCCCGCCGAAGAGCTCCTGGTTGAAGTAGTTGCCGAGGCGGCCGATGCCCTGCGCGATGAGGATCCCGGGGGCGGCGGCGTCCATCATCTCCAACACGCTCGCGCCGCGGCGGTGGGTGACCCAGGCGCCGGCGAGCACGCCGAACAGCACGCCGCCCCAGATGCCGAGGCCGCCCTCCCAGATCGCGAACGGCGCGTACCACTCGTCGCCGAGCTGGTCGTAGCTCGTGACCACGTGGTAGAGCCGGCCGCCGATGAGGCCGGCGAGCACGGACCAGAGGGTGACCTCGAAGATCAGGTCGGGGTCGCCGCCGCGGGCGGTCCACCGCCGGAGGCTGACCCAGGCGGCGACGGCGATCCCCGCGAGGAGGCAGAGGGCGTAGAGGCGGATCTCGAACGGCCCGAGCTCGAGCTGCCGGATCCCCGGCGCCGGGATGCTCGCGATGGCGGTGGCGGCCCCGGTCACGGCCGCGATCGTAGTCGACCGCGGCGGCGGGTCGAGGGCGCCGGTCCCGCCGCGTTTATGGTAAGAGTTCTCACTTCCGTTTTCCGTGTCCCGCCCGAGGAGCGTCCGTGCCGCCCGTCCCCACCCCCCGCCGCCGCATGCGCGCGGTCGCCGTGCTCGCCACCGCCCTGACCCTCGGAGCCGTCGTGGCGGGCTGCTCCGACGACGACGCCGCGGGCGGGCGTCCCACCGTCGTCGTCACCACCACGGTCCTCGGCGCGGTCGTCCAGGACCTCGTCGGCGACGCCGCCGAGGTACGCGTCCTGATGCCGAACGGCGCCGACCCCCACGACTTCCAGCCCAGCGCGAAGGACGTCGGGGCCCTCGAGGACGCCGACCTCGTCGTCGAGAACGGCCTCGACCTGGAGGAGGGGCTCGAGGACGCCCTCGGGCGGGTCCGCGACGGCGGCACTCCCGTGTTCACCGCCACCGACCACGTGACCCTCCGCGCCATCGGTGAGGGGGAGCACGCCGAGGAGGAGCACGCCGGGGAGGAGCACGCCGAGGACGGGGAGGAGCACGGGCACGGACCCGAGGACCCCCACATCTGGATGGACCCCCTCGCGATGCGCGACGTCGTGACCGCCCTCGCCCCCGTGCTGCAGGACGACCTCGGGCTCGACCTCACGACCCGGGCCGCGGACGCCGAGGCCGGCCTCACCGCCCTCGACGCCGAGGTGCGGGACACGCTCGCGGACATCCCGCCCGCGCGGCGGCTCCTCGTCACCGGCCACGAGTCGATGGGCTACTTCGCCGACCGGTACGACTTCCGGCTCGTCGGCGCGCTGATCCCGTCCCTCAGCTCCCAGGCCCAGGTGTCGGCGTCGAACCTGGCGGCGCTGCGGGCCCAGGTCGAGGCGCTCGACGTCCCCGCGGTGTTCACCGAGGCCGGCACCCCCGACGGGGTCGCCGAGGCGATCGGCGACCAGACCGGCGCGCGCGTGGCCGAGATCGGCACCCACGCGCTCCCCGGGGACGGGTCGTACGCCACGTTCCTGCGCGAGGCGGCCGCCGCCGTGGACGCCGGCCTGGCACCGTAGGGACCGACGTGGGCCCCCTCCTCGACCCGTTCCTCGACAACGACTTCATGCTCCGGGCCCTGGTGGCCGGGTGCCTGGTCGCGCTCGCCTGCGCGGTCGTCGGGACGTTCGTGGTGCTGCGGGGGCTGGCCTTCATCGGCGACGCCCTCGCCCACGGGGTGTTGCCGGGGATCGCGGGGGCGCTGCTGCTGGGCCTGCCGGGGATCGCGGGGGCGCTCGTCGGCGCCGTCGTGATGATCGGCGGCGTCGACCTGGTGCGGCGCACCACCCGGCTGTCCGGGGACACCGCGATCGGCCTGCTGTTCGTGGGGATGCTCGCCCTCGGCGTGGTGATCGTCTCGCGGTCGGACTCGTTCACGGGGGACCTGACGCGGATCCTCTTCGGGGAGGTCCTCGGCATCACGTGGGGCGACATCCTCGTGCAGCTCGGTGCGACCGTCGCCGTGGGCGTCGTCGCCGTCGTCTGCGCCCGGCCGTTCCTGATGCTCGCGTTCGACGCCGGGCAGACACGCGTCGCCGGGTTCCGCGCCGGGCTCTACGAGTGGCTGATGCTGGGGATGGTCGCGGTGACGGTGGTCGTCTCGTTCCAGACCGTCGGCACGCTGCTCGTGTTCGGGATGCTCGTCGCCCCGCCCGCGACGGCGGCGCTGTTCGCACGGCGCATCGGCGCGATGATGCTCGGGGCGGGCCTGATCGGCACGGCGAGCGTCGTCACGGGCCTGCTGCTGTCGTACCACCACGACCTCGCCGCGGGCGCCGCGATCGTGCTCGTCGAGGTCGCCGTGTTCTTCGCCGCCCTCGTCGCGCGGTCGGTGCGCCGGCCGGCCCCCCGGGCGGTCCCGGCGTGAGCGCCCTCGACGCGCGCGACCTGGCCGTCGGCTACGACGGGCGGCCCGTGGTCGCGGACGTGTCCCTCGACCTCGCCCCCGGCGGCATGCTCGCGGTGCTCGGCACGAACGGCTCCGGCAAGTCGACCCTCGTGAAGACGATCGTCGGCCTGCTCCCGCCCGTCGGCGGCTCCCTGCACGTGCTTGGCGGCCCGCCCGGGGCCGCGCCCCGGCGCGTCGCCTACCTCGGGCAGGTCCAGGCGTCCGGCTTCGCCCTGCCGATCCGGGCCCGCGACGTCGTGATGATGGGGCGGTTCGCGGAGCGGCGCCTGCGCGGACGGATCACCCGCGACGACCGGGCCCTCGTGGACACGAGCATGGAGCGCATGGGGGCCTCCCACCTCGCCGACGAACCGCTCGGGGACCTCTCCGGCGGGCAGCGCCAGCGCGTGCACATCGCCCAGGCCCTCGCGTGGCGGGCCGACCTGATCGTGCTCGACGAGCCCACCTCCGGCCTGGACGTGGCGGGGCGCGAGCTGCTGCTCGCGGCGCTCGTCCAGGAGCGGGCCCGGGGGGCGGCGGTGGTGATGTGCACCCACGACATCCGCGACGCGGCGGCGGCGGACCGGGCGCTGCTGCTCGCCGGCCGGGTCGTGGCGGAGGGGCCCCCGGCGCAGGCGCTCACCCGGGACGCGCTGATGGAGACGTTCGGCCTCGTCCTCGGCGAGCTGCCGGACGGCGGCCAGCTCGTCATGGACCCGGTGCACCGGCATGGTCACGACGGGCACGATCATCCCCATTGAGCGACACGCGACGCAGCGCGTCCCGCCCCGACCCGATGCCCTGGGGATCGGCGACCGGTGGGTCCCCGACGGCCTCCGCGTCGAGGAGGGCGCGCTGGCGCTCCAGGGCCGCCCGGCGCTCCGGCGGGGCGATCGCGAGCAGGTCGTCGACCGCCGCGGCCAGGCGGCGGGGCACCTGCGGCGACGTGCGGCCGGCCTCCCGGATCTCGTCGAAGGCGAGGCGCACGTAGCCGTCCCAGTCCATCACCGGCATCACGAAGCGCACGACGCCGTCCGCGTCGCGGTACCGGCCGTCGGGGAACGGCCGGTGGACGAGCTGGCGCAGGCAGTCGTGCAGCCGGTCGAGGGCCTGCACCGCCGTGGTGGGGTCGAGGAAGGGCTCCGACAGCCCGCGCTCCGCGATGTCGACCAGCATCCGCATGCCGTACGCGAGGTCCTGGTTCATGGTCCGCTCGGGTCCGAGCTGCACGTGGTCGACCGCGTCCGGGTCGAGCGGGGCGTCGGGCGGGTCCACGCGCAGGAGGGGGGCGCCGGCGGGGGCGAAGTCCCCGAGCGCCGGCACGAGCTCGACGGTGCACCCGGCGTCGCGGGCCGCCGCGACGAGGCGCGGGTGGTCGATGTGGAACACGACCCCGGAGCGGGCGGCGGGGACCGTGCCGGGCGCCGGCCGGTGGGCGGGCTCCGCGCCGGAGGGGTACTGCGCGTCGACGAGGTCCCGCATCTCGCTGCCGACGAGCTCGATCAGCGCCGCGACGCGCAGCGACTGCCCGAGGTGGTGCACGTAGAAGACCAGCAGGATGATGCTGGCGATCACCAGCACGAAGGCCATCACGATGGCGATGCCGGGGACGCTGCCCCCCTCGGGGCCGTCGAACGTGACCTCGCGCATCGTGAGCATGGCGTGGGCGAACGTGCCGACGAAGACGCCGATCGCCACCTGGCTCGTCGTGTCCTGGAGGATCGTCCGCACGATCCGCGGCGAGAACTGCCCCATCGCGAGCTGGACGACGACCATCGTGATCGTCAGGACGAGGGCCGCGAGGGTGACCATCGAGGTCGCGACGGCGCTGAGGATGAAGAGGGCCGCGTCCGGGCCACCGGTCAGGCTCTGCGGCAGGAACCCCGGGCCGAGGAGGCGGTCGAGCGCGATCGTGCCGAGCGACAGGCCGACGCCCGCGATGACGCACAGGGCGGGGACGAGCCAGAGGCTCGAGCGGACCTGGTGGGCGAGACGGAAGCCGGGCACCGGCCAGCGCTCCCCCGCCGCCGTCCCGCCGAAACCCGGGGACGCCGGAAAGCCCGGGAGCGACGACCGGCCCTCACCCTCGCGGTGGGGTCCGACCCCGGCGTCATGCTTGTCGGATGCTCCGCTCCCCCATCATCGCCCACGTCGTCCGCCGGTCGGCCCGTCGCCGCCTGCGCCGGATGGGCGGCACCCAGACGGTCGCCTGGGCGCTCCGGGTCCCGCTGGTCACGCTCGTCGTCGCCGCCGCCCTGCTCATGGTGGTGCGCCGCGAGGGTCCCAGCCGGGGCTAGCGCCCCGCCCGGCCCCGCCGCGCGGGGACGGCGCCCCTCAGGACGCGTCGCGGCAGTCGGCGCACCGGCCGTGCACCGTCAGGTCGTGGCCGTCGACCGTGAAGCCCTGACGCTCGGCGCGCTCTGCCGCCCACGCGCCGACGTCGCAGTCGTCGAGCTCCGCGACCGAGCCGCACGACCGGCAGACGAGGTGGTGGTGGTGGCCGTGGCCGCAGAGGCGGTACACCACCTCGCCGCCGGGGAGGACGATGGCGTCGACCGCGCCGCTGCCCACCAGCAGCGCGACGGTGCGCTCCGCCGTCCGCTCGCCGAGGCCGGGCGCGCGACGGCGGCCGCGCTCCAGCAGCACCGGCAGGGGCAGCCCGTCGCCGGCGTCGCCGAGGGCGTCCAGGATCGCCTCCCGCTGCGGCGTGCGGCGCAGACCATCGGCGCGCAGGCGCCGCCAGACCGACTCGGTCCCCGGAGGAGGCATCCCCGCCGATGATACGCCCGCACGATCACGACCCCGGGGCCGCCGCGGACTGGTCCGCGCACGCCCTCCAGAGCGTCGCGGCGGCCGGCCACCGCTCCGGCGGCGCCCGGCGCGCGGTCATCGAGTCGCTCGCCGCGCAGGACTGCTGCCGGTCGGCGCAGGAGATCTTCGACCAGATGCGCGCCGACGGCCGCCGCGTCGGGATCGCCAGCGTCTACCGGGTGCTCGACCTGCTCGTCGGGATGGGCCTGGTGCAGCGCCTCGACCTCGGCGGCGGGATGTCGCGGTACGAGCCCGCCCTGCCCGACGGGGCGCACCACCACCACCTCGTGTGCGTCGACTGCGGCGAGGTCAGCCCCTTCGAGGACCCCGGCCTCGAGCAGGCGCTGGAGGGGACCGCCGCCCGCTCCGACTACACCGTCGTCGGGCACGACGTGGTCCTGCGCGGACGCTGCCCCGGCTGCCGGGCGGCCTGACCCCGGCGGGAGGGGACGAACGCCGGCCGCGCGCGGGCCGGGGTGTGGCAGCATCGGGGTGATGAGGCGCCCGCTGACCATGATGGCCGTCGCCGGCTCGCTGGCGCTGGCGATCGCCCTGACCGCCCTCGCGGGCGGCGCGGGCCACACCGGCCACTCGGGGCCGTCGGCCACCGCCACGACCGACCTCGGCGAACTGTGGGCGATCCCGCCGGTCGAGGTCGCCGCGGTCCTGCTGCTCGGGGCCCTCTACGCCGCCCGCGTCCACCGCGTCGGCGGGATCTCGGGGCTCCGCCGGTTCTCGTTCTACAGCGGGCTCGCGCTCATCCTCGTCGCGGTCTGCTCGCCCCTCGGCGGCGTGGCCCAGCAGGGCCTCATGACCGCCCACATGCTGCAGCACACCCTGATCGGCGCCACCGCCCCGCTGCTGCTGCTGCTCGGCGTGACGCGCGAGTTCGTGCGGGACCTGCTGTCGCCCCGGACCTACGGGGTGCTGCAGCGGCTGCAGAACCCGCTCATCGCCTTCCCGCTGTGGGCGCTCTCGACCGTCGTCTGGCTGCTCCCCGACCTCCACCACCTCGTGCTCGAGACGCCGCCGCTGTGGATCCTGCAGCAGGTGTCGTTCGTGGTGCTCGGGACGCTCCTGTGGATGCCGGTGGTGGAGGTGATCCCGGCGCCCCGGTGGTTCTCGACGGGGTGGAAGGGCAGCTACATGTCCGGCGTCTGGTTCCTCGGCCTCGGGATCGCCAACGTCTACTGGTTCTCGGGCACCGCCTTCTACGACTCCCACGCCGAGGCGGCCCTCGCCTGGGGCGTCGAGCCGCTCGAGGACCAGGCGAACGCCGGCACCGTGATGATGGTGCTCCACTGCCTGCTCGCCTTCGGCGCGATCACCGTGCTGTTCTTCCGCCAGGCCCGCGAGGGCGAGCTCAGCCAGCGCCTGATCGAGGCGGGCATCGACCCCGATCGGGTCGCGGAGGCGATCCGGGGCGGGACGGGGGAGGCGCTGGCGCGGCTGCACGGCGTGTCCGTGCGCACCCGGGCCGGCATCGACTGACGGGTCAGCCGGGCGCGGGGGCCGGGACGACCGGCGCCGGTGACGCCGGGGCGGCGGCCGGGACCGGGGCGGCCGGGCGGGGCAGGCGGGCGCAGCCGAGCAGCACCCGTGCCTCGTCGGCCGGCACGGGGCGCGCGTAGAGGAAGCCCTGGGCCGCACCGCAGCGCAGGCCCCGCAGCAGGGCCGCCTGGTCGGGCGTCTCGACCCCCTCGGCGACGACCTCCAGGTCGAGGGCCCGCGCGAGGTCGAGGATGGACCGCACCAGCGCGTCGACGCCGGCGTCGCCCAGGTCCGCCACGAAGGACTGGTCGACCTTCAGGACGTCGACGGGCAGGTGGCGCAGGTACGAGAGGCTGCTGTAGCCCGTCCCGAAGTCGTCGATCGCGATCCGCACCCCCATGTCCCGCAGGCGGGAGAGGTGCTCCGCGACGGCCACGAGGTCGGCCGCGAAGACGCTCTCGGTGACCTCCAGCGTCAGGTGGGCGGCGTCGACGCCGGCGTCGGCGAGCGCGGCGGCGACCTGCTCGACCAGCCCGTCGTCGAGCTGCGCCGGCGACAGGTTGATCGCCATCGTCAGGTCGGCGAGCGCCGGGTCGTGGGCACGCCACTCGGCGAGCTGACGCAGGGCGGTGCCCAGCACCCACGCCCCGATGCGGCCGATCTGGCGGGTCTCCTCCGCGAGGGGGATGAAGTCGCCCGGCGGCACGAGGCCCCGGCGGGGATGGCGCCAGCGCAGCAGCGCCTCCACGGCGATCGGACGGCCGTCGGCCATCCGCACCGTCGGCTGGTAGTGGACCTCGAGCTGGCCGTCGTCGATGGCGCCCGCGAGGTCGGCCGACAGCTCCGCCCGGCGGCGCACCGTCGCGTCGAGCCGCGCGGAGAACACGGCGACCCGGTTCTTGCCGCCCGCCTTCGCCTCGTACATCGCGAGGTCCGCCTCGCGCAGCAGGTCGTCGGCGGTGCGGCCCGGGTCGGCCCCGGCGTGGGCGAGGCCGACGCTGCCGCGGACCCAGAGCGGCGCGCCGTGGAGCTCGATCGGCAGGTCGAGCGCGGCGACCACCCGCGCCGCGACCGCCTGCCCCGCCGCCGGGGGACCGGCCACCAGGACCGCGAACTCGTCGCCGCCGAGGCGGGCGACGGTGTCGCCGTCGCGGACCGCGCCGCGCAGGCGCCCGGCGACCGCCGTCAGCACCTCGTCGCCCACCCAGTGGCCGCGGGAGTCGTTGATGGTCTTGAAGTCGTCGAGGTCGACGAACAGCACGCTCGTCGGCTGGCCCTCGTGGTCGACGCGGCGCAGCAGGCGCTCCGCGAGGAGGGTGCGGTTCGGCAGGCGGGTCAGCGGGTCGCGCAGGCCCTGCTGCTCGCTGAGGCGCCAGGCGGCCATGTTCGCGAGGGCCGCGGCGAGCAGGAACCCGGTGTGCATCGCCGCCCAGAGCACGGGGTGGCGGGCGGCCGCCTCCGAGCCGTAGACCTCCCGGGGCGCACGGATGCCCATCGCGAGGTGGTGCACCAGCGTGATGCCGACGGCCATGCCGAACGGCGCCCAGTCCTGGTAGAGCGACACGACGCAGACCATCACGAAGAAGTGGAAGTGCATCTCCGTCAGGCCGCCCGCGAGGTGCACCAGCACCGCCGAGGCCAGGAACAGGCTCGCGGCGGCCGCCATGGCGCGGGCCTGGCGCCCGAACCGGGTCATCAGCGCGGGCACGGCCGGCAGGGCGACGACGGCGCCGTCGAGGAGCGCGTGGAGGGGGTCCCCGGTGACGGCGGCGGCGAGCGCCGCCAGGACGGCGGCCTGGGCGAGCGCGAGGCGGACGATGCCGCGGTGACGACGGTTCCAGACGTCCTCGGGGAGGAGGCGCCCCTGTGGCAGCAGGGAGCGGATCGTCCGGAGCGCGACCCGGGCACGGGGTGCGACGTTCTCCACGTCCGCGCATCGACAAGCAAAACCCGCCGCTTGAGGGGCGGGGTGCACGACGGGGGCCCCCGATGCCGGCGGGGCCCCCGTGCGTGCGATGTCTACGCCGGGTGGATCAGGCCAGGAACGGCGTGACCGCGGCGGTGGCCTCCTCGGCCGTGAGGACGTCCGGCAGGGAGGGGTTCGGGACGAGCTTGCCGCCCGCTCCCAGGGACTTCAGCGTGGTGAGGTGCTGGGCCTCGTTCGCGCCGATCTGGGCCGCGACCTTCTTCAGGCCGTTGTCCTTCAGCGACGAGATCGCACCCATGTACGCGCCGACGAAGGCGGTCTCGAGCGCGGTGCCCGTGTCGGCGATGCTCTTGGCCGACGCGAACGTGCCGTCGGGGTAGACGAACATCAGGTCCTTGGGGGCCTCGGCGCCCAGGACCTTGGCGAGGGCGTCGTAGTGGTCCTGCTCGTTCTGACGGGCGGCCTTCATGTAGGCGAGGACGTCCGCCCGGAAGAAGCCGCTGTCGATGCCCATGCCGTAGAAGTCGATCGCGAGCAGCTCGGCCGTGGCGGCGAGCTTGGCGATGGCGACGTCGTCGACCGGGCCGGCGGCGGTGGTGCTGCCCGTCGTCGAGGCGGCACCGGTCTCGTCGTCGTCACCACAGGCGGCGGCGGCGAGCGCCATACCGCCGACGGCGAGCACGAGGCCGCCCTTGGCGCCGCGGCGCAGGAAGCGCGCGCGGTCGAGGTTCGCGTTCTCCATGGGGGAGACCTCCGCGGGGTCGGGGGTGATCGAGGGCCCGCTCATGCGAGGAACGGGGTGACGGCGGCGGTCGCCTGCGCGGCCGTGAGGCTCTCCGGGAAGGAGGGGTTCGGCACGAGCGTGTTGCCCGCGTCGAGGCGCTTGAAGGTCGTCAGGTGCTGCGCCTCGTTGGCGGCGACCTGGCCGGCGACGGCCTTCAGGTCGACGCTCTCGAGGGCCTCCACCGCGCCGAGGTAGGCGCCCACGAAGGCCGTCTCCAGGGCGACCCCGGTGGCGGCGATGCTCTTCGCGCTCGCGAACGTGCCCGCCGGGTACTTGAACTTCAGGCCCTTCGGGGCGTCCGCGCCGAGCACACCCGCGAGGGTGTCGTAGTGGTCCTGCTCGTTCTGGCGCGCCGCCTCCATGTAGGCGAGCACGTCCGCCGTGAAGAAGCCGGTCGTGATCGCCCGCGAGTACACGTCCACGGCGAGCAGCTCGGCCGTGGCCGCGAGCTTCGCGATCTCCACGTCACCGGCCGCCTGTCCGAGGGCCGGCCCCACCGCGACGCCGAGGACCGAGCCCCCGACGACGAGCGCGAGCCCGCCCTTCGCACCGAGCGACAGGAACTCCGCCCGGCTGGTTGTCGTCGTCATCCCGCACACCTCCGCTGGTTTGCGTTCCGGGACCTCTGTACGCGGGGGACCGGGTTGCGGATCACGGGGCAGGTGTGGGGAGCCCGGCGGAGGGGGATGGCGCCGCGCCCCGTGGCCGTAATCGACGGACCGGTGATCCGACCCGGGGGCACCGGCGTATCAGCAGGTGTTCGTCACCAACACACGGAGGAACCGTGACCGACCACATCACGCTCGAGGCGCTCGACGCCGACGGTGCCATCCAGGAGGCCGCCTACAAGGTGGACCCCGAGGGTGCTGCCACGCGCGCCGACTTCTTCAAGAAGGCCGCCATCGGCGGCGGCGCGCTCGTCGCCGGCGGCGTCGTCTTCGGTGGCCTCCCGGCGCTGGCGCTGGGTGCCCCGTCCAAGAAGCAGGACGTCGACATCCTGAACTACGCCCTGACGCTCGAGTACCTCGAGACGGAGTTCTACAAGCAGGCCCGCGCCAACGCCGGCCTCAAGGGTGAGATGGCCCGCTTCGCGAAGGTCGCCGGCGCCCACGAGGCCGCGCACGTCGCCGCCCTCAAGAAGGTGCTCGGCTCCAAGGCCGTCGCCTCGCCGACGTTCGACTTCGGCGCCACCGTGCAGAGCCAGAAGGCCTTCGGCGCGACGGCCATGGCCGTCGAGGACCTGGGCGTCTCGGCGTACGCCGGCCAGGGCCCGCGGCTCAAGCAGGTGCCGGTCATCCAGGCCGCGCTCGCCATCCACTCGGTCGAGGCCCGCCACGCCGCGTGGATCCGCAACATCCTGGGCAAGAACCCCGCCCCGAACGCGTTCGACCCCGCGCGCAACATGGCGCAGGTGCTCAAGATCGCCGGCGGCTTCATCGCCTCCTAGTCCGTCCCGCACGGGGGTCGCCGGCGTCGCCGGCGGCCCCCGGGCACGGAACACACCGACCGGAAGAGGACCTCTGTCGTGTTCGACATCTCACCGATCCAGATCATCATCGTCCTTGCGATCGCACTCCTGATCTTCGGCCCGAAGAAGCTCCCCGAGCTCGGCCGCAACCTCGGCAAGGGCATCCGCGACTTCAAGGGCGGCATCTCCGGCGAGCCGGACCCCGTCAGCACCCCGGCCGCGGGCCACACCGTGTCCGCCGCGTCGGTGCAGGACGAGGAGATCCCGACCGCCGAGGAGCTCATCAAGGAGGCCGCACAGCCCGAGCCCGTGGGTGCCGACGACCGCCAGACGGCGTCCGTCTAGCCCGCGACGCGGACCCCGGAGGAGGCCCTCATGGCCCGGACACCGAGCATCGGGCTGCGCCGCGCGCGGCCCGATGACCACCTCAGCGTCGTCGAGCACCTGGACGAGCTGCGCCGGCGACTGATCGTCAGCGCGCTCGCCCTGGTGGTCGCCTTCGCCGGCATGTACGCCGTCCACGACGCGCTGATCGACGCGTTGACGTGGCCGCTGCCGAGCGACACCGACCAGCTCATCACGCTCTCCCCGACCGAGCCGTTCTTCACGACCCTGAAGGTCACCTTCTGGGCGGCGGTCCTGATCGCCCTCCCGATCTGGCTGTACCAGGCGTACGCGTTCGTCATCCCGGCCGTGGCCGAGCAGCCGCGCCGGGTGGTGATCGCCGTCGTCTCGGGCCTCTCCGGCCTGTTCGTCGCCGGCGTCGCCTTCGGGTACTTCGTCGTCCTGCCGGTCGCGTTGAACTTCCTGACCGGCTTCGGCGGCGACACCTTCAACACGCAGCTGCGGGCGGGCGAGTACTTCGGCTTCGCCACGACGATGCTCCTCGCATCGGGGCTGCTGTTCGAGGTGCCGGTCGCGATGACCGCGCTCTCCCGGATGGGCGTCACCTCGGCGAAGATGTACCGCACGCACTGGCGCATCGCGCTCGTCGGGATCGCCGCCATCGCGGCGGTGCTGCCCGGCGGCGACCCGATCAGCATGGTGCTGCTGATGCTCCCGCAGTTCGTCCTCTACGGCGTCGGCATCGCGCTCTCGGCCAGGTTCGGCCAGGCGCCGCTGTGGAGCCGCGACGAGGAGCCCGACCCGGTCTGAGTCCCCTGGGGCGCGCGTGAGAGCAGTCTCACGCGCGTCTCACCGGGGTCTCATCGAGGGGCCGTAGAAAGCGGGGCATGAACCCCCTCCGCCCCCTCGCCCTGCTGCTGGCGCTCGCCGGCACGCTCGCCCTCGCCGCCGCCGCCACCGGCGCGCCCGACCTGCGCACCCGGCTGCCGATCGTGATGATCGACGCCGACGGGCCGATCGTCGACGACCCGAAGGTCGGCGCCCGGATGCGCGTCATCCACAACACCCGCGGGGCGCTCAACACGCCCCGGGACCGGCCGGCGGTCTACGACGGGCGCATCGGCATCGAGGTGCGCGGGCAGTCGTCGCAGCGGTTCCCGAAGAAGCAGTTCGGGTTCGAGACGGTCACCGCGTCGGGCGACAACCGGAACGTGTCACTCCTCGGCCTGCCCGAGGAGAACGACTGGGTCCTCTACGCCGCGTACAACGACGGGTCGCTGATGCGCAACGTCGTCGCCTACCGCGCCGCCCGAGAGATGGGTCGGTACGCGAGCCGCACCCGGT
This sequence comes from Miltoncostaea oceani, assembly GCF_018141545.1. Lineage (GTDB taxonomy): Bacteria > Actinomycetota > Thermoleophilia > Miltoncostaeales > Miltoncostaeaceae > Miltoncostaea > Miltoncostaea oceani. The sequence goes on along the minus strand of NZ_CP064356.1, from coordinate 128,150 downwards.
ACGTCGAGGTGGTCCTCGACGGCCGGTACCACGGGGTCTACGTGCTGATGGAGAAGCTGAAGCTCGACGGCGACCGGGTGGACGGGCCGACCGACGAGGACGACGGCTTCCTGCTCGAGTACACGACGAACGGCAAGCTCGACCCCGGCGACCGGTACTTCCGCACCCCGGTCACCCGCACGCCGATCGTCTTCGACGACCCGGACCGCGACGACATGACGACCGCCGAGGCGCGCGCGATCACCCGGAGGGTCGGCGCGTTCGAGCGGGCCCTCTACGCGACGGACTTCCGCCACCCGACGCGCGGGTGGCGGGCCCACATGGACGAGGCGTCGGCCGTCGACTACGTGCTGCTGTACGAGCTGTTCCGCAACTTCGACGCCCTCAACGCGAGCACGTTCCTGCACGCGGGGCCCGGGGGGCGCCTCGCGATGGGCCCGGCGTGGGACTTCGACCTGTCGATGGGCAACCCGCCGGGCCTGCTGCCCGCCCGCGGGTGCTCGCTCTGCGACCGGCGGTGGGCGAGCCGCTGGTACGCCGACGGCGCGTTCCGCGCGGCGCTCGTCGCCCGGTGGGCGCAGCTGCGGCGCGACGGCCTCCTCGCCCGGACCCTGACCGCCATCACCCGCGACGCCCGCGCCCTCCAGAGCGCCCAGGTGCGGAACCTGCGTCGGTGGCCGGTCCTCGGCCCGACGCCGCTGTCGCCGTCGGCATCCGACGCCGCCCTCCGCGGCGCGTACCTCGCCGAGGCGGCGCGCCTGAGGACATGGGTCCGGGTCCGGGCGGGCTGGTTGACCGCGACGCTCCCCCGGATCGGCCGCGCCGGGCGCTGAGGTGGCAGACTTCGGGGTGTGAGAGACCCCGGACACGTCGCCCTCGGCTCCTGGAGCGGGGGGATCCACATGCACTTCGGGCTGCCGATCGACGAGGACCGCCTCGTCGCCCTGCTGCGGCCCGACGCGGCGATCGACACGGTCATCACCGCCGACGCCTACGGGGCCGGCGCGGCGGACACGCTGGTCGGGCGGGCGCTCGAGGGGCTCCCCCGCGACGACTACGCCCTCGTCGGCGCGGTCGGGCACGACTTCTACGACGGCGAACGGCAGGGGTCGAAGGGCTACCCGCGGTTCACCGACCCGGCGCTGCGCGGACCGGACGGGTACGCCGACTACCTGCGCCGCGCCACGGAGCGCAGCCTCGAGCGGTGCGGGACCGACCGCTTCGACCTGCTGATGCTCCACAACCCCGACCGCATCGGCTACTCGTCGGAGGTCGTGTGGGACGCGATGGCGGCCCTGCGCGACGAGGGCCTGACCGGCGCGATCGGGATCGCCCCGGGACCGGCCAACGGCTTCACGCTCGACCTGATCGGCTGCTTCGAGCGCTTCGGCGACCGCATCGACTGGGCGATGATCATCCTCAGCCCCTTCGAGCCGTGGCCGTCGCGGCTGCTGCTGCCGGCGCTCGAGACCCATCGGATCCGGGCGATCGCCCGCGTCGTCGACCACGGCGGCGTCTTCCACGGCGACGTGCCCGACGAGGGTGAGCTGCCCTCCCGCGACCACCGCTCCTTCCGCCCCGCGGGGTGGGTCGAGCTCGGCCGCGGCAAGCTCGACCGGCTCCGCCCGATCGCCGAGCGCCACGGCCTCAGCACCCTGCAGCTCGCATGCCGGTGGACGCTGGCCCAGGGGACCGTGGCCTGCGTCGTGCCGACCCTCATCCAGGAGCCCGGCGGCGACGCCCGCCCCGTCGAGGACAAGCGCGCCGACCTCGCGGCCGTCCCCGCCGAGCCCGTCCTCTCCGACGAGGAGCTCGCGGAGATCGAGGCCGTCGGCGAGAACGCGGGGTGCATGGCGCTGAAGGGCGGCACCCCCTCCCACGACGGCGAGGAACGGCCCGACTCGTGGCCGATGACCGACGAGCTCCGCACCATCGCCGGGCGCTGGAGCATCGTCCCCGAGCGGGACCTGGTCCCGACCCACTGACGCCGCCGCGCGAGGCCGCCGGGCGGGCCGCGCAGGAACTTGAGCCCGCAATGATCTGCTAGCGTGGCCGCATGACGTCCTACGGCCACGACCTGCGGTTCGGCGTGTTCGTCACGCCGTCGGCCGGCGACGCCGACGCCGTCGTCGCCCTCGCGCAGGCGGCGGACCGCGAGGGACTGGATCTCGTGACGTTCCAGGACCACCCGTACCAGGCGCGGTTCCTCGACACCTGGACGCTGCTGTCCGTGGTCGCGGCGCGGACGGAGCGCGTCCACGTCGCGCCGAACGTGCTGAACCTGCCGCTGCGGCCCCCGGCGGTCGTCGCCCGCGCCGCGGCCTCCCTCGACATCCTCTCCGGCGGCCGTGTGGCGCTCGGGCTCGGGGCCGGGGCGTTCTGGGACGGGATCGTCGCGATGGGCGGGACCCGCCTCGGACCCGGCGAGGCGGTGACGGCGCTGGAGGAGGCGATCGCCGTGATCCGGGCGCTGTGGGACGTCGACGCGCCCGGCGGCGCACGGGTCGACGGCACCGTCCACCGCCTGGCGGGCGCCGCGCGGGGACCCGCTCCCGCGCACGACATCGGCGTCTGGGTCGGCGCGTACAAGCCCCGGATGCTGGGACTCGTCGGCCGCGTCGCCGACGGCTGGCTCCCGAGCCTCCCCTACCTGCAGCCGGGCGACCTCCGGGCGGGCAACGCACGGATCGACCGCGCGGCCCTGGCGGAGGGGCGCGACCCCGCCGACATCCGCCGGCTCCTGAACGTGGGCGCCGACGTCCCGGCGGCGGAGCTGGCGCGCCTCGCCCGCGAGGACGGGATCGGCACGTTCATCGTGATGGCGGACGACGCGGCGGCGATCCGCTCCTTCGCGACGGAGGTCGTCCCCGCGGTCCGGGAGCTGGTGGCCGCGGGCGGCGGGACCCGCCCCGCCCCGGCCGCCGCGCCCGCGGCGCCGGCCACGGCGGAGGGGGACGGGACGCCGACCGACGCGGCGGGCGCGTCGGAGTACGAGCGCCTCGGCGTGACGCCGACGGCGGACGACGGCGTCCGCGTGGCCGCGGCGGCGGTGCTCGACGAGGCGTCCCGCCCCCACCGCCCGCCGTCGGGGCCGGAGGTCACGTACACGCGGCGCGGGCGCCTGGTGGGCCGCCACCTGATCGACGTGCACGACATGCTGCGCCGCGAGCTCACCGAGCTGCGCGACATCCTCGCCCAGGTGCGCGCGGGGGCGGTGAGCGCCGGCGACGCGCGGGCGTCGCTCAACGCGATGGCCCTGCGCCAGAACGACTGGACGCTCGGCGCGTTCTGCGCGCGGTACTGCGCGGTCGTCGCGACGCACCACGGGCTGGAGGACGACGCGATCTTCCCCCACCTCGTCACCGCCGAACCGGGGCTCGCCCCCGTCATCGACCGGCTCGCCGACGAGCACCTCGTCATCCACGACGCGATCCACGAGGTCGACGCCGCCCTGGTGCACCACATGACGCACCCCGGAGACTTCGACCGCATCCAGGCGGCGATCGACGTCCTCACGGACGCGCTGCTCTCCCACCTCTCCTACGAGGAGTGGGAGCTGGTCGAGCCGCTGGCGCGGCTCGGCTTCCACCCCGGCCAGGTCTGAGCCCCCGGTCCCCCGCCGTCAGGCGGGCGGCGGCCAGATCTCCTCGGGTGGCTTCGCGCCGCCCCGGACGATCCGCGCGCCCGCGGCGCCGAGGGTGACGTACGGGGCGACGGCGGGGCGGCGCCAGGCCTCGTAGGTCGCGCACGCCGCGTCGGCGTCGTCGGGGTGCTGGGCGACGGCGATCGCGAGCGCGTGGGCGTCACCGAGGCCGAGGCCCGCCCCGAGGCCGGCCTCCGGCCCCACGGCGTGCGCCGCGTCGCCGATCACGACGAGGCCCGGCACCCACCACCGGTCGGTGTGGACCTCGGTGATCTCCCGGTAGGCGAGCTGGTCCACGGAGTGCAGCGCCGCGAGGGCGGGCTCGGCGGCGGGGTGGAGGCGGGCGAACGCCCGCCGGAACGCCTCGATCCCCGGTGCACGGACGGCGTCGGCGCCGACGCGTTCGATGTCCCACCAGCCGGCGGAGCCGGTCGGCCACCCGAGCAGCCCCACCTGCCGGCCGTCGGACTGGTAGTGCAGGGCGAAGGAGCGGTCGATGACCACGTCGGTCATGAAGGACAGGTGGGCGCCCTCGGCGAGCTCGAGGCGGGCCTCGATCCCCGCCATGCCGCGCAGCGGCGAGCGGACGCCGTCGCAGGCGACCACGAGGTCGGCCGGCAGGTCGCCCGGGCCGTCGGGCCCCTGGACGCGGACGCCGGTGACGCGGTCGCCGTCGCGCAGGAGGGCGGTGACCTCGGTGCCGTGACGCACCGGGACGCCCTCCGCCAGGATCTCCATCACCCCCGTGAACGGCGCCGCGAGCGCGACGGGGATACCGTCGCCGCGGGGCGCGATGTCCCACGAGACGGCGCGGACCGCCGCGAGGACGCCGGCGTCCTCCAGGGCGTCGAACCCCTGGTACGGCGGCATGAAGGGCCGCGGCGCCCACGCCCCCGGCGGGCCCCGGTCGATGACCTCGGGCGCGACGCCGCGGCGGCGGAGGCTGCGCGCCAGGGCGAGCCCCGCCGCCCCGGCGCCGACGATGACGACGCGCACCGGGGCGACCGCCTAGGAGGGGTTCCGGATCACCCGCAGCCGGACGTCGCGCCGCAGGTGCGGCAGGTGAGGCAGGTCCCCGCCCGGACCATGTCCGAGCTGCCGCACGACGTGCAGACCTGGCCCGTCGAGTCGAGCAGCAGCCGCGGCTTGGACGGCCCGCCCGCGTCGGCGGCGTGGGCGTGCCCGTTGCCGTTGACCGGCTCCGCCACCGCCGCGAACGAGAGCTGGTCCTCCGGGGCCTCCTCGGCCTCGGTGGCCGGGGCGGCCACGACGGGTGCCGCGTCGGCGCCCGGCAGGACGCCCGCGGTGCGCTGGTCCTCCTCCGACAGGAACTTCGAGGCCATCCAGCGGGCCAGGTAGTCCACGACGGAGCGGGCCATCGGGATGCGCGGGTTGCCGGTGAAGCCCGAGGGCTCGAAGCGGTGGTCGATGTACTTCGCGATGAGGCTCTCGACGGGGACGCCGTGCTGCAGCGCCATCGACCAGGCGATCGCCACCGAGTCCATCAGGCCCGAGACCGTCGAGCCCTGCTTGCTCATCTTGACGAAGACCTCGCCGGGGGTGCCGTCCTCGTAGAGGCCGACGGTGATGTAGCCCTCCTGGCCGCCGACGCTGAACTTGTGGGTCAGCGCCGCGCGGTCGTCCGGCAGGCGCCGGCGGACGGGGGTCGCGGCGATCTCGATGCCCGCGACCGCGGTGGTGGCCTTCGAGCCGTCGCTGGTCGAGAGCGGCTGGGTGCGCTTGGAGCCGTCGCGGTAGATCGCGATCGCCTTCAGGCCGAGCTCCCAGCCGAGCGTGTAGATGGCGCTGACGTCCTCGACGGTGGCGTCGTTCGGAAGGTTCACGGTCTTGCTGATGGCGCCGGAGACGAACGGCTGCACGGCCGCCATCATGCGGACGTGGCCCTCCGGGCCGATCGTGCGGCCGCCGGCCACGCCGAAGGCGCAGTCGAACACCGTCAGGTGGTTCTCGGAGAGGCCGGGGGCGCCCTCGATGGACCCGGTCGCGTCGACGTGGGCGAGGATCTCGGCGCGCTGGCCGGGGTCGTAGCCGAGGGCGCGCAGGGCCCGCTCGACGTCGGTGTTGACGAGCTTCATGTAGCCGCCGCCGACGAGGGTCTTGTAGCTGATGAGGCCGATCGCCGGCTCGATGCCGGTGGTCTGGGCGTCCATCATGAAGCTGATCGTCCCCGTCGGGGCGATGACGCTGACCTGGGCGTTGCGGTACCCGGGCGCGCCGATGCGGTTCTCGGACTGCCCGAGGGCGACGGCGTCGTCCAGCGAGTGCGCCGCGGCGGCCCGCAGCTCCGCGTAGTTGCCGCCGCGGGCGCGGACGGGCAGCTCGAGGGCGGCGTCGCGGTGCATGCGCACCACGCGGTCCTGGGCCTCCTGGTCGGCGGCGTACCCGTCGTAGGCGCCGACGCGCGCGGCGATCCGCGCCGACTGCGCGTAGGCCTCGCCCTGCAGGAGGGCGGTGACGGCGCCGGCCCATGCGCGGCCCTCGTCGGAGTCGTACGCGAGGCCCTGGCACATCAGCAGCGAGCCGAGGTTGGTGTAGCCCTGGCCGAGCTGGCGGTAGGCGCGCGCGTTGTCGCCGATCCGCTTCGTCGGGTAGCTGGCGGGGGTGACGATGATCTCCTGCGCCGTCAGCACCACGCGCACGGCGTGGCGGAAGTCGTCGACGCGGAACGTGCCGTCCTCGTCGAGGAACTCCATCAGGTTGATGGAGGCCAGGTTGCAGGCCGAGTCGTCGATGTGCATGTACTCGGAGCACGGGTTCGACCCGGAGATGCGCCCGGCGTTCGGCGACGTGTGCCAGCGCTGGATGGCGTCCTCGTACTGCAGGCCCGGGTCGCCGCACGTCCAGGCGGCGGCGGAGATCTCGCGCAGCAGCTCGGCGGCGGGCATCTCGTCGCGCACCTCGCCGTCGGCGACGTTGCGGGTCTGCCAGTTCTCGCCGGCCGCGACGCGACGGAAGAAGTCGTCCGTCAGGCGCACCGAGTTGTTGGCGTTCTGGAACTGGATGGAGCGCCACGCGTCGCCGTTGAGCCCGAGGTCGTAGCCCATGTCGCCGAGGGCGTAGGCCTTGGCCTCCTCGTGGGCCTTGCAGCGCACGAACTCGAGGATGTCGGGGTGGTCCCCGTCGAGGATCACCATCTTCGCGGCGCGGCGGGTGCCGCCGCCGGACTTGATGGAGCCGGCGCCCGAGTCGGCCCAGCGCATGAAGCTGACGGGGCCGGAGGCCTGGCCGCCGTTGGACAGCGCCTCGCCGTCGCCGCGGAGCCGGGACAGGTTGACGCCGGCGCCCGAGCCGCCGCGGAAGATCTCCGACTCCGACGCGATCCACCGCTGGATCGACGGCATCGTGTCGTTGACGGAGAGGATGAAGCAGGCGGAGGCCTGGTTGACCTGGGGCTCGCCCTCGCCCACCGGCGGGTCGTCGACGTCGAGGATGCGGTCGTCGTCGTGCTCGCGGGTCGCCGCGGACACGCCGCAGTTGAACCACACGGGCGAGTTGAACGCCGCCTTCTGCGTCACGAGGATGTGGCGCAGCTCCTGGGAGAACGTCTCGGCCTCGTCCTCGTCGACGAAGTAGCCGCCCTTGGTGCCGTGGTGGCGGATGGTGTCGACGACGCGGTCGATGACCTCGCGCAGGCTGCGCTCGCGGCGCGGGTCGTCCATGCCGTAGCGGAAGTACTTCGACGCGACGATGCGGACGGCGGTGTCGGACCAGTCGAGCGGGAACTCGCACCCGGACTGGTCGAACACGACGCGCTCGGGCTTCCCGTCGCGGGCGGGCTCGACGATCCTGGCGTCGCGCGGCCCCCAGGCGACCTCGTCGTAGGGGTGGACCCCGGGCCGTGTGAAGCGTCGGGAGATCCCCAGCGCGCGGTCGGTCATGGTGGGCGCGTCAGTCGCCATCGCTTGCCTCCTGGGCGGTCGTGCGCGGGGGGACCCCGTCGCGCCCGCCGGGCAGAGCCCTGAGGGTAGCGCGGCCGGGCGGGGTGGAGCCCGCATCGAATGTCTCGAAGAGCTGGTCGTCGAGGGGGAACTGTCCGCGCGGCAACGGCGGTTCGCGCTCGAGGCGCGAGAGCTCGTCGCCGAACTCCTCGACGTCCGCGAACTGGCGGTAGACGGAGGCGAAGCGGACGTACGCCACCGCGTCGATCTCCTTGAGCCGGCGCAGGGCGAGCTCGCCGATCTGGGGGCTGCTGACCTCCTGGCGCAGCCGGTTGCGCAACTCCGCCTCGATGTCGCGGACCGCGAGGTCGAGGGACGCCGTCGACACCTGCCGCTTGTGGCATGCGCGCTGCAGGCCCTCCAGCAGCTTGGAGCGGTCGAACGCCTGACGCTCGCCGGAGCTCTTCACGACCATCAGCGGCATCTCCTCGAACCGCTCGTAGGTCGTGAAGCGCTGCCCGCAGGCCAGGCACTCGCGCCGTCGCCGGATCGCGTCCTTCGTGTCGGCCACCCGCGACTCGACCACGCGGTGCTCGGGGTTGTCGCAGAACGGGCAGATCACGAGAAGACGCTATCCCTGGTGTCGGGGGTGTGCCACCCACCCCATATTCAGCGTGGTGGGCGGGCATCCTTCCACACGTGCGGGAAGATGCAAGCCCCCGGGGCAGGTCCGATTCCCGCGCGTACCGGGGAGTCCGTCGACAAAAGCGCACGGCTCGGACGACACGTGCCGGTGAAGCCCGGCCCCTCCCGCGGGGCCGGGGGTGCGCCGCCCTCTAGTCCAGGAAGGTCAGGTTGCTGAGAGGCCAGTAGGTGACCTCGGCCTGACCGATGACGCTCGACTCGGGCACGAACGGCGCGCTCTCACCGCGGTCGCGCCACTGGTGGGAGTCGCAGGAGCCCGGGCGGTTGTCCCCGAGGACGAGGATGTGGTCGGGGGGGACGGTGGCGGGCCCGAAGTCGTAGGCGGGCGAGCCGTCGATCTGGCCGCGCAGCCCGTAGGCGCCGAGGTCGTCGCCGGACAGGTCGACCGGGGTGATCGCCTCGGGCACGACGTAGGGGCGCCCGTTGACGTAGGTCACCGACCGGGTGTCGCCGGGGCGGAGGCGGATGGTCTGCACCGTCCGCTCGCCGGCGCCGTTCGGGTCGCCCGGGTCGATCACCAGCACGCGCGCGTCGACGGGGCCGTCGCCGGCGACGACCGTCTCGCGGCGCACCTCGACGCGGTCGCCCGCGATGCCGATGACGCGCTTCACGAACGGGATGTCCCCGCCGCCCGCGTCGCCGCACGTCCGCGTCGCGGCCGGGGGCGGGTCGAACACGACGATGTCGCCGCGGTCGATGTCGCGGAAGCGGTAGATCAGCCGGTTGGCGATGATCCGGTCGTTGCCCTGGATCGTCGGCGTCATCGACGCCGTCGGGATCTCGTAGGGCTTCGCGACCGCCGCCTGGATCACGAACGCGAGCGCCACGGCGACGGCGAGCGGCAGCAGGAAGTCCTTGACGAACCGGCGCATCAGCCGCGGCCCCGCCGGGCGCGGTGGGCCACGAGGCCGGCGGCGGCGGCGCCGGCGACGACGACGGCCGCGACGGCGCCCCACAGGCCGCGCGCGGCGCCCGCGTCGACGGCCACGGCGCGGGCGGGGGCCGTGCGGCGGCTGCCGCAGGGACGTCCGTCCACGGTGACGTTGGAGTTCTGCGCCTCCCTGATGGCGTCGAGCGCGAATCCGTAGAGTCGCTGGTCGGCGCGGGCGAGTCGCAGGCCGTCACGGAACTCGGCACGCGAGTAGCACGCGTCGACGCGTCCATCCTGTGCGTCGGCCAGGAGTTCACGTCCACCCGCGACCGCGACGGCCGCCGGGCCGAGGAGCACCAGGGCGAGCATGACGATCACCCGAGCGGGGCGTTGGAGCAGGTGGGCCACCCAGTGAGGGGGACGGGGGGCGACGGGCCCCGGGGCGTGGCGGATCGTAGCGGCGGCCCGGAAACGCGACAAGCGGCGGTGGGCTCCCCGGCGCCCCGCGCGGCGTGGGTCGCCGGCGGCGTCGCGCTGGCCGGCTGGGCGCTGGTCGGGCTCGGCGGCGGCGGCATCGACCCGGGCGACGGGCTGGGCGGCTCCGGGCCGACGGCCGCGTTCCTCACCCTGGCGCTGGGGGCGCCGCTCGCCGCCGTCGTGGTCGTCCTCGCCTGGGACCGCGTGGCGCTCCGCACCGGCCCGGTGCGCCTCGCGCTCGGCGCCTGCGCCGGGATGGCGGCGTGGGCGGCCCTCTCGATGCTCTGGGCGGCGTCGCCCACCCTCGCGTGGATCGACGCGAACCGGCAGGCGATCGTGTTGTGCGCGCTGGTCGTCGGCGCCGGGCTCGGGGCCCTGCTGCCGCGCGCGCCCCTCCTGCTCGGGCTCGGGTTGTCGGCGGCGGCCCTCGTGCCGGTCGGCGCGGCCCTGTTGACCCGGATCCTCCCGGAGCTGCTCGGCGCGGACAGCGACCTCGCCCGCCTCTCCTCCCCCGTCGGATACTGGAACGCCCTCGCGCTGATCGCGGTGGTCGCCGCGCCGGGCGCCCTGTGGCCGGCGGGCGCGCGACCCGCGTGGCGGGGGGGCCTCTCCGTCGGCGCGGCGGGCACGACCCTGGTGATCGTCACCGTGCTGCTGACGTACTCCCGCGGCGGGGTGCTGGCGCTCGTGATGGCCCTGACGGTCACGATGGCCTTCGTCCCCGCGACCGGCCGGGCCGTCGCCGCCCTCGCGGCCGGCGCCGCCGGCGCGGTGCTGCCGGCCGTCCACGGCCTCACCGACCCGGCCCTGACGACCGACGGGCTGCCCGTCGGCCAGCGCGCCGACGCCGGCCTCGGCCTGGGGTGGAGGATCGCCGCCGGCCTCGTCCTGGCCGCCGTGCTCGCCCCGCTGCTGGTGCGGGCCGCGGGGCGCGTCGGCCTGGAGCCGGCCCGGGCCCGGAGGATCGGGCTGGCGGCGCTCGCCGTCGTCGTCCTCGTCACGGGGGTGGTGGTGTCGGTGGTGCCGGAGGCGCGGGGGTGGACGGGGGACCGCGCCGCCGAGTTCCGCGGCGAGGAGGGCGACGCCGTCGCGAACGACCCCGGCCGCCTGGTGAGCACGGCGGGCAACCAGCGGCGTGGGTGGTGGGGCGAGGCGTGGCGCGGGTTCCTCGACGCGCCCGTCGTCGGCCAGGGCGCCGGCGGGTTCGCCCTCGTGCACCTGCAGGAGCGCGCGACCGGCGACCCGTCGCTGATGACCCGGGAGCCGCACGGCGTCGTCGTGCGGTTCCTCTCCGGCACCGGGCTGGTGGGGACGGCGTTGTTCGCGGCGCTGCTCGCCGCCGTGGCGTGGGGCGTCCTGCGGGCCGCGGGGGGGCGCGCCCCACCCGAGATCGGCCTGCCGCTCGCCGTGATGGCCGCGTTCCTGCTGCAGGCCGCGGTGGACTGGTCGTGGGCGGTCCCGGCCCTGACGATCCCGGCCCTCGCGGCCGCGGGCGTGGTGCTGACGAGCGGGGTCACGGGGCGGGTGCCCGGGGCGCGCCCCGGTCCCCTCGCGGCGGCCGGCCTCGCCGCCGCGGTGCTGATCGCGATCGCCTCGGCCGCCCTGCCGTGGTGGTCGACCGGGCGCGTGCTGGCGGGCGAGGACGCCCTGGCGTCCGGCCGGACCGCGGAGGCGGTGCGGCTCGCCGACCAGGCCCGCGCGGCGAACCCCGTCGCGCCGGGACCCCTGCTGCTGCTCGCGCGGGCGCACACCGACGACGGCGAGCGGGCGCGTGCCCTCGGCGCCTACCGCCGGGCCACCGAGCTCGCCCCGGACGACCCCGGCACGTGGCGGGCGCTCGCCCTGTTCCTCGGCCGCGACCGGACGGCGGCGGCGGCGTGGCGTGAGGTGCACCGCCTCGACCCGCGGGACCCGGAGGCCGCGCTGCGGGCCGGCTGATTCAGCCCTCGGCGGCCGCGCCCTCCGGCTCGGCGTCGGGGGCGACGGCGGGCCGCGCGGGGGCGGGGGGCGTGCGGCCGAGGCGCCGCCGCAGCCGCGGCACGAGCGCGGCGGCCTCCCACACGATGGAGCGGCTCATCTTCGAGTCGCCCCGCTCGCGCTCGGTGAAGGTGATGGGCACCTCGACGACCGTGAACCCGAGGCGGATGGCGCGGTAGGTCATCTCGATCTGGAAGCCGTACCCGGCGGCGGTGACCTCGTCGAGCGGGACCGCCTCGAGCACCTCCCGGCGGAAGCACTTGAACCCGCCGGTGAGGTCGCGGACGGGGACGCCGAGGACGGCCTGGGCGTAGAGGCACCCGCCGCGGCTGACCGCCCGGCGCAACGGCCCCCACCGGGCGACGCCGCCGCCGGGGACGTAGCGGGAGCCGAGCACGAGGTCGGCGTCGCGCGTCGCGGCGATCAGGTCCGGCAGGCGCGCCGGGTCGTGGGAGAAGTCGCAGTCCATCTCCAGCACGAGGCCGGCGCCGGCGTCGAGCGCGGTGCGGAAGCCGGCGCGGTACGCCGGGCCGATGCCCTCCTTCGCCGTGCGGCGCAGCACGGACACGCGGTCGTCGCCGGCGGCCACCCCCTCGGCGAGGTCGGCGGTGCCGTCGGGCGAGCCGTCGTCGACCACCAGCACCCGCAGGTCGAGGCCGGCGTCGTCGGCGGTCGCGAGGATCGCCCGCAGCATGGGGACGACGTTCTCGCGCTCGTCGTAGGTCGGCAGGACCACCCACGCCGGCCCCACCGGGTCGGGCCTCACGCGGCGGGCGGGACGGCCACCCCGAAGGTGAACGGCCCGGCGAGGGGGGTCGCGCCGCGGGGGGCGCCGTGCCCCGGCAGGTCCGCGAGGCGCACGCCGATGGCCCGCGCCCCGGGCGCGATCGCGGGGGCGACCTCGAGGCTCGTCTCGCTCCACCCGGGGCGGGCGGCCCCGTGGATCGGCGAGACCTCGTACCGGTTGCCGCGGTCGTCCCAGACCTCGACGCGACCCGCCCCCGGGGTCATCGGGGCGACGCGCATCGGGTCGTCGGCGAGGGTGCCCACCGTGAGCACGGCGCGGTCGGTGTAGCGCTCGAGCGCCCAGAGGCACACCGCGGCGCCCTCGGCCATGCGGGCCTGCCCGATCGGGAGCAGATCGGAGAAGCCGGCGAAGGTCCGCGCCGGGACGCGGGCGGGGCGGCCGGGCGGCGGGTCGGCGTCGGGCTCGGCCGGCACGTCGGCCCCGGTGCGGGCGGGCACGAGGTCGATCTCGAGCGTCCACGCGGCGCCGGTGAGGGGGCGCTCCACCCCGCCGCCGCCGCGCGCGACGGAGGTGCGGACGAGCCCGCCGATCGCCAGGGTCAGGGTGCGGGCGTCCGGGGGCGGCACGGGCGCGATCCAGACGGCGGTCTGCAGTGCGCCGAGGCCGGCCTGCTGGGCGAGGTTGCGCACCTCGTAGACGCGGCCGGCGTCGTCGGTGACCGACAGTCCCTGCGCGGGGTCCCAGCCGAGCAGGCCGGGGGCGTCCGAGAGGACGAGCAGGGGCAGCACGGCGCCCTCGGCGTGCAGCTCGACGCAGAGCGCCATGACGAGCGTGTCGCCCTCGCGGGCGACGGCCGACGTCGGCACCAGGCCGCCGAGGCTCGCCTGCCGCCGGCGCTCCGGGTCGGTCGCGACGGGTGTGCGGGTGCTCACACGGACACGGTAGCGTCAACGCCCCCGTGGCGTCGTGCCCCGCGGGCGTGCGGGGAGGTAGCGTGGGGGCATGCCCGCCACCGTCCCGCTGGTGCTGCTGCACCCCTTCCCCACCGAGGCCGCGTTCTGGCGCGAGCTGGTCGCCGCGCTGCCGGGGGACCGCCCCGTCGTGCTCCCCGAGTTCCCCGGCCTCGGCGGCGCCCCGCCGCGGGCGGACGCCACGGTCGACGGGTTCGCCGACGAGGTCGCGGAGCGGATCGGGCGGGAGGCGCCGGAGGGGCGCGCCGTCGTCTGCGGCCTGTCGCTCGGCGGGTACGTCGCGTTGTCGCTGGCGGTGCGCCACCCGGACCGGGTCGCCGGCCTGGTGCTGGCCGACACCCGCGCCGAGGCCGACACGCCCGAGGCGCGCGACGGACGCCACGCGGCCGCCGCACAGGTCCGCGCCGGGGGGACGGCGGGTTTCCTCGACGGGTTCGTGCCGAAGCTGGTGGCCCCCGGCGACGCGGACGCCCTCGCCCGTGCCCGCGCGCTGGCCGACGCCCAGGACCCGGAGGGCGTGGCCCGGGCGCTCGAGGCGCTCGCGGGGCGGGCGGACCGGGTCGCCGACCTGCCGGGTGTCGCGGCGCCCACGCTGGTGATCGTCGGCGAGCACGACGGGCTGACCCCGCCGGACTTCGCCCGCACCCTCGCCGCGGGCATCCCGGGCGCCGAGCTGGTGGTGATCCCCGGCGCCGGCCACCTCACGGCGCTCGAGGCGCCGGACGCCTTCGCGGCGGCGCTCACCGGCTTCCTCGCCCGGCGGCTGCCGGGGTCCTAATGGCGCTGGGTCGGTCTCGTAGGAGAGGCTGATCCTCCGAGCCGCCGGTGGGTGAGCACTCCTGTGTCCTGGGCCTTCGAGCCCTACGGCTAGAGCGTGCCCCTGCCGGTCGGCGAGGGGTCAGACGGCTGGTGGGATGGCGTGCCGACACGAGCACTGATCCATTAGGTCGCCGCGGGCCTCTCAGGCTCGGGAGCACAGAGGGTCTGTTCCGAGAGGAGGCGCATCGTGATCTTCGTGGGCGTCGACTGGGCCGAGGCCCACAACGACGTGGCGGTGATGGATGAGCAAGGGGCGATCCTCGGGCGCGGGCGCTTCGGGGTCGGGGTGTCCGGCCTTGCCGAGCTGCACGGCCTGATCGCCGATCACGCCGCCGAACCCGATCAGGTGATGCTCGGCATCGAGGTCGATCGCGGATTGCTGGTCGATTCGCTGGTCGGGGCCGGCTACCGGGTCTACGGCCTCAATCCGTTGGCGGTCAGCCGCTACCGCGATCGCCACACGAACCTCAGGCGCGAAATCCGACGGCGCTGACTCCAAGCTGCTGGCCGATCTGGTGCGCACCGATCACCACAACCACCGACCGCTCGCCGGCGACTCGGACAGGCGAGCGCCATCCGGGTGCTGGCCCGCGCCCATCAGGGCCTGATCTGGACTCGCCAGCGCCAGGTGAGCGGCCTGCGCTCGGCCCTGCGCGACTACTTCCCGGGGGCCCTGTCGGCGTTCAGTACCGACCTGGGCTCAGCCGATGCATTGTCGATCCTCGCCATCGCCCCGACGCCGCAGGTTGCCCGAGGGCTTTCACGGGCGAAGATCGCCGCGGCGCTTGGGCGCGGCGGCCGGGAGCGCAACCTGGAGCGGCGGGCGGCCGAGATCCAGCAGGCATTGCGCATCGAGCAGCCCGAGACGACCGATCTGGTGGCCGAGGCCTTCGCAGCGGCGAGCGCGGCGCGGGTGGCGGTGCTCGTATCGCTCAATCAGCAGATCGCCGCCCTCGAGCACGAGCTCGGTGAGCATTTTGATCGTCACCCGGACGCCGAGATCCTGCGCAGTCTTGCCGGACTCGGCTCAGTGCTCGGCGCCCGGGTGCTCGGCGAGTTCGGGGATGACCCGAACCGCTACGCCGATGCTAGAGGCCGCAAGGCCTATGCGGGCACCGCCCCGATCACCAAGGCATCGGGTCGCAGCCGGGTGGTGCTGGCCCGCGTGGCCCGCAACCGGCGCCTGGCCGATGCCTGCGAGCGATGGGCCTTCAGCTCGTTGAACGCAAGCCCGGGCGCACGGCGCTACTACGACGCCCTGCGGGCGCGCGGTAAGACCCACTCACAGGCCACTCGCCAGCTCGCCAACCGCTGGGTCGGGATCCTCCACGCCTGCCTCGATCGACGGCAGGCCTACCGAGAGGAGACTGCCTGGCCCGCCAGCGAGCAGCTAACCCGCCTCGTGGCTTGACGCCTAGAGCCGTGGGATGTCTAGCCGGCGGAGCGGTGGCGGCGGTAGTAGGTCGAGGCCTTCGCCCGCGCGCCGCACCCCTCCATCGAGCACCACCGGCGGCTGCGGTTGCGGCTCGTGTCGAGGTACATCACGGGACACGCGGCGTCGGCGCACTCCCGCACCCGGCCGGGGCTGTCCCGCACCAGGTCGAGTGCGTCGAGGACCGCGGCGACGAGCAGGCAGCACGAGGTCGTCGCGCCCGGGGTGAAGCGGGGCCGGAGCGTGTCCTCCTCGACGCACAGGTGGCCGGGCGCGCCGCCGAGCCAGCCCTCCGCGATCCGCGCGACGGCGGGGCCGTCGCTCGCGAGGAGGGCCTCGCGCAACCCGTCCCGGAGGGCCCGCGCGGCGGCCAGCTCCGACGGTGAGATCGGGGGCGCGTGATCCGTCGCGCCGGTCGCGACGAACCAGCGTGCGAGGTCGTCGGGACGGGTGAGGAGATCTTCCGTGCCCAGACGGGTATTGCACAGGTCGAGCGCAGGGCGCCCGGCCAGGAGGATGAAGTCCCGGGGCGGCGTCATCGTTTGACGATCATCGTCAATCGGCGTATTCTCACCGGCAAAGATCTATCACAGTGGTTGACAGGAGCGCCTCGGATGCCTTCTCTACCCCCCGCCATCCACCTCGCCGTCCACCGTCGCGGCGACGGGCCGCCGCTGGTCGCGCTCCACGACCTCGGTCAGAACGGTGACAGCATGATCGAGGCCCTCCGGGCGGTCGAGGGCGAGTACTCGATCATCGCCCCCGACCTGCGCGGGCACGGCGACTCGCCGACGCCGGCCGGGCCGTGGAGCATCGACGACTTCGCCTCCGACGTCGCCCGCCTCGTGGCGGCCGAGGGCGGCGGCGCGATCCTGGTGGGCGTCGGCCTCGGCGCGGCCACCGGCCTCGCCCTGGCCCTCGGCCACCCGGGCCTGGTCGCCGGCCTCGTGGTCTCGGGCGTCGGCCCGCGCGGCGAGGACCTCGAGGGGCAGGACCGCTGGCAGCGCGCGGCCCGCGCGCTGCGCGAGCGGCGTGGAGCCGAGGGCGCGGCACTCGCGGCCGAGGCGATGGGCACCCGGCCGGACTGGCGCGGCGCGCTCGCCCAGGTCGACGCGCCGGTCATCGTCCTCGCGGGCAGCGCCGACCGCGCCGTCCCCGCCGAGGTGCAGCGGGAGCTGTCCGCCTGGATCCAGAACGCGCGGTTCCAGGTCGTCTCGGAGGCCGGCCACAACGTGGCCATCGAGCGCCCGAACGAGCTGGTCAGCGCGGTGCGCAGCCTGAGCCGGCACCGCCAGCCGGTCGCCGCCTAGATCCCGCGCACACCGGCCCGTCCCCTCGCGGGGCCGGGCCGGCGCGTGGCGCTCAGGTCAGGCGCACCCGGATGCGCAGGGGACCGCCCGGATCGTCCGTGACGCGGGTGAGCTCCGCCGTGCGGCCGGGACGCGTCGTCGCGAGCGCCGCCGTGACGGCCTCGCGCAACTCCTCGAGCGCGGCGTCGTCGTTGTCGACGCGCAGCCGGTCCGGGACGACGATCAGGATCTCGTCGCGGTCGAACCGGACGCCGTGGCCCAGTGGGTCGGCCTCGACGTCGGCCGCCAGGCGGTCGGCGGCGGCGATCGACGCGGCGAACCGCTCCGGGAGGTCGCCGGACCCGTCGCGCTTGCGCTGGTAGAGCACACCGGGGCGGCCCCCGGCGAGGTCGAGGGAGCGGTCGGCCTCGTGGCCGATCAGCATCACGCCCGGGCCGTCCGGCACATGGGCGTAGTCGGCGACGTCGATCGGGACGCCGTCGAGCACCCGCTGCTGGATCCATCCGTGGAACAGCGGGATGACGTCGTCCAGGTCGATGACCTCGGGGTTGACGGCGTACAGCTTGGCGCCGATGCGGACGAGGTCCGTGGTGGTGGCGGTGGTCATCGCGTCCCCTCCTACACGAGGGCCGACTGCGCGCCGGCCTCGCGGATCTCCATGGCGTGGACGGCGTCGATGAACAGCTGCGACTCCTCGACCAGCGAGCGCGTCGCCTCGTCCTGGTGCTCGGCCGGCGAGCCGGCCTCGTGGCGGTCGAACAGCGGCCGGGCGAACCGGCCCTTCGCGAAGCGGTCGAAGAAGCGCTCCGTGTCGTAGAAGCGGGTCCGGAACTCGCGGACGATCGTGTCCGGGTCGTCCGGGACGTTCGGGTGCTCCGTCCGCACCAGCGCGCGGGCGCCGGCGACCATCGCCGCGTAGGCGCGCTCGTCGGCGCGGGCGAGGTCGCCGTCCTCGAGCGCGACCTGCGCGTCGAAGGCGATGCTCTCGGCCATCGTCAGCTCGAGGTCGGTGCTGGAGATGACCTCGCCTGCGCACTCGCCGATGCCCATGTCGCCCATCGTGAAGACGCGGGCGTCGCCCCAGTCGGTGTAGAAGCTCGGGTCCTCGTCGACCGGCGGGACCGTCTTCAGCTCGCCGATCATCGCGCCGAGCTCCTTCTTTCCGAGGCGGGCGATCCAGTCCTGGAAGCTCTCCTCGCCCTCGCGCTCCGTCACGAACCGGGTCGTGATGGCGTCGACCACCTCGGGGATGCGCTTCGACGGCACCGACCCGATCGCGAGGCCGTACGAGCCGGCGTTCTCGCGCCAGCGCCCGCCGAGCACCACCTGGAAGTGGGGGACGGTGACGCCGTTGATCTTGCGGCTGTTGCCGAAGAAGCCGATGTCGGCGACGTGGTGCTGGCCGCACGAGTTGAAGCAGCCGCTGACCTTGATGCGCAGGCCGCGGACGGCCTCGTCGAGCTCGAACTGCTTCGCGGCGAGGCGGGTGCGCAGCTCGCCGGCGAGGCCGCGCGAGGACGCGATGCCGAGCTTGCAGGTGTCGGTGCCGGGGCACGAGGTGACGTCGACGATCGTCCCGGCGCCGGGGGCGGCGAGGTCGATCGCGACGAGGTCCTCGTAGAGGGCCGGCAGGTCGCCCTCGGCGACCCAGCGCAACACGATGTTCTGCTCCACCGTCGTCCGGACGGCGTCGCCCACGTACTTCCGCGCGACGTCGGCGAGCTGGCGGGTCTGCGTCGAGCTGAGGTCCCCGAGGGGCAGCGCGACGGTCGCCACGGCGTAGCCGGGCTGGCGCTGCCGGTAGACGTTCGTGCGGAGCCACTCGCGGTAGCCGTCGGGCAGCGGGGCGCCGTTGGCGGGGGCCGGGACGGCCTCGCGCACGGGCGACTCGGTGTAGTCCTCGACCGAGGGCAGGTACGACGTCCAGCGGTCGTCGTGGGGGAGCACCTTGCGCTCCTCGTCGACCAGCCGGCGGAACTCGTCGATGCCGAGCTTCGCGACGAGGAACTTGATCCGGGCGCGGTTGCGGTTCGCCTTCTCGCCAAGGCGCCCGAAGACGCGGGCGATCGACTGGACGGCGGGGAGGAGCTCCTCGACGGGGTGGTCCTCGTAGAGCAGCTTCGCCTGGTGGGGCGTGGTGCCGAGGCCGCCGCCGACGTAGAGGTCGAACGACCGGCGCTCGACCCCGTCGACGATCGACGTCCGGGCGATGGCGCCGAAGTCGTGCATCATCACCAGGCCGCAGGCCTCGCCGGCGCAGCCGGAGAAGGCGGGCTTGAACTTGCGCCCGAAGTCCTGGCAGTCGGGGTGGCCGAGCAGGAACCGGAACAGCGCCGCCGCGTAGGCCGTCGTGTCGAAGGCCTCCGTGTGGCAGACGCCGGCGAGCGGGCAGGCGGTGAGGTTGCGGACCCCGTTGCCGCAGGCCTCGCGGGTGGTGATGTCCACCGACGCGAGGCGCCGCATCAGGTCGGGCGTGTCGTCGATGTGGACGTAGTGGAGCTGGACGTCCTGCCGCGTCGTGATGTGGAGGATCGAGTCCGAGTACTCCTCGGCGAGCTCGGCGATCACGTCGAGCTGCTCCGGGGTGATGCCGCCGTACGGCACCTTGATCCGGACCATGCCCGGGGCGTCCCACAACGTCTCGGGGCCCTTGGTCAGGTCCCCGGCGGGGTAGACCAGCTCACGCGAGGCGAGCCCGTCGTGGCGGTGCCCGTTGTCGTAGCGCTGGCCGTAGACGCCGCGGCGCAGGCGCGTCTCGGCGAAGACGCGGTCCTCGATCTTGCCCTTGCGCCGCAGCTCCATCTGGCCCTCGAAGATGTCGATCTCCTCGGCCAGCTCCGGCGGCATCCTCTCGAGGAGCCGCTCCCTCCACTCGGTCGTGCTCATTCCACCGCCCCTGGGATCGCTGAGCGGCGGAAAATAACAGATACCCGGGGGGTATCCCTAGTTTTCCTCGGGCTCCCCGATCTTGCCCTGGGCGACGTCGGCGAGCGCGCGGACGATCTGGACGCACATCGGGTCGCTCACCGCGATCTGCACCTGGCTGCCGTCCTCGTCGTCGA
Organism: Miltoncostaea oceani; assembly: GCF_018141545.1. GTDB lineage: Bacteria > Actinomycetota > Thermoleophilia > Miltoncostaeales > Miltoncostaeaceae > Miltoncostaea > Miltoncostaea oceani. The sequence continues at coordinate 108,236 of NZ_CP064356.1, read as the reverse complement.
AGGCGAGCGTCCAGTGGGGCACGAGGCCGTCGGCGGTGTTCTGCGGCGGGGTGACCGACACGCCCACGACGTTCGGCTGGAGCGCCCAGAACAGGCCCTCGGGGAGGCCGGACGGCTGCGGCTCCCAGTTCGCCGCGTCGCCCATCTCCTGGCGGAACGGCTCCGCCTGGGTGAAGGCGTTCATCATGTTCTCGGCGTCCGCGGTGGCCAGGGGGAGCGTGAGCACGACGTTCGGCCCGCTCTCGAAGGCGAGGAGCGCGACGGGCAGCGCCTCCGGGTCGGGCGCCTCGCCGTTCTCGTCGATCTCGACGGTGACCGGCGAGCAGTCGAACCCCGTGGCCTGGAAGGCGATGGTCTGTCTCATGCTGCCCCCTTCGGGCGGTGCTAGCGTCAGCCGCGTGCGGCGTGGAGCGATCCCCTGCCCCGTGGCTCTTGCGGGGGGCATTCTCACACACGCCCGCGTGCGCCGGTCACGGGCGGGCCGATGAGGGTCGTGTGGCTCGACGGCGGGCTGGTGGCGCCGGGCGACGCCCACCTGTCGATCGACGATCCGGGTGTCCGCTGGGGCGAGGGCCTGTTCGAGACCATGCGGGCCGTCGACGGGCGCGTGCCCCTGCGCGACCGCCACCTCGCGCGCCTGGAGGCCTCGGCGGCGGCGCTCGGCCTGTCGCCGATGCCGTCGGCCGCGGAGGCCGCCGCCGCCGTCGACGCCGCCCTCGCGGCGTTCGGCCCCGGGCCGGCGCGGGTGCGCCTGACGGCCACGCCCCGGCCGACGCTGCTCGTCGAGGTCGTCGCCGACGACCCCCACCCGGCGGCGCCGTCGGCGGTCACCGCCGTGACCGTCGTGGGGGCGTGGCTGCCGGGCGACGCCACCGCCGAGCACAAGACGCTCTCCTACCTGCGCCACCGGGGCAGCCAGCGCCGGGCCGAGGCGGCGGGGGCCGACCACGCCCTGCTGCTCGACGACCGCGGCCGGGTCGGCGAGGCCGCCCTCGCGAGCGTCGTGTGGGCCGACGCCGACGGGCTCGCGACCGCCCCCGTGCGCGGTCTCCTGCCGGGCGTCGCCCGGGCGGTGGTCATGGAGTCCCTGGACGTGCGGGAGGAGGCTCTCGACCTGCGCCGGCGCGACGGCGCCGCGGAGGTGGTGCTCGTCAACGCCGTGCGCGGGGCGATGGCCGTCGTCGCGATCGACGGGCGGGCCGTCGGGTCCGGCGCGCCGGGGCCGTGGGCGCGGAGGATCGCGCGCGCCCTCTCAGGGACACACTAGAAGTCGAAGTCGAAGAGGTCCTCGAGCATGCCGCGGCGGCGGCGCTTCTTGTCGGTGCGCTCGTCCTCGTGGTCGCGCGGCGGCGGCGGGGCGGTGGCGCGCCCGGCGGGACGGCGGTCGGCGCCGCGGCGCCCCTCCATCTCGGCGAAGAAGTCCTCGTCGTCGTCGCGGACGCCCGAGGCGGCGCGACGCTCGCGGTCGAGGATCCGGTCGAGCTCACCGCGGTCCATCCACACGCCGCGGCACTCGGGGCACGCGTCGATCAGGACCTCGCTGCGCTCCAGCTCCACCAACCGGGTGCCGCAGGCGGGGCAGCGCATCGGCTCGCCGCGCGTCGGTCGGTGGATCGCCCCCTCCATCACGATCCAGGGTAGCGCACGGGACGCGGGACGGGTCGTCCCGCGGCGCTCAGCTCGCGCGGCGGCGGGTGCCCTTCTCGGCGCCGGTGGCGGCGACGCGGCGGCCCAGGAGGCGCATCGCCTTCAGGCCGAGCGACAGCTTCTCGCGGTCGTCGGTCTTCGCGATGTCGAGGCCCGACAGCTCCGCGATGCGGTCGAGGCGGTACCGCACCGTGTGGCGGTGGGTGTAGAGGGTGCTGGCGGTGGCCGCGAGGTTGCAGTCGTGGCCGAGGTAGGTCGCGAGGGTGCCCACCAGCTCCGTCTGGTACTGCTCGTCGTACCGCACGAGCGGCGCGATCGTCTGGCCGTAGAAGGAGATCAGCTCCTCCGGCCGGTCGGCGAAGATCTGGAAGAGGAGCTTGTAGGTGCCGGTCTCCTCGAACGTGACGACCTCGCCGACGCGGCCGAGGCGCTCGCCGATCGAGAGGGCGAGGCGGGCCTCGTCGAGCGCGACACCGAGCCGCTCGGGCTCCGGCGTGTACCGGGACAGCGCGAGGGTGAGCGCGAGGCCGGGGACCGTCTCGCGGGTCGCGCCGAGCAGGCGCTTGCCGAGCGTGAACGCCTGGGCCTCGATCTCGTCGCGCGGCGGGTCGCCGCTCCCCGTCGCCGTGGGGGGCAGCAGCGCGAGCAGCCGCCCCTCGTTCCAGTCGACGAGCGAGCGGGGCCAGTGGAGGTCCATCGCCGCGCGCGCCTGCTGCAGGAACCGCCGCACGAGGCGGGGGTCGGTGATGACCCGGCCCTCGGTGTGGGGGTCCTGGAGCTTTCCGATGAGGGCGACGGCGCCCCCGGAGAGGTCGGCGCCGAGGTGGCGGGCCCGGCGCACGAGCGACTCGCGGCTGACGATCTCGCCGGCCATCAGCTCCTCGATGAGGTCCCCGCGCAGCCGCGACTCGGTCTCGGTGCGCACCTCCTCGCGGGCCCGCTCCAGCATCGACGCGACGCCGAGCTCGCCGACGACGCCGAGCTCCACCGCCCCGAGGGCCGACGGCGACCACACCACGAGGACGCCGATGACGCCGCTCGGGGCGTTGATCAGCTCCCGGTGCACCCCCGGCATCCCCTCCTCCACGAAGGGGCCGATGATCGACGCGGGGCCGTGGCCGCGGGCCCGCACGATCGCCTCGTCGAGGAACGTCTCCTGCGTGCCGTCGAGGCCGCTCGCCCCGAGGACGTCGAGGTACTCGTCGAGGACCGCGACGGGCATGCCGAGGATCGCCGAGGCGGTCTCGACCAGGCCGGGGTAGCCGCGGCCCTCGAGCAGCGGGCGGCGCAGGGCGACGCGGGCGCGGGCGGTCTCGGTGACGCTGCGTCCCCCGGCGACGGCGGCCGCGAGGGCGGCGATCACCGCGCTCCAGGTGGCGTCGGCGGGCAGGACGAGGGCCGGGACGCCGAGGGGCGTGGTCGGCGCGGTGCGGCAGACGACGCCGACGGCGCCGGCGGGGACGGACGCCGGGGGGGCGCCGGGGCAGACGATCAGGGCGCCCGCCTCGGGCGGGACGTCGGGGTCGATGAGCGTCAGCGCGGTGACCCGCGCGGTGACCGCCGCCCCCGACGGGACGACGCGGGCGCCCTCGAGCGCCGGGACCCCGAGCAGGTCGCCGATGGTGGTGCTGTCGTCGGCGCCCGTCACGGGCGCGATTCTCGTCGTCACCGGCTGGACAATGGGGGGCTGCGGGCGCGGTTTCAAGCGGACCGTCCGGCGGGGCCGCGTGTTTGTCCACACGGCGAAAGATCGGGGGGCGCGTTTGGCCCTCGGTCACAAAGCGCCCGCGCCCGGGCCCGTCGTATCATCCGGCGCTGCCCGAGCCAAGGAAAAGGAGGGCCCTCCGCGTCATGCCGAGAGTTCGAGAGAGCAACGTCGTCGCCGCCCAGTGGAGCCCCAACGGCTCGATCGGCACCGGCGACCTGACCATCCCCGGCACCTCGATCTACGGTGCGAACGTCTTCGGTCCCGACGAGCAGCGCCAGCGTCTGCCGAAGGCGATCTTCCGTCAGCTCCAGGCCACGATCGACCGTGGCGAGCCCCTCGACCCCGGCCTCGCGGACGCCGTCGCCCTCGCGATGAAGGACTGGGCCCTCGAGAAGGGCGCCACGCACTACACCCACTGGTTCCAGCCGCTCACGGGGTCCACCGCCGAGAAGCACGACTCCTTCTTCGGCCCGGTCGGCGACGGCACCGCCCTCGCCCAGTTCACCGGCAAGGAGCTGGTCCGCGGCGAGCCCGACGCGTCGAGCTTCCCGAGCGGCGGCATCCGCGCCACGTTCGAGGCCCGCGGCTACACCGCCTGGGACCCCACGAGCCCCGCGTTCGTGCTGGAGAACCCGAACGGCGCGTACCTCTGCATCCCGACGGCCTTCGCGTCGTGGACGGGTGAGGCGCTCGACCAGAAGATCCCGCTGCTCCGCTCGATGAGCGCGCTGAACAAGTCGGCGCTGCGGGCGCTCCGCCTCTTCGGCGACACCGTCACGCCGCGCGTCTACACGACGATCGGGCCGGAGCAGGAGTACTTCCTGATCGACGAGCAGTTCTTCTACCAGCGCCCCGACCTGGTCGCGACGGGCCGGACGCTGTTCGGCGCGAAGCCGGCGAAGGGCCAGCAGCTCGACGACCACTACTTCGGGTCGATCCCGGAGCGGGTGCTCGCCTACATGCTCGAGATCGAGCAGGAGCTGGCGAAGCTCGGCGTGCCGATCAAGACCCGCCACAACGAGGTCGCGCCGGCGCAGTACGAGGTCGCGCCGATCTTCGAGAACTCCAACGTCGGGACCGACCACCAGCAGCTCTGCATGCAGGTGATGCAGAACGTCGCCCGCCGCTACGGCATGGTCTGCCTCCTGCACGAGAAGCCGTTCGCGGGCGTGAACGGCTCGGGCAAGCACAACAACTGGTCGATGAGCACGGACGAGGCGAACCTCCTCGACCCGGGCGACACGCCGCACGACAACCTGCAGTTCCTGTTCTTCGCGACCGCCGTCATCTCGGCGGTGTACACGCACCAAGGGCTGCTGCGGGCGTCGATCGCGAGCGCGGGCCAGGACCACCGGCTCGGGGCGAACGAGGCCCCGCCGGCGATCATCTCGATCTTCCTCGGCCGCGAGCTGGAGGACGTGTTCACGGCGATCGCCGCGGGCGAGCCCGCCGTGAGCGTGGCCCGCGAGGTGATGAACCTCGGCGCGCACGTGCTGCCGGACCTGCCGCGCGACACCGGCGACCGCAACCGCACGAGCCCGTTCGCCTTCACCGGCAACCGGTTCGAGTTCCGCGCGCTCGGGTCGAACCAGTCGCCAAGCCTCGCGAACACAGTCCTCAACACGATCGTCGCGGAGGCGATCGACAGCCTGTGCGAGGACATCGAGTCGAAGATGGCCGGCACGAAGAAGAAGCCGGGCAAGTCGTTCGAGGAGGCCCTCGGCGAGGTCATCGCCGCGACCTACAAGACCGCCGGCAAGGTGGTCTTCGACGGCGACGGCTACTCGCAGGAGTGGCACGACGAGGCGGCGAAGCGCGGCCTCCTCAACCTGCGGACGACGCCGGACGCCCTGCCGCAGCTGATCAGCGAGCGCTCCCAGTCGGTGTTCAGCAACTACGCGGTGCTGGACGAGCGGGAGCTGCACGCCCGCTACGAGGTCGCCCTCGAGCAGTACGTGATCAAGCTGAACATCGAGGCCGAGACGGCCGCGGACATCGCCGCGACGATGCTGCTGCCGGCCGCGGCCCGCCACATCACGATCCTGAAGGGCGTCGGTCTGACCGCGCTCGCGAAGGAGACCCTCGATCTGGTGACGGCGTTCACGAAGGCGATCAAGACCCTCCAGACCGCCAACCTGGACGAGAACCACCCGACCGACCTCATGGACGAGGCGGTGTACATGCGGGACACGGTCATGACGGCCATGAACGAGGTCCGGGAGATCGCCGACCAGCTGGAGCGCACGGTCGCCGACGACCTGTGGCCGCTCCCGCGGTACTCGGAGATGCTCTTCATCAAGTAGCGCCGCGCGGCGCCGACGGCCCCGTCCGCCACCGGTGGACGGGGCCGTCTCCGTTCTGGGAGCCTCCACCGATGGACGCCGCCGACCCGCTCGAGCTCGACGCCCGGGGGCCCTTCCGCCTCCGGGCCGTCGCGGTGAGCCACGGCTGGTTCCAGACCGCGCCGTTCCGCTGGGACGACGGCGGCGAGGGCCGCCTCGACCGGGTGGAGCCCCTCGACGGGCACGCCGTGACCCTGGCGATCGCCCCGCGCGACGGGGGCGTTTCGGTGCGGCCGTCCGTCCCCCTCGACGGTGCCGCGCGGGACCTCGCGTCGGCGTGCGTACGGCGGATGCTGCAGCTCGACGCCGACCTCGACGGCTTCGCGGAGGCCGCCGCGGCGGTCGACCCCGGCCTGGCCGGTGACCTCGCGGCGTACGGCGGCGGGCGGATGCTGGCGGGCGCGTCGTTGTTCGAGGACGTCCTGAAGGGGATCTGCGGGACGAACACGACGTGGCGTCAGGCCGTCGGCTGCATCAACCGGATCGCCGGGCTCGGCCGCGACGGCGCCTTCCCCGACCCGGCGGCGGTGCTGCGCGCCGGGGAGGACCACCTCCGCGACGTGGGTCGGGTCGGGTACCGGGCGCCCGCCATCACCGACGCCGCCCGCGCCGCGATCGACGGCCGCCTCGCCGAGATCGAGGCCGACTCCCGGGCCGGCGACGTCGACCGCGCCTTCGCCGGCCTGCTCGCCCTCCGCGGCATCGGCCCCTCCACCGCGGGTTCCATCATCCTGCTGATGGGGCACTACGACCGGCCGTCGATCGACTCCGCCACCATCCGGGTCGCGCGGGAGGCGTGGTTCGACGGCGTCCGGCCCACGCCGACCCAGGTCGCCGCCCGCATCGCCCCCGCCGGGGACTTCCGGGGGCTCGTCCTCGCCTGGGCGACCCTCCGCGCCTGGCAGCGGGACACCGGCCTCGGCTGAGGTCCACGTGGACGCGGGGGCGAGGTCCATTCGGACCCGCCGTCGTGGTCCACTTGGACGTGGGGTCCTGGTTCATTTGGACGCGGGGTCCTGGCCCATTTGGACCCGGGGGCGTGGTCCAATTGGACCCGGGCCTCGGCCGCCCGGCGGGGGGCTAGCGGGTGAGGGGGGCGCGCACCCGGGCGAGGAGGCCGCGCCAGCGGCGGGCGCAGGCGTCCCAGGTGTGTCCGGCGGTCCAGCGGGCGCCGGTGGCACCGAGGGTCGCCCGGAGGTCCGGGTCCGACGCGAGGCGGGAGAGCTGGCGGGCGTAGGTGGGGGCGTCCACGTAGAGCAGGCCTCCCCCGGAGCGGGCCGTCTGCCCGGCGAGGACGTCGGACCGGGCGGTCGCCAGCGTCGGGCGTCCGTGGCTCCAGGCCTCGAGGGCGACGAGGGAGAGGCTCTCGTGCGGGGAGGGCAGCACGACGATCTCGGACGCCGCGAGCAGGCCCGCCCGCGTCGCGTCGTCGACGAAGCCGGTGGTGACGACCCAGTCGGGCAGCGCCATCGCACCCGCCGGCCGTCCCGCGAGGACCAGCCCGAGCGGTCCGCCCGCCGCCCGGTAGCGACCGTGGGCGCGCACGAGGGCGTCGAGGCCCTTCGCCGGGTCGACGCGCCCGAGGTAGAGGGCGAAGCGCGCCGGCAGGCGGAGGGCGGCGCGGGCGGCGGCCGCGTCGCCGGGCGGTGCGGGGTCGATGCCGGCCCCGACGACCGCCTCGGGACGTGACCCCACCCCGTGGAGGTCGTCGACGAGGCGCCGCTCCTCGGGGGTCATGAAGGCGAGCCCGGCGGCGAGGGACACGAGGCCGCGGGTGAGGCCGAAGCGCAGCATCGGCTCGTCGTGTGCGAGGGGGACGAGGACGGAGCGCTCGGGGGCGAGGGGCATCGCGAGCTGGGTGGTCGCGTACAGGTAGGTCCAGAGGGCGAGCGCCTCGTGGCGGGCCCGGGCGCCGGCGAGCATGCGCAGCATCCCGGGGACGACGGGGCCCTGGGCGCGTGCCCAGGCGCGTTCGAGGGCGTCGTCGCCGCGGCCGAGGGCGAGTTCGCGGGCGAGGGCGGCGTTGCGCGCCGGGTCGGGCGGGTCGGCGTCGAACCGGTGGACGACGACGTCCCCGTCGCGGGTGGTGCCGGGCGCGTAGTGGGGCGCCCACGTGAGGTAGTCGCGGGCGGTGGTGGTGTAGACCTCGATGTCCTCGCCGCGGGCGGCGAGTGCGTGGGCGGTGGAGCGGCAGAGGCCCTCGGCGCCGCCGGCGACCTCCTCCCCGTAGCGCTGGACGACGAACGCGACGCGCACTAGTGCCCGGCGCCGCGCTCCAGGTCGGCGACCCGCCGCTCCAGGCGCGCGATCTCGGCCCGCAGGCGGTGGCGGTCGCGCTCGAGCTGACCGAGGAGGTCGGCGAGCGCCGGCGTGATGAGGCGCAGCACGGCGCGGCGGGCCCCGGAGACGACCCGCCCGGCGGGCCCGGACCGCGCCGACGCGGCGGGCTCGGCCAGCCGCAGGGGTGCGAGGGGTGGTTCCCCGCCGGCGCGCCGCAGCTCGATCAGGAGGCGGTCGGGGTCGGGTTCCGGGCCCGCGCCGGCGACGGCGTCGTCGGGTGGGGGCGGGGGGGTCAGTAGGCCCCCCGGCGTCCCAGGACCACGGGGATGGTGCGGGCCATGATCGTCAGGTCGAGCCAGATCGACCACGTCTCGATGTAGTAGAAGTCGAGCCGGACGAGCTCGTCGAAGGAGAGGTCGCTGCGCCCGCTCACCTGCCACAGGCCGGTGACGCCGGGCAGGACGAGGTAGCGCTTCTTGTGGAGGTCGTCGAGGCGCTCGAAGTCGCGGCGCGGCAGCGGCCGCGGGCCGACGAGGGACATCTCCCCGCGCAGGACGTTCCACAGCTGGGGCAGCTCGTCGATCGAGAGCCGGCGCAGGACACGACCGACGCGGGTGACCCGCGGGTCGTCGCGGATCTTGAAGAGCGGCCCGTCGGCCTCGTTCGCGTGCTCCAGGTCGTCCTGTTCGCCCTCGGCCCCGAGGCGCATCGTCCGGAGCTTGAGGCAGTCGAACTCCTGCTCGTCGACCCCGACGCGGCGGCTGCGGTGGATGACGGGGCCGCGGTCGTCGAGGCGGATCGCGAGGGCCGCGATCAGCAGGACCGGTGAGACGAGGATGCCGATGACCGAGGCGGCGACCAGGTCGAAGGCGCGCTTGGCGAGGAACTCGGCGCCGCCGAGGACCGGTGGCCGGAGGTCGAACAGGGGCAGGCCGGGGGCGGGGACGGCCTGCACGGAGTGCGACAGCAGCTCGGCGGTCGTCGGCGCGAGCCGGACGGGCAGGCCACGGCGGCGGCAGATGTCGAGGAGCTCGAGGACGGGGCCGTCCTCGCCCGCCCAGCCGGTGAGGATGACCTCGTCCACGGCGGCGGGGTCGAGGGCTTCGCGCAGGTCGGCGGCGGGGCCGGCGAGCGCCTCGCGCCCGAGGCCGGCGGTGAGCTGGTGGCGGCCGACGACCCGGTAGGGGACGCCCTGGCGGCTCTCGGAGCGTTCGAGGCTCTCGGCGATGGTGGCGACGAGGGCGGGGGCGCCGACGAGGAGGGCGCGCCTCTCGAAGTGGAGCGCGTCGAGCGCGAGGGCGGTGACGCTGTCGTAGCTGGAGCGCAGCGCGACGACGAAGGCGCCGATCAGGAACCAGGACGCGTAGAAGATGTAGTAGGTGTCGAACCGCCAGCCGGCGACGAGCACGACCACGAGCACGATGACGGTGGCGAGCGTCACCGACGACAGCATCCGTGCGGCTCCCCCGCGTTGCTCGCGGGGCGAGTAGAGGCGGTTCTTCGCGAAGACGAGGACGAGCGTCGTCGCGGCGAGCGGGAGGGCCTTCTGCTCGACCGCCCAGATCGCGCCGGCGTCGACGGGCTGGTCCTGCACGAGGAGCTTGAGGGCGAGGGCGGCGTAGATGCCGGCGAAGCAGGCGGTGACGTCGAGGGTGACGAGCACGGCCACGGAGAACACCCGGCGGATCGCCGCGGTGCCGGCGGGGCCCGCGAGCATCGGCAGGAAGCGCGAGTCGCGGCGCATGTGCCGGCGGTCGTCGCCGGCCTCCGTCGGCGCGACGGGACCCGGGTCGCCCGGCCGCGTGGGCCGGGTGGTCATGCGGACGTGGCCGCCGTGCTACCGCGGGGCGTCGCCCCTGCGTTCACGCCGAACCCGTCATGTGAGGCCGATCGCACGTGCGGATCGTACTGCCGATGGGGGAGCCCTGCGCTCCACGGGGGCGTCGTGGACGGCGGCGCCGGGCCTCCCGCGCCTGTGACGGCGGCCGTCGCGGTCGTCAGGCGGGCCGCCGCAGCCGGAGGTAGACGACCCCGTGGGTCCCCCCGGGGACGTCCGCCGACCCGCGGATGCGGCGGAAGTTCACGGGGCAGACGAGCGCCAGGAGGTTGCCGACGAGGAACGAGAGGGGACGCGCCGCGAAGAAGAGGCGGTGCACCGGCAACCGCTCGCGGACGTATTCCCGCGCCTCCTCGGTCCACGGCAACCCGAGCAGGCGCCGCGTGAGCCCGGCGTCGTCGTAGCGGCGTTCGAAGAACGCCCCGTCGGGCGGTCCGTCGGTGACCACCCCCTCGCCGGGCATCGTCGCGGGCGGCTGGGGGTCCGCGTCGCCGTAGACGGGACGGGCGGTGCGCACCTCCGTCGGGCGGGCCGTCACGTTCGTCGTGAGGTGGAGGACGCCGCCGGGCCGCAGCACACGCCAGATCTCCGCCATCGCGGTCGCGTCACCGTCGCCGGCGACGTGCTCGATCACCGAGACGCACACCACGGTGTCGAACGACGCGTCGGCGAAGGGGAGCGCGCGGGCGTCGGCGACCCGGAGGTCGAGGGCGGGGTCGAGCGCCCGCCACCGCGCGATCTCGTCGGGGAGGATGTCGATCGCCACCCACGACCCCGCGCCCTCGTGGGCGAGCAGGCTCGGCAGCAGCTTGGGACTGGAGACGTCGAGGCAGTCGCCCGACACCGGCTCCCGCGCGACGCGGGCGAGCTCGTGGAAGCGCCACGGCTCGAGGGGGACGAGCATGCGGTAGACGCCGCCCCGGACGTCGGTCCACCCCCGGCCCCGCAGGCCGCGCACCAGCCAGCGCGCCCCGAGGCGGTGGCTGTGGGCGATCAGGCGGAGCCAGGCCGGCCCGCGCCGGCCGGTCGTCATCGGCGCAGCGCCTGCCGGTAGACGTCGCGCGTCGCGGTCGCGGACGCCGACCACGAGTACCGCGCCGCCTCGGCCCGCCCCGCCTCGCCGCGTGCCGCGAGGGCCTCCCGGTCGGCGAGCGCCTCCGTCAGCGCCGCCGCGATGCCCTCGGGTGTCACGTCGTCGAGGAAGATCGCGGAGCGCCCCCCGATCTCGATGAGCGACGAGTTGCGGGCGCACAGCACCGGGCAGCCGTGGGCCATGGCCTCCACGACCGGCAGGCCGAACCCCTCGTACGCCGAGGGGTAGGCCAGCAGGGTCGCGCGGCGGTAGAGCGCCAGCAGCTCCTCGCGACGCTCGAAGCCGCGGATCTCGCAGCCGGGACCCGCCGCCGCCCGGATCCGCTCCTCGTCGCCGCCCTCCCCGCCCACGACCACCAGCCGGCAGGGTGGGGGGTCGGCGGGGGCGTTCGCCATGTAGATCGCGTGGCCCTCGACGAGCTCCGCGATGCGCTTGCGCGGCTCCCGGATGCCGACGCTCAGGATGAACGGCTCCCGCGGCCCGGGGGGACGGGTGTCGGGGTGGACGCCGTTCGGGACCACGCGGATCCGCTCCGGTGGCACCCGGTACAGCTCCTGCAGGTCCCGTGACGTCGACTCCGACACGGCGATGACGCGGGCCGCCTTCTTCACCGACCGTCGCGCGAAGAGGCGCGCGTAGCGCCGGAAGTTCTCGGGGAAGGCCTCGGGCACCCGCTCCCAGGCGAGGTCGTGCATCGTCACCACGGTCGGGCACGGACTCCACCAGGGCCCCCACGTCACCGGTGCGTGCAGCACCGCGGCCCGGCGCCGCGCGGCGGCGGCCGGCAGCAGGACGTGGAGCCAGAGCATGTCGATGAGCAGGTTGCCCCAGGAGGTCAGGCGCCCCATGCGGGGCAGCCCGGGGGGCCCGTAGATCCACTCGACCCGGAGGTCGGACGCCGGCCGGTTCTCCATGACGTGCTGGAGCTCGTGGATGTAGGTGGCGATGCCCGTCTTGCGGCGACGCGCCATCCGCCCGTCGACCAGCACCAGCGGACGGTCCTCGGGGGCCGCACCGTTCGACGACGCCGGCGTCTGCCCGGTCGCCACGTGGTCCGACCGGCGCGTCCTGCGGAGCGGCCAGAGGCGCGGTCGGCGTGCGGTCATGCGGGCGGTCCTCTCGGCGGTCGGGTGCGCGACCGTCGGACCTCCCCGCCGCGCCGCCGGCGACGATGCACCCGGGCGCCACCGATCACCGTCCCCCGTGGGGATGCGGTTCGCGGACCACCCCGGTCATGCCGCCGACATGGGTCGTCCCACGATCGACGTCGCGAGGGAGCCTACAGGCAGCCCGTCGGCGGCCGCGGCGCGGAGCGCCGACCGGCGGTCGCGCGCCAGCCCGAGGGTCATCCGCAGCGTCGCGTCGATCGCCGCGAGCCACTCGTTCGCGCAGTCGCAGTGGACGAGCACGGCGCCCTCGTCCCGCTCGAGGAGCTCCCGGACGGCGTCCGCCAGCTCGTTCAGTCCGCGGCGCGCCTGCTCGGGGTCGCGCAACGGGTGCCACCGCACCGTGAGGCCGAGGTCGGCGTACTCGGCGAGCGCGTGGCGGGTGCGCATGCCCGACACGACGGAGGTGACGCCCCTCTCCCGCCACCACGCGATCTCGCTCCCCCGCAGGTCCCGGCGGTGGTTGCGGCCGCAGCGGCCCGGCCGCTCGGCGACCGCCAGCCTCTCCGGGACGATCCACGCGTACCTGGCCGGCTCCATCGCTCCTCCTCGCTCGCCATCTGCATGACGGGGAGGATCGGCGCACGGCGCGTGACGGATCCACGCGGACCCGTGCCGGAACGCGCGCTACTCCGTGCCGGGGTCCGCCACCTCGCGCAGCCACCCGGGGACGGGGACCGTCGCGCGCGTCTCCCGGTCGACGCACACGTGCACGAGCTCGCCGCGCGCGACCACTTCTCCGTCGCGCGTGAAGACGTGGCGGCTGCGGAACGACGTTCGGCCGATGCCGCCGACGTCCGAGCTCTGCTCGATGACGTCGTCCAGCATGATCCTCCCGAGGAAGGAGCACCGGGCCTCGACGATGGGGATGCCGGGACCCTCCTCCAGGAGCCGGGTGAAGGGATGGCCGACCTCGGCGAGCCACTCGGACAGACCGCGGTCCATCCACCGGTGCACGGCCGTGAAGTGGATCTGCGCCACGTCCACCTCGGACATGACGACGCGGAACGTCGCGCGGCGCACGTGGGGGGGCATCGACCCAGCCTACCGACGCGCCGCCCGCCGACGACCGTCCGCAAATTGCGGACTTTCCTGCCCCCGCCCGCCCGTCGGTAGGGGGTGAATCCGGCTCGCCCCCGTCCTCTCCCACGTGAACGACCCCCCGTTCGGCGTATGGAGATTCTGTGGATTCTTCTCTTTCCTCTGTCGAGACGTAATGAGCGACGCAACCCCATCCCCTCCCACCGATGACGAGCGCCGCCACGCCGCCTGCATGGCGATGACGTCCGCGCCCGGCCTGATCCGGTTCGCGACCCGGTACACCCGCTCGCTGCACGACGCGGAGGACGCCTACCAGCGGGCGATGGAGATCGCGCTGACGCGTGCGCCGGTCGTCGAGCCGCGGCGGTACATGGCGTGGCTGCACACCGTCCTGCGCAACGAGGCCCTCGCGGTGGCGCGCGCCCGTCGCCGGGAGGGGCCCGCGGCCGAGGCGGACGTGCCCGACGCCTACGGCGACCGGCTCGAGGAGGCGGTGCCGATCGACGCGCTCGCCGAGTGGCGCGACCGCTACCGCGCGATCCAGGACGGCCTGGCCGGGCTGACCGACGCGCAGCGGGTGTGCCTGATGCTGCAGACCGCCGGCGCGAGCTATGAGCGGATCCGCGAGATCACGGGGTTCTCGCTGCGGAAAGTCGAGCGGTCCGTCCTGGAGGGCCGGCAGAACCTCCTGGCGTGGGAGGTCCGGCTCGCGAGCGGCGAGGCGTGCGCCCGGCTCGACGAGATGATCGGGCGCGTGGCGACCGGTGCGGCGTCGTCACGGGAGCGGCGCGTCGTCAGTCGCCACGTGCGCCACTGCGGCCCCTGCCGCGCCACCCTCCGCAACCGCCGCGACTCCGACCAGTCCCTCGCCGCGCTGGTGCCGGTCGGCCTGCTCGCCGGCCAGGCCCTGGTCGGCGCCCCCGACCCGTCGCCGATGATCGCCTGGTGGGAGAGGGTCGCCGGTGGTGCCACGGTTCGCGCGGGGACGATGGTGCAGATGGCCATGGAGGTCCCCGGCACGGCGCTCGCCAAGGTGGGCGCCGGGACCGCGGCCGTCGCGATGGCCGGGGCCGCGGGGTTGCCACTCGTGGTCGACGCCGCCGCGCCCCCGTCCCCACCGGTCGCGGCCGCGACCGCGGAGGGGCGGACGATCGACGGGTCGCTCATCACGCGGGAGACGGCGGGTGACGGGAGCCAGACCTCGTCGTCGCTCGCCCGGGCCCGGCGCGTCGCCGCGACCGCCGCCGACGCCGACCGGCGCCGGACGCGCGCCCGCATCGCGGCGGCGGACGAGGCCGCCGCCCGTGCGAGCGTGACGGCACGGACGGTCCGGGCGAACGCGCCCGCGGTCGTGCGTCCCGCGGTCGTCACGGCCCCGCCGGATCCGCCGCCCGCCCCGACGCCGGCACCCGCCTCGGCTCCCGCGGCGGCCCCGGCCTCCATCGCGCTGGAGTTCGGCCCGTGAGCCGCCGCCGGCACATCGTGGCCGCCGTCGCCGCGACCCTCGCCGCGGGTGCCGTCCTCGCGCCCCCCGCGGCCGCCACGGACGGCAACCTCTACCCCGCGGGGTCGTCGATCTGGGCGACGAGCACCCAGTTCTCGGCGACGGTGCTCGCGGGGCCCGTGTGGCAGGTCCAGGCGCCCGCCCTCGCACCGGCGAACGCCGGGAATCACTGGGAGATGAACTGGGGCTGCCCCGTCGCGGGGAGCGAGATCGCCTCGGTGCACTTCGGTGGCCTCCGCACCCAGGCGCCCAGCTCCCTGGCCCTGCGGGTCACGGGGAACCGCAACGTCCTGTGGGAGGAGGGCGACGCGGCGATGCCGACCCCCGACCGCGGCGGGCGGCCGTACGTGGTCGGCCTGCCCGGCGGCCAGTGCAACGTCCACCTCGCGTTGACCCAGGTCGAGACCCGCAACCAGCACGCCCGGGGGTACTTCATCGACAACCCGCGGATCCTGGTCCGCGACCTGACGGGCCCGGAGGTGGCGCTGCGGGGTCTCTCGGGCGGCTGGATCCGTGCGGGGGCGGCCATGCGGGTCGACTGGGCGACGTCCGACAACTTCGGTTCGGACGGGGTCGGCCAGCAGCGGGTGGTGGTCGCCGGGCAGGTCCGCTGGGCCGGCGCCCCCGGCGTCGGCCTCCACGGCCTCGAGGTCGGTCTCGACGGCGTCCCCGACGGTGTCCACCGCGTCGAGGTCCAGGCCGACGGCGACGGGACGGCGGGTGGAGCCGCCGCGGGCACGGTCCACGTCGACCGCACCCCGCCGGCGGCGTCCGCCCTGGCCGCGGCCCTGACGGCGCAGCCCGGCGTGCTGGCGTTCTCGTGGAGGGCGGCGGACAACCTCAGCGGCGTGGCCGCGACCGCGGTGGACGTCAACACCGCCGCGGGCGGCGCGGGGTCCGGCGAGTGGCGCGAGGTCGCCTCGGCGGCGGGGCCGGGGCCCCACGCGCTGCAGGCCGCCGCGACGGACGTGCCGGACGGCGTCCACGCCTGGCGTGTCCGCACCACCGACGTCGCGGGCAACGTGTCCGTCACCCCGGGCCCGTCGCACGTCGTCGTGGACCGCGCGGCTCCGCGCCTGGATCTGCACGGCGTGCCGGCGGGTTGGGTGGCGAAGGCGGAGCTCGACCTCGGCGCGACGGACGAGCTGGAGACGGCGCTCGGGCCGGTCGGCGTCGAGATCGACGTGAACACCGCGGCCGACGGGGGCGAGTCGGGGGAGTGGCAGCGCCGCGCGACATCACCGGGTCCGGCGGGGCGTCGGATCGTCGCCCTCGACCTCGCGGGCCTCGAACCCGGTCGGCACGCCGTGCGGATCACCGCCCGCAACGGGGGGCCGCTGGGCGCGACGCTGGCGACGGAGCGCCGCACGATGATCCGCGTGGACGACCGGCGGCCCGAGATCTCCCGCGCCGCCTTCACTGCCGCGGCCGGCCGGCCCATGTCGGTGACATGGGTCGCCGAGGACGCGCACGCCGGTGTCGCGACGGCGACGGTCCAGTGGCGCGACGGGGCGACGTGGCGGACGCTCGGCACCGAGGCCGCCACCGACGGCGCGGGCACCATGGTGGTCGACGTCTCCGCCCTGCCGGCGGGTGACCGGCCGGTCCGGCTGCTGATCGGCGACGGCGCGGGCAACGCCGCACTGCGCACCGGGAGCGTCACGCTCGCTGGTGGCGGGGGCGCCGGCAGCACGGCATCCGACCCGGTGGCGCGCCTGCGCGCCGCGCGCCTGACCCTGTCCATCGACGGTGGACGCACGGAACGCCGGGACGGACGGACCGTCGTGACGCGACGGGTGTCGGCGGGCCGGACGATCACGGTCCGCGGTCGCCTGACCGACCGTTCCGGTCGCGCGATCGTGGGGAGCGAGATCCAGGCGCGGGGCCACCGGGGCCGGTTGGTGGGAAGGGCGCTCACCCGCCGGGACGGACGGTTCACGCTCGTGGCGCGCCCGGTCGCCGGCGGACCGCTGACGGTCGGCGTGCTCGCCCTGGGGCGCCTCCTGCCCGACCGGCCCGTGACCGGGCTGCGCGTCGAGGTGCGACCGCGGATCGCGCTCGACGCGTCGGCGACGAACGTCGGGCTCGGCCAGACGGTGCTGTTCGCCGGCCGGCTGAGCCCGGCGCCCGGGGACCTCGGGCTCGGGGCACGCAAGGGCGTCGTCCTCGAATGGCTCGACCCGATACGCCACACGTGGCGACCCGTCGTCAACGCGCGCACCCGCCGGGACGGAACGTTCGCGATCCCCTGGACCTACGGCGTCCGCGGCCTGACCATCCCGATGCGCGTGACGGTGCCCGGCGAGGTCGGGTGGCCCCTGCTCCCCGTCCGGTCACGCGTGATCCGGGTCACGGTCTCGGGGTAGCGTGAGCGGCCTATGAGGATCGTCCGCAGTGCACTTGGGGCGGCCGTCGGACTGGTCTGTCTGTGCCCGGGAGCGGTCGCCGTTCCGACCTTGAGCGACGGCGCCGTGGCGCCGAGCGGGTGGACCAACAATGCTTCCGCGGGTTCGATCTGGGTGCAGAACAACTTCGAAGGCGGTCTGTTCACCTCCGCCGTGGTCGAGGTCAACAGCGCTCCGACGGGGCTCCCCACTGGGGCGTGGAACGCCAGAGCTACGTCCTCTGGTCCCCTGACGTCTGGAACCAACTCCCTTCTCTTCGGTGTGGCGGATCTGGAGGGGCGCTTCCAAGTACGAGTGGTGATCGACGGAGCGAGCAACTCCCCGTTGACGCTGGGGACGCTCCAGCTCGACCGGACGGCGCCGGTGGCGTCGTCGATCTCCCTCACGCCGGAGGGTGGGGTGGTGGTGGCCGACTGGATCCAGTCGGACGCCCTGTCCGGCACGGATCCCGCCGCGCCGGTGGTCGTGGAGGTGAACGCCTCCCCGGCCGGCGACGCCGCGGGCGTGTGGGTGCCCTTCGCGGAGCAACCCGCGCCGGGTGACGGGCGCAAGACGGCCCGCACGAGCCTCGCGTCCCTGCCCGACGGCCGGCACCTCGTGCGGGCGCGGACCCGTGACCGGGCGGGGAACGTCGCCGCCCCCACCCTCGGCACCGTCACGTCCGACGCCACGCCCCCCGTCGTCACCCAGGTCCGCGTGGTGCGGGCGCCGGGTGCGGTGGATCCGATCGCCGAGCTCGCCCTCGCCGCCGGCGACGGCGGCGGCACCGGACTGGCGGGCGGGCCGACCGCCGGTCCCGCGGGGCGCCCCGACATCGACTGGACCACGCCCGGGGCGCCGACGGCCGACAGGGTGCTCGTGCGCCTCCCCGGGCCCGGGGTGCACCTCGTGACCGTCCGCGCGGTCGACCGGGTCGGCAACCGGGGCGAGAGCGCCCCCATCGCCATCCGGGTGCCGACCGTCGCCGAGGCCGCGGACGCGCGGGTCGGGCGCCGCCCCGACATCTCCGCGACCGGCGGGCGTCCCTCCGCCGACGTGCTCTGGGCCTACGCCGCGGTCCGGCGCTTCCACGCCCGCCGCGGGGTCCCCCTCCGTGCCCGTCTGAGGGTCGCGCCGACCGACCGCGCGTGGAGGGCGCTGCTCGGCACCGCCGCCGCCGGGCGGTACCGCGGGTACGCCACCCTGCGGGGCGACGTCCTCCTCGGACCGGCGGCGACCCGGGGACTCACGACGCTCTCCCGGGCGCGGCGGGGGACGGCACCGGCGCCCTCACGGGCCGACCTCGACCGCGCCACGACGGGACTGGCCGTGTTGCTGCACGAGACGATCCACGCCACGGGGCCCGCCGCGCGGGAGGACGTGACCGGCACGCGGTCCGGCGCCGCGCTCGAGGAGGGGCTCGCCGAGGCCGTGACCGTCGACCGGCTCGACGCCTACGCCCGGAGCCTCCGCCTCGCGCCACCCCTCGAACGGCGCCTCCGGGCGGCGGTGCGACGGTACCGGCCCGCATACGGGGCGCAGGTCGCCTGGGTGCGGAGCCTCTCCGCGCGCGCGACCGGCGCCCCCGCCGGGTCGGCGCGGGCCCGTGACTGGCGGCGGCGGGCCGCCGACACGTGGGGCGCCGACCGGTGGACCCGGCTCGCGGCGGCGACGGGGACCGACGAGGCGACGCTCCGCGCGCAGGCGACCGCCCGCGCCGGCGCTCAGGAGGCGGCCGAGGGCACCTGAGCCACGACGACGATCTCCGTCCCCGGCTCGATCGACGTGATCGGCAGACCGGCGGCCGGGACGACCCGCTCGACCTCCTGCGGCGTGTAGAACCGCGCCCGGGCCCGCCGCGTCGAGTGACCCGCCCGGGCGTACCCGAGGAACGCCTGCAGGTACGTGTCGCTCAACAGGTTCGGGAACGTCAGGTACGCGACGCCACCCGGGCGCAGCACACGGCGGACGTCCTGCATCAACAGGAACGCGTCCTCCCGCTCCAGGTGCTGCAACACCAGCAGCGAGTAGACGAGGTCCACCGACCCCGACGGGACATCCGGCATCGACGTCCCCCGGCACCGGGCGAACCGGACGTTCCCCACGCCCTCCATCCGGCGGCGGGCGTACCGCAACATCAACGGCGACGCGTCCACCGCCCACAGCGACCCGCACGACGGGGCGACATGCACCGCCACCCGGCCGATGCCGCACCCCAGGTCCAGGGCCACCGCCTCCGGCGACAGGAACGGGGCCAGGCGCTCCGCCGCCTCGCGGCCCGAACGGTCGAACGCCTCCGGATCCGGGTCGTTCAGGATGTACCGGCGGGCCTGCTCCTCCGACCGCGGCATCCACAACCCCGCGTACCTCACCCCGCCCAGACGGCGACGGAGATCCTCAGCCAACGCCATGCGCGCCCCCTCGAAGCCGCCACGCGGACGCAGGGAGCCTACGCCCGCGGAGTAGGCTTTCGCGCCCGATGCCCGCACCGGCCCTGCTCGACGCGACGCCACTCGCGAGCGCCCACTCGACCCGGGGGATCGGAGCGGCGGTGCGCGGGATGATCCACGGCCTCCGACGGCTCCCCGCCGACGACCGCCCACGCCTCCTCCTCCGCGACGGGCAGGAGGCACCCGACGGTTTCGAGGTCGCCCGCGTCCACTGGCCCACCTGGCCCCTCCACCGCCTCCCCGACCCCTGGCCTCTCGCCCGCGGCGAACGCGCCGTCCGCCGCCTCGCCGGCACACGCACCGGAGACGGCGACGGGGACGGGGGGGACGGCGGCCACGTCGCGTTCCACGCCGTGCAGCCCTCCCTCATCCCCGGGGGCCGGACGATCGTGACCTGCCACGACCTCATCCCTCTCGCCTACTGGCCCGAGTACCTCGGGGGCGCCGGCCGGATGGCGGAGGCGCTCGCCTACCGCCACTTCCTCCGCCGCCTCCGCGGCGCCCGCCTCGTGCTCACCCCCTCACGGGAGACCGCCGACGACGCCATCCGCCTCGCCGCCGTCGACCCCGGCCGCGTCCGCGTCGTCCCCTGGGCGGCACCCGACCCCGTCACCCCCGAGGGGCCACCCGCCGACGGCCGCTACGTCCTCGTCGCCGGGGCGATCGAACCCCACAAGAACGCCGGGCTCGCGCTCGAGGCGATCGCCGGGGCCGCCCCCGGCGTCCGCCTCGTCATGGCGGGACCGTGGTCGCCCCGCCGCGCCGCCCGCCTCCGCGGCCACGCCGCCCGCGTCGGCGCCGACCGGCGCGTCGAATGGCTCGGGCTGCTGCCCGCCGCCCGCCTCGCCGCCATCCGCGCCGGGGCCCTCGCCGTGCTCGTCCCCTCCCGCAAGGAGGGCTTCGGCCTGCCCGTGCTCGAGGCGATGGCCGCCGGAGTGCCCGTCCTCGCCACCGACACCCCCGCCCTCCGCGAGGTCGGCGGCGACGCCGCCACCTACCTCCCCGTCACCGACCCCGGCCCGTGGTCGCGGGCCATCACCGAACTCGCGGAGGACCCCGACCTGCGGGAGCGCCGCGCCGCCGCCGGCCGGGAACGCGCCGCCGCCTTCTCGTGGGAGCGCACCGCCGTCGAGCTGACCCGCGCCTACCGGGACGCCGCGGCATGAGCCTCGTCGCCGTCGACTGCCACATGGTCGGCCAGAGCGCCGCCGGCGACGCCGGCAACGGCCGGTACGCCGCCACGCTCCTCGCCGCCATGGCCGCCACCGCCGCCGGCGGCGACGCCGTCGCCGCCCTCGTCGCCACCCCCCAGGGCGCACGGGCACTCGAACGGTACGGCCAGACCATCGGCGTCCCGTCCGCCGACGTCCCCCGCCTCGCCCGCGCCGCCCCACGCGCCCTCGCCGACCTCGGCGCCGACGCCGCCGTGTTCACCTACGTCTCGCCCGGCTGGAACCCCTGCCCGATCCTCCTCGCCGTGCACGACGCCACCTTCATGACCGACCCCCAGTGGCTCGGGGCCCGGGCCCGCGCCGTGCTGCGCGGCCTCGTGCCGCGATCCGCCCGCAAGGCCGCCGCCGTGCTCGCCCTGTCGCAGACCGCCGCCGACGACATCGCCCAGGCCCTCAAGCTCCCGGCCGGGAAGGTCCGCGTCGTCAGCCCCCACCCCGCCCCCGTCTTCACCGACGCCGACCGCGACGGGGCCGTCGCCCGCGTACGGGACCGCTTCGGCATCGCCGGCTACTGCCTCGCCGTCGGCGACATCGGCCCCCGGAAGAACCTCGGCGCCCTCGGCGACGCCGTCCGCTCCCTCGGCCCCACCGGCCCCGACCTCGCCCTCGTCGGCAAACCCGGGCCCGGCGGGGAGAGGATCGCCCGCGACGCCGGCGGCACGTGGCTCGGCCACGTCGACGACGCCACCCTCGCCGACCTCTACCGCGCCGCCGCCGTCACCGCCTACCCCTCCCTCTACGAGGGCTTCGGCCTGCCCGCACTCGAGGCGATGGCGAGCGGCTGCCCCGTCGTCGCGAGCGACCGGGGGGCGCTGCCCGAGGTCACCGCCGGCGCCGCGATCCTCGTGGAGCCCACCGCCCGCGGCATCGCCGACGGCCTGCGACTCGCCCTCGACCCCACCGTCGCCGCCCGGCTGCGCACCGCCGGCCCCGCGCGGGCCGCCGCGTTCACGCCGCAGACGATGGGCGCCGCCGCCTGGGACGTCGTCGCGTCGGTGCTGACGTGAGGATCGCCCTCGTCGGCACCCGCGGCATCCCCGCCGCCTACAGCGGCTTCGAGACCGCCGTCGAGCACCTCGCCGAGCGGTTCACCGCCCGCGGCCACGAGGTCACCGTCTACTGCCGGCCGCACATGACCGCACGGCAGGAGACCCACGTCGGGGCCCGCCTCGTGCACCTCCCCACCATCCGCAGCAAGCACCTCGACACCCTCGCCCACACCCTCGTCAGCACCGCCCACATGGCCACCCGGGCGCGCCCCGACGTCGCGATCTACTTCATCGCCGGCAACGCCCCCGTCGTGCCCCTCGCCCGCCTCGCCGGGATCCCCTCCATCCTCCAGATCGACGGACTCGACTCGGAGCGCGCCAAGTGGTCCGGGGCGGCGAAGGCGTACCTGCGCACCGCCGAGCGGATCGCCCCGAGCGCCGCCACCATCGCCGTGACCGACTCCGCCGCCGTCGCCGACGCCTACGAACGCCGCCACGGCCGGCGCATCCCGTGGATCGCCTACGGCGCCGACATGCCCGACCCCGGCGACACCGGGTGGTGCGCGCGCCTCGACGTCGAGCCCGGCCGGTACGTGCTGTTCGTCGGGCGGCTCGTCCCCGAGAACAACGCCCACCTCCTGATCGAGGCGCACCGCACGCTCGGCACCGACTGGCCGCTCGTCATCGTCGGCGACGCCCCCTACGCCGACGACTACATCGCCGGTCTCCGGGCCTCCGCGGGGCCGGGCGTGCGGATGGCCGGCTACGTCTTCGGCGACGGGTACCGCGAGCTCGTGCACCGCAGCGGCGTCATGTGCGCCCCCACCGAGGTCGGCGGCACCCACCCCGTCATCGTCGAGGGGATGGCCGCCGGCGCCGCCCTCGTCGTCAGCGACCACGGCCCCAACCTCGAGGTCGTCGGCGACGCCGCGGCGAGCTTCCCGCTGGACGGGGGCGCACCCGCCCTCGCCCGGGCGCTCGGCGCCCTCATCGACGACCCCGCCCGGCGGGAGGAGCTCGGCGCCCGCGCCGCGGCCCGCGCCGCGGAGCGCTACTCGTGGGACGCCTGCGCCGACTCCTACCTGCGGCTCTGCGAGACCGTCAGACGGTCCGCCGGCCGATGACCAGGAACTGCTTGCCGAGCAGGCGCCACGCCAGGGGCGAGCGCAGGTAGAGGCGCGTCGTCGCGGGGCTCGCCGGCAGGCGCCCGCGGAACGAGTACGGCAGGAACCGCGGGACGATGCGCTCCGGCTCGAACCCCGCCGCGTAGAGGTGCTCGGCGATCGAGGTGTGCGTGTAGACCAGGGTGTGGTCCGCGCAGTCGAAGTACTCCTTCGCGCAGTACCGGAAGTTCGGGCCCATGATCGCGATGCGCCCACCCGGGGTCATCGCGACGCGCATCCGCTCCAGGAACGCGGCGGTCTGCTCCTGGGAGAGCAGGTGCTCCAGGGTGTTCGACACCCACACGCCGTCGAAGTGGTCGGCCGGCAGGTCGGCCTCCATGATGTCCGCCACCATCGTCCGGACACCGGGATCCGCGTCCCGCTCGGCGTAGTCGGCCTGGTCGACGGCCCAGCGCTCCGCGGCCGGTACCGCGTTGATGAACTCGCAGCGGCCCGCCGCCGGGTCGAGCACCGTCTGCGGTGACCCCATCAGGCCGTGGACGAACGGGGCGATCTCGTCCCACACGGCCGTCCGCACCGACTGGTCGATGCCGCGGAACCGGTACTCGTAGAGACGCTGGAAGTTCATGCATTGACCGCCCGAGTCGAGAGGGAGACACGCCGCAGCGCGGTGTAGCTCAACCCCCAGCGCACCATCAGGATCGAGCCGGTGACGGTGGTGGGGATGAACCAGGCGGCGTGCAGGAGGACCGCGAACGCGAGCGCATCCGCGCCCGCGACGCCGAACAGGCCGAGCGAGGACGCCGCGATCCAGTGGTAGGTGCCGATGAAGCCCGGCGCCGACGGGACCGCCGACCCCAGACCCAGGAGGCCCGTCGTGAACAGCACCTCCGTGGCGGAGAGGCCGATGCCGAGGGACTCCGCGATGGACCAGAGGCCCGCCATCCAGGCGCCCCACGCGGCGAACGTGAGGACGAGGGCGCGGAACGCGCCCGACCAGGTGTGGACGCAGCGCAGGCCCTCGCCGAGGGTCAGCAGGTGGCGCATCCACCGGCCCGCCGGCGCGTCGTCGGGACGGCGGCTCATCAGCAGCGCCACGACGCCGAGCGTCGCCAGCGCCGCGATCGTGATGATCGCGCCGCCGATGCCCACCCACCGCACCCAGTCGTCGGTGGGGGAGGCCGCGACGGTCAGTCCGAACGCGAGGGCGAAGAAGACGACGTCGGCGACCCGGTCGACGACCACCGTGCCGAACGACTGCAGCACCGGGCGGTGCGCCGAGCGGCCGAGGCCGACCGAGCGCGCCACCTCGCCGAGACGGGCCGGCAACGCGTTGTTGACGGCCGCCCCGATCAGGACGAGCTCCAGCATCTGCGGGGTGCCCGGGGGGTCGAGGTCGCGGGCGATGCTCCGCCACCGCACCGCCAGGATCGGGTACGACGCGAGCATCAGGAGCGCACCCGCCGCCAGGTACGCCGGGGAGGCGTCGCCGATCGCCGAGGCGACGTCGCCGAGGTCGATGCCGCGGATCGCCAGGAGGATCGCGGCCACGCTCACCAGGACGCCGACGGCGAGGAGCGGGACGATGCTCCGCGGGCCGCGCGTGGCGCCCTCGTCCGCTGCGACCACCTCCGTGACGGGGCTCCCTCCTGCGCTCGTCGCTGGACCGGGAGCGATACTAGACCCCGAAGGGGAGGTCCCCGGCGATCTCGGCGAGGGTGGGCGCCGCCGCGTCGCGGGCGGACACCTCCACCGGCATGTCGGGCCACGCGATCGCGACGTCCGGGTCGTCCCACGCGAAACCGCGCTCCACCGCCGGGTCGTAGTACGACGAGCAGCGGTAGACGACGTCCGCGACCTCGCTCAGCACCACGAAGCCGTGGGCGAACCCGACCGGCAGGTAGACGAGCCGCAGATCCTCGTCGTCGAGGGTCACCGACTCCCAGCGGCCGTACGTCGGCGACCCCCGCCGGATGTCCACGGCCACGTCGAGGATGCGCCCGCGCGCGCAGCGCACCAGCTTCGCCTGACCCTCCCCGATGGAGAAGTGCATGCCGCGCAGCACCCCGCGCACCGAACGGGAGTGGTTGTCCTGCACCCACGCCTCGTCGATGCCGAGCCGCACCATCTCGTCGGCCCGGAACGTCTCGTGGAAGAAGCCGCGGGCGTCCCGGTGGACGACCGGGTCGACGACCAGCATGCCCTCGAGGGAGGTGGGTGTGGCCCGCATCGGGCCGAAGGCTACTAGCCCTTCCCCGCTACATTGCCGCGGTGCCCGAGCTCTCGATCGTGATCGTGTCGTACCGCTGCCGCGACCTCCTGGCCGAGTGCCTCGACAGCCTCGCCGCCCAGCGGGAGGACGTCGACCTCGAGGTGCTGCTCTACGACAACGCCTCCGGCGACGACACCCTCACCGCCGCCGACGCCCACCCCTGGGTGCACGTCGAGGACCTCCCGCGGAACGTCGGGTTCGGCCGCGCCAACAACATGGGCTTCGCCCGCGCCGCCGGCCGCGCCGTGCTCGCGCTGAACCCCGACACCGTCATCCCGCCCGGCGCCCTCCGCGCCTGCCTCGACGAGCTGTGGTCGCACCCCGACGTCGGCGTGCTGACGCCGCGCCTCGTCGACCGCGACGGCAACCTCGACCGGCGCTGCAAGCGCGGTTTCCCCACCCCCTGGTCGTCGTTCTGCTACTTCACCGGCCTCGACCGGCACCTCCGCGGACCCCGCTCCACGCACTACACCGCCGGCTGGGTGCCCGAGGACCGGGAGGGCGACGTCGAGAGCGTCACCGGGGCCTTCATGCTGATGCCGGCCCACGCCCTCGACGAGGTCGGCGGCTTCGACGAGCAGTTCTTCATGTACGCCGAGGACATCGACCTCTGCCTGCGCTTCATCGCCCACGGCTGGCGGGTGCGCTACTGGCCGGGGGCGACCGTCGTCCACGTCGGCGCCGGGTCGAACGCCGACGGCCGCCGCCCCGCCGAGGCCGACTCCGCCTACTTCCGCACCATGGCGCCCTTCATCCGCAAGCACCGCCCCGGCCTCCGCGGCCGGGCCCTCGCGGCGGGTGTGTGGGCCGTCGGCGAGGTGGCCCTCGCTGCGTCGCGCCTGCGCGCCGCCGCGGGACGCTGACCGGCCCTCAGCGGTAGACGGTCATGCCGGCGCTCACGTGGGCGCGGCGCAACCCGGCGGCCCGTGCCAGCGCCGCCACGTGCGGGGGCTCGGGGTCGGGGTCGGTGATCCACACGACCGCCGCGATCTCCGGGTGGGCGGCCGCGATGCGCGCCGCCCCCGCCGCGTCCTCGGCGGGGACCCGCCAGCCGATCCGGCGCGCCTGGTACCAGAGCACCGGGTCGTTCGGGTCGGCGAACCGGTGGATCAGCAGGAGCGGCGCGTCGGGGGTCTCGGCGCGCAGTTCGCGGCCCTGCGCCTCCACCGAGTAGGCCACCGCGTCCGGCGCGAAGTACCCGTCGCGCAGGGAGACGGCCGACACCACGCCGATCACCACGAGGACCGCGGCGACGGCCGCGCGGGCCGGCACCGCACCCACCCGTGACGTCGCGGCGCGCAGGGCGACGGCCAGGCCGAGGCCCGCGACCATCGACAGCGGCACGTAGTAGGCGAGCTGGTAGTAGTCGTGGATCCGGTTGAGGTTCGCGAAGATCCCGCACGACAGCACCGCACCGGCGAGCGTCAGGATGATCTCGGGGCGGTGGGCGGTGCGCAGCCGCGGGATCGCGACGAGCCCGATCGCCAGCGCCACGAGGCCCGCGACGCCGAGGTTGTCCGCGATCCGCCCGCCGACGACCCGGTACAGGTCGGGGTCGGTGAACGTCGACCCGAAGTACCAGGAGCGCGCCTCCGAGATCGAGAGCGTCCCCGTGGCGGTGTTGAGCTCGTCGCCGTGCCGGGCCCAGGCGGCGAAGAGCAGCCCCGTCAGCGCGCACGTCCCCACGACGGCCGCCTTCGGCAGCCGCCCCACCCCGCCGTCGCTCAGCAGGCGGACGAGGGGGACGACCATCGCGAGGCCGATCGCGAGCACCAGCGTCGCCTTGCCGAGCACGGACACGGCGAGGGCGGCGGCGAAGACCGCGAACCAGGTCCAGGTGAACCGCTCGCCCAGGTGCGTCGCGGCGAGGACGGCGAGGAGGGTGGTCGCGATCAGCAGCGTGTCGATCAGGACCGCGCGGAAGAAGAAGACGGTGACGGGCAGGAGCGTGAACACCCCCACGCCGAGCAGGGCGGCGGAGCCGGAGCCGAACCAGCGCGCGGCGATGAGGTACATGAGGACGGCGACGGCGACGTAGGAGCCGATCGACACGACGCGGGCCGCGTGCTCGATGCCGCCCGCCGGGACCTGCAGCACCCACACCATCGCCTGGTACACGGGCAGCTCCAGCACCCAGTGGCCTCCGCCGTACATCGGCACCCGGTAGTCGAGCGCGTCGAAGCCGTCGCGGTTCCACAACCAGACCGTGCTCGCCGTCTGGGTCTGCCGGAAGGCGTGGGCGTCGAGGATCGGTGCGTCGAAGCGGTGGAGGCGCAGCAGCACGCCGAGCGCGACGACGCCGGCGAGGAGCACCGCGGGCCGGCCGAGGACGGCGCGGGCCGGGCGCGGGGGCCGCGGCGGGGCCGTCACGTCGGCGGGGTCCACGGCCATCCCGGTCACCCTACGACGCGGCGGGGGCCCCGCCGCGCCGGACCGGGGCCGCGACGACCCCGGATGGCGTCATCTAGGCTGACGCCGTTCTCGAGCAGACCAGAAAGGCCCGCGTGCCGTCCCTGATCTCGGTCGTCGTCCCGGTCTACAACGAGCAGGAGACCCTCGCCGCGCTGCACGCGCAGGTCGACCAGGTCTTCGCCGACGTCCCGCACGACCTGGAGCTGCTGCTGGTCGACGACGGGTCGTGGGACGACTCGACGCGGCTCATCCGCGAGCTCGTCGCGCGCGACCGCCGGGTCGTCGGCATGCGCCTCTCGCGCAACTTCGGTCACGAGGCCGCCATCGAGGCGGGCATCCGCGCCGCCCGCGGCGACGCGGTCATCGTCATGGACGCCGACCTGCAGGACTCCCCCGACGCGCTGCCGCGCCTGATCCGCGAGTGGGAGAACGGCGCCGACGTCGCCTACGCGGTCCGGCGCGACCGCAAGGAGGGGCCCGTCCAGCGGCTCCTGTTCTCCGGCTTCTACCGCGCCGCCCGCCGGATGATGAGCATCGACCTGCCGCGCGACGCCGGCCCCTTCTGCCTCATGAGCCGCCGCGCGACGGACGCCGTCAACGGGATGCGCGAGATCAACCGCTACTTCCCGGGCCTCCGCGCCTTCTCGGGGTTCACCCAGGTGGCCGTCGAGGTCGAGCGCAACCCGCGGTTCGCGGGCGAGACGAAGTACTCGTTCACGCGCCGCACGTCCGGGGCGATCAACGCGATCGTGTCGTTCTCGAAGCTGCCGCTGCGCCTCGTCACGCTGCTCGGGTTCGTCGCCGCGTTCATCTCGATCATCGGCGCCCTCTGGGTCGTGATCGGCGGGCTGCTCGCCGACCAGTCGCCCCCCGGCTGGGTGTCCCTCATGACCGTCGTCCTGCTGATGAGCGGCGTCCAGCTCGTGACGCTCGGGATCGTCGGCGAGTACGTCGGCAAGGTCTACGACGAGGTCCGCGCGCGCCCCAACTTCATCGTGGCCGACACGTGGCGCGACGGGGAGGTCCCCGATCAGCCCGCCGCGGGCGAGACGCGCATCGCGACGAAGTCGATCCGCAACGGCGACGCCGTGTAGGAGACGCGCAGCCGGTCGAAGGAGAAGCCCGGTGCGTAGTCCTGCCAGCCGACGCTCGCCGGGGCCCGCATCAGCAGGGGGCCGCGGGCGACGTCGGTCGGCACCCGGTACGCGTACCCCTCGTTGAGGAGCACCTCCGGCAGGTCGTGCGGCTTGTAGAGGGCGGTGCGCAGCCGCTGCCGCAGCGACACGGGGATGTCGAGCCGCGCCATGACCATCTCGTCGGGGCCGGGGGCGGGCGGGATCGCGACCGTCGCGCCCGCGACCGCCTCGACCGACGCGAGCGGACGCTCCGGGCCGCACCGCCACGGCACGCGTCGCAGCACCTGCCAGCCGGGCACCGCGACGTCCTGGACGTAGCCGCAGATCATCGACCGCAGCTGCTCGGGGCCCTCGCCCTCCGGTGAGTGGCCGTCGATGCGGGGGCCGCCGTGCCGCAGGATCCGGTCCGGTGCGTCCGCGGACGCGAGCATGTCCGCGTTGCCGCGGTCGAGGGCGTTCGTGTAGATCGAGTAGTCCTGGAAGACGGGCGCGGGCCGCCAGTCGAGGTCGTACGCCCAGATGATCGAGGTCTCGTACGGGTCGACGTGGACCGGGTGGCCGCGCAGGGCGTCGATCACCGGTTGCGGGATGGCGTGGAGGGCACGGAGGTCGGCGGCGGCGTCCTCCCGGTGGCGGGCCCGCACGCCGGGTTTCGCGGCGAGCGCCGCGTGGTCCCAGGCCGTCTCGATGTTGGGGCGGGGGTCGAGCAGCCGCAGCGCCGACGGGACGCCGGTCGCGCCGAGCACGGCGAGCGAGGCGACCACCGTCGCCGCGCACACCGCCGCCCCCGCCAGGCGCCCGGAGGGCCGCGTCCACCGGATGGCGGCGGCGCCGGCGATGAGCGCCGTGAACGTCGAGGCGGAGTGGCCGAGGTCGTGCCGCACGAAGCCGTGCTTGAAGAGCGAGAACACCAGGATCGCGCCGAGCAGCCCGACGGCGATCCGCCGCCCCCGCCCGAGGCCCTCCCCCGAGAGCCAGGCGAACCAGGCGATCGCCGCCACAAGGGCGACGAACAGGGCGTACTCCCAGCCGCGCCCGGGGGCCTCGTACGGGAGGCCCGCCGAGTACCCGGCGGCGATCCGGACGCTCGCGACGACCCACCCCGGCAACCCGGTGACGCCGTTGCCGAACGCCGTCCACAGCACCACGACCGCGGCGGCGGCCGAACCGGCGAGGATCCCCAGCGCCCGCCAGCGGCCCGGACCGAGCCACCACGCGGCGACCGCGCAGAGCGCGAGGGCGACGACGCCCTCGTTGATCTTGATCAGGATCCCCGCGCCGCAGACGACCCCGCTGACCGGCAGCAGCACCCGCCCGAGGCGGGCCGGCACCCCCCACTGCACGACGTACGCCGCCCAGAGGAAGGCGACGAGCGGGAGCACCTCGCGCCCCTCGTCGAGCAGGCGGCAGCAGGCGAACGCGAGCAGCACGGCCACGGGCCAGGTGAGCGTGCGCCGGGCGCAGACGATCACGAGGTAGGCGAGGCCCACCTGCAGCAGGCCGATCCACGCGAGCGCCGGCACCAGCGTGTGCGCCTCCGCGTTGACGGGGGCCTCCAGGAAGCCGAGCGGGCCGTAGGTGAACGCGATGTCGCCGAAGTCCACGCCCCGGGCGACCGCCATGTGCAGCGCGATGCGCCACGACGGGTCGAGGCCGTTCGCCGGCGTGAGGGACCCGACGGGCCACGTGACGAACGCGATCACCACGGCGGCGAGGAGCGGCCACCACCGCGTCCAGGCGTCCGGCTCGCGCGACCCGCCCGGCGGGGCGAGGCGGGCGCGGATGCTCGTCGCGAGGGCCGTCACGGGCCGAACGGTATAGTCACGCGGTCCGCATGCGGACGCGGACCGCTCCCACGATGCCGATCCCACGCCCAAAGGCCCCCGATGGGCCCTCCGAGGACGGACGGCAGTGAGGGTCCTCGTGACCGGTGGGGCCGGCTTCGTCGGATCCCGCATCGCGCTCGCGTTCGCCCGCGAGAACCCGGGCGCCGAGGTCGTGGCCTTCGACAACCTGCGACGCCGCGGGTCGGAGACCAACCTGGGGCGGCTCGCCGGCGGCGGCGTGCGCTTCGTGCACGGCGACGTGCGGGTGCGGTCCGACCTCGACCAGGTGGAGGGACCCGTCGACGTGGTCGTCGACGCCTCCGCCGAGGCGTCGGTGCTCGCCGGCCTGGACGGCTCGCCCGCCTACGTGCTCGAGACGAACCTGCTCGGCACGATCAACCTGCTCGACTGGTCGCGCGGCCGCGCCGGGGCGTTCCTCTTCCTCTCGACGAGCCGCGTCTACTCGATGCACCCGTTGCGCGACCTCGCGCTCGTCGAGACCGACAGCCGCTACGAGCTCGCCGCCGACCAGGCGGTGCCGGGCGCCGGGCCCCTCGGGATCTCCGAGGACTTCCCGACCGACACGGCGCGGTCGTTCTACGGGTCCAGCAAGCTGGCGTCGGAGCTGATCGTGCAGGAGTACGCCGACTCGTACGGTCTGCCCGCGGTCATCACCCGCTGCGGCGTCATCACCGGCGCCGGGCAGTTCGGCAAGTCGGAGCAGGGCGTGTTCGCGATGTGGGCGGCGAACCACGTCTACGGGCTGCCGCTCCGCTACATCGGCTTCGACGGGCAGGGCCGCCAGGTGCGGGACCTGCTCCACCCCGACGACCTCTTCGACCTCATGCGGCGCGAGCTGGCGGACATCGACCGCATCAGCGGGCGGGTGTTCAACGCCGGCGGCGGGCGCACCGGGTCGGTGTCGCTGCGGGAGCTGACCGACATCTGCCGCGACGTGTCCGGGGCGGAGGTGACGATGTCCCACGAGGCGCGGACCTCGCCGGTCGACATCCCGGTCTACATCTCGGATCATTCCCGCGCGACCCGGGAGCTCGGCTGGAGCCCGTCGTGGACGCCGCGCGACATGATGGCGGAGATCGTCGACTGGGTACGCGAGAACGAGGACTCGCTGCGGCCGGTCTTCACCTGACGCACGCGAGCAGAGGAGACACATGTCGGTAGCGATCGTGACCGGATCCGCGGGGCTGATCGGGAGCGAGGCCGTCGGCTTCCTCCACGAGCAGGGGATGGACGTCGTCGGCGTCGACAACGACATGCGCGCCTACTTCTTCGGCGCCGAGGCCTCGACGCGGTGGAACCGCGACCGCCTCACCGAGGCGCTCCCGCGCTTCACGACGGCCGACATCGACGTCCGCGACCCCGTCGCCATCGCCGATCTGTTCGCGCGCTACGGGACGGCGATCGAGCTGGTGGTGCACTGCGCCGCCCAGCCGAGCCACGACTGGGCCGCCCGTGAGCCGCTCACCGACTTCCACGTCAACGCGACGGGCACCGTGAACATGCTGGAGGCCACCCGGCAGCACTGCCCGGAGGCGACCTTCACGCTCCTCTCGACCAACAAGGTCTACGGGGACGCCCCGAACGACCTGCCGCTGGTGGAGACCGAGACGCGGTGGGAGCTCGACCCCTCCCACCCGTACGCCGAGCACGGGTTCGACGAGACGCTCCGCATCGACCAGTCGAAGCACAGCCTCTTCGGGGCGAGCAAGGTCGCCGCCGACGTCATGACCCAGGAGTACGGCCGCTACTTCGGGATGAACACCGCCGCCTTCCGCGGCGGGTGCCTCACCGGACCCCAGCACTCCGGCGCCCAGCTCCACGGGTTCCTCGCCTACCTCGTGCGGTGCGCGGTGACCGGCACGCCGTACACGATCTTCGGCTACAAGGGAAAGCAGGTCCGCGACAACATCCACTCGCACGACCTGGTCACCGCCCTCTGGGCCTACCACCGCAACCCGCGGCCGGGCGCCGTCTACAACATCGGCGGATCCCGCCACTCGAACTGCTCGGTGCTGGAGGCGATCACCCTCATCGAGGAGATGACGGGCCGCTCCATCGACTACACCCTCAGCGACGAGAACCGGTCGGGCGACCACATCTGGTGGATCAGCGACGTCCGCCGCTTCCAGCAGGACCACCCGGAGTGGGAGTACTCCTACGGGCTGCGGGAGATGCTCGACGAGATCATCGACGCCGCCTCCGAGCGCTTCGCGACCGCCTGATGCTCGTCTCCGTCGTCATCCCCGCGCACAACGAGGCCGACGGCATCACGCCGACGGTCACCGCCCTCCACGACACCCTCGCCGCGGCTGGCATCGACCACGAGATCGTGGTCGTCGACGACCACTCCAGCGACCGCACCGCCGCCGTGGTGACCGGCCTCGCGGAGCGCATCGCCGAGGTCCGGATGGTGCAGAACCACGCCTCCGGCGGGTTCGGGATGGCGGTCCGGCGGGGCCTCGAGGCGTTCCGCGGTGACGCCGTCGCGATCTACATGGCCGACGCCTCGGACTCGCCCGAGGACCTCGTCATGTTCATCCGCACCATGGAGGTCCGCGGCACGGACTGCGTCTTCGGGTCGCGGTTCGCGCCGGGCGGCGAGGTGCACGACTACCCCCGCCTGAAGCTGCTGCTGAACCGCGTCGCGAACACCGGCATCCGGGTGCTGTTCGGGCTGCGGTACGACGACATGACGAACGCGTTCAAGCTCTACCGGCGCGAGGTCATCGAGGGCGTCTCCCCCCTCCTGTCGCACCACTTCAACCTCACGGTCGAGATCCCCCTGAAGGCCGTGGTGCGCGGCTACAGCTTCGCGGTCGTGCCCAACTCGTGGACGAACCGGGCGCACGGCACGTCGAAGTTCCAGATCCAGGAGATGGGCTCGCGGTACGCGTTCATCGTCCTCTACTGCTTCCTCGAGCGCTGGCTGTCGCGGGGCGACTACCACCGGCGCGTCGACGAGGCGGCGGCGCGGGAGGCCGCGGCGGTGGCGCCGGAGGACGGCCGGGACTGAGCTCAGGCGGCCCGGGTGCGCAGCAGCGCGCGCGTGCCGCCGACGATCGTGTCGCCCGAGCGCCCGCAGACGGGGTCGTGGGCGAGCAGCGCGGCCGTCGCCACGACGGCGTCGACCGCGATGATGTGCCCGGCGGTGTCGTGCACCAGCGCGAGGCCGACCGCGAGCGCCCCCGCCGCGCCCGCCAGGAGCCAGGCGACGCGGTAGCTGCCGAGCGCGACCTGGTGGTAGAGCAGGGTCAGCGCCGCGCCGATCAGGGTCATCGCCCCCGTCAGCTCGGGCAGGATCGACGCGCCGTCGGCGAACTCCTCGCCGAAGGTGATGGTCATGATCGGGTCGGCCAGGACGAGGGCCGCGAGGGTGCAGAGCCCGCCGAGGACCAGGGTCGCGCCGAGGGAGACCGCGAGGAGGGCCTCGGTGGGGAGGCCGGTCGCGTGGCGGTGGGCGACGCGCGGGAGCAGCACGATCGTGATCGCCTGCGGCACCAGGAAGACCGTCTTCGCGAGGACGGCCGCCGACGCGAACAGGCCGGCGTCGACCGGGTCGAGGGCGAGCTTGGCGGCGATCACGTCGAGGTTCGACATCACGGCCACCGCCGTGACGCCGACGAGCAGCGGCAGCAGCGAGGCGCCCATCGCGCGGACGAGCGCCGGGTCGGGCGGCCCCGCGGCCGTCGCCCGCAGGCGGTCGGCGGTGAAGAGCACCCCGACGACGGCGGCCAGGATCGTCGTCGCCGCGGTGCCGAGCAGCGCCGCGTAGATGCCGAGACCGCCGCCGACGAGCGCCAGCAGCATCACCGGCCGGGGCAGGCCGAACGCGGCCATCGTCAGGGCGTAGCGCCCGAACCGGCGCTCCCCCTGGAGCTGCCCGAGCACCAGCGGGAAGACGGCGACGGGCAGCAGGACGACGATCGCCGCGAGCAGCGGCCCGACCGGGACGTCGTCGCGCACGGCCCCCGCAGCGATCACCGCGAGGGCCGCGACCGCCGCGCCCGCCGGGGTCCAGCGCAACGCCGTCCGCAGCGCCGCCCGGTACAGGGCCGCCCCGCGGGCGGGGGGCGTGGAGCTGACGACGCGGGCGAGCGCGGTCTGCAGGCTCGTGAACGGCGTCTGGATCACGAGCACGCCGGAGAGGATCGCCGCGACCAGGCCGTAGTCGGCCGGCCCGAGGACGCGGCCGGCGATCAGGAAGAACGCGTAGTTGCCGAGGTTCCACAGCCCGAGGCCGACCGCGACCTGCAGCCCGGAGCCGACGGCGTGGCCTCCGCGGGGGCGCATCCTCACGGGGTCACCATGGGTCGGAAGGCTAGTGGAGCGCGATCCCGGGGCCCGGCGGCCGCCGCGATCGGGCGCCGGGGACGTCGGATACAGTGGCCCCGGTGAGCCGTCCTGCCTCCGTGCCCACCCGCTCCCGGTGGAGGGCGCGGTCGCCCCGCGCCGTCGTCACGTCCGCGGACCGCGCGCGCGTGGCCGCCGTCGCGATCGAGGGCGCCGTCGTCCTCATCGCCTTCGGGCTGCTCGCCGTCGTCATCACCTGGCCGCTCGCCCGCGACTTCGGGACGCTGATCACGGCGCCCTTCCCCGGCAACGACCAGCTCGGCTACCTGTTCGACTTCCGGTACGCCGCGGAGCACGGCATCCCCGTCATCCGCGACTACGTGCAGGAGGACGTCGCGGTGCCGTACGGGCGCCCGGCGTCCGCCGCGGCGAACCTGACGCTGCTCGGGACCCTGCTGCCCGCGGTCCTGATCACGAAGGTCGCGGGCCCGATCGTGGCCTACAACGTCGTCACGCTCGCGGGCCTCGCCCTGTCGGGTGCCGCGATGTACCTGCTGGTGCGCTGGGCGGGCCTCGGCCGCGGCCCCGCCGCCTGGGCGGGTCTCGTCTTCGTCGCCTTCCCGTACCACCTGTTCGCCGCGACGGCGTTCCTGACGCTGGTCCAGTACCAGGCGCTCCCGCTGGTGCTGATGGCCCTCGTCGCGTGGGCGGTGCGCCCCCGCCCGCTCACCGGCGCGGCCGTCGTCGTCGCCGTCGCCCTCTGCTGGCTGACGTTCCCCTACATCGGGGCGATGGCGATCGTGATGGCCGCCGTCGGCCTGGCGGTCGCGTTCGTCCTGCACGGCACGCGCGACGGCTGGATGCCCGCGGTCCGCCGTCTCGCGGGCATCGGCGCCGCGATCGTCGCCTTCGTCGCCGCCCCCCTCGCCATCGTCGCGGCGATCAACAGCGGCGGGGCGACGGGCTCCCTGGCGCGGTCGCCGTCCGACCTCGCGCTGCTCGGGGCCGAGCTCTCGGACTTCTGGCTGCCCCCCAACACCAGCGCGTTCCTCACGGGCATCGTCGGCGGCGAGTGGTACGCGATCGGGTCGGTCGGCGGCGAGCGCCTCGCGTTCGTCGGCTGGGTGACGGCGATCCTCGCCGTCGCCGGCGTCGCGACCGGCGTCGCGTTGCGGCGGTCGCTGCCGCCGCGCCAGGCGGCCCTCCTCGCGATCGGCGCGCCGATGGTGCTCGCGCTCGTCGCCGTCAGCCTCCGCAGTCCCTACGACCTGTGGGGCTCCCAGGTGACCTTCCCGTCACGCGGCCTCTACGAGGTGTTCGACTTCATCCGCGCCCCCGGCCGCTTCGTGATCGCCGCCATGGTCGGCCTGTGCGCCCTCGGCGCCCTCGGCCTGCACCTGCTGGGCGCCCGGATGTCGGTCGTCGGCCGCAACGCCCTCGTCGCGGGCGCCATCGTCCTCTCCGGCGCCGAGCTCGGGATGGGGCTCCCCCTGCCGACCACGCAGCCGACCCTGCTGGGCGAGCGGCCCGCGGAGGAGCAGGCCACGTGGCGCTGGCTCGCCGACCACCCCGGCGGCGCCGTGATGGAGTACCCCGAGGTCGGGAACACCAACGTCTGGCGGTACTACATGTTCGGCTGGACGGTCCACCACCACCCGATCGTGAACGCGGTGCACGGCCCCGGGGACCCCGGCGGCGAGTTCACCCGCACGATCCTCGACCCACGGCCGCGGGAGACCCCCGCGATCCTCGCCGGCGCGGGCGTGCGGTACGTCGTGCTGAACCGGTGGGCCTACGACGCACTCCAGATGCGCCTGCCACGGCGGATGCCCGCCGGCTTCACCCTGGCGGAGCGGTTCGCCGACGGGTCCGAGGTCTGGCGCGTCGACGCCGCGCCATCGGCCGGGCAGGTGTACTTCACGGCGCAGGGGTTCACGCCCCAGCGGCTCGAGTTCGGCGGGGGTCGCCTCGTGAACTGGCGCACCCTCGTCGGGCCCGGCGAGGTCAGCGTGCGCGTCCCCGTGGCGGGGACGTACCGGGTGCGGTTCGAGGCGGCCCCGACCGGCGCCCCCGTGGACCTCACCGTGGCCGCCGGCGACGCCGCTCCGCGGGTGGTGCCGGTGCGGACGCGGGGCGAGGTCACGGTCGACCTCGACCTGCCCGCCGGGACGACCGTCGTGCGCACGACCGTCCCCGACACCGCCGTCGCGAGCGTCCAGATGGCCCCCTGGGTGCTGGAGGGCCCGAGGTGAGCGGCCTCCGCGCGCGGTGGGACGACCCCGCCGTCCGGCAGCGGCTGACGCGGCTGCTCACGGCTTCCGTCGCCGTGGTCCTGATCGCCTGGTACGGCGCGTTCGCCCTGGAGCGCTACGACTCGAGCCACCTCTACGGGGACGAGCCCGAGTACTTCTTCACGGGGGAGAGCGTCTGGGAGGACGGCGACCTCGACCTGCGCAACCAGTTCCTCGACCCCGACCTGCGCGCCTTCCCGGGGCCGCTGACGTTCAAGGTCGATCCCGCAGGCGGCCCGTCGCCCGCGAACTTCATGCCCACCAACGGCGTCGTGCTGGTGCAGCCCGCGAACGCCGTCGGCGGCGTGCTCGGCGTCTACCTCCTGTTCGCGGCGATGAACCTCGCCTCCCTCCTGCTGCTGTTCATCGTCCTGCGCCGCACCTTCGGCGAGCCCGTCGCGGCGCTCGCGATCCTGCTCGTGGGGCTGAGCGTGCCGCTGGCGTGGCACGCGGCGTCGGTGTGGACGGAGGTGCCCGCGCTGCTCGCGATCAGCGGGGTCCTGGCGATCGCGCCGCGCATCGGCTGCAGCGCCCGCGCGGCGACGGTGGCCGGCCTGGCCCTGGCCGCGCTGCCCTGGCTGCACCAGAAGTACCTGCCGCTCGCCGTCGGCCTCGCCGTCGCCGTGCTGCTGCCGGCCGCGCGGCGGCGCTTCTGGCCGCTCGTCGTGGGCGGCCCGCTGCTCGGGTTCGCGGGCACCGTGGTGTTCTCGTACGCCACCCGCGACCGCTGGAACTTCACCATCTCGGGGAGCACCGAGGAGATCTCGAGCGCCTTCGACGGCTCCCTCAACCGATTCCTCCGCCAGCCCCTCGCCTGGTTCCTCGACCAGACCCGCGGGTCGATCCCGCTGTCGCCGATCTGGATCCTGGCGGGCGTCGGCCTGGTGTTCCTGCTGCGCTTCCCCCGTGGCCGGCGCATCGTCGCCACCCTCGCCGTGGCGTTCGTGCCGTTCCTCGTCGTGTACTTCTGGGGGCCGTTCCTCGCGGGCGACAGCCCTCCGGGACGCGAGACCCTGCCCGCCATCCCCGCCCTCGCGATCATGCTGGCCGCGGGGATCAGCGCCCTGCGCGGCGTGCTCGCCTGGACCGTCACGGCGGCCCTCGCCGCGGTGAGCCTCGCGATCACGATGATCGCGCCGTTCCGCCTCGGCTTCGACATCATGTTCAACAACGTGGGACGCCCGAAGGTCCTCGACTCCCTCGCCACCGCGCGCTTCACGCCCGCCGACCTGTGGCCCCAGATGACCGCCGTGCCCGGCCAGTGGTCCGTCAGCGCGTTGCTGATGAGCCTGATCGCGGTGCTCGCCGTGGGCGGCGTGATCTACCAGGCCTCGCGGGCGCGCGCCGCGGAGGGCGCCCGCCCGTGGACCCTCGCCGGCGAGCCCACCGCCCGCCTGCGACGGGCCGAGATCGCCGACGGCCTGCGGGCGGTCCGCCCCGGCGCCGGCCGCCGCGCCCGGCGGGAGGCGCCCTGAGGATCGCCGCCGCCGTCTGCTCCTACCCGCCGTACCGCGGGGGGATCGGCAACGCCGCCGCCCGGCAGTCCGCCGCGCTGGTGGAGGCGGGCCACGAGGTCACGATCCTCTGCCCCACCCAGGGCGACGAGCCCCGCCACGAGCACGATGGCGGCGTGGTCGTGCGGCGCCTGCCGGCGCTCGCCCGCCACGGGGTCTCGGCGGTGGTCCCGACGATCGCCGCGCACGTCGCGCGCGCCGACGCGCTGATGCTGCACTACCCCTTCTACGGCGGCGCCGAGGCCGCCGTGCTCGCCGCGCGGGCGCGCGGCATCCCGTACGCCGCGTTCTTCCACATGGACGTGCCGGCCGCGGGGGTGCGGGGGGCGATCGTGCGCGCCTACGACCGCACCGTCGCCCCCTGGATCCTGCGCGGCGCGGAGCGCGTGATGGTCAGCAGCCTCGACTACGCCGCCGACGCCAGCATCGGGCGCCTCGGCCTCGACACCCTCGTCGAGCTGCCGTACGGCATCGACGTCGAGCGCTTCCACCCCGGGCCCGCCGACCCCGGCGTGCTCGCCTCCCTCGGCATCGACCCGGACGTCCCGATCGTGCTCTTCGTCGGGGGCATGGACATGGGCCACGCGTTCAAGGGCGTCCCCGTGCTGATCGACGCGATGGCGGGGATCCCGGCCGGCGAGGCCCAGCTCGTGCTCGTCGGCGACGGCGGCCTGCGACCGGGCTTCGAGGACCTCGCGCGGGAGCGCGGCGTGGCCGCCGTCTTCGCCGGATCGGCGTCCGACGCGACCCTGCGCGAGCTGTACCGTGCCGGTGCGGTGAGCGTCCTTCCCTCCGTCACCCGCGAGGAGGCCTTCGGCATCGTCCTGATCGAATCGATGGCCTCCGGGACCCCCGTCGTGGCGTCGGACCTGCCCGGGGTCCGCACCGTCGTGGACGGCGCCACCGGACGGCTCGTGCCCCCCGGCGACGCCGACGCGCTGCGCGACGTGCTGCGCGGGCTGCTCGCCGACCCGGCGGAGCTCGGGCGCATGGGCGTCGCGGCGCGCGAGCGCGCCGTCACGCGGTTCTCCCGCGAGCGCGAGCGGGCCGACCTGGCCGACGTCGTCGCCCACCTCGGCGGCGGCCGGTGAGCGCCCTGCGCCGCGCGAGGGACCTGGCCGCCGGGCTGCGGGTGGGCCACCGGGTGCGCGCGCTGCGGGGCGCCGCGGGCGCCGTGCGCGACCCGGGCCGCCTGGTGGCCGGAGAGCTCGCGATGCTGCCCCTGCGACCCGTCGCGTACGGGGCCGCGCGGCTGCGGGGCGGAAGCCCCGGCGCCGTGTGGACGGCGCTGACCCGCCCCCTCGGCGGCCAGGTCGCCGTCCACACCCTCCGCGGCAGCGGGCGGCGTGTCGTCCTGCGCCGCGGGACGCCGGACATCTTCACGCTCTACGAGACGCACGCCGCCGGCTCGTACGTGCCGCCGCCGGCCGCAGCCGCGGCCCTGGACGCCCTCGGGCGGCCGCCGCGGATCGTCGACCTCGGGGCCAACATCGGCCTCTTCGCCCTCTACGCGCTGGGGCGCTGGCCGGGCGCCGAGGTGACCTCCGTCGAGCCCGACCCGGACAACCTCGCCATCCTGCGGCGCAACGCCGGGGCGAGCCCCGACGCCCGCTGGGAGGTCGTGCCCGCGGGGGCGTCGACCGCCGACGGCACCATGCCGTTCATGACCGGGCACTTCGCCGTCTCCCGCGCGGCGGACGCCGGCGACGCCGGCTCGACCACCGTTCCCACGCGCGACGTGATGCCCCTCCTCGCCGGCTGCGACCTGCTGAAGATGGACATCGAGGGCGGGGAGTGGCCGATCCTGGCCGACCCCCGGCTCGCCGACCTGGGGGCGGCCGTCGTCGTGATGGAGTTCCACGCCTGGGGCGCCCCCGGCGGCGACCCGGCGGCGGCGGCACGGGCCGCGCTGGAGGGCGCCGGCTACGTCGTCGGCCCCGTACGCGACGAGGAGCCCGGGTCGGGGACGATCTGGGCCTGGAGGACGCCGTGACCGACCCCGGCGGCGACATCGACGTGGACCGCCTGGTGGCGGAGCTGCGGGAGCGGGTCGCGCGCCGCCGCGCGGCCGGGGCCTACGGCGACGACCTGACCGGGATCGACCTGGAGCTGCCCGCCGACGACGCGCCCGTCGTGTTCCGGCCCGAGCTCGCCTACTCGACGAAACGGGGCCTCGGGCGGCCGTTGACCCTGGTCAAGCGGACGATCCTGCGCCTGCTCGTCCACGTCTTCGACGACCTCGCCCGCCAGACGAGCGTCGCCGTGCAGCGCCTCGACGGGGAGCAGCGCGAGCTGCGCCGCTGGGCGACGGCCGCGCTCGCCGCCGAGTCGGAGGCCCGCGGGCGCGCCGAGCGCGACCTGCAGGCGCTGATGGGGCGCATCGAGGGCCTGGAGCGGCTCGAGGCCGGGGTGCGCCTCGCGCGCCTGGAGCGGGCGGAGCGCACGCCCCGGCCGGCCGCGGGCGCGCCCGCCGCGCCCGCGGGCCCCGCCGCCGCGCCCGCGCCGGGCGGCAGCGAGATCCCGATGGACTACCCCGCGTTCAAGGCGCGCTTCGGCGGCTCCCCCGAGCAGATCCGCGCCCGGCAGGCGTCGTACCTCGACGCACTGGAGGGACGGACGCGCGTGGTCGACCTCGGCTGCGGGCACGGCGAGCTCCTGACCCTGCTGGGCGAGCACGGCGTCCCCGCCTACGGCGTCGAGACCGAGCCCGAGTTCGTCGCACGGCTCGGCGAGCTCGGCCTGGAGGTCGTCGAGGCCGACGGCCTCACCCACCTGGAGTCACTGGAGGCGGGGGCGGTGGACGGCGTCGTCGCGAGCCACGTCGTCGAGCACCTCCCGCCCGCCGTGATGATCCGCCTGATCGAGCTCGCCCACGACCGCCTCGCCGAGGGCGGCGTGCTGGTGATGGAGACGCCGAACCCCGAGTCCCTGGTCGCGGGGTCGGTGAACTTCCACCGGGATCCAACGCACCTGTCCCCCGTCCACCCCGACACGCTCGCGTTCCTCTGCGACATGGCGGGCTTCTCGCGGGTCGAGGTGCGGCGCCTGTCGCCCGCGCCCCCGGAGGTCCTGCTGCCGACGGGTGGCGTCGAGGGCCCCGTCGCCGAGCGCCTCGACGCCGTCGTCGGACGCCTCAACGACCTCCTCTACGGATTCCAGGACTACGCCGTCCTGGCGTGGAGGTAGCGCACCCGGATGCGCCTGGTCTGGGTCGTGCCGCGTTACGGCCGCGACGTCGTCGGCGGGGCCGAGACGCTGGTGCGCGCCCTCGCCACCCGGGCGACGCCGCCCGGGTGGACCGTCGAGGTCGCCACCACCTGCGCCCGGGACCACGGCACCTGGGCCAACGAGCTGCCCGCCGGGGCGGAGGTGGTGGACGGGGTGACGGTGCGCCGCTTCCCCGTGAGCCCACGGACCGCCCACCGCTACGACGTCCTGCACGCCGCCGTGCTGGAGGGGCGGGCGACCTACCTCGACGAGGTCGAGTGGCTCGCCCAGAGCGTGTGGTCGGAGGACCTGGAACGGTGGCTCGAGTCGACGCCCCACGACCTCGCGATCCTCTGCCCCTACCTGTTCGGCACGACCATCTGGGGGACGTTCGCCGACGCCGACCGCGCGGCGGTGCTCCCGTGCCTGCACGACGAGCCGTACGCCCACCTCGCGACGGTGCGCCGCATGCTCGGCCGCGCCCGCGGGTGCGTCTTCAACGCCCCCGCCGAGGAGCGCCTCGCCCGCCGGCTCGCGGACGTCCGCGGCGGCGGGGTCGTCGGCATGGGGTTCGACCCGCCGCCCGGCCCGGCGCGACCCGGCTTCGGGGAGGAGCGGGGCCTCGGGGAGTACGTCCTCTACGCGGGGCGCCTGGAGGAGGGCAAGCGGGTCGACGTCGCCGTCGACCACGCCGTCCGCTACGCCCGTGAGCGCCCCGGGGC
Organism: Miltoncostaea oceani; assembly: GCF_018141545.1. Lineage (GTDB taxonomy): Bacteria > Actinomycetota > Thermoleophilia > Miltoncostaeales > Miltoncostaeaceae > Miltoncostaea > Miltoncostaea oceani. The sequence goes on along the minus strand of NZ_CP064356.1, from coordinate 65,748 downwards.
GCCGCGGCTCGTGCTCATCGGCAGCGGCGGCTACCGCCCACCTGCCGCCGCGGAGGGCGTGGTCACGCGGCTGGGCTACCTGTCGGAGGAGGACAAGCGCGCCGCCTACGCGGGCGCCGTCGCACTCGTGAACCCGTCGCAGCTCGAGAGCCTCTCGATCGTGCTGATGGAGGCCTGGCTGGAGGGGACCCCGGCGCTCGTCGCCGCCGGCTCCGAGGTGATGCGCGACCACTGCGCCGCCTCGGGCGGCGGCCTCGCGTTCGGGACGTACGCCCAGTACCGCGACGCCCTCGACGGCCTGCGCGCCGACCCGGCGGCGGCGCGGGCGATGGGCGCCCGGGGCCGCGAGTACGTGCTCGACGTCTACGGGTGGACGGCCGTCGCGCGGCGCTTCGCCGAGGTCGCGGGGGGGCTCGCGGCGTGACGCGGGTCCACCAGCTCCTCGCGGCCGCCGCGCCCGGTGACGCCGTGACCGGTCAGGCGCTGGCCTGGGCCGACCTGCTGGCCCGGTGGGGCCACACCGGCGACATCGTCGCGGAGCACGTCCACCCCGACCTGGCCGGCCGGGTGCGCCGCCTCGCCGACGTCCGCGACCTGGGCGGGGGGTCGCTGATCCTGCACCTGTCGATCGGCAGCGCGGTCGTCGGGGCCGCGCTGGAGGCCGGCGGGCCGCTCGCGGTCTGCTACCACAACGTCACCCCCGGGCACCTGCTGCGCCCCCACAACCCGGCGCTCGCGGACGACTGCGACCGGGCCCGCGCGATGCTGCCGGGGATCGTGCCGCGCGCCGTCGCGCTCGTCGCCGACTCGACCTTCAACGCACAGGAGCTGGAGGCCGCCGGCGGGGTCGGGGTCGAGGTCGTGCCGCTGCTGCTCGACCTGCCGTCGCCCCCCGACGCGGCGCGTCCCGTCGATGGGCCCCCGTCGGTGATCTCCGTGGGCCGGGTCGTCCCGAACAAGCGCCTCGAGGACGTGATCCGCGCCTTCACGCTGTACCAGCGCGAGCACGCCCCGGACGCGCGGTTGACGCTGGTGGGCGGGGACGGCGGCTTCACCGGGTACCGGGCGGCGCTCGAGCTGCTCGCCACGCGGGTCGGCGCGACCGGGGTGCGGCTGACCGGCTGGGTCGCCGACGACGCCCTCGAGGACGCGTGGGCGGGGGCGCACGCCTACCTCTGCATGTCCGAGCACGAGGGCTTCTGCGCGCCGCTGGTGGAGGCGATGGCCCGCGGCGTGCCGGTGGTGGCGCGCGACGCCGGGGCGATCCGCGAGACGGTCGGCGGGGCCGGCCTGGTGATCGAGCGGGACCTCCCGCTCGCCGCGGAGGCGCTGGCGGAGGTGATCGGCTCGCCCGCCACGCGGAGCGGCCTGGCGCGCGCGGCGCGGCGCCGCCTGGCGGGCCTCGACCACGACGTCGTCGCCGGGCGGTTGCGGGACGCCCTCGCCCCCGTGCTGGATCCGGGCCGCCCGGCGTGAGCGACCGCCTGCGCGTCGCGCTCGTGGTGCAGCGGTACGGGGCCGAGGTGAACGGCGGGGCCGAGGCCCTCGCGCGGCGGGTGGCGGGGCTGATCGACGACGCCGTCGACCTCACCGTCCTCACCACCTGCGCCCTCGACTACCGCACGTGGGAGGACCACTACCCGCCCGGCGAGGACGAGGTGGAAGGGGTCCGGGTGCTGCGGTTCCCGGTGCCCACGCCACGCGACCCCGCGGCGTTCGACGCACTCTCGCCGCGGGCGTACGCCGCCCCCGGCGACGTCGAGCTCGGGCGCCGGTGGATGGCGGCCCAGGGGCCGGTCGCCCCCGGCCTCGCGGCCCACCTCGACGCCGAGCCCTACGACGCGGTGGCCTTCGTCACCTACCTCTACGCCACCACCGCCGACGTCATCACGCGGGTGCGCGACCGGGCCGTGCTCGCCCCGACGCTCCACGACGAGCCGCCCGCCACCCTCCGCGTGTTCGACGAGGTCTTCGACGCCGCCCGGGTGCTGATGTTCAGCACGCCGGAGGAGGCGGAGTTCGCGGCGCGGCGCTTCGGCGTCGGCCCCGACCGGGCGCGGATCGCGGGGGCCGGGCTCGACCCCGCCCCCGCCGCCGACCCGGCGCGCTTCGCCCCCACGGTCGGCGGGCGCCCCTACGCCCTGTACGTCGGCCGGATGGACGGCTCGAAGGGCGTCCCCGCGCTCGTCGAGGCCCACGCGCGGTACCGCCGGGCCCGGCCCGAGGGGCTCGACCTCGTCCTGATGGGCGGCGGCGCGATGGACCTCCCCGCCCACCCGTGGCTGCACCGGACGGGGTTCGTCGGGGAGGAGGTCAAGCACGACGCCACCGCCGGCGCCGCCGTCGTGATCGTCCCCTCCCCCTACGAGAGCCTGTCGTTCAGCCAGCTCGAGGCGTGGAGCCACGGCCGGCCGACCCTCGCGAACGCGGCGTCGCCGGTGCTGGTCGGCCAGTCCCGGCGCTCCGGCGGCGGGCTCTGGTACGACGGGCCGGACGAGTACGCGGTGATGATCGACCTGCTCGCCCGGGCGCGCCCGCTGGCCACCGCCCTCGGGCGCCAGGGCCGCCGCTTCACCGAGCGCGAGTGCAGCTGGGAGCGCCTGCGCGCCCGGTGGCTCTCCGCGCTGCACGAGGCGGCGGGGCGGGAACCTCCCGCCACGGGGCTACACTCGGCCACGTGACGGCCGCACAGATCACCCGCCACGCCCCGCTGTTCCGCAACCTCGCACGCCGCGAGGTGCGCCAGCGCTACAAGGGCTCCGTCCTCGGCCTCGCGTGGGCCCTCGTGACGCCGGCGATCATGGTCGGCGCGTACTCGGTCGTCTTCAAGTTCCTGCTGAAGATCGAGATCCCGAACTACGCCCTGTTCCTGTTCGTCGGGCTGACGGTGTGGACGTTCTTCATGGGCGGGGCGCAGGTCGCGGCACGGAGCCTCGTCGGCAACGCCAGCCTCGTGACGAAGGTGAGCTTCCCCCGCCAGATCGTCCCCCTCGCCGCGATCACCGGCAACGGCTTCACGGCCGCCGCGATGCTCGCCGTCGCGCTGCCGCTCTGCGTCCTGCTCACCGAGGGGGCACGGCTGCCGCTGGTGCTGCTGCCCGTCCTGATCGTGCTGCTCGCGGCGTTCACGATCGGCTTCGGGCTGCTGGTCGCCGCCCTGAACGTCTACTTCCGCGACGTGGAGCACATCCTCGGCGCCGTCGCGATGCCGTGGATCTTCCTCAGCCCGGTCTTCTACTCGTTCGACACCGTCCCCGGCGGCGCCGGGCGCGAGTGGGCGATCGACCTCCTGCACTACGCCAACCCCATCGCCCCGTTCATCCTGACGGTCCAGGACACCCTGTTCTGGGGGCGGTGGCCCGCCCTCGGAGACGTCGTCTACTCCGTCGTCGCGGCCGCGGTGGTGCTCGGGGTCGGCTGGTGGGCGTTCCGGCGCCTGGAGCCCGAGATGGCGGTCGAGCTCTGATGGTGGAGCCCGGGCGCATCCGCATCCGGGGGGTGTCGCGCAGCTTCCGCGTCTTCCACGAGCGCAACCAGACGCTGAAGGAGACGCTGCTGCGACGGCGGCGCGCGGCCTATGAGGAGCGGTGGGTCGTGAAGGACGTCGACCTCGACATCGCCCCCGGGGAGTCCGTCGCGATCGTCGGCGAGAACGGCTCCGGCAAGAGCACCCTCCTGAAGCTGCTCGCCGGCATCGTCCCGCCGAAGGAGGGGACCGTCGAGATCGGCGGCAGCGTCGCGTCGATGCTGGAGCTCGGCGCCGGCTTCCACCCCGACTTCACGGGCCGCGAGAACGTGTTCATGAACGGGACGATCCAGGGGCTCACCGAACGCCAGGTGACCGAGCGCTTCGACGCGATCGTGGCGTTCGCCGAGCTCGCCGACTTCATCGACATGCCGGTCCGGACCTACTCGAGCGGCATGTCGATGCGCCTCGCGTTCGCCATCGCCGCCCACGTCGACCCGGACGTCCTCCTGCTCGACGAGGTGCTGGCCGTCGGCGACGAGGCCTTCCAGCGCAAGTGCTTCGGGCGGATCGCCGACTTCCGGCGCGGCGGCGGGACCCTCGTGTTCGTGTCCCACGACCCCGCCGCGGTGGAGCGCGTCTGCGACCGGGCCCTGCTGCTGCAGGGCGGCCGGGTCACCGACGACGGACCCCCCGGCGACGTTCTCGCCGCCTACCACCGCATGCTGGCGGGCGCCGCGGCGTCGCCGTCGGGGGGGCGGGGGGCGGAGGGCGACGACCCGCGGGTGTGGGGGACCGAGGAGGTGCGGATCTCCGCGTGCGTCCTCGCCGGCCCCGACGGGCCGACCGACCGGTTCCAGTCGGGCGACCCGTTCCGCATCGAGATCGACGTCGAGACCGACGGGCGCGTCGAGACGCCGAACGTCGGCATGTCGATCCACACGATCGAGGGGGTCGCGCTCTACGCGACCAACACCCGCATGGACGCCCTGCCGATCGACCGGATCGAGGGGACGGCGCGGGTCACCTTCGCCATCCCCGCCCTCCCGCTGCACGAGGGGCGCTTCGTGGTGAGCCTCGCGATCGCCTCACACGACGAGTCGGTGATCTACCACTGGCTCGACCGCTGGCTGGAGTTCAGCGTCTTCCAGCGGGCCACCGGTCAGGGACCGGTGGACCTGTCGGGTGCGTGGAGCATCACGGGGGGCGACGGCGTCCCCGCGGGCTCCGCGCCGCCTCAGGCGCTCGGGTCCACGTAGCGGCGGTCGCCGGTGTGCGGGCGGTGGCCGCCGCCCGCGAGCGAGAAGTTCGGCGCCCGCACCGGGACGCGGTCCTCCGGCAGGAAGGCGCCGGCGAGGTCGTCGCGCACGAAGAAGGCGTTGACCCCGGCGAGGTCGGTGTGGACGAACCGGTAGCCCCTACGCCGCCCCAGCGCCCGCAGCGCCCCGAGCGACGAGCCGAAGTAGTCGGTCTCGTCCCAGCTCATCGGGGGTTCGAGGGGCTGCACCAGCTCGGACCCCGGCGGCAGGTGGGCGTTGTACTCGACGACCACGAGGCGGGGGCGCATGTCGAGCGCCCTCCAGATCCAGTAGTCGATGCCGTCGACGTCGATGGACAGGACGGCGGGGCCGTCGGGGAACCCGGCGTCGCGGATGAGCTGCGCGACGTTGCCGGGGCCGACCGCCGCGTTCACGGTCCGCACGCCGGCGTGGTGGGCGTACTTGCCCGACAGCCGGGCGAACGCGGCGGGGTCGCTCTCCATGAAGAGGCCGGGCCACCCGAGGACGTCGGCGAGGAAGACGCAGTTGCCCTCCGTGCCGCCCTCGATGCCGAACTCCACGAACGAGGGGGCGCCGCCGTCGCCGATGCGGCGGAGGATCGCCTCGATGACGCCGTCCTCGCCGTTCTGGGAGAAGACCTTCAGCTCGTGGCGGGTCAGGTCCTCGGGCACGGGATCCCCGGCGCCGGGCCGCCCGTGGGCGGCGTAGCGGTCGCCGAGGGCGGCCAGGGCCAGGTAGGTGACCCGGCGGTCGCTCACCCCCGCGTCGCGCCCCCCGCGCCCGAGAGCCGCTCGAGGTCGGCGTCGACCATCATCCGGACGAGGCCCTCGAAGTCGACGGAGGGCTCCCAGCCGAGCTTCTCCTTCGCCTTCGCGGGGTCGCCGACGAGCAGGTCGACCTCGGCGGGGCGGATCAGGGAGGGGTCGGTGCGGACGTGGGCGTCGCGGTCGAGCCCGGCGTGGTCGAAGGCGAGCTGCACGAGGCGCTCCACCGTGTGCGTCTCGCCGGTCGCGACGACGTAGTCCTCCGGCTCGTCCTGCTGCAGCATCCGCCACATCGCGTCGACGTAGTCCCCCGCGAAGCCCCAGTCGCGGCGGGCGTCGAGGTTGCCGAGGGTCAGGTGGTCGTCGAGGCCCATCTTGATCCGGGCGACCCCGTTGGTGACCTTGCGGGTCACGAACTCCAGGCCGCGGCGGGGGGACTCGTGGTTGAAGAGGATCCCCGAGCACGCGAAGAGGTCGTACGACTCGCGGTAGTTCACGGTGATGTAGTGGCCGTAGACCTTCGCGACCCCGTAGGGGCTGCGCGGGTAGAACGGCGTGTCCTCGCTCTGCGGGGTCTCCAGCACGCGGCCGAACATCTCGCTCGACGACGCCTGGTAGAAGCGGATCGCCGGGTTCACCTGGCGGATCGCCTCGAGGAGCCGCGTGACGCCCACCGCGGTGAACTCCGCCGTCAGCACCGGCTGCGTCCACGACGTCGGCACGAACGACTGGGCGGCGAGGTTGTAGACCTCGTCGGGCTCGGCCTGCTGCAGCGCCGCCGTCAGCGACGGCTGGTCGAGCAGGTCGGCCTGGGCGAAGTGCAGGCGGTCGCGGAGGTGCTCGATCCGCTCGTACGACTCGGTCGACGCGCGGCGCACGACGCCCCACACCTCGTACCCCTTGTCGAGCAGGAGCTCGGCCAGGTACGAGCCGTCCTGACCCGTGATGCCGGTGATGAGGGCGCGGGGCACGGTCTACTCCTCGTCGTCGCGGGACACCCGCTCACGCCACCAGTCGAGCGTGTCGGAGAGGGTGGTCTCCAGGGGGATCTCGGGGGTCCATCCGGTCGCATCCCGGAGGCGGTCCGGCGAACCATAGAGGTCGGGTTGCTCGCCCTCGCGGCGCAGGCCCTCGTGGGAGGTGAACGCCACCGGGATGCGGGCGAGGGGGGCGAGGCCCTCGATGATCTCCCGGACCGGCGTCGACCGGCCGCCGCACGCCAGGTACACCTGGTCGGGGTCGGCGCGCTCCAGCAGCAGCACGTAGGCGCGCACCATGTCGCGGACGTCCACGAAGTCGCGGCGGGTGTCCAGGTTCCCCACCGTGACCTCGACGCGCGGCAGGCCGTCGCGCTCCGCCCGGGCGATCTGGCGGGCGATGTTCGGCAGCACGAAGCGGGCGTCCTGCCCCGGGCCGATGTGGTTGAAGGCCCGCACCCGCACCGCGTGGACGCCGTAGGCGGCGCGGTACTGCCCGGCGGCGAGGTCGGCGGCGGCCTTCGACGCCCCGTAGGGCGACACCGGGTCGAACGGGGTGTGCTCCGTGACGGGGAGCGCATCGACGGGGACGCGGCCGTAGATCTCCCCGCTCGTCACGACGAGGGCCGTCGTGCGCGGCGCCTCGGTGCGGAGGGCCTCCAGCACCGAGAGGGTGCCGCCGAGGTTGACGTCCCAGGTGCCGAGCGGGTCGCCGAACGAACGACCCACCGACGAGGCCCCCGCCAGGTGGACGAGCCCCTCCGGCGCGACGCGACGCAGGAGGGCGGCGACCTGCGCGGGGTCGGCGAGGTCGGCGGCGTGGGCGCGGACCCCACGGACGACGGCGTCCTCGCGTCCGGGCCGCACCAGCGCGTGCACCTCGTGGCCGAGTGCGGTGCAGCAGGTGGACAGGTGCCGTCCGGCGAATCCGGTGGCGCCGGTGATGAGGACCCTCACGGGCGGTGAGGCTACCAAGGGCGTCCCCGCCGGCAGGTCATGGGCGATTCGTATGAATACGGGGACGTGGTTGCCGAGCGGACGGGGGGCGCACTACTGTCATCCGATGGATCTCGTCCGACGGGCCGTCTCGGCCTGCCTCCTCGCGCTCGCGCTGCTCGCGGTCGCCGTCCCGGCCCAGGCCGCGGACGGGCGTTCCGTGACGGAGGAGATCTTCCGCGACTACGCCCTCGACCGGGTCATCGACGGCCACTACGGCGCGTCGGACCTCGAGGCGACGCTCGACCTCGCCCGCGACGACCCGGCCTTCCGGGAGTTCGCCGACGCGGTGCAGGAGACGTACGACCGCGACATGCTCGGCCTGTCGACCGACCCCGACCCGCAGCCGTTCGCGGCGGAGCGCAGCGGCGACGCCCTGCTGCTGCCCGAGCCGTCCCTGCCGGGTGAGCGCGACCAGCCGCCGTGGCCGTTCCTGGCCCTGACCGCCCTCGCGGGGGCGCTGGTCCTGACGGGGGCGGGCAGCTCCATCCTGCGACGCGCCCGCCGTTGAGCACGGGGTTCGCGGGGACCGCCGGCTACATCGCGGGTGACGAGCTCCGGGCGGCCGTCGACGTGGCCGTGGCGCTGGAGCGGCCGCTGCTGGTGCGGGGCGAGCCGGGGACGGGCAAGACGCTGCTGGCGGAGGCGATCGCCGAGGCGCTCGGGATGGAGCTGCTGGTGTGGGGCGTCAAGTCCACCACCCGCGCCCAGGACGGGCTCTACGTCTACGACACCGTCCAGCGCCTCTACGACAGCCAGTTCGGCGAGGGCGACCCGTCGGACATCGCCCGCTACATCCGCCTCGGGCGCCTCGGCGAGGCGTTCGCGTCGCCCACCCGGGTGGTGCTGCTGATCGACGAGGTCGACAAGGCCGACCTCGAGTTCCCGAACGACCTGCTGTGGGAGCTCGACCGGATGAGCTTCCACATCCCCGAGACGGGGCGGACCGTCGCCGCGGTGCAGCGCCCCGTGGTGGTGGTGACGTCGAACGCCGAGAAGGAGCTGCCGGACGCGTTCCTGCGCCGGTGCGTCTTCCACTACATCGCGTTCCCCGGCCCGGAGGAGCTCGAGGCGATCGTCCGGGTCCACCACCCGGACCTCGACGAGTCGCTCCTCGCCGCCGCCCTCGAGGCGTTCTACGTGCTGCGGTCGTTCGAGGGCCTGCAGAAGCGCCCGAGCACCAGCGAGCTGATCGACTGGGTCCAGGCCCTCGTCATCGGCGGCGTCCCCGCCGAGCGGGTCGTGGCGGAGCTGCCGTTCCTCGGCGTGGTCCTGAAGACGCCCCTCGACGTCGAGATGGCGCGCCGGCACCTCGCCGTCCGGGCGCGGCGGGTCCCCCGGGGCACGTAATCTTCGAGGGTCTCTTCCACGGCCTGCGCGCCCGGGGGGTGCCCGTGGCGGTGGACGAATGGCTCGCGTTCCAGGGGGCGCTCGGGCGCGGCCTCGCCGACTCGAGCCTGCACCGCCTGTACCTGCTGGCCCGCGCGATGCTGGTGAAGTCGGAGCGCCACTACGACGACTACGACCTCGCCTTCGCGGACTACCTGTCGGGCCTGGAGCGCACCGGCGACGAGATCACCGACGCGGTGTGGGAGTGGCTCGACGCGAACCCGGGGGCCCTCACCCCGACGGGGGAGCAGCGGGCCCGGCTCGAGGCGGCGCTCGGGCGGCTCGACCTCGACGACCTGCGGGCACGCCTCGCGGAGCGGCTCGCGAACCAGGACGGCGCCCACCACGGCGGCTCGAAGCACATCGGGACGGGCGGCACGTCGCCGTTCGGGCACTCGGGGTGGCACCCGGGCGGCATCCGGATCGGGGGGGCGAGCGGGCACCGCACCGCGGCGCAGGTGGCGGCGGAGCGGCGGTTCCGCGACCACCGCACCGACGCGGTCATCGGGGTGCGGGAGATGGGCGTCGCCCTGCGGCGGCTGCGGCGCCTCACGACCCGCCTCGACGGTCCCGCGACGGAGCTCGATGTGGCGGACACGATCGACGCGACCGCCGACGCGGCGGGGCGGCTGAGCCTGCGGTTCCGCCGGCCGCGGCGCAACGCCGTCCGGGTGCTGCTGCTGCTCGACGTGGGCGGGTCGATGGACGCCCACGCGGAGCTGGTGGGGCGGCTGTTCAGCGCGGTGCACCAGAACGGCCGCTTCCGGGACCTGACGGTCCGCTACTTCCACAACTGCGTCTACGACCGCCTGTACGCGTCGGCGCGGATGCTGCCGTCGCAGTCGGAGGCGACCCTCGACGTGCTGGCGCGGACGAGCCCGGACCACAAGCTCGTGGTGGTGGGGGACGCGTGCATGGCCCCGAGCGAGCTGACGATGGTGGGCGGGGCGATCGACTGGTACCAGCACAACGAGGAGCCGGGCTGGACGTGGCTGGAGCGGCTCGCGTCGCGGCACCCGGCGCGGGCGTGGCTGAACCCGGTCCCGGCGGAGTGGTGGCCGGGGGTCCACGGCGCCCGGACCCTCGCGGCCGTCCGGACCCTCTTCCCGATGCACGAGCTGTCGGTCGACGGCCTCGGCGCCGCCGTCGAGGACCTGATGGCCGCCTGACGCAGGGACCCTCGTCGCGGGAGGGCCGGGTAGGCTGTCCCGGCCAGCCGATCGCACAACGAGGTCCACCGATGTCGCAGCCCAACTACTCGCTGACCGTCCGCGCCACCATCCCGGCGCGCGTGGGGATGCTCGGCCGCGTGATGGCCGCGATCGGGGACGCGGGCGGGCAGGTGGGCGGCGTGGACATCGTGCGCTCCGGCAAGGAGAGCGTGACCCGCGACATCGCGGTGTACGCCCGCGACGAGGCGCACGGCGCCGAGGTCACCCGCGCCGTCGGGGGCGTCGAGGGCGTCACCGTCGAGTCGAGCGTCGACCGGGTCTTCCTCGCCCACGCCGGCGGGAAGGTGGGGATGCAGAACCGGGTGCCGGTCGCGACCCGCGACGACCTGTCGATGGCCTACACCCCGGGCGTCGCCCGTGTCTGCATGGCGATCCACCACGACTTCGAGCAGGCCTGGGAGTACACGATCAAGGGCAACAGCGTCATGGTCGTGAGCGACGGCTCGTCCGTCGTCGGCCAGGGCGACCTCGGCCCGGAGGCGTCGCTGCCGGCGCTGGAGGCGAAGGCCGCGCTGCTGCGCCGCCTCGCGGCGATCGACGCGTTCCCGCTGCCCGTCGACCTGCGCGACCCCGCGGAGATCGCGGAGGCCGTGGTCCTGTGCTCGTCGGTGTTCGCCGGCATCCACCTGAGCGACATCGCCGCGCCCCGGTGCTTCGAGGTGCAGCGCCTCATCCAGGAGCGCCTCGACATCCCGGTCTTCCACGAGGACCAGCAGGGCACCGCGGCCGCGGTGCTGGCCGCCCTCACCAACGGCCTCGGCATCGTCGGCACCCCCCTCTCCGAGGCGACCGTGGTGGTGGCGGGCCTCGGCCCCGGCGGGCAGGCCGTCGTGCGGCTCCTCGTCGCCGCCGGCGTCGGCACCGTCGTCGCCTGCGACAGCAAGGGCGCCGTCCACGCGGGGCGCGGCGACCTCGACGACGAGGGCCTCACCTGGATCGCGGAGAACACGAACGCCGCGGGCCTCTCCGGCCCGGTCACGGAGGTCCTGGCGGGCGCCCACGCGTTCGTCGGCCTGTCGGCGCCCGGCCTGCTGTCGGCGGACGCGGTGCGCGCGATGGCGCCCGACCCCGTCGTGCTGGCGCTGGCGATGCCCGACCCGGAGCTGCTGCCCGAGGAGGCCGCCGGCGTCGCCCGCGTCTACGCGACGGGCCGGCCGGACGTGCCGAACCAGATCAACTCGGGCCTCGCGTCCCCCGGCATCTGGCGGGGCGCGCTCGACTGCCGCGCGACGGAGATCAACGTGGAGATGACCCTCGCCGCCGCGGAGGCGATCGCCGCGACCGCCGCCGAGGACGGGGGCGTGTCCGAGGTCAACGTGGTGCCGTCGATCTTCAGCCAGCGGCTCGTGCCGAACGTCGCCGCCGCCGTCCGCGCCGCCGCGGAGCGGACCGGGGTCGCGCGGATCACGGCGGGGGCCGCGGCCCCGACCTCCTGATCGTCCGTCCCCGCGCCATCGCGGCGGCGGTCCTCGCCGACGCCGCGGGGATCGTCCTCTTCGCGGCCCTGGGCCGCGCGAGCCACGACGAGGGCTCGGCCGTCGCGGGCACGCTGGAGGTCGCCGCCCCGTTCCTGATCGGGGCGGCCGCCGGGTGGGCCGTCGCGCGGGGGGGGCGGGCGCCCGTCGCCCTCACCACCGGCGTCGCCGCCTGGGCGGGCGCGCTGACGGCGGGGATGGCGCTCCGCGGGCTCGTGTTCGACCGCGGCACCGCCCCGTCGTTCGTGGTGGTCGCGGCGATCGTGCTGGGCGTCCTCCTCCTCGGGTGGCGCCTGGCCGTGCGGGTCGTCGAGCGGCGGAGGGGCGCGGCGCGGGTCTGACGGGCGGACCCCGCCCGTGAGCGACCCTGGCCACGGGGCCCGGGCCGGTCGTAGGCTCGCCCCACGGCAATGGAGGCGGAGGGGGTCTCAGATGCTCCTGGCACGCGTCACCATCGGCGACTTCGACCGGTTCTGGTCCACGTTCACCACGGCGGGCGCCGAGCACCGGCGCACGTACGGCTCCTCGGGGGCCAGGGTGTTCCGGAACCTCGACCAGCCGGACGAGGTGATCGTCCTGTTCGACTGGTCCCGCGACGACTACCGGCGGTTCATGGACGACCCGGAGACGCCGCGCGTCATGGCGGCGGCCGGCCTCGCCGGGCCGCCGCAGACGATCGAGGTGGAGGCGGTGGGCGAGACGGACGCCTAGTGCGGCGCCCCGGTCCGGCCCGGCGGACCTAGCGGAGCAGCGTCCGTCGCAGGCGCCGGGCCGGGAAGGGGAACGCCGCGAGGAGGATCGCGAGGAGGGCGCCGACGTGGACGAGGGTCCACCCGTCCGCCCCGCCGAGGGTCAGGTCGCGGGTCGCCGCGACCAGGTGCGAGAGGGGCAGGCACCAGCCGACCACCTGGGCCCAGTCGGGGAGTCCCGAGAACGGGAAGAAGACCCCGCCGAACAGGAACATCGGCGTCAGCAGCCCCGTGAAGAGGATGTTGAAGTGCTCGATGCTCGACACCATCGACGTGTACGCCATCCCCAGCACCGCGAACGTCAGCGCGCCGATGACGAACACCGGGGGCAGCAGCAGCGCCATCGGCGAGTGGATCAGGCCGAACGCCGCCATCACGATCAGGAAGACGATCCCGTAGACCACCGCCCGGGTCGCGGCCCACAGGTACTCGCCCACCACCACGTCCGCGAGGGACAGCGGCGTCGTGACGACCGCCTCCACCACCCGCCGCACGTGGATGCGGACGAACGAGTTGTACGTCGTCTCGATGATCGCCCCGAACATCACCGTGCTCGCCGCCACGCCCGGGGCGATGAAGTCGACGTAGTCGACGCCCTCCACCGTCGTGAGGTACGTCCCGAGGCCGAGGCCCATGATCGCCAGGTACGCGATCGCCTCGAGGAAGCGCGGCGTGAGGCTCGTCAGGAGGGTCTTGCGCCCCACCGTCGCGTTGCGCGACCACATGTGCACGGCCCCGCGGGGCCAGAACGCGTAGGCGGCGGCGACCCGGCCCGCCGCGCTCACAGCGCGTCGATGGCGGCCTCGAAGTCGGAGGCCATGCCGGTGTGGCCGTGCTTCAGGCTCTGGTCGATGCCCGTCAGGTACGCGTCGGCGGCCTCGTCGACCCGGCCGAGCGCCGTGAGGGCCTCCGCGAGGCGCCCCCACGCGTTGCCCTCGTCCTCCGCCAGGTCGAGGTACGCCCGCAGCTGCTCCACGGCGTCCTCCCACCGCTCCGCCCGGAGCAGCTCGTTCGCGTAGGCGAAGCGGGCGCGCGCCACCGTCGGGTCCTCGGCGACCAGCCGCGCGAAGTAGTCGATGCGGTCCTGCACACCGGCCACGGTACAGGCGGTGGGCGGGCGGCGACCCCCTCCCACGCGACATGATCCGGAGGCGCGCCAACCGGCCGGAGCCGTACCGATCGTCACATTGATGCGGGGTCCGGGAGCCGTTGGTAGCGTGCACGACGGGAACGTCCCGCGCTCTGCCGATCCCCACGCTCCGAGAGAGGCCCGTGGAGCTCTCCGACTACCTGCCGATCCTGATCTACTTCGCCGGCGGCCTGGCCGTGGCCGGTGCGATCTTCTCGTTGAGCAAGGTCGTCAAGAGCAAGCCGAACCCCGCCAAGATCCTGCCGTACGAGAGCGGGATCCTCCCCGGGGCGCCCACGCGGCAGCGGTTCTCGATCGACTTCTACCTCACGGCGATGCTGTTCATCGTCTTCGACATCGAGCTCGCGTTTCTCTACCCGATCGCGGTGACGCTCCGCGACGACGGCGTGCTCGGCCTGGTGGTCCTCCTGGTCTTCGTCTTCACCGTCGTGGAGGCGCTGGTCTACATCTGGAAGAAGGGGGCGCTCGAATGGCGCTGATCCCACCTCCCGGCAGCCCCATCGAGCGGGCGCCGCGGACCGATCCGGACATCGACCGCGACCTCCGCGAGATCCAGGAGGCCGAGTTCGAGAAGAGCCTCATGCTCACCACGTTCGACAAGGCGCTCGCCTGGGCGCGCTCCTCGTCGATCTGGCCCGCCACCTTCGGCCTCGCCTGCTGCGCGATCGAGATGATGCACACCGCCACCCCGCGGTACGACATCGCCCGCTTCGGCGCCGAGGTGTTCCGCGCCTCGCCGCGCCAGGCCGACCTCCTCATCGTCTCCGGCCGCGTCGCCCAGAAGATGGCCCCCGTGCTGCGCCGCATCTACGACCAGATGCTGGAGCCCAAGTGGGTCATCTCCATGGGCGCCTGCGCCTCGACCGGCGGGGTGTTCAACAACTACGCCCTCGTGCAGGGCGTCGACAAGGTCGTCCCCGTCGACGTCTACGTGCCCGGCTGCCCGCCGCGCCCCGAGGGCCTCATCGAGGGCATCCTCGTCCTCCAGAGGAAGATCGGCGCGAACGGCCTGGCCACCGCCTCCGACCTGCGGCGCGAGCGCGCGGGCTCGGGTGCCGGGTGAGCGAGGTGCGCGCGACGATCGAGTCCGCCGTCGCGGGCTCGGTCATCGACGAGGTCAGCCACGCCGGCGAGCTCACCATCGAGATCGCCCCCGAGCGGCTGCTCGAGGTCGCCCGCTTCGTGAAGGGGCCGCCCCTCGCGTGCGTGCTGCTGTCCGACGTCAACTGCGCGGACATCATCGAGGACCCCCGGCGCTTCCGCGTCGCGTACCACCTCTTCTCGCTCGAGACCGGCGCGCGCCTGCGGCTGCGCTGCTGGGCCGTCCCCGGCGACGACGACCGGCCCGAGCTCGACTCGGTCACCTCCGTCTGGGCCACGGCCAACTGGCACGAGCGCGAGGTGTACGACATGTTCGGCGTCCGCTTCCGCAACCACCCCGACCTGGCCCGCATCCTCATGCCCCTCGACTGGGAGGGCCACCCGCTGCGGCGTGACTACCCGCTCGGCGGCGAGGAGGTCCAGTTCACCGATGCGGTCTAGGACGGGGACGCCATGAGCACCGACATCGCCGGCGAGGGCATCCCCGTCGAGGCCGAGGCGCGCGAGGCGCTCGAGGCCGCCCGCCGCGAGGGCCGCGGCCTCACCGAGACCGAGCGCGCGATCGCGGGCGCCGAGGCGATGACGCCGCAGGAGGCGCTCGCCACGCTCGAGGCGACCACCGAGTCCGACCCCGGCTCGCGGCAGCCGATGATCATCAACCTCGGCCCGCAGCACCCCTCCACCCACGGCGTGCTGCGCCTCGTCACCGAGCTCGACGGCGAGGTCATCCGCGACATCCACCCGGTGATCGGCTACCTGCACACCGGCATCGAGAAGCAGTGCGAGAACAAGACGTACTGGCAGGCCATCACGCTCGTCACGCGGATGGACTACCTGGCGTCGTACTTCAACATCCACGCGTACACGATGTCGGTGGAGAAGCTCCTCGAGCTCGAGGTGCCCGACCGCGCGCAGTACATCCGCGTGATCATGTGCGAGCTGAACCGCATCACGAGCCACCTCGTCTGGCTCGGCACCAGCGGCCTCGAGCTCGGCGCGCTGACCGTCATGTTCTACACGTACCGCGAGCGCGAGAAGGCCCTCGACCTCGGCGAGATGATCGCCGGCGAGCGCATGAACACCCGGTTCTTCCAGGTGGGCGGCTGCGCCGACGACATGCCCCCCGGCTTCGAGCAGCGCCTCCGCGCGTTCATCGACGAGATGCCGGCGCGCATCGACGAGTACGAGGGGCTCCTCTCCGAGAACCCGATCTGGATCGACCGCACCCGCGGCGTCGGGGTGCTCCCCGCCGACCAGCTCATCGACCTCGGCGTCACCGGGCCCGCCCTGCGCGCCGCCGGCGTCGACCTCGACCTGCGCAAGACGACGCCGTACTCGGGGTACGAGCACTTCGACTTCCAGGTCCCGCTCGGCGCGACCGGCGACGCCTACGACCGGTACACCGTCCGCATCCGCGAGATGCGCGAGTCGGTCCGGATCATCGGGCAGGCCCTCGACGGCATGCCGGAGGGCCGCCACATCGCCGACGACCGCAAGGTCGTGCTGCCGCCCCGCGGCGAGCTCTCCACCTCGATGGAGGCGCTCATCCACCACTTCAAGCTCGTCACCGAGGGCTTCCGGGTGCCGGAGGGCGAGGCCTACACCGCCGTCGAGAGCCCCCGCGGCGAGCTCGGCTGCTACGTCGTCGCCGACGGCTCGCCGAAGCCCCGCCGCGTGCACATGCGCGACCCCAGCTTCGTGAACCTTCAGGCGCTCCGGCCGATGGCGAAGGGCGCCTACCTCGCGGACCTGATCACGATGATCGGCTCGCTGGACAACGTCATGGGAGGCGTCGACCGGTGACCGCCGACGAGATCCGGGGCCACATCGACCCCATCCGCCACGAGTACGGCGACGGGAAGTCGCTCATCCTCCCCGCGCTGAAGTTCGCCCAGACCGAGAAGGGCCACCTCACGCGCGAGGACCTCGAGGCCGTCGCCGAGGCGACCGGGTACTCGCCCGCCTACGTCGAGAGCGTCGCCTCGTTCTACGACCGCATCTACCTCCGCCCCACGGGCGAGCGGGTCGTGTCGGTCTGCGTGACGCTGTCCTGCATGCTCCGCGGCGCGGACGAGCTCTTCGAGCACCTCTGCGACCACGAGGGCGTCTCCCACCACGGGGGCACCAGCGAGGACGGCGCGATCACCATCCAGGAGGCCCAGTGCCTGGGCTACTGCGACCGCGCGCCCTGCGTGCAGGTCGACGCGGAGGAGACCCAGGGGCCGCTGTCGCCCGCCGACGGCGCGGCCCTGCTCGACCAGCTCCGCAGCAGCCCCCGGCCCGAGCGTCTCTGGAGATAGCGGATGCCCCAGCGCAACGTCATCTACCGCCAGCGTGAGGCGGGCAGGCCCCTCACGGACCTGTCCGACTACCGCCGTGCGGGTGGCTACGAGGCCATGCGGAAGGTCATGACGGAGATGGACCGCGACGAGGCCGTCTACGCCTTCGTCCGCTCCGGCCTGCGCGGCCGCGGCGGGGCCGGCTTCCCCATGGGCCGCAAGGCCAGCTTCATCCCGAAGGACTCGCCCCTCCCCGCCTACGTCGTGTGCAACGCCGACGAGAGCGAGCCCGGGACCTTCAAGGACCGCGAGCTGATCGAGACGAACCCCTTCCAGCTGCTCGAGGGGATCACGATCGCGGGGTACGCGATCGGCGCGGTGCGCGGCTACATCTACATCCGCGGCGAGTACGAGCACCAGGCCCGCGTCCTCGACTCCGCGATCGCCCAGGCGCGCGCCGCCGGGATGCTCGGCACCGGCCTCATGGGGACGGCGTTCGACTTCGACATCACCCTCTACCGCGGCGCCGGCGCCTACATCTGCGGCGAGGAGACGGCCCTGCTGGAGAGCCTGGAGGGCAAGCGCGGCCAGCCGCGCCTGAAGCCGCCGTTCCCGGCCGTCGCCGGCCTCTACGCGTCGCCGACGCTGATCAACAACGTCGAGACGCTGGCGGCGCTGCCGCCGATCATCGAGAACGGCCCCGACTGGTACGCCGCGATGGGCACCGAGAAGAGCACCGGCACCAAGGTGTTCTCGATCTCGGGCCACGTCATGAAGCCGGGCAACTACGAGATCGTCCTGCACGACACGACGCTCCGGGAGCTGGTCTTCGACATCGCCGGCGGCATGCGCCCCGGGCGCGAGTTCAAGGCGGCGTGGGTCGGCGGGTCGAGCGTCAACGTCGTCGGCGAGGAGGCCCTCGACACGCCGCTCGACTACGAGGCGCTCGCCGAGGCCGGCAGCTCCCTCGGGTCGGCCGGCTGCATCGTGATGGACGACTCCGGCTCCATCGTGCGCTCCACCCTGCGCCTCGCCTCGTTCTACCGCCACGAGTCGTGCGGCAAGTGCACGCCGTGCCGCGAGGGGACGCTCTGGCTGGAGCGGATCCTGCAGCGGATCGTGGACGGCGAGGGCCGCATGGAGGACCTCGAGCTGATCGAGTCGCTCGCCGGCCGGATGGGTGGCCGCGTGCTCTGCGCCCTCGCCGACACCGGCATCCTGCCGGTGCGCAGCGCCATCCGGCGCTTCCGCGACGAGTTCGTGCACGCCATCGAGAACGGCGGCGATCCGCGGCCGGAGCCCATGATGGAGGTGGCCGTCGGTGGCTGACTACGCGCCCGTCGATCTCACCCTCGAGGGTCAGGTCGAGTTCGAGCTGAACGGCCGCCGGGTGACCGCGCCCGCCGGGACGATGCTGGTCGACGCCGCGTACGCGCACGGCGTCGAGGTGCCGATCTTCTGCTACGAGCCCCGCCTCGGCCCGCCGGTCGGCGCCTGCCGCATGTGCCTCGTCGAGGTCGAGGGGATGCGCGGTCTGCAGACCGCCTGCTCCACCCCCGTCCAGCCGGACATGGTCGTGCGGACGCAGTCCGAGCTCGCGCGGGACGGCCAGGACGGCGTCCTCGAGTTCCTGCTGCAGAACCACCCGCTCGACTGCCCCGTCTGCGACAAGGGCGGCGAGTGCCCCCTGCAGGACCGGACCTTCCGGTTCGGCCCGGCCCGCACCCGGTTCATCGAGCCGAAGCGCCACTTCCCGAAGCCGCTCGACCTGTCGTCGGTGATCGCGCTCGACCGCGAGCGCTGCATCTCATGCTGGCGGTGCGTGCGGTTCAGCCAGGACGTCGCCGAGGACAAGGCGCTGATCATGGAGGACCGGGGCGCCGGCTCCGAGATCGCGACGTTCACGGGAGACAGCTACGAGGGCCGCTTCACCGGCAACGTCATCGACCTCTGCCCGGTCGGCGCGCTGACGAGCATCCCCTACCGCTTCGTCGCCCGGCCCTGGGACATCCAGAACGCCCCGTCGGTGTGCGGTCACGACGCCACCGGCGCCAACGTCGAGCTCACCTCCCGCGAGGGCCGCGTCGCCCGCGTCACGGGCCGCCCCGACCCGAACTACGCGGTCGAGGAGGGCTGGATCTCCGACCTGTCGCGGTTCGCCTTCACCGGCAACGACGCCCCCGACCGCCTCCGCGAGCCCCTGATCCGCGACGGGGATCGCGTGCGCCCCACCGCGCTCGACGCCGCGGTCGACGCCGCCGCCCTCGTGCTGGGCCGTGCAGAGCGCGTCGGGATCCTCGTCGGTCCCTCCGCCACCGTCGAGGAGGGCTTCCTGGCACAGGAGCTCGCCGGGGGCGCCCTGGCGGGCGCCGTCGTGCAGCGCCTCGGCATCCCCGGCGACGGCCTCGAGGCCCTGCGGTCGATGCCGTCCGCCCAGCTCGGCGACATCGACGGCGCCGGCCTGGTCGTGCTCGTCGGCGGCGACCCCGCCAACCAGCAGCCGATCGTCGAGCTGCGGCTCCGCAAGGCGCGCCGCCGCGGCACCGCCATCGTCACCGTCGGGCCCCGGCCCCACGCCCTGGAGGGCCTCGGCACCTCCGTCCGCTCCGCGCCGGGCGCGCTGCGCGCCGCGATCGAGGAGCTGGAGCTCCCCGAGGCCGAGGGCGTCGTCGTGCTGTGGGACGAGGCCGACCTGGCCGCCGAGCCCGACGCCGCGGGGGCGCTCGCCCGCCGCGTCGCCTCCCTGGGCGCCGACCAGATCGAGCTCGGCGCCGACGTCAACGGCGCCGGCCTGCGGGCCCTCGGCCTCGGGGCCGGCGAGGTGCTCGCCGCCGCCCGCCGCGGCGAGATCGACTGCCTCCTCACGATCCACGCCGACCCGCTCGACGGCCCCGGCGGCGCCGACTGGGGCTGGGCGCTCGGACGGGTGCGCACCCGCGTCGCGCTCGCCTCCTACGCGTCGTCCCTCACCGACACCGCGACCGTGGTGCTGCCGGCGGCGACGCACTACGAGACCGAGGGCGTCCTCGTCTCGATGAACGGCCGCGCGCAGCGCCTGCGCCCCGGCGCCACGCCGCCCGACGGCGCCGCCCCCGGCTGGGAGCTGCTGATCGCCCTCGCCCACCGCCTCGGCGCGCCGCCGCCCTACCGGACCGCCGCGCACGCGTTCGCGGCCGCCGCGTCCGCCCGCCCCGCGCTCGCGGGCCTCAGCCACGACGCCCTCGGCGTCACGGGCGTCCCGCTGCCCGCCCCCGCCGCGGCCGTCTCGCCGAACGGCCACAACGGGCCCCGCGAGGCGTCCGGCACCGGCCTGCCGCTGGTGCCCACCGTCCGGATCTTCGGCAACGTCGCGGCGTACCGGGCGGAGGCGCTCGCCGCCGTCCGCACCGGCGCCGACCTCACCCTCCACCCGGACGAGGGCCGGCGCCTCGGCCTGGCCGACGGCGCGATGGCCCGCCTGCGCTCCCCCCACGGCGAGTGCGTGCTGCCCGTCCGCCTCGACGCGGCCCACCCCACGGGCGCCGCCTTCGTCGCCGCGGGCGTGCCCGGGGCCGGGGTCGAGCGCCTGATGCCGGCCGACCGCGGCCCGGTGCGCGTCGAGATCGGGGTCGCGTAGTGGACGAGGCCTTCCTCGTCGTCCTGATCAAGGCCGCGATCGTCGTCTTCGTCCTGATCACGGCGTTCGCGTACACGCTGCTGTGGGAGCGGAAGCTGCTCGGGCGCTTCCAGGCCCGGTACGGACCGAACCGCGCCGGCCCGATCGGCTACCTGCAGCCGCTCGCCGACGTCGTGAAGCTGATCTTCAAGGAGGACTTCGTCCCCCGCGGGGCCAACCGGCTCCTCTTCCAGATCGCCCCGATGATCTCGGTGTTCGCCGCCGTCGCGGCCGTCGCCGTGATCCCGTTCGGCGACCCGATCGAGGTGTTCGGGCACGACGTCGCCCTCGTCGGCGCCGACCTCAACATCGGCGTCCTCTTCCTGTTCGCCCTCTCCGGGCTCGGCTTCTACGGCCTGATCCTCGGCGGGTGGGCGAGCGGCAACAAGTACAGCCTCCTCGGCGCGGCCCGCACCGCGGCGCAGCTCGTCTCGTACGAGGTCGCCATGGGCCTGTCGATCATCGGCGTGATCATGATGGCCCAGAGCCTCTCGCTCGTGGACATCGTCAACGCCCAGCGCGACGCCGTCTGGTACGTCCTCGTGCAGCCGCTCGGCTTCGCGATCTTCCTGGTCGCCGCCGTCGCCGAGACGAACCGCGCCCCGTTCGACATGCCGGAGGCCGAGTCCGAGCTCGTCGCCGGCTACCACACCGAGTACGGCGGCCTGAAGTTCGCCATGTTCTTCCTGGCCGAGTACATCAACATGATCATCATCTCGGCGCTCGGCGCGACGCTCTTCCTGGGCGGCTTCGCCGGCCCGTGGCTGCCGGGCGTGGTGTGGCTCGCGATCAAGATCGCGGCGATGCTCTTCCTGTTCATCTGGCTGCGCGCGACGCTGCCCCGCCTGCGGTACGACCGCCTCATGAAGCTCGGCTGGAAGGTCCTGCTGCCGCTCGCGACGCTGAACCTCGTGGTGACCGCCATCGTGGTCGCCCTCGGATTCGCCAACTGATGAGGAACTGATGGGACTCGACGACCAGCTCAAGGGCTTCGCGGTCACGTTCCGCCAGATGCTCCGCAAGCCGGAGACCATCGGCTACCCCGAGAAGAAGACGCCGGTCTTCCCGCGGTTCCGCGGCCGCCACCGCCTGTGGACGCACGACAACGGCCTCGAGAAGTGCGTCGGGTGCTCCCTCTGCGTCGCCGCCTGCCCCGCCGACTGCATCCGCGTCGTCGCCGAGGAGAACACGCCGGAGCACCGCGTCTCGTCGGGTGAGCGGTACGCCCGCATCTACGAGATCAACATGGCCCGCTGCATCTTCTGCGGCTACTGCGAGATCGCGTGCCCCTTCGACGCGATCACGCTCGAGAACGAGTACGAGATGTCGGAGCGCACGCGCACCGACCTGCTCTACACCAAGGACATGCTCCTCGCGCCGCACCCCAAGCCGGTGCCCGTCCGCTCGGAGATCCCCTAGTGGGTAGGGTGGCCGACCGTGGGTGAGCGCATCGTCTTCACGATCGCGGCCGCCTCGGCGCTCGCGTCGGGCACGCTCGTGATCACCCTGAAGGGCCCCTTCCGCGCGACGGTCGCGCTGATCGGCACCCTCCTGTCGGTGGCGGTGCTGTTCCTGCTGCTGCTCGCGCCCTTCGTCGCGGCGATCCAGGTGATCGTCTACGCCGGCGCCATCGTCGTGCTCTTCCTCTTCGTGATCGCGTACCTCGGGGAGAGGCCGGTGGCCGAGATCGGCGACCGCCTCGGCAGGTACGCCGTCTTCGCGTGGCTCGCGGTGATCGCCCTGGCCGTCCAGGGGACCGTCGTGCTGCTCACCACCGACCTCCCGGGGATCAACGACGACCCCGCGCCCGTCGGCGACATCGGCAGCCCCGAGGCGATCGGGCGCTCCTTCATCGACACGTACCTCGTCGCCTTCGAGGCGACGTCCCTCGCCCTGCTCGTCGCGGCGATGGGCGCCGTGATGCTCGCCAAGCGGGCCGTGCGCTCGGAGGGCGGCCGATGAACGCCGCCAACCCCGAGGGCGTTCCCCTCGTCGCGTACCTCGCGGTCTCCGGGGGCCTCTTCCTGCTGGGGCTGCTCGGCGTGATGATCCGCCGCAACCCCCTCCTGCTGCTCCTGGCCGTGGAGCTGATGCTCAACTCGGCCAACCTCGCCCTCGTCGGCTTCAGCCGGTACTGGGACAACACGGACGGCCAGGTCTTCGCGCTCTTCGTGATGGTGGTGGCCGCCGCCGAGGTCGTGATCGGCCTCGGGCTGGTCGTCGCCGTCTTCCGCCAGCGCATGGCGCTCGACGTCGACCAGATGTCCACGATGAAGGGCTGAGGGACACACCCACGTGATCGCCGCACTCGCCTGGATCGTCCTCGGCCTGCCCCTGCTCGGCTGCATCGTGCTGTCGGTGTGGCCCGGGGAGCCCGACCGCCGCATCACCCGCGCCATCGGCGTCGGCATGCCGGCCGTCGCGTTCGCCCTGACCGTCGTCGTCTTCGCGACGCTGCTCGGCCGCGACGCCGAGGACCGCGGCGAGGTCACGACGCTGTGGACGTGGGTCCGGTCCGCCGGCCTCGACATCGACCTCGCGCTGCTCGTCGACCCCCTCTCGGTGATGATGATGCTGGTCATCACCGGCGTCGGCACGCTGATCGTCCTCTACTCCACCGAGTACATGGAGCACGACCGCGACTACCGGCGCTTCTTCGCGGAGATGAACTTCTTCCTCTTCGCGATGCTGCTCCTCGTCGAGGCCGCGAACTTCTTCTTCCTGATCGTCGGCTGGGGCCTCGTCGGCCTCGCCTCGTACCTCCTGATCGGCTACTACCACGACCGCCCGTCGGCCGTCGCCGCCGCCAAGAAGGCGTTCGTGATCAACGTCGTCGGCGACATCGGGATGGTCCTCGCCGCGTTCCTGCTGGTGCGCGAGCTCGGCACCCTCGACTACCTCGAGGTGTTCGCCACCGCGCCCGAGGGGCTCGGCCAGGGCTCCGGCGTCGCGGAGGCCGTCGCGGTGCTGCTGTTCGTCGGCGCCGCCGCGAAGAGCGCCCAGATCCCCCTCCACACCTGGCTGCCCGACGCCATGGAGGGCCCCACGCCCGTCAGCGCGCTCATCCACGCCGCGACGATGGTCACCGCCGGCGTCTACATGATCGTCCGCACCAACGTGCTCTACGAGCTGGCGCCGTACGCGGGCGACCTCGTGGCGATCACCGGCGCCGTCACCCTCTTCGTGGCCGCGACCATCGCGCTCGTCCAGGAGGACATCAAGCGCGTCCTCGCGTGGAGCACGGTCTCCCAGATCGGCTACATGATCATGGCCGCGGGGCTCGGGCTGTACGGCGGGGCGATGTTCCACTTCCTGACCCACGCCTTCTTCAAGGCCCTGCTGTTCCTCGGCGTCGGCATCGCGATCCACGCGCTCGCCGGCGAGCAGAGCCTCGACCGCATGGGCGGCCTGCGGAGGCACCTGCGCCTCACCCACGTTGTCGTGCTGATCGGCTGCCTCTCGATCGCCGGCATCCCGCCGTTCTCGGGCTTCTTCAGCAAGGACGAGATCCTCGCGCAGGCCCTCGAGGCCGGGACGCTCGGGGTGGTGCTCTCGATCGTCGGGATGATCGCCGCCGGGATGACCGCCTTCTACATGTTCCGCCTGTTCTTCCGGGCGTTCTGGGGCCCCGAGCCGGAGGGCGGCTACCCGCACGCCCCCCACAACCCGTCGTGGATCATGTCCGCGCCGGTCGTGATCCTCGCGGGCCTCGCCTCCGTCGCCGGCCTGCTGCAGGTGCCGGGCGCCTGGCACCTCGTGGACGACTGGCTCGAGCCCGACCTCTTCGCCGATCCCGGCATCGAGGCGACCACGTCCGGGGAGCTCATCGTCAGCGTCGTCTCCGTGGTGCTCGCGCTCGGCGCGATCGCCCTCGCCTGGTGGGTCTTCGTCGCCGACCCCGGCCGGCGCACCCGCCTGCTCCCCGTCCCCGGCGTCCGCGCCCTGCTGCAGGACCAGTACCGGTTCGACGACGCCATCGAGGACGTCGTGGTGCAGCCCGGCCGCGACCTCGGTGACGTGCTCACCACCCGCGTGGAGCGCTACGGCGTCCAAGGCGGGGTGGAGGGCGTCGTCGCCGGCCTGATCCAGTCGGCCCGCGGGCTCTCCGTGCTGCAGACCGGCCTGATCCGGGCCTACGCCTTCGCGATGATCGCGGGCGTCGCGATCCTCGGCGCCGTCCTCGCACTGGCGGTCCGCTGATGCCGTGGGTGTCGATCATCGTCCTGCTGCCCCTGCTGGGGGCCCTCTCCCTGCTCGCCGTGCCCGCCGGGCCCGGCGGCGTCGTCCAGGCCCGCATCCACGCGATCCTCGCGGCCGGCGGCACCCTGGTGCTCGTCGCGATCCTCGTCGGCCTGTTCGACCGCGACCGCGGCGACCTCCAGTACGTGGACCACCAGAGCTGGGTCGCACAGGCCGGCCTGTCGTGGGACGTCGGCGTCGACGGCATCTCGCTGTGGCTGATCGTCCTCACCGCCGTGATCTTCGCGATCGCGATCGGCGCCGCCTGCGCCCGACTCCCCGAGCGGCCCCGCGGCTACCTCGCGATGCTGCTGCTCGCCGAGACCGGCCTCCTCGGCCTCTTCGCCGCCGGCCACCTGGTGCTGTTCTACGTCTTCTGGGAGGCGATGCTGATCCCGTTCTACTTCCTCATCGCCATGTGGGGCGGCGAGGGACGGCGACGGGCGACCCACCTGTTCGTGATCTACACGATGGTCGGCTCCCTGCTGATGCTCGTGTCGATCCTGGCCACGGCCTTCGTGGCCCGCGACATCACCGGCCAGTTCACGTTCACCATCCGCGACCTCGAGGGCGTCACCTTCACGGACACCCAGAGCACCTGGCTGTTCCTCGGCTTCGCCCTCGCCTTCGCGATCAAGCTCCCCCTCTGGCCGTTCCACGCGTGGCTGCCGGTGGCCTACCGTGCCGCGCCGATCCTGGTGACCGGCCTGCTCGCCGCCGTGATGAGCAAGGCCGGCGTCTACGGCTTCCTGCGCATCGGCGTCCCCGTCTTCCCCGAGGGCGCCGACCGGCTCGCCGTCCCGATCGGGGCGCTCGCCGTCATCGGCATCGCCTATGGCTCGCTGCTCGCGTGGCGGGCGCCGACGATGCGGATGCTCGTGGCGTACTCCAGCCTCGCCCACCTCGGCTTCATCGTCCTCGGGATCATCGCCCTCGACGTCCAGGCCTCCCAGGGCGCGGTGCTGCAGATGGTCAACCACGGTGTCGTGGTGGCCGCCGCCTTCGCGATCGTCGCCGTCATCAACCGCGCCGCCCCCGACGACCGGATCGACGGCATCGGCGGCCTCGCGGCCGGCGCCCCCCGGCTCACCGGGATCTTCCTGATCGTGACGATGGCGTCCCTCGCGATCCCCGGCTCCAACTCCTTCGCGGGCGAGTTCCTGATCCTGACGGGCGTCTTCCGCCAGCACGTCTGGCTGGCCGTGCTCGCCTGCCTCGGCATCGCCTACGCGGCCGTCTACATGCTGCGGCTCTACCAGAGCACCATGAACGGCCCCGTCCGCGGCGGCCGCGGCGCCGACGCGGAGCTGCGGGCCCGGGACCTCGCCGTGATCCTGCCCCTCGTCGCCGTGATGCTCGTCATCGCCCTGTGGCCGCGGGGGATCGTGGACGCCACCACGCCGAGCGTCGAGCGCGCCCTCGCCCCCGCCCAGATCGCCGCCGACCGCCCGGAGGACCAGATCCGCTTCCAGCCCCCGGCCAACCCCCCGGCCGACGCCCTGCCGCTCCCCGGTGACGAGACGCCCGACGCCGCCGCGGAGGCGACGCCGTGAGCAGCCTCAACGTCGTCGCGGCGACGCCCCTGCTGATCACCGCGGGGACCGCGACGGTCGCCATGACGGTGGGCCTGCTGCCCGGGCGGATGACCCGCCGCCACGGCCCGGCGCTCATCGGCATCGCCGGGATCGTCGCGGCGATCGTGATGTCGGCGGTGCTGTGGGGCGGACGCCAGGAGGCCTTCGGGGGCGGCCTGCGGGCCGACCGGTTCAGCCTGCTGCTCAACATCCTGTTCCTGTCCGCGGCCCTCGTGACGATCCTGCTCGCGTGGCGCGAGCCGGCCGCCGTCGACCGCCGCGGCGAGTACGTGACGCTGATCCTCGTCTCGACGGCCGGGATGATGCTCGTCGCCGGCGCCGGCGACCTCATCACGATCTTCCTCGGCATCGAGATCCTCTCGGTGAGCCTCTACGTCCTCTGCGCGCTCGAGGTGTGGCGCGAGAAGTCGCTGGAGAGCGGGCTCAAGTACCTGATCGCCGGCGCCGTCGGCGCGTCGTTCCTGCTCTACGGCCTCGCCCTCCTCTACGGGGCGACGGGGACGACCAGCCTCAGCGCCATCGGGGAGCAGCTGGAGGGCACGTCGTTCACCGGCGAGCCGCTCGTCGTGGCCGCGATGGCGCTGATCGCCGGCGGCCTCGCCTTCAAGGCCTCCGCCGCCCCGTTCCACATGTGGACCCCCGACGTCTACGAGGGCGCGCCGACCACCGTCACCGCCTTCATGTCGACGGCCGTCAAGGCCGCGGCGTTCGCCGCGTTCCTGCGGCTGTTCTCGGGCGTCATGCCCGACCTGCAGCCCGACTGGTCCGTCGCGATCGCCGTCCTCGCCGTCGCGAGCATCGTGATCGGCAACGTCGCCGCCCTCGTGCAGAGCAACATGAAGCGCCTGCTCGCCTACTCGAGCATCGCCCAGGCCGGCTACCTGCTGATCGGCGTCGCCGCCGGCAGCATCGACGGCGCGGAGGCGGTCCTCTACTACCTCCTCGCCTACGGGGCGATGACCCTCGCGGCCTTCGCCGTGGTGATCATCCGCGAGCGCGAGGTCGAGGACGGCGACGACATCTCCGCCCTCGCCGGCTACGGCCGGGCCCGTCCGGTCGTCGGCGCGGTCATGACCGTCGCGATGCTGTCCCTCGCCGGCTTCCCGCCGCTCTCCGGGTTCATCGGCAAGTTCCTGCTGTTCGGCTCGGCCGTCGAGGCCGACCTCACGTGGCTCGCCGTCGTCGGCGCGGTCGGCAGCATGGTGAGCCTCGGCTACTACCTCCGCGTCATCGCGGTGACGTGGTCGGAGGGCCCCGACGGCGGCCCGCGCAAGGTGCTCGCGATCCCCGGCCCCGTCGGCCTGGCGACCGTGACCGCGGGCGTCTCCGTCATCGCCCTCAGCCTGCTCGCCTCACCGGTGCTCGAGGCCTGCCGGGGCGCGGCCGAGGCGCTGCTCGCCGCCTAGCCCCGGGGGACCCGGCGTCAGGCCGGCGCCGCCTCCGGGACGGAGGGCAGCGGGGCGGGGACGGGGGCAGGCGCGGGCTCCGGCGCCGGCGGGAGCGGCGACGGGACCGGCTCGGGCTCCGGCACCGGGGGCTCGGGCGCGGGGACCGGCTCCGTCGGCGGCGGTGGCGGCGGCTTCGGCCTCGGCGGGCGTGGACGCGGCTTCTTCGGGCGGCCCATCGCCCACGCGCCGTGGGGTGACGCCGGCGCCGGGGCGGGGGCGGCCACGCATCCCGCCGGCGCGGCCACGTCCGCGGGGGTCGCGGTCGCGGACACCCCGGGGCGACGGCGGCGGTCGCGGCGAGGAGCGCCGCGGCGCGGAGGACGGATCGTGCCTGCACGTGCCCTACTTATCACGACGACGTCCCCGGCGGGGGCGTCGCGCGGTCCTCAGCCCCCCGCGCGACGCTCCCGCAGGACCAGCTGGATCGCCGTCGCCACGAGCAGCACGGCGAACCCCGCCCGCAGCGCCCGCTCCGGCGCCGCGTCGGCGATGAGGGCGCCCGCGACGGCCGTCCCCACCGACACGAGGCCCATGACGGTGGCGTCGCGCCACCGCACCGTCCCGGCGCGCGTCTGGCGCCACGACCCGAGCGCGGCGACGGGGATGATCGCCAGCAGCGACGTCGCCTCCGCCTCGAGCTGCCCGAGGCCGAGCACCAGGGTCAGGGTGGGGACGAAGATCACGCCGCCGCCGACGCCGAACAGGCCCGCCACGGCGCCCGCGGCGACGCCCAGCAGGATCACGAGGGCGACCTCGACGACGATCACGGCAGCAGCATCCGGACGGCGACGGCGACGAGGAGGGCCGCGAACGCGTAGGTGAGCGTCCGCGTCGAGATGCGCTCCTTGATCGCCAGGCCGACGTTGAGGCCCGCCATGGCGGGCACGCCGACGAGGACGGCGGTCACCCAGTCGACGTTCCCGAGGACGCCGTGGGTGGCCGCGCCGACCGTCGCGGTGAAGATGATCGCCGCGAGCGACGTCGCCGTGGCGACCCGCGCGTCGTACGCGAGGAGACCGATGAGCAGCGGAACCATCACGATTCCGCCACCCACCCCGAAGAGGGACGCGAACAGGCCGGCGGCGAGGCCGATCAGCGCGAGCGGCAGCAGACGGCCCCCGGGGGGTGCCGGGGCGATGCTAGGGTCGGTCGCCGTGACCGCCTCCGACCGTGGCCTCGAGGCCGTCCTCGCGCCCTTCCGCGAGCGGCTCGACGAGGCGGCCCTCTTCTGCGACGTCGACGGGACCCTCGCCCCGATCGTCCCCCGGCCCGAGGACTCCCGCCTGCTCGAGGGCGTGCCGCAGGCGCTCGCCGGCCTCCGGGAGCGGGCGCGGCTGCTCGCGTTCGTCAGCGGGCGCGGGCTCGCCGACCTGGAGCGCCTCGTGGCGATGGACGGCTGCGCCTACGCCGGCAACCACGGCATGGAGCTGCACCGGGTGGGACGCGAACCGGAGCTGGCCGACGGGGTCGAGGAGCACCTGGCGGCCGTCGCCCGGTTCGTCGCGTCCTGGCCCCCCGAGCGGCTCGCGCCCGGTGACCTGCGGCTCGAGGCGAAGGGCGCGACGCTGAGCGTGCACGCCCGCGGCGCACGCGACCCCGAGGCCGCCCGTCTGCTGATGGCCCAGATCGCGTCGGAGGCCCTCGACCGGGGGCTCGTCCCGACGCCGGGGCGCGAGGTGCTGGAGGTACGTCCGCCGGTCGCCGTGGACAAGGGCACCGCCGTCCGGGCGCTGCTGCGCGGCACCGGGGCCCGCGCGGCGCTCTACATCGGCGACGACCGCACCGACGCCGACGCCTGGCGTGCGCTGCGCGCCCTGCGCGTCGAGGGCGCGCTGGACGTGGCGGTCGGCATCGCCGTCGCCGCCGGCGAGGTGCCCCCCGCCGTCCGCGAGGCCGCCGACATCGAGGTCCCCGGCCCCGCGGGGGCCCTCGGGGTGCTGCGCCACCTGCTTCAGGGCTGAGCGGACGGGGCCCCGGCGGCGGCGATCCGCGCCGCGCGGGCGGCCGCCAGCTCCGGCCAGGGTGAGGTCGTCGCGACGTCCCCGGGCCGCGCCCCGGCCCGGCGGGCGACGAGCACGCCGAAGCGGATGTAGTCGAGCGCCGCGATCGAGTGGGCGTCGGAGCCGATCGTGAGGCGCACGCCGGCCTGCAGGGCGCGGCGCGCCATCGCGGCGTCCAGGTCGAGGCGGCGGGGCTGGGCGTTCACCTCGAGGAGGGTCCCCGTCCGGGCGGCCGCCGCGACGAGCCGGTCGATGTCGACGGCGGCGTGGCCGCGCCGGCCGAGCATCCGCCCCGTCGGGTGCCCGATGACGTCGACGTACGGGCTCTCAACCGCGCGGAGCACCCGCTCCGTGATCCGCGCGGCGTCCTGCGTGAGGGCGGAGTGCATGCTCGCCGTCACCCAGTCGAAGCCGGCGAGCAGCTCGTCGTCGAAGTCGATGCGGCCGTCGGCGAGGATGTCGACCTCGGTGGCGCGGAGGACGGTGATGTCGTCGTGGCGGGCGTCGATCTCGCGGATCTCGTCCCACTGGCGGCGGACCCGGTCGGGGTCGAGGCCGCCCGCCATCGCGAGGCTCTGCGAGTGGTCGCTGATCGCGTAGTACGCGTAGCCGCGGGCACGGGCCGCCTCGACCATGGTGGCGATGCTCTCGGTGCCGTCGCTCCACGTCGTGTGGGTGTGCAGGTCGCCGCGCAGGTCCCCGCGGGTGACGAGCGCCGGGAGGGGGCCCGCCTGGGCCCGTTCGATCTCCCCGTCGTCCTCCCGCAGCTCCGGCGGGATCGGGTGGAGCCCGAGGGCGGCGTAGACGCCGTCCTCGTCGGCGTGGGTCGCGGTGCCCTCGGGACCGGCGATCCCGTGCTGGGACACCGACAGACCGCGGCGCACCGCGAGCTCGCGCAGCCGGATGTTGTGGGCCTTCGACCCGGTGGCGTGCTGCAGGAGGTTGCCGAACGCGCCGGGTGAGGTGACGAGCAGCTCGACCCGCGGGCCGGCGTGGGTGAGCACCGACCGGCCGGCGTCGCCCCCCGACAGCACCCGCTGCACCGCCGGGTGGGCCTCGAGCGCCGCGAGCAGGTCGGCGGGGCGCTCCGCGGCGGCGACGATGTCGATGTCGTGGGCCGACTCGCGGCCGCGGCGGAGGCTGCCGGCGATCTCGACGCGGGAGCCGGGGACGGCGGCCCGCAGGTCGGCGGCGATGTCCTCCGCGAGGGGCAGGGCCTGGCCGAGGGGGACGCGGTCGTCCCCGGCGTCGCCCTCGGCACGCCGGGCGAGCTGCTCGACGAGCTTGTCGCGCGTGGCGGGGCCGAACCCGGCGACCTCCGACAGCCGCCCCGCCGCGACGGCGGCGGCCAGCTCGTCGAGGGAGGAGACGCCGATCGCCTGCCAGAGGGCCATCGCCCGCTTCGGACCCATCCCCTCCAGCGACGCGACCGCCGCGAGCCCCTCCGGCACCCGGGACCGCGCCTTCGCGAGCGCCGAGATGTCCCCCGTCTCGGCCAGCTCGACGATCTTCGCCTGCAGCGTCGACCCGATGTCGGGGAGCTCGACGGCGCGCCCCTCGAGCGCCATCGCGGCGACCGAGACGGGGGTGGAGCGCACCCGCGCCGCGCCGCGCCGGTAGGCGAGCACCCGGTGGCGGACGGCGCCCTCCAGCTCCAGGAGGTCGCCGAGGAGGGTCAGCCGGTCGGCGATCTCCGCGTTCGTCGGCAGGTCACCGGCCACGACCGGATTCTAGGCGGGGGGCGACCCGCGGCGGACCTCGGGGTCGAGCAGGTCCATCAGCGCCGGCGGGTAGCGGTCGCCGGCCGGCCGCAGGGCGGGGTCGTCGAGGCGCGCCCGGTCGTCGTCGTCGAGCACGAGCGCCGCGGCGGCGACGTTGGCGTCGACCCGCGCGCGCCGGCGGGTCCCCGGGATCGGGATGACGTCGGGTCCGCGGTCGAGGAGCCACGCCAGCGCCACCTGGGCGGGCGTCGCCCCGTGGCGGTCGGCGACCTCCCGTACGCGGTCGGCGATCGGCAGGTTCGCGGCGCGGTTCTCCCCCGTGAAGCGGGGCAGCCGGCGGCGCAGGTCGTCCTCGGCGAGGTCGTCGGGGGCGGGCGACGCGCCGGTGAGGAAGCCGCGCCCGAGGGGGCTGAAGGCGACGAGCGCCGTCCCCGTCTCCCGCAGGACGGGCAGCAGCGCCGCCTCGGGGTCCCGGTTCCAGAGGGAGTACTCGCTCTGGACGGCGGCGATCCGGTGGACGGCGGCGGCGCGGCGGAGCGTCGTCGGGCCGACCTCGGAGAGCCCGATGTGGCGGACCTTGCCGGCGCGCACCAGGTCGGCCATCGCGCCGACGGACTCCTCGACGGGGACGTCCGGGTCGATGCGGTGCAGGTAGTAGAGGTCGACGTGGTCGGTGCCGAGCCGCGCGAGGGACGCGTCGAGGGCGGCGGCGATGCGCTGCGGCCGCGCGTCGACGGTCAGCCCGGAGGCCGTGGTGACGAGGCCGGTCTTCGTGGCGAGCGCCACCCGGTCGCGCATGCCCTGCAGCGCGCGGCCGACGAGCTCCTCGTTGTGGCCGTCGCCGTAGACGTCGGCGGTGTCGATGAGGGTGACGCCGCGGTCGATCGCGTGGCGGATCGTCCCGATGCTCTCGGCGTCGTCGGCGGCCCCGTAGTAGCCGTCGGACATCCCCATCGTGCCGAGCCCGACCGGCCCGACCGCGGGTCCGTCGGCGCCGAGGCGGCGCAGGTGCGGTGGCGTGCTCACCCCGTCGACGCTACGCCCGTCGCGGGGGTCGCGCCCCCGTCCCGGGTCAGGCGGCGGCGGCGTCCCCGGGGCGGATCTCCCCGTCCTCCCGCGCGGCGGAGCGCAGCGAGGCGATGATCTGCCGTGCGTGGTCGGGGCCGTCCACGACGCGCTGCAGCCGCTCGGTGAGGGCCAGGGCCACGTTCACGTGGCCGCAGTCGTCGGTGAGGGGGGACCCCTCGACCGCGACGCCGCTCTCGAGGAGCCGCGCCGTGAGGAGGAGTGCGTTGCGTTCGTCGCCGGTCATCGCGACCAATCTCGGCGAGGCATGTGAAGCGCGGGGGGCCGGGCGATGATGGATCCGTAAAGGGAATCGCATGCGCCGCGGTGAATCTTGGGGCAAGTTGCGCGTGGGCCCTCCACGACCGGCCCGGGCGCACCCGCCCGCGGCCCTCGTTGCAGTGGCGCGTGCGTTGCACGCGGGGGCCTCCCGGGTCGTGGGGACCGCCGCCGCTGCTAGGGTCGGAACGGGTTCGAGCGGAGGTTCTCAGTGCAGGTTCTGGGCACGCGCCGGGGTGGTCTCATCACCCTCGCGCTCGCGGCTGTCGCGCTGGTCGTCGCGGCCGCGTTCGCCGTATGGCAGATGGTGGAGCGGCCCTCGGTGGACGCCCCGCTGCCCGCGCCCGGGAGCGCCGTCTCCGAGCGCCGGCCCGACATCACGTTCACGGTCCCCGACAGCCAGCGCCTCGGCGGGCTCCGCGTCGAGATCGACGGCGTCGACGTCACCGGCCGCGCACGCGGCGCCGGCGACACCGTCACCGTGACGCCCCCGGCGGGCCTGCGGGACGGCACCCACCGCGTGCAGGTCAGCTTCTCGAGCGACAACGTCTTCGCCCGCTCCGTCACCCGCGCGTGGGACTTCGACGTCGACACCGCCGCCCCGGCCCTCGCCGTCCGCTCGCCCGAGCCGGGCGACCTGCGCGCCCGCCGCGCCGTCAAGTTCACCGGCACCGCCGAGGCCGGGTCGGTCGTGACCGTCGCCCACCCCGGCGGCGAGACCGACGCGACCGCCGACGCGGCGGGCGCCTGGACGGCCGTCGCGCGCCTCCCCGAGGGCCGGGTGCGGGCCACCGTCACCGCACGGGACGCCGCCGGCAACACCACCGAGGCGTCCCGCCGGCTGACGGTCGACACGACCGCCCCCGACCTGGCGCTCTCCGCGCCCGCCGCCGGGGAGCAGATCACCGAGACCGACGAGCCGCTCGTGCAGGGGCAGATCGGCTCCGAGGACCCGCGGGCCCTCACCTTCATCGCCGCCGTCAACGGCCGGACCGTCGCGACGCTGAAGGGCGCCGACGCGACCTCCCCCTCCGACTACGACACCGGCTACGGGGACGTCTCCGGCACCACCACCCCCCTCGAGATCGACGGGCGGCGGTTCGCCCTCGCCGTCGGCACCCTGCCCCAGGGGCGCAACACCATCCGCGTGACGGCCCGCGACCGGGCGGGCAACGTCGCGCGCACCAGCACCGTCGTCCACGTGGACAGCACCGACGAGTTCGGCGCCGCCGACCT
Organism: Miltoncostaea oceani; assembly: GCF_018141545.1. GTDB lineage: Bacteria > Actinomycetota > Thermoleophilia > Miltoncostaeales > Miltoncostaeaceae > Miltoncostaea > Miltoncostaea oceani. The sequence goes on along the minus strand of NZ_CP064356.1, from coordinate 31,652 downwards.
CGTGGCCGGCGCCCGCGGACCCGACGTCACCAGCCTGCAGGAGCGTCTGCGCGAGGCGAAGGTCTACCCGAGGAAGGCGAAGCTCACGGGCGTGCTCGACAAGGTCACCGCCCAGTCGCTGAACCGGTACCAGAAGCGCTACGACCTGCCGAGGACCGGCGTCGTGGACGCACGCACGCGCCAGGCGATGGTCGGCCGCATCGTCGTCAACCTGAGCCAGCGCAAGCTGCGCCTCATCCGCAACGGGCGGATCTGGAAGACGTACAGCATCGCCGTCGGGTCGCCCGCCCACCCCACGCCCACCGGCGACTACGAGGTCAACGACAAGCAGGTCGACCCCGCCTGGTACCCGCCGGACTCCCCGTGGGCCGCCGAGCTCGAGACGATCCCGCCCGGCCCCGGCAACCCGCTCGGCACCCGCTGGATCGGCACCACCGCACCCGCCATCGGGATCCACGGCACCTACGCCGACTCGTCGATCGGGTCGGCCGCCAGCCACGGCTGCATGCGGATGCACATCCCGGAGGTCGAGGAGCTCTTCGAGCAGGTCTCCATCGGGATGACGGTCTCGATCCGCCCGTGAGCGCCGGCGGGCCGGGCATCCCCGCCGTCACGGACGCCGACTGGGACGCACGCGTCCTCGGCGGCGACACACCCGTGCTCGTCGACTTCTGGGCGCCGTGGTGCGCCCCGTGCCGCAAGCTCGAGCCGGCGCTCGACGACCTCTCCACCCGGTACGCCGGGCGCCTCTCCGTCGTCGCCCTCGACGTCGACGACCAGCCGGCCGTCGCCGGCCGGTACGACGTGCTGACCCTGCCCACCCTCGTGCTGTTCGCCGGCGGCGCACCCGTCGCGCGGCTCACCGGGGCCGTCAAGCCGGCCCGCATCGAGGCGGCCGTCGCCGCCCACCTCACCGACCCCGACTGAAGGACGCCTCCCGCATGCCCGCCATCTACTTCCGCCTCGGCAACGTCCAGCCGTTCGCCGACATGAGCGCCGAGACCGTCGAGGAGGGCGTGATCGTCGTGAAGGGCGACGGCAAGGTCGTGGGCCTCCGCCTCGAGGAGCCGCAGCGGGTGCTCGACCTGCCGGGGATCATCGAGCGCCTCGGCCTCGACCCCGACGCCATCTGGCCGCGCCTGCGCGCCGACGAGGACGTGATGGCGAGCGCCCGCGCCGCGACCTGGGGCGGCGGCGGGGCGTGACGACGGACCGGCGGGGCGGTCCCGCGGTCCGGCGCCGGCGCACGCCGGGGGCGACCCGGCGATGAGCGGCGGACTGGTCGCCCTGCTGGACGACGTGGCGGCGCTCGCGCGCCTCGCCGCCGCGTCCGCCGACGACGTCGCGGCCGCGGCCGGACGCGCCGGCACGAAGGCCGCGGGCGTCGTCATCGACGACACCGCCGTCACACCTCGCTACGTGCAGGGGTTCCGGCCGGAGCGCGAGCTCCCGATCATCCGCCGGATCGCGATGGGGTCGCTGCGCAACAAGCTGCTCGTCGTCGTGCCGGCGCTGCTGATCCTCGACGCCCTGATCCCGTGGATCCTGACGCCGCTGCTCATGATCGGCGGCGCGTACCTCTGCTACGAGGGCGCCGAGCGGGTCTGGGAGCGGTTCGGCGGCGGCCACCACGCCGAGGAGGCCCTCCCGGCGGCGGTGCCGAGCGCCGAGCACGAGGACCGCATGGTGGCCGGGGCGGTCCGCACCGACTTCATCCTCTCGGCCGAGATCATGGTGCTCTCGCTGAACGAGGTCGCCGACGAGGGCTTCTGGTCGCTCGTGATCATCATGGTGGCCGTCGCGATCGCGATCACGGCGCTCGTGTACGGCGTCGTCGCGCTGATCGTGAAGATGGACGACATCGGGCTGCACCTCGCACGCACCGGCGCCGCCCCGGCCGCGCCGCTCGGCCGTGGCCTGGTCCACGCGATGCCGGTGGTGATGACGGTGCTGACCGTCGTCGGCGTCGCCGCGATGCTCTGGGTCGGCGGGCACATCCTCATCGTCGGCTTCGACGACCTGGGCTGGGCGCTCCCCTACGACGTCGTCCACGGCGCCGAGGGTGCCGTCGGCGACGCCCTCGGCCCCGTCGGGGGCGTCGGGGGCTGGCTCACCAACACCGTCGCGTCGGCCGTCGTGGGCCTCGCGGTGGGGGCGGCGATCGTGGCGGCGCTGCACGTCGTGCCGCGCCGCGGACGCGGGGACGCCGCCGCCGCGCACTGACCCACGCCCCGCCCGCCGGGTTCAGCGGAGGACGGGGGCCCTCGCGAGGTCGGCGGAGAGCCACGTTCGCTGCAGGCCCGCGAGCGTCCCGTCCCGCTTCAGGGCGGCGATCGCGCGGTTCACGGGGCCCCGCAGCCGGCTCCCCTTCGGGAACACCGCCCCGTAGCTCTCGCCGGTGCGGATCACCCCCGCGAACGGCCCGTAGCGGCTCGGGACCTGGGACCGCAGGTACGCGAGGCTGGGGGCGTCGTAGACGAGGGCCTCGCAGTTGCCGACCCGTAGCGCCCGGGTGAGGGTGACGACGCTCGCGGGCAGGAGCGGCGTCGTCGCCGGCCGGATGACGGCGCGGATCAGGTCGGCGCCCGTCGAGCCGCCCTGGGCGCAGAGGCGCATGCCACGCAGGTCGGCGATCGACGCGGGCCGCGCGGCGGTCCGCAGGCTGAGCAGCACGCCCTGGTCGACGGTGAGGTAGGGGACGCTGAAGTCGGCGGCGGCGCGGCGGGCGTCGGTGATCGAGACCTGCGCGAGGGCCATGTCCCAGTCGGGGTCGGCCGGCGCGAGGATCCGCGCGAACCGCTGCTCCTGCACGAGGCGCAGCGTGCCGGCGGCGCCGATGCGGCCGCTCGCGGCGAGCTGCCCGGCGATGGCCCGGGCGAGGTCGATCTCGAAGCCGCGTGCGGCGACCACCTCGCGGCCCTTCACCGCGCCGACCTGGAACCCGTCGCTCGGCATGTCGAGGCCGACCGTCAGGGCGCCGGGGGTCACGGTGGCGCCCTGCTGCGCGGCGGCGGCGGCGGGGAGCAGCGCCAGCGCCGCGAGGGCCGCGGCGAACGGGGCGCGCCTCACGAGGTGGAGTAGACCCGCACCGGGGTCCCCGTCGAGAGGAACGCGAACATCCAGGGGGCGTCGAACGAGGTCATCCGGACGCAGCCGTGGCTGGCGGGGTACACCGGCACCTCCGGGTACTCGTGGAAGGCGATGCCGCCGACGAAGTACGAGGCGTACGGCAGCCACACCTGGAACGGCACCGACCACGAGCGGAGCTCCTTACGGGTAACCGCGTACGAGCCCGGCGGGGTGGCGGTGGCGGCGGCGCCCGAGGAGACGTGGAAGGCCCGCACCACCCGGTCGTCCTGGATCGCCAGCGCGATCTGGCGGTCGAGCAGCAGCTCGACGCGGCGGCCGGGCCCGGCGGCCGCGACCGGCGCGGGCCGTGCCGCCGACGCGAGGGCGGCGAGCGTGGCGGGACCGGGGACGCCGTCGCGCCCGAGGCGCGCCCACTTCTGGAACGCGATGACGCCGGCGGTGGTCCGCGGGCCGGGGCGGCCGTCGACCGCCTCGGGGGCGAGGAAGCCGAGCTCCGCGAGCCGGGTCTGGAGGGCGGTCGTGCCCGCGTCGGGCGCGGCGGTGCCCGGCGCGGTCGGCGCGGGCGGCGGGGCGGACGGGGTCGCGAGCCCCTCACGGGTCAGGGGGACGCTCGCGTCGATGCCGGGGAACACGCCGAGCACCGTGCCGCCCTGGATGAGCACCCGCGCCGACGTGATCCCGCGCTGGGCGGTGGCGGTGTAGACGATCTGCGCGAGGCGCGCGTTGAGGCCCTCGGCGTTCAGGCCCTGCATCAGCTTCGCGCCGAGGTCGACCGTGACGCGGGCGCCCGAGACCCGCACCGCCCGCAGGCCCGTGCCGCGGGGGATGTAGGTCCGGAACCCGCGCGCCCTCTCGGCGGCGGTCGGGCCGCGCAGCAGCGCCCGCAGGGCGTCCTGCGGCGTCGCCCCGTCGCGCGGCACCGCCACCATCTGCTCGCCGCGCGGGAAGAACACCTGCACCGCCGCGCTCGCGGGGGCGGACAGGATCATGGTGAGGACCCCCGCCACCACGAGGGCGGCGAGGCGCGTCACGGTCCGGGGCACGCCCTCATCCTGCCCGATCCAGGCGCAGCGCGACGGGCTCCCCGTCGAGGACGTGCTCCTCGTGGCGCAGCCCGGCGAAGGGCGCGCCGTGCGACACCGACAGCTCGGTCGCGAGCGTCTCGGCGGCGATCTCGGCGCGGTGCGCGTCGATGGCCTCGCGGGCCGGTCCGGAACCGTCGAGGTGGAGGCGGATGCGCTCCTCCACCCGCAGGCCCGCGGCCCGCCGGGCGCCCTGGACCGCGTGGACGATCTCGCGGGCGAGCGCGTCGCGGCGCAGCTCCGGCGTCAGCTCCGTCGCGAGGCCGACGGCGAGGGCGGCGTCCTGCCCGACGGCGTAGCCCTCGGTCGGCCGCGCCTCGCGCAGCAGGTCCTCCGAGTCGAGCGGGTGCCCGACGCCGTCGACCGTGATCTCCACCGGCTCGCCCGCGTCGAGGGCGCGGGCCGTGTCGGCGGGGGGCAGGCCGGCGACGGCGGCGGCGACCCGGGGCATCGCCTTCCCGAACCGGGGGCCGAGGCGGCGGTAGTTCGGCTTCAGGGTGACGTCGACGAGCTCGCCGGGGTCGGTGACGAAGCGCACCGCGCGGACGTTGAGCTCCTCGGCGACGAGGTCGACGAGGGTCCCGATGCGCTCCGCCACGGCGGCGGGGCACGCGACGACGGCCTCCGCGAGCGGCTGGCGGACCTTCAGCTTCGACTCGGCGCGTGCGCCGCGGCCGACGGCCACCGCCTCACGGGCGTCGGCCATGGCGAGCTCGAGGTCGGGGTCGCGGCGGTCGCCGGGCACCGGCCACGCGGCGAGGTGGACGCTCTCGGGGGCCGCGGGGTCGTGGGCGGCCACCAGGGTGCCGTGGACCTCCTCGGCGACGAACGGGCAGTACGGCGCCACCAGCAGCGCCAGCGTCGCGAGGCACTCGTGCAGGGTCGCGAAGGCGGCGTCGCCGTCGGCGCGGTCGCCGTCGCCGGCGCCCTGACGGCCCCCCCAGAACCGGCGGCGCGACACGCGGACGTACCAGTTGCTGAGGTCGTCGAGGAACGCCTCGAGCGCCCGGCCGCCGCCGGTCGCGTCGTACCCATCCAGGCAGGCGGTGACCTCGGCGACCGTGCCGTCGAGCCGCGACAGGATCCACCGGTCGGTGGGCCGCAGGTCGGCGGGGTCGGGGCGGGCGCCGCCGGGCGCCCAGCCGTCGGGCAGCGACGCGTACGTCACGAGGAACGAGTACGTGTTCCAGAACGTCAGGAGGAAGCGGCGCATCGCCTCGTCGACCGCCTCGAGGCTGAAGCGCGACGAGTCCCACGGGCTCTGCGCCGTGAGGAGGTACCAGCGGAAGGCGTCGGCCCCCTGGCGGTCGAGGACCGTCCAGGGCTCGATGACGTTGCCCTTGCTCTTGCTCATCTTCTGACCCTCGGCGTCGAGGATCAGCCCCAGGCAGACCACGTTGCGGTACGCGGTCTCGTCGAACAGCAGCGTGCTCTCGGCGAGCAGCGAGTAGAACCAGCCGCGGGTCTGGTCGAGGGCCTCGCAGATGAAGTCGGCGGGGATGCGCCCGGTCAGGTCGCCGCCCGTCGCGAAGGGGTGGTGGTCCTGCGCGAACGGCATGGCGCCGCTGTCGTACCAGACGTCGATCACCTCGGGCTCGCGGCGCATCTCGCCGCCGCAGGAGCACGTGAGCAGGACGTCGTCGACGAACGGGCGGTGGGGGTCGAACGGCTCGGGGAGCGGGGCCGTCGCGCGCTCCGCGAGGGCGGCGTACGAGCCGATCGCGTCGACCGTGTCGCACGACCCGCAGCGCCACAGCGGCAGCGGGGTGCCCCAGTAGCGGTCGCGGGAGATCGCCCAGTCGACGTTGCCCTCGAGCCACTTGCCGAAGCGGCCGTCGCGCACCCGCTCCGGGTGCCAGCCGATGCCGGAGTTGAGCTCCAGCATGCGGTCGCGCACCTCGGTGGTGCGCACGTACCACGACGGCTTGGCGTAGTAGAGGAGCGGCGTGCCGCAGCGCCAGCAGTGGGGGTAGGAGTGGTGGTGGATCGCGGAGCGCAGCAGGAGCCCGCGGCCGGCGAGGTCGTCGATCAGGTCGGGGTCGGCCTCCTTCACGAACCGCCCCTCCCACGGGCCGACGGCGGCGGTGAAGCGCCCGTCCGGGCCGACGGGGTTCGGGGCGTCCAGGCCGTGCCGCTTCGCGGCGAGCATGTCGTCCTCGCCGAACGCCGGGGCGAGGTGGACGATGCCGGTGCCGTCGTGGACGGTGACGAAGTCGGCGTCGACGACGCGGTGCGCGCCCGGGAGGTACGGGAACGGCGGGGCGTACTCGCGGCCGACGAGCTCCGCGCCGCTCATGCGGGCGACGATCCGGGCCTCCTCGCCGAGGACCCGCGCGACGAGCGGCTCCGCCAGGATCAGGCGCTCGTCGCCGTGCTCGGCGACGGCGTACGTGACGTCGGCGTGGACGGCGGCCGCCTGGTTGGCGGGGAGGGTCCACGGCGTCGTCGTCCAGACCAGCAGCGACCCGTCGCCGTCGGTCAGCGGGAACCGGACGTAGACCGACGGGTCGTCGACGTCCTGGTAGCCCTGCGCGACCTCGTGGCTGGAGAGCGCCGTGCCGCAGCGGGGGCAGTAGGGGACGACCTTGTCGCTGCGGTACAGCAGGCCGCGCCCGTGGAGCTCGGCGAGGCTCCACCAGACGCTCTCGATGTAGTCCGTGTCCATCGTGCGGTAGGCGCGGTCCGTGTCGATCCAGAACCCGATCCGCTCGGTCAGCCGCTCCCACTCGTCGAGGTAGGTGAGCACCGACTCGCGGCAGAGCGCGTTGAACTCGGCGATGCCGTACGCCTCGATCTCGGGCTTGCCCGAGATGCCGAGCCGCTTCTCCACCTCGAGCTCGACCGGCAGCCCGTGGCAGTCCCAGCCGCCGCGGCGGTCGACGAAGCGGCCCCGCATCGTCTGGAAGCGGGGGAAGATGTCCTTGAAGACGCGCGACAGGACATGGTGGGAGCCGGGGCGCCCGTTCGCCGTCGGCGGTCCCTCGAAGAAGACGAACGGCTCCGCGCCGGCGCGCTCCTCCAGGCTCCGGGCGAAGACGCGGCGCTCGCGCCAGAACGCGAGGACGCGCTCCTCCATCTCCCCCCACGCGGCGCCCGGGGGGACCTCCCGCCAGGGACCCGTCACGCGGCGAGCGAGGCGGTGGACTCCAGGTGCTCGCGCACCTGGACGAAGTCCTCGAACGGGACGAAGGGCAGGCCGGCGGCGGCGAGGTCGCGCGCCAGGTCGGCCCGGGCGAAGACGAGGTCGGCGGTGCGGGCGGCGCAGCGGTCGGAGATGCCGTCCCCGACGTACACGAGCTGCTCGCCCCGGGAGTGCCGGGCGAGGTCGTGGCGCTTGCAGCACCGGCCGCACTCGACGCAGATCGCGCCGCGGTCGGCCCAGACCAGGCGGGCGCCCTCGGGGGAGAACACCGCCTCGTGGCTCACGACCTGGAGATGACCGAGCCCCCAGTGGGCGAGGGCCGCCTCGATGACGGAGCGGAACCCGGAGGAGAAGACGATGAGGCGGTGGCCGCGACGCTCCGCCCACGCGACCATCTCGGGGAAGCCGTCGCGGAGGCCGGCCTCGCGGAGGACGACGTCCCGCACCTCGTCGGGCGTCGCCCGGACGGTGGCGAACTCCTCCTGCATCGCCTGCTCGAGGGTCACCTCGCCCGCGCGCAGGCGCGGCTCGATCGCCGCCCACAGCCCGCGGGTCCCGAACTCCTCGACGATGATGTGGAGCGTGTCGCGGCGGGTGATCGTGCCGTCGAAATCGCACGCGATGAGCAGGTTCTCCACCGGGTCGAGGGTACCAGAGGGGTCGCGGCTCCCCCCCGCCCGGTGCGCCACGACTACGATCGGCCCGTGAACGCGCCGCGGCCCATCCTGCTGCACGGCTCGGGCGGCGACCACCGCGTCTGGGCCGCCCAGAGCGCGGTGCTCGCGGGCGCCGTCGCCGTCGACCTGCCGGGGCACCCCGACGGGACGCCGCTGACGCGGCTGGAGGAGCTCGGCCGGACGGTCGCGCGCGCCGTGGCGACGATCCCCGCACCGCGGGCGCTGGTCGGCCACTCCCTCGGCGCCGCCGTGGCGCTGGAGGTCGCGCGCACCCGCCCCGAGCTCGTCGACGGCGTCGTCGTCATCGCCTCGGCCGCGCGGCTCGGCGTGCCCGACGCCACGTTGGAGCGCGCCCGCGACGACTTCGCGGCCGAGCGGGAGCGCCTCGTCGCCGGCTCGTTCGCCGACCCCACGACCCCGATGGCCGACGTCGCCCGCGCCGCGATCGACGCGGGCGGGCCGGCGGCCCTCCTGGCCGACTACGCGGCGTGCCGCTCGGTCGACCTGCGCGGCGGCCTCGCCGGGGTGCGGGTCCCCGTGCTCGTCGTCGTCGGCGCCGACGACCCGTTCACCCCCGTCCACCACGCCGAGGCACTTGCGCGGGAGCTGCCGATGGTGCGCATGGTGGTGATCCCCGGGGCCCGCCACATGCCGATGTCCGAGTTCGACGTGACCGTGAACCACCTGATCGCCGCCTACCTCGCACGCCTCGAGCTGACGCTGGAGGGGGCGTGAGCGCCCCCGGCCCGATCGCGCTCGTCATGAACCCCGCCGCGACGCGGGCCGGCACCGGGGTGCGGGCGGAGGTGACGCGGGCCCTCGGGCCCCTCGGCCTGGAGTGGGCCCTCGTGACCCGCGGGCCGGGCGACGCCGGTGGCCTCGCGGCGGAGGCCGCCGCGCAGGGCGCGCGGGTGGTCGTGACGGTCGGGGGCGACGGGACCGTCGCCGACGTCGCGGGGGTGCTGGCGGGCGGGCCGGTGGCGCTCGCCCCCCTCCCCGGGGGCAACGCCAACGTCTTCGCGCGTGCGCTCGGGTGGCCGAACCGCCTCGACGACGCCATCGCGGCGCTGGGGCGGGCGCTCGCCGCCGGGCGCTTCCGCGACGCGGCCCTCGGGCGCGTCACGGCCGGGGAGGTGGACCGCGTCTTCACGATCAACGCGGGTATGGGCATCGACGCCGCCACGGTCGAGTGGATCGAGGCCCGGCCCCGCACGAAGCGGCGGCTGCGGCAGGCGGGGTTCGCGCTCGGGGCCCTGATCGCGGCGGCACGGGCGGGGCGCGCGCCGCGGCTGCACGTGAGCGGCGAGGGGATCACCCCCGTCGACGCGGTCGCGGTGCTCGTCGCCTGCGGCACCCCCTACACCTACCTGGGCCGCCGTCCCCTCGACCTCGTGCCGGGCGCCGCCTTCGAGGGGGCCCTCGCCTGGGTCGCGCTCACCCGGATGCGCCCCCACGAGCTCGCGGTCCTGATGGGCCGCGCCGCCCGCGGCCGGGACCTGCCGCTCGGGGGACCGGCGCTGTGGGGCGGCGGCGCCGGGGCGGAGGTCGTGGTCACGTCGGACGCGCCGTCGCCCGTCCAGGCCGACGGCGAGGTGCTCGGCCGGCACCGGGAGATGCGCGTCTCACCCGGTCCCCGCCTGCGCGTCGTGGATCCCCGGGCGGGCGCGGGGCTCAAGTCGGGGGACGCCGGGCCGACCTGAACCGTGCGGGACAGGATCGTCCCGTTGACGGCCCGTCGAGCAAGGAGGCTCGCTGATGACGCAAGGACCCGATCCCCGGGCGACCCTGCGCGGATTCATGGCACTGGTCCTGGACATGGTCCGGATCGACCCCGACCGGCGCCCGAGCGCGGAGATGCTGCGCTGGCACCGGGAGCTCGCCGCGTCCGTGGGCGTCATCCCGGAGCACCCCGCCACGAACCGGCAGCTGCTGGACGGCGCCCTGCGCCTGTCCCAGGTCCTGAACGGGCCGGGCCCGGTCGCGAGCGACGCGGGCGCGCGGGCCGAGCTGGCCCTCTGAGCACGTGACGTCCCGGGGGTCCCGCCGCGCGGTGCGGCGGGGCCCGGCCGGGCGCGACGGTCAGGCGGGGGCGGCCCCGTTGCCGCCGGGCCCGCGGGCCTCGGCGCGGCCGGCCGCCATGGCCGTGGGGTCGCCCGAGGCGACCTCGCGGTACGCGCCGATGCGGCGGTAGCGGTCGCGGCGGAGGCGCTTGCGCTCGGCCGGCGAGAGGGCCTGCAGGTCGCGCAGCGCCCGCGAGAGGTACCGGCCGAGCAGGCGGGCGGCCTCGTCGTGGTCGCGGTGCGCGCCGCCGGAGGGCTCCGGGACGACGACGTCCGCGATGCCCCAGCGGTAGCAGTTGGCCGCCGTCGGCTGGAAGGCCGTCGCGGCGTCGCGGGCCTTCGCCGCGTCGCGCCACAGGATCGCCGCGCCGCCCTCGGGGGAGATCACCGAGTAGGTCGCGTTCTCCAGCATCATCACGCGGTCCGTGACGCCGAGGGCGAGCGCGCCGCCCGACGACCCCTCGCCGATGACGACGGCCACGGACGGGGTGCGCAGCCGCAGCATGGTCTGCATGCTCCGCGCGATCGCGCCGCCCTGGCCCCGCTCCTCGGCGCCGGCGCCCGGGAAGGCGCCGGGGGTGTCGATGAGCGTGATGACCGGCAGGTTCATCTTGTCGGCGAGCGCCATCACGCGCATCGCCTTGCGGTACCCCTCGGGGCCGGGCATGCCGAAGTTGCGGTACGTCCGCTCGGCGGTGTCGCGACCCTTCTGGTGACCGATCACGACGACCGGGCCGTCCTCGCCGCGGCCGATGCCGGCGACGATCGCGGGGTCGTCCCCGTAGAGGCGGTCGCCGTGCAGCTCCTCGAAGTCGGGGAACAGGCGGCTGATGTAGTCGAGCGGGTACGGCCGGTCCTGGTGGCGGGCGAGCTGGATTGTCTCCCAGATCGCGGACCCCGTCTCGGCCTGGGCCCCGTGGAGGCGGTGGGCGAGGCGGCGGACGAACTGCCCCCCGCGGCGTGCGGCGACGCTCACGCGCCCTCCTCCGGCTTCAGCACCTTCGAGACGAGGCGGCGGGAGCGCTCGGGGAGCCCGCGGGCGACCGAGGCGGCGCGCTCGGCGGTCTCCTGGGCCCACGTGACCGCCGGGGCGGGGTCGAGGCCGGTGGGGCGCTCCAGGATGCCGAGCACCTTGGCGATCCGGTCCTTCAGCTCGCGGCGGTCGACGACCGCGTCGACCTGGCCGTTGAGGAGCTGCGTCTCGGCGCGGCCGAACTCGGGCGCGAGCTTCTCGCGGGTCGTCTGCTCGATGACGCGCGGGCCGGAGAACGCGATGAGGGCGCCCGGCTCGGCATAGGTCACGTCGCCGAGGGAGGCGAAGGAGGCCCACACGCCGCCGGTCGTCGGGTGGACGAGCACCACGATCACCGGCAGCTCGGCGTCCTGCATCAGCTCGAAGGCGACGACGGTCTTCGCCATCTGCATCAGGGCGATCACGCCCTCCTGCATACGGGCGCCGCCCGACGCGGTCAGCACCACCATCGGCACGCCGCGCTCGACGCAGCGGTCGGCGGCGCGGGCGAGCTTCTCGCCCACCACCGAGCCCATGCTGCCGCCGAGGTAGCTGAAGTCCATGATCGCGGCGATGCACTCGTGGCCGCCCATCGCGAGCTCCCCGACGACGAGGGCCTCGTTGTTGCCGGCGCGCTCGGCGCGCTCGACGCGATCCGGGTAGGGCTCGAGGTCGACGAACTGGAGGGGGTCGCTGGCCCGCAGCTCCGGCCACAGCTCGAGCCAGCCGTCGTCGGCGAACTGGTCGAGGCGCTCGCGGGCGCCGACGGCGAAGTGGTGCCCGCAGGTGGCGCAGACGCGCAGGTTGCGGCGCATCTCGTCGGCGCGCCAGTGGCTCTGGCACTTGGGACACGACCGCTCGTCGGCCGGGAGGCGCCGCGGCGGCGGGCCGTCGGGGCGTTTGCGGCGCAGTCGGTCGACGGAGACGGTGATGGGGCGCTTGCTCACGGGGGGATTATGTCAGGGGGTCGTCGGAGGCGGCGAGCCAGGCCTCGACGCTCTCCCGGTAGGCGGGCACGATCGACGCGGGGAGCCGGTGGTCGAGCACCAGGCGCTCGGCCTCCTCCGGGGTGTGGCCGCGGAGCCGCAGGATCGCGTAGGCGACCATCGCGGACCGGCGGCGCCCCTGCTGGCAGTGGACGAGGACCCCGGCGGACGGGTCGTCGAGGGCCGCGGCGCCGAAGCGCGCCGCCGGGGCCCAGAGCTGCGGCGGCTGGGGCCGGCCGTGGTCCCACATCGGCGCGTGGGCGACGCGGTCGGCGCCGAACACGCGGCGCTCCGCCCACAGGTCCTGCGACAGCCGCGTCTGGAGCTGGGCGCGGCAGTTGATCACGTGCGTCACCCCGAGCTCGGGCAGGCGCGAGACGGCGCCCCCGACGGGGACGCTGCCGACGGCGACGCGCTCGTCGCCCAGCCAGGTGAAGCCCTCCAACCCCCGCCGGGGCCCGTAGATGCGGGTGCTCGCGCGGTTGGCGCCCGCCCGCCAGCCGGGGAGGCGGCCCGCCGGGGTGGGGGGCGCGCCTATGCGTCCTCCAGCCGGCCGAGGACGAGGATCGCGTTGTGGCCGCCGAATCCGAACGCGCTCGACATGGCGATCCGCACGTCCGCGGTGCGCGCCGTGTTGGCGACGTGGTCCACGCCGACGCATGCGGGGTCGATGTCCTGCAGGTTGATCGTCGGGGGGATGACCCCCTCGCGGATCACCATCGCCGTGAGCGCGCCCTCCAAGCCGCCGGCGGCGCCGAGGCAGTGGCCGTGCATCGACTTGGTGGACGAGACGGCGACGCCGCGCGCGACGTCGTCGCCGAGGGCGAGGCGCAGCGCCCGGATCTCGCTCGGGTCGCCCACCGGCGTCGAGGTGGCGTGCGCGTTGACGTAGTCGATGCGGTCCGGGGTGATGCCGGCGTCGTCGAGGGCCATCGCGATCGCGGCGGCGGGGGCGGACCCCGTCGGGTCGGGCTCGGTGAGGTGGTGGGCGTCGCCGGTCAGGCCGTAGCCGAGCACCTCGCAGAGCGGCTCGGCGCCGCGTGAGATGGCGTGCTCCAGGCTCTCGAGCACGAGGATCGCGCCGGCCTCGCCCATCACGAAGCCGTCGCGTGAGGCGTCGAAGGGCCGGCTCGCCCCCGCGGGGTCGTCGTTGCGGGTCGACAGCGCCCGCATGGCGTTGAAGGCGGCGATGCCGGGGCGGGTGATGCTCGACTCGGTGCCGCCGGCCAGCATCACGTCGGCCCGGCCGCGGCGGACGGCCTCGGTGGCGTCGCCGAGCGCGTGGTTGCCGGAGGCGCAGGCGGTGGACACGCACGACAGCGGGCCCTTCAGGCCGAGGACCATCGAGACCTGGGCGGCCGCCATGTTGGCGATCACCATCGGGATGAAGAGCGGGGACACGCGGTCCGGGCCCCGCTCGTCCACGATCCGGGTCTGCTCCTCGAAGGTCCGGAGCCCCCCGATGCCGCTGCCGACGATCGCGCCCGCGCGGGAGGCGTTCGCCTCGGTCATCGACAGGCCGGCGTCCTCGAGGGCCATCCGCCCGGCGGCGACGGCGAGCTGGGCGAACCGGTCCATGCGGCGCGCGACCCGCCGGTCCATGAAGTCGGTCGGGTCGAAGTCGCGGACCTCGCAGGCGATGGTGGTGTCGGTGTCGAGCGGCTCGAACGCGCGGATCTCGGCGGCGCCGCTGGCGCCCGCGATCGCGGCGTCCCAGTTGGCCTTCCGCCCGACCCCGAGGGAGGTCACGAGGCCGACACCGGTGACGACGACGCGGCGCAGCTCCCTCATGACATCGCCAGCCCGCCGTCGACCGACAGCACCGACCCGGTGACGAACGCGGCGTCCGGCGAGCACAGGAACGCCACGGCGGCGGCGACGTCGTCGGGCTCGCCGAGGCGCCCGAGCGGCGTCCGCTCGAGGAGGCCCGCGCGTTGCTCGTCGGAGAGCGATGAGGTCATGTCGGTCGTGATGTATCCGGGGGCGACCGCGTTGACGCGCACGCCGCGTCCGCCGGCCTCGCGGGCGAGCGCCCGCACCATCCCGATCATGCCCGCCTTCGCGGCCGCGTAGTTGGCCTGGCCGGCGTTCCCGATCAATCCGACCACCGAGGAGACCGCCACGATGCTCCCCCCGCGGCGGCGCAGCATGCCGCGCAGCGCCGGGCGGGCGGTGTAGAACGCGCCGCTGAGGTTGGTGTCGATGACGGCCTGCCAGTCGTCGGCGCCCATGCGGACCGCGAGGCCGTCGCGGGTGATGCCGGCGTTGAGGACGACGGCGTCGAGGGGCCCGAGGGCCTCCTCGGCGGCCTCGACCATCGCCGCGGCCTGCGCCTCGTCGGCGACGTCGGCGGCGTGGACGGACCCGCGGCGGCCGAGCGCCTCGACCGCGGCGAGGGTCGCGGCGGCCCCGTCGGCGTCGGACGCGTAGCCGATCGCGACGTCGAAGCCGTCGGCGGCGAGGCGGCGGGCGATCGCGGCGCCGATGCCGCGGCTCGCGCCGGTGACGAGGGCGACGCTCATGCGGACGCCCCGATGGCCGCCACGTCGGCGGGCTCGCCGATCTGCTGGGTGGGCAGGTCGCGGCGCACGCGCTTCACCAGGCCCGACAGCACGCGACCGGGGCCGACCTCGACCATCCGCGTCGCGCCGAGCGCGATGGCGGCGGTGACCGCGTCGCCGAAGCGCACGGGGGAGGTGAGCTGGTCGAGGAGGACGGCCCGCAGGCGCTCCGGCGGCTCGACGTCGCAGGTGGTGGTCGAGAGGAACGGCGGCGTGGGCGGAGCGGGGTCCCAGGCCTCCAGCGCGGGCCGCAGGCGCTCGGCGGCGGGGGCGACGAGGGGCGAGTGGAACGGCCCGTCCACCACGAGGCGGGCGGCGCGGACGCCCCGCTCGGACGCGAGCTCCATGAGGCGGTCGATCGCGGCGTCCGACCCCGACACGACGACCTGGCCGGGGCAGTTGTAGTTCGCCGGCCACGCCTCGCCGGCCTCGGCGGCGAGGGCGCGGGCGTCGTCGTCGGACGGGCCGAGCAGGGCGGCCATCGCGCCGGGGGAGACCTGGGCGGCGGCGCGCATCGCCGAGCCGCGCTCGGCGACGAGCCGCAGGCCGTCGGCGAAGGGCAGCGACCCGGCGGCGACGAGCGCCGAGTACTCGCCGAGTGAGTGCCCCATCACGAGGGCCGGGGCGAGGCCGGCCTCGACGGCGACGCGGAACGCGGCGACGGAGGCGGTCAGGAGGGCGGGCTGACAGACGTCGGTCGCCGTGAGGCGCTCGATGGGCCCGGTGAAGCACAGCTCCGACACGGACCAGCCGAGGACGTCGTCGGCCTCCTCGAAGACGCGGCGGGCCACCTCGTGCTCGCGGGCGAGCCCCTCGCCCATCCCGACGGCCTGCGCCCCCTGCCCGGGGAACATCGCGACGATCATGCGGGCACCTCCGCCCCGAGGGGCTCGTAGCGGACCACGGTCGAGCCCCACGTGAGGCCGCCGCCGAAGCCGACGAGCAGCAGCAGGTCGCCGGCGCGGAGCCGTCCGGCGTCCCGCGCCTCGGCGAGCGCCATCGGGATCGACGCCGACGACGTGTTCCCGTACCGCTCGAGGGTGTTGAAGATGCGCTCCCGCGGGATCGCGAGGCGCTCCGCCGCGTGGTCGATGATGCGGCTGTTGGCCTGGTGGGCGACGACGAGGTCGATGTCGCCGATCCCGAGGCCGAGGGCGGCGAGGAGCCGCTCGGTGGTCTCCACCATGATCCGGGTGGCGAAGCGGAAGACGGCGGGACCGTCCATGCGGATGCAGCCGGACGCCGGCACCGGCCCGCCGGGGACCGCCTCGCGGTCGCCGCTCGCCGGCAGCACGAGGTCGTCGCCCCCGGAGCCGTCGGCGCCGAGGTCGAACCCGAGGAAGCCGGTGGCGGTGCCCCCCTCGTCGGCGGTGACGAGGGCGCCGCCCGCGCCGTCGGCGAAGAGGATGCAGGTCCCCCGGTCGGTCTGGTCGGTCACCCGCGACAGCACCTCGGAGCCGATCACGAGGACCGACCGCGCCATGCCGCCCTCGACGAGCGCCGCCGCCTGCGCGAGCCCGTAGACGAAGCCGGAGCACGCGGCGGAGAGGTCGTACGCCGCCGCGTCGTGGGCGCCGATGCGGTCGGCGACGAGGGCGGCGGTCGAGGGGAACATCGCGTCGGGCGTGCCGGTGGGGACGATCACCATGTCGATCTGGGACGCCGTGACGCCGGCGGAGGCGAGGACGGCCTCGGCGGCGGCGACCGCCATGTCCCCGGCGGTCTCCCCGGCGGCGGCGAACCGGCGCTCGCGGATGCCGGTGCGGGTCACGATCCACTCGTCGCTCGTGTCGACCCGCGACGCGAGCTCGGCGTTGGTCACGACCCGCTCGGGCGCGTAGGCGCCGAGCGCCGCGAGGCGGGCGCGCGCGGGCCGCGCGCCGCGGACGGAGATCACTGCCCCGCGGCCTCGTGGTCGACGAGGGCGAAGCTGAGCTCGGTCTCGCAGGCGAGGACGCCGTCGACCGTGGCCCGTCCCTCCCCCGCGCCGAGCGGCCCCCGGCGTCGCGTGAGGCGGGTCTCGAGGATCAGCTCCTCGCCGGGGCGGACCACGCGGCGGAACCGGGCCCTCCCGATGCCCGCGAACAGGGCGAGCTTGCCGGCGGTGGCCGGCTCGGCGAGCGCGGCGATGGCGCCGGTCTGCGCGAGGGCCTCGATGATGATGACCCCGGGCAGGATCGGGTTGCCGGGGAAGTGGCCCGCGAAGAAGTGCGCCGAGGGGTCGACGTGCCAGCGGGCGCGGGCCGACTCACCCGGGACGAGATCGAGGATCTCGTCGACGAAGAGGAAGGGCGCACGGTGCGGCAGCAGGTCCGTCGGGGCCGGGAGGGTGCGATCGGTCACGATCGCCGGGATGCTAGCCCATGACGTGGCCCGGCACCGGGGGGATCGCGCGGGGTCGCTGGTATCGTCGGAGGGACCCTGATGACACCCGCACGCACCCTCCTCGTCGCGTTCCTGCTGGTCCTGCTGGGGGTCGTGGCGGGCGTGGCGCAGGACACGGGCCCCGGGCCGGTGCGGGTGATCGAGCTGGACGGGTCGGTGGACCCGGTCTCCGCGCGGTTCGTGGAGTCGCGCATCGACGACGCGGCCGACGACGGCGCATCCGCGGTGATCATCCAGATGGACACGCCCGGCGGGCTGGTCTCCTCGATGCGCGACATCGTCTCCGCGATGAACGCCTCGCCCGTCCCCGTGACGGTCTGGGTGGGTCCCTCCGGCGCGCGGGCCGGGTCGGCGGGCGCGTACATCAGCGCCGCCGCCGACCACCTCGGGATGGCGCCCGGCACGAACATCGGGTCGGCGACGCCGATCTCGAGCGGCGGCGAGGACCTCGACCGCAAGGTCGTCAACGACGCGGCCGCGTCGATCGCGGCGCTGGCCGAGGAGAACGGGCGCGACGCCGCGGCGTACCGGGCGATGGTGACCGACGCGCTGAACCTGACCTCGACGGAGGCCCTCGAGCGCGGGGTGATCGACACGATCCAGCCCACCGTGGAGGACTTCGCCGGGTGGCTCGACGGCCGGGAGGCACGCGACGGGGGCGTCATCTCCACCCGCGGCGCCCCGGTCCAGACGGAGGCGATGCCCTGGTACCTGGAGGTGCTGCAGGCCCTCATCGACCCGAACCTCGTGTTCCTGCTGCTGCTGCTGGGGCTCGCCGGGGTCGGCTTCGAGATCTTCAACCCCGGCGCGATCGTCCCGGGGATCGTCGGGGCGATCAGCCTGCTGCTGGCCCTCGCCGGCCTGTCGGTGCTGCCCGTGACGTGGGTGGGCGTCGTGCTGATCGTCCTCGGGGTCGGCTTGTTCGTCGCGGAGACGCAGGTCGGCGGCGTCGGGGCCCTCGCCCTCGGAGGGGTCGTCGCCCTCGCCCTCGGCGGCGCGCTCCTGTTCGACTCGGACGACCCGGGCCTCGAGGCGTCGCCGTGGATCGCCGTCGCGATCGCCGTGATCATCGGCGGGGCGTTCCTCGCCGCCGCCCGCCTGGTGCTGCGGGCCCGCCACCGGCCGTCGGTCACCGGGGGGGCGGAACTCGTCGGCGAGTGGGGCCGCGCCCGCGAGGAGATCGGGCCGGGGGGCGGGCACGTCACCGTCAACGGGGAGATCTGGAGCGCCCGCACCGCCGACGGGACCCCGGTCCCGGAGGGGACGGCGGTCCGCGTCGTTACAGTCCATCCCGAAGACCTGTCCTTGACCGTCGAGCCCGGAGAGGGGTGAACCGACATGGCCGCTGCCTATGCGGTGATCGTCCTGTTGATCATCGGCCTGCTGTTCCTCTTCTCCGCCGTGAAGGTGGCGCGGGAGTACGAGCGCGGCGTCGTCTTCCGGCTCGGCCGCCTGATCGGCATCAAGGGGCCCGGCCTCTTCATCCTGATCCCCTTCATCGACAAGGCCGTGAAGGTCGACCTGCGGACGATCACGCTGAACGTCCCGCCGCAGGAGGTCATCACGAAGGACAACGTCACCGTGAAGGTGAACGCCGTCGCCTACTTCCGGGTGGTGGACCCGTCGAAGGCGATCGTCCAGGTCGAGAACTACCTGGTGGCGACGTCCCAGATCGCCCAGACCACCCTGCGGAGCGTGCTCGGCCAGGTCGACCTCGACCAGCTCCTCTCGGAGCGCGACCAGATCAACGAGCGCCTGCAGGCGATCATCGACGAGCAGACCCACCCGTGGGGCGTGAAGGTCTCGGTCGTCGAGGTCAAGGACGTCGAGCTGCCCCAGTCGATGCAGCGCGCGATCGCCCGCCAGGCCGAGGCCGAGCGGGAGCGGCGCGCCAAGGTGATCGCCGCCGACGGTGAGTACCAGGCCTCCGAGAAGCTCTCCCAGGCCGCCGCGGTCATCGCCAGCGAGCCGGGCGCGCTGCAGCTGCGCTACCTGCAGACCATGAACGAGATCGGCACGAACGAGCGCACCACGACGCTGATCCTGCCGTTCCCCGTGGAGATGCTGGAGGCCCTCACCGCGAGCGCGAAGCGCAACAACGTTGGCAACGGCGCCGGACCGGTGGTGGACTAGGGCGACACCGACCCGGGAAGGGACCTGACGTGCGCGCGATCTGGAACGGATTCATCTCCTTCGGCCTGGTGACGATCCCCGTCTCCGTGGGGCTCGCCCAGCAGCGCAGCGACGTCTCCTTCCGGACGCTGTCCCGCGAGACGGGCCAGCCGGTCCGCCAGAAGCGGTGGGACCCGCAGCGCGACGTCGAGGTCACCCCCGACGAGACGGTGAAGGGGTGGGAGGTCGCGAAGGGCCGGTACCTGCCGGTGGAGGACTCCGAGCTGGAGCGGTTCGCCGCCCGGCAGGAGAAGACCATCCAGATCCTGCAGTTCGTGGAGATGCCCGAGGTCGACCCGGTCTACTTCGAGCGCGCCTACTGGCTCGACCCCCAGGAGCGCGCGGAGCGCCCCTACAAGCTGCTGGCGCGGGCGATGGAGGAGTCGGGGCGCGCGGCGGTCGGCCGGTTCGTGCTGAGCACGAAGGAGCACCTGGTGCTGCTGCGGCCGATGGACGGGATGCTCACCCTCGAGACGCTGTACTACCCGGAGGACATCCGGATGCGCGACAAGGACGAGATCGTGGAGCGGCTCGGGGACGTCGAGGTCTCTGACGCCGAGCTGACGATGGCCCGGCAGCTCGTCGATGGCCTCTCCAAGCCGTTCGCACCGGAGGAGTACCCCAACCAGACCCGCGCGGCGCTGCTGGAGTTCCTGGAGGCGAAGGCCGCCGGCACCGAGATCGCCGCGCCCGAGGAGGCCGAGTCGCCCGCCCCCGTCATCGACCTGATGGCGGCGCTGAAGGCGAGCCTCGCGGCCGCCGGTGGCGGCGGCGCGGACGAGGGTGAGGACGAGGAGGCGGCCGGGAAGCCCGCCGCGCGGAAGCCCGCCGCGCGGTCGCGCGCGAAGGCGGCCGCGAAGGACGACGACCAGCTCGACATCGAGCAGGGCCGCCTGCGCAAGGTGGAGGGCGGCGGGGAGGACGCGAAGGAGGACGCCGCGGCCCCGAAGAAGAAGGCCCCCGCCAAGCGGCGGAAGGCCTCCTAGCCCCACCGCCGCGCCCGACGCTCAGACGCTCGCGCGCTCCCGCGTGACGCCGGCCACCCGGTAGGCGTCGGCCTCGTCGAGGGTCTCCCGGTCGAGCAGCGCCGTCGCGAGGGCCGTCAGCTTCTCGCGGTTGGCCTGGAGGACCCGGACGGCCTCGACGTAGCACTCCTCGATGATCCGCCGGACCTCCGTGTCGAGCAGCTCCTGGGTGCGGGGTGACGGCGCGCCCCCCTGGCCGGGGAACAGCAGCGGCTCGTCGGCGGGTCCCGCCAGGACGGACACGGGGCCGATGGCCTCGGACATGCCCCAGCGTCCCACCATACGGCGGGCGATGGCGGTGACCTGCTCGAGGTCCGACTCGGCGCCGGTGGTGATGTCGCCGTAGACGACCTCCTCCGCGGCCCGGCCGCCGAGCGCGCCGATGATGCGGCCCCGCAGGTAGGACACCCCGTAGCCGTAGCGGTCGGCATCGGGGGCCTGGAACGTCACGCCGAGCGCCCGGCCACGGGGGACGATCGAGATCTTGCGCACCGGGTCGGCGCCCGGCTGGAGCATCCCGAGGAGGGCGTGGCCGCTCTCGTGGTACGCGGTCCGCTCCCGCTCGGCGGGCGACAGCATGATGCGGCGCTCCGCGCCGAGGACGATCTTCTCGAGGGCGTCGGTGAAGTCGGCCGGCTCGACGCGCTCGTGGTTGCGGCGGGCCGCCATCAGGGCGGCCTCGTTGATGAGGTTGCGCAGGTCGGCGCCCACCATGCCGGGGGTGGCCTGGGCGAGCCCCTCGACGCTGACGTCGTCGGCGACGGGGACGCCGCGGAGGTGGACCTCGAGGATGGCGGCGCGGCCGTCGCGGTCGGGCGGGTTGACCGCCACGCGCCGGTCGAACCGGCCGGGCCGCAGGAGGGCGGCGTCGAGGATCTCCGGCCGGTTGGTCGCGGCGAGCACGATGACGCCCTCCCCGCCGCTGAAGCCGTCCATCTCGGTGAGGATCTGGTTGAGCGTCTGCTCGCGCTCGTCGTTGCCGCCGAGGGACGCCGAGCCGCCGCGGGCCCGGCCGATGGCGTCGAGCTCGTCGATGAAGATGATCGCGGGGGCGGTCGCCTTCGCCTGCGCGAACAGGTCGCGGACGCGGCTGGCGCCCACGCCGACGATCATCTCCACGAACTCCGACGCCGACAGCGAGAAGAACGGCACGTCGGCCTCGCCGGCGACGGCGCGGGCGAGGAGCGTCTTGCCCGTCCCGGGGGGACCGGACAGGAGGACGCCCCGCGGGATCTGGCCGCCGAGGCGGCGGTAGCGGTCGGGGTTCTTCAGGAAGTCGACGATCTCGACGAGCTCCTCCTCGGCCTCGTCGATCCCCGCGACGTCGGCGAACGTCACCCGCTGCGCCGACGCGTCGTAGCGCTTCGCCTTGGACTTGCCGAGGCCCGTCAACGCGCCCCCCGCGCCGCCGGCGGCGCGGCGCATCAGGAACACGAAGAGCAGCACCAGCAGGATCACGGGGCCGAACGAGAACAGGAGGGTCGTGAGGAGGGAGCGGCCCTCGTCGACCGGCGTTGCGTTGACCTCGACGCCCTTCTCGATCATCAGCGGCAGCAGCTCGTCGTCGCCGAACGCCGGGCGCTCCGTCCCGAACGTCGTGTCCGAGGAGTCGGAGCCCGACGGGTACGTGACGGCCTTCCGGAACTCGCCCTGGATGGTGTCGCCCTTCGAGGTGACCTCCGCGACGTTGCCGGCGATCACCTGCTCCCGGAACACGGTGTACGGCACCGCGAGGCGCTCCTCCCGGTCGGGGATGAGCGACACCACGAACCAGTTGACCGCCAGCAGCGCCAGCAGGATCCACCAGAACCGGGGGCCGCCGGGCATCCGCGGCATACGACCGGCGGCGGCGGGCTCCTTCGGCGGCGGGGCGCCCTCCACCCGCCACTCGGGGCCGCGGCCGGGGTCGCCCGGGCCGCGCCGGGGGGCGGGCGGGGGCGGCCCCTCCGCCACCTAGTTGTCGACCGGGGCGGTCCCGGTGGGCAGGCCGTCGTCCCCGGTCTCACCGGGGATCGCGACGCCCGACTCGTCGAGCGACGCCGCGTCGTCCTCGCCGGGCTCGACGACGGAGGCGACCCCGCAGACCAGGTCCTCCTCCGCCATGTTCATGACGCGGACGCCCTCGGTGGAGCGGCCGGTGCGCCGGACGGTGTCGACCTTGATCCGGATGACCTGCCCGAGGAGCGAGATCAGCAGCAGCTCCTGGCCCTCGCGGACCGGGCGCGCGGTGACGAGCTCGCCCTTGCGGTCGGTGACCTTGATCGTGCGGACGCCCTTGGTGGGGCGGCCCTTGCGCGGGTAGTCCGCCATCGGGGTCCGCTTGCCGTAGCCGTTGCCCGTCACCACGAGGAGGTCCTCGTCGTCGCGGGCGACGACGATGTCGAGCACCCGGTCGCCGGGGTCGAGGGTCATCGCCCGGACGCCGCGCGTGTCGCGGCTCATGGGGCGCACCTGGCCCTCGTGGAACCGGGCGGCCTGCCCGCGGGCCGAGATGACCATGAGGTCCTCGTCGCCGTCGGTCAGCTGCACGCCGACGAGCTCGTCGCCGTCGAGGAGCTGGATCGCGGCGAGGCCGCGCTCCCGCAGGACGGTGTCGTAGCTGCTCATCTCGGTCTTCTTGACCATGCCCTCGCGGGTGGCCAGGACCAGGTAGCGGCCCTCGGTGTAGTCGCGGGTCGCGAAGACGGCGCGGACCTCCTCGTCGGGCTGCAGCGCGAGGACGTTCGCGATGTGGCGGCCGCGGGAGTCGCGGGAGCCCTGGGGGAGCTCGTGGATCTTCTGGCGGTAGACCTTGCCGCGGTTCGTGAAGAAGAGCAGGTACTGGTGGGTCGAGGCGATGAACAGGTGCTTGATGTAGTCGTCGTCCTTGAGCCGCACCCCGCGCAGCCCCTTGCCGCCGCGGCCCTGGGCCCGGTAGGTCGTGACGGGCAGCCGCTTGATGTACCCGCCGTCGGAGATGGAGATGACCATCTCCTCCTCCGCGATCAGGTCCTCGAGGTCGATGTCGCCCTCGCCGGGCACGATCTCGGTGCGCCGCTCGTCGGCGAAGCGGCCGCGGATCTCGAGGATCTCCTCGCGGATCAGCGCGTAGACGCGGGCCTCGTCGCCGAGGATCGCCCGCAGCTCGGCGATGCGCTCCTGCAGCTCGGCGTACTCGGCCTGGATCTTCCCGGCCTCGAGCTGGGTGAGGCGCTGGAGCCGCAGGTCGAGGATCGCCCGCGCCTGGATCTCGGTCAGGTCGAACTGGTTCATCAGGCCGTTGCGGGCCGTCTCGGGGTCGGCCGCCGAGCGGATCAGGGCGATGACCGCATCGAGGTGGTCGAGCGCCTTGAGGAGCCCCTCGAGGATGTGGGCGCGCGCCTCCGCCCGGGCGAGGCGGTACCGCGACCGGCGCGTGATGACCTCGCGCTGGTGGTCGAGGTAGTGCCGGATGATGTCCTTGAGGCCCAGGGTGCGCGGCACCCCGTCGACGAGGGCGATGGCGTTGACGCCGAACGTCGACTGCACCGCGGTGTGCTTGTAGAGCTTGTTCAGCACGACGATCGGCACGGCGTCGCGGCGGAGCTCCACCACCACGCGGACGCCGTCGCGGCCGCTCTCGTCGCGCAGGTCGGCGATCTCCGGGATCACCTTGTCGTTGGCGAGCTCGGCCATCTTGCGGATCAGCTCGGCCTTGTTCACCTGGTACGGCAGCTCGGTGAACACGATCGCGTTGCGGCCGTGCTTGAGGGGCTCGTTGTGGGCCCGGCCGCGCACGACGACACGGCCGCGGCCGGTGCGGTACGCGTCGATGACGCCGGCGCGGCCGACGATGATGCCGCCCGTCGGGAAGTCCGGCGCCTTGATGTGGCGCATCAGGCCCTCGACCTCGATCAGCGGGTCGTCGATCGTCGCGACCACGGCGTCGATCACCTCGCCGATGTTGTGCGGCGGGATGTTGGTCGCCATGCCGACGGCGATGCCCGACGAGCCGTTGATGAGGAGGTTCGGGACGCGCGCCGGCAGCACCACCGGCTCGGTGCGCCGGTCGTCGTAGGTCGGCGCGTCGTCGACGGTGTCCTCGTCGATGTCGCGGAGCATCTCGGTGGCGAGGCGCGAGAGCTTCGCCTCGGTGTACCGCATCGCGGCGGCCGAGAACTCGCTGGAGCCGAAGTTGCCCTGGCCGTCGATGAGGGGGTACCGCGACGCGAAGTCCTGCGCCAGGCGGACGAGGGTGTCGTAGATCGCGGAGTCGCCGTGCGGGTGGAACTCACCCATCACCTTGCCGACGATGTTCGCGCTCTTGACGTACGGGCGCTCCGGCTGCAGGCCGGCGTCGTGCATCGCGTAGAGCACGCGGCGGTGGACGGGCTTCAGCCCGTCGCGCACGTCGGGCAGCGCCCGGCCCACGATCACGCTCATCGCGTAGTCGAGGTACGACGTGCTCATCTCGCGCTCGAGCTCGCGCGGCTCGATGCGCCCGTGGCGGTCGATCGCCATGCTCAGTCCTTAGACGTCGAGGTTGCTGACGCTGCGGGCGTTGTCCTCGATGAAGGCCCGTCGGGGCTCCACCTTGTCGCCCATCAGCTTCGCGAAGAGCTCGCCCACGGCCATCTCGTCGTCCATGACGACCTGCTGCAGGATGCGCCGCTCCGGGTCCATGGTCGTCTCCCAGAGCTGCTCGCTGTTCATCTCGCCGAGGCCCTTGAAGCGGCTGAGCTGGACGCCCTCGCGGCAGAGCTCGAGCACGGCCACGCGGAGCGCCTCGTAGCTGGCCGGCGTGCGGGTGCGGGACCCCCGGGCCAGGCGGAACGGTGCGGTGCCCACCTGGTCGCGGAGCTTCGCGCGGGCGCCGCGCAGGCCCGCCAGCTCGCGGGTGCGGAAGATCTCGAGCGGGATGACGACGGTGCGGGCCTCGCCCGTGGACGCCTGGATCGACCGGGCGCGGATGCGCTCGGCCTCCGTGTCGACCGATTCCACGGTGAGCGTGGCGCGGTCGTCGGAGGCGGCGGTCACGGCGGCCTGGAGGGTGTCGAGGTCCGACGCGTCCGCCTCCACCAGCCCGTGGGTCTGGAGGAAGTCGAGGGTGGCGCCCCCGAAGGTGGCGCGGAGGTTGCCCGCCCACGCCTCGTGCTCCTTCAGGGCCCGCTGGAAGCGCTGGTACCGGGCGCGGGTCAGGGCGGAGGTGCGGCCCTCCGCGTCCTCCAGGGTCAGGTCGCCGAGGTTGCGCTCGAGCAGCCAGTCCTCCAGCTCGAGCTCCTTCTCGATGTACTGCTCCTGGTTGCCCTGCTTCACCTTGTAGAGCGGCGGGCAGGCGATGTAGACGAAGCCCTCCTCGATGAGCCCGCGCATGTGGCGGAAGAGGAAGGTCAGGATCAGCGTCCGGATGTGGGCGCCGTCCACGTCGGCGTCGGTCATGATGATCAGCTTGTGGTACCGGGCCTTCGCGACGTCGAAGTCCTCGTCGATGCCGGTGCCCATCGCCGTGATCATGGCCTGGATCTCGGTGTTGGAGAGGACCTTGTCGATCCGGGCCTTCTCCACGTTGATGATCTTGCCGCGCAGGGGCAGGATCGCCTGGAAGCTCGACTGGCGCGCCATGATCGCCGAGCCGCCGGCCGAGTCGCCCTCCACCAGGAACAGCTCGGTGTTGGCGGGGTCGCGGTCGGAGCAGTCGGCGAGCTTGCCGGGCAGGCTGGTGGAGTCCATCACGCCCTTGCGGCGCGCGAGGTCGCGGGCCTTGCGGGCCGCGAGGCGGGCCTGCGAGGCGTTGATCGCCTTGCCGCAGATCGCGCGCGCCTCGGTGGGGTGCTCCTCCATGTACTCGGCCAGCCGCTGGGTGACGGCGGCGTTGACGAAGCCGGTGATCTCGGAGTTGCCGAGCTTGGTCTTCGTCTGGCCCTCGAACTGGGGCTCGCGGAGCTTCACCGAGACGATGGCGGTGAGGCCCTCGCGGGTGTCGGGGCCCTCGAGGTTGTCGTCCTTCTCCTTCAGGAGGCCCTTCGCGCGGGCGTAGTCGTTCAGCGTGCGCGTGAGGGCCGTGCGGAAGCCCGTGAGGTGGCTGCCGCCCTCGTGCGTGTTGATGTTGTTCGCGAAGGTGTAGACCGACTCGCTGTAGGCGGCGGTCCACTGCAGGGCGACCTCGAGCGTGGCCTCGTGACCCTCCGACTCGAGGTACACCACGTCGCGGTGGACGGGGTCGCGCGTCTCGTTGAGGTGGCGGACGAAGTCCTGGATGCCGCCCTCGTAGTGGAACTCGACCTCGCCGCCCTCGCCGCGGCGGTCGACGAGCCGCACCAGGAGGCCCTTGGTGAGGAACGCCGTCTCGCGCAGGCGCTGGGCCAGCGTGTCGAAGTCGAAGTCCGGCTCCTCGAAGATGTTCGGATCCGGGAGGAACGTGATCGTGGTGCCGGTGTCGGACGCGTCGCGCACGCGCTCGATCGGGCCGAGCGGCACGCCGATCTCGTAGCGCTGCTCGAACGCGCCGCCGTCGCGGCGCACCTCCGCCAGGAGCCACTCGGACAGGGCGTTCACGACGCTGCTGCCCACGCCGTGGAGGCCGCCGGAGACCTTGTAGCCCTCGCCGCCGAACTTGCCGCCGGCGTGGAGCACGGTCAGGACCACCTCGAGGGCGCTCTTGCCCCCCTGGTCGGCCATCGCCGAGACGGGGATGCCGCGCCCGTTGTCGGCGACGGTGCACGAGCCGTCGGGGTGGAGGGTGATCTCCACGCGGTCGCAGTACCCGGCGAGGGCCTCGTCGACGCTGTTGTCGACCAGCTCGTAGACGAGGTGGTGGAGGCCCCTCGGACCGGTGGAGCCGATGTACATGCCGGGCCGGCGGCGGACCGCCTCGAGCCCCTCCAGCACGGTGATGTCGCCGGAGTCGTACTGCGTGGTGACCGACGGCGCGTCGGGCGAAGTGGAGATCTGCTGCCTCCTCAGGAGCGTCGTGGGAGTTTAGCACCACCCGAGGTCGGAAGCCTGCGTTTTGTGCCCTATTTGCAGGTAAATCACGTGTCAGGAGAGCGCCTGTGGCGGGCGGCGGACGCCGCGGCGGCCCGCGCGATGAGCGCACGCACCGCCGGGTCCTCCACGCCGGCGGTCGCCCGGGCGGCCTCGGCGCGGTCCTCCGGCCCCGGCACGGGCGGCGGGGCCGGGGGCGGGGGCGGGGACGGACCGGCCGCCGCGGGCACGTGGTCGGCGACCGAGAAGCGCAACCCCACGACGTCCGCCTCGGGGCAGACCTCCGTCAGACGGAGGGTGAGCTCCTCGCGGCGCATCGACAGCTCGTGGGCCCACGCCGCGCTGGAGCACGCGACGGTGAGCACCCCCGCACGGGTGCGGCGCACCGGCGCGCTGTGGGCCGCGGCGACCGCGCCGACCACCTGGGGCCAGGCGACCGCGGCGGCGCCGGTGGGACCCGCGGCCGGTGCGCCCGAGGACCGGCGGAAGCGCCGGAGGACGTCCGCCGCCGGGAGGGGGTCGCGACGGTGGCGGTGGCGGCGCGGGTGCCGGCCGCTCACGCGAGGGTCCCGCCCTCGACCCGCACCAGCGCGTCGGGCGGCTCCGCGAGCGCGTCCGCGGCGTTCGGGTCGGCCGTCGTGACCAGGGTCTGACCCCCGTCGCGGACGGC
Source organism: Miltoncostaea oceani (assembly GCF_018141545.1). GTDB lineage: Bacteria > Actinomycetota > Thermoleophilia > Miltoncostaeales > Miltoncostaeaceae > Miltoncostaea > Miltoncostaea oceani. The sequence continues at coordinate 3,848 of NZ_CP064356.1, read as the reverse complement.
CTCGAGCAGCAGGCGGCGCCGGACGGGGTCGAGCTCGCTGAGGACGTCGTCGAGCAGCAGGATCGGCCGTGCCGACCGCGCCCGCAGGTGGTCGCGGGCCGCGAGCAGCAGCGCGAGGGCCGCGGTGCGCTGCTCCCCCTGGCTCCCCTCCCTGCGCAGGTCGGCGGCGCCCGCCCCGATCCACAGGTCGTCGCGGTGGGGGCCGGACAGGGTCTGCGCGGCGGCGATCTCCCGCGGCCGGCGCTCCTCCCAGGTGCGGGCGAGGGCGTCGCGGAGGCCGTCGTCGGGGACCTCGCCGAGGCCCGCGGGGGACGTCTCGAGCCGCAGCGTCCCGCCGGCGCCCCCGCCGAGGGCGGAGAGCCACTCCGCGAAGGGGCCGGCGAGGGCCGCGGCGCCGGCGCGGCGGACGGCCGCGACGCGGGCGCCCGTCTCGGCCATCGGCGCCTCCCACGCCGGCAGCGTCTCCTCCCCCGCCTGCCCGGCCCGCACCCGCCGCAGCAGGGCGTTCCGCTGGGCGAGGGCGTGCTGGTAGCCGGCGAGGTCGTCCGCGAAGCCGGGGGAGGAGGCCTCGAGGACCCGGTCGAGCGCCCGGCGGCGTGCGGCGGGGGGACCCTTCACCGCGCGGAGCTCGTCGGGGAGGAACACGAGGACGGCGCGGGCGCGCCAGCCGCCGAGGGAGCGCACCGGCGCCCCGTCCAGGCGCAGGCGCCGGCCCCGCCCCGCGGCGAAGCCGATCTCGCGGCGATGGGGTCCCGTGGGCCCGTCGAGGTCGAGGGTGACGTGCAGGGCCTCCGCGCCGCGGCGGACGATCTCCGCCTCCCGCGCGGTCCGCGGCGACACGCCGACGCAGCCGAGCACGACGGCCTCCACCAGGGAGGTCTTCCCGGCCCCGTTCGGGCCGACGATCACCACCAGCCCGGAGGGCAGGTCGAGGGCCGCCCGGTCCCAGCAGCGGACGTCGCGGACCTCGAGGCGCCGCGCCGACCAGTCGGCGCCGCCCCCGCGGGTGGGATCAGGCGTTGAGCCGGATCGGCATGAGGAGGTAGCGGTAGTCGTCCGCCGCGCCACGGAGCAGCCCGGGCCGGAGCGGGCTGATCAGTCCGAGGCGGACCTCGTCGCCGGGGATGCTCTCCACGCCGGCGCGGAGGAACTCCACGTTGAAGCCCATCTCGAGGCTCTCGCCGGAGAACGTCACGGGGAGCGACTCGCGGCCCTCGCCGACCTGGTCGCTGGACGCCGAGATCGTCACCGACCCCGGCTCGAAGGACAGCCGCACCGGGGTGCTGCGCTGCGCGAGGACGCCGATGCGGGTGAGCACGCCGAGCAGCTCGCCGCGGTCGAAGGCGACGTCGTGCTCGAAGGCGTCGGGCACCAGCTGGCGGTGGTCGGGGAACTGGCCCTCGATGACGCGGCTCGTGAGGCGCATCTCCCCGATGCGGAAGAGGGCCTGCGACTCGCCGAGGACGATCTCGACGGCGTCGGCCTTCATGACGCCGACCAGGCGCGAGACCTCGGTGAGGGCGCGGGCCGGGACGATCGCCTCGCTCACGTCGGAGGGCGGCGCCTCGAGGGGCGTCTGCCGCACCGCGAGGCGGTAGGAGTCGGTGGCCACCATCGTGATGCCGTCGGGGCCGAGGCGCACCAGCACGCCGGTGAGGACGGGGCGGGTCTCGTCGCGGGAGGCGGCGCGCGCCACCCGGTCGATCGCCTCGACGAGCGGCTCGGCGGGCACCCGCAGCCCGGCGCCGTCGTCGGGCGGCAGCTCCGGGAAGTCGCTTGCCTGGAGGCAGTTCAACGTGAACGACGAGCCGCCGCCGGAGAGGGACACGACGCCCTCGTTGGCCCGGTGCTCCAACGTGATCGGGCCGTCCGCCATGGTCCGGACGATGTCGCCGGCCAGGCGCGGCAGCACGACGGCGCCGGGCTGCTCGACGGTCGCCTCCAGCGGCACCCGCAGCGACAGCTCCATGTCCGTCGCCGCCAGCTCGCAGCGACCCTCCTCCGCCCTCAGCAGGACGTGGGAGAGGATCTGGATGGTGCTCTTGGCGGAGGCGGCGCGGCCGGCGACGGCGAGCTTGCCGGCGAGCTCATCCTTGGGCGAGACGAGGCGCACGCCGGGACCCTAGCGGTCGGCGGGAGCCGTTGCTCCCGGACCCCGTGCCGCTGTCCACGACGGGAGGACGGCCTTTGACTGAGAGAAGAGAGAAAGGGGTTTCATCGAGGTCACAACCGTAGGTCCTGTGCGAACGGTGGGGTCACGGAGGATCGCCTGCACACGGGCACCTTCCGCCTGTGCGCCGGCCCGTGGGGCGACGACACCGCGACCCCGGATCCCTCCCCAGCGCTCCACAGGGCGTCCCGCCGCCGGGCGTCCCGCGGTGGGACGTGGGGAGGGGCGTGACACGGTGTCCCCCCGTCCCTCCACCGTCACGACGCGGTGGGCCGACGGCCCGTCAGACGGCCCGTCAGGTTCTGGACCTCGGTGAGGACCTCCCCCTCCGAGTTGAGCTGGGCCCCGACCTTCTGGACGGCGTACATCACCGTCGTGTGGTCGCGGCCCCCGAAGGCGCGGCCGATCTGGGGGAGCGACGTGTCCGTCAGCTCGCGGCTCAGGTACATGGCGACCTGGCGCGGGTGGACGATCCGCCGGGTCCGCTTGTGGCTGTTCAGGTCGCCGAGGCTGACCCCGTAGAAGCGGCACACCTCGCTCTGGATCAGCTCGATCGTCAGCGTCCCCTCCCCGGCGGGGAACAGGTCCTCGAGGATCTCGTTCGCCAACTCGACGGTGATCCGCCGCCCCGAGATCGACCCGTGGGCGACGACCCGCGTCAGGGCCCCCTCGAGGGCGCGGACGTTGGTCGAGACGCGTCCCGCGATGAACGGGAGCACCTCGGGGTCGTGGATCTCGTAGCGGTCGGCGCGCACGCGCTTCTGGAGGATGGCGATGCGCGTCTCGATGTCGGGCGGCTGCACGTCGGTGATCAGGCCCATCTCGAAGCGGCTGCGCAGCCGGTCCTCGAGGGTGGCGATCGCCTTCGGCGGGCGGTCGGAGGAGATGACGATCTGCTTGCCGCTGTCGTGGAGCGCGTTGAACGTGTGGAAGAACTCCTCCTGCGTCTGCTCGCGCCCCTGGAGCGACTGGATGTCGTCGATGAGGAGGATGTCCGTGCTGCGGTACCGGTCCTTGAACGAGCGGATGCCCCCGTCGCGCAGCGCGTTGATGAACTCGTTGGTGAAGGTCTCCACCGAGACGTACGTCAACGAGAGCTCGGGGTGGTTCGCCGCGACGAAGTGGCCGATGGCGTGCAGCAGGTGGGTCTTGCCGAGGCCGACCCCCCCGTAGATGAAGAAGGGGTTGTAGGCGCGCGCCGGCTGCTCGGCGACCGCGAGGGCGGCGGCCTGGGCGAACCGGTTCGACGGTCCGGTGACGAAGGCCTCGAAGGTGAAGCGCGGCTGCAGCCCGTGGGCCCGCCGCGGCGGCATCACCGACACGGGCACCGAGGGCGCCCGCGCGTCACCGGCGTGGTCGTCCGCCCCGCCGCCGTCGTCGGACGCCGCGGGGTCGACGGTGATCTCGACCTCCAGGTCCGCGCCGCGCACCTCGAAGAGGGCGTCGCGCAGCAGGGGCAGGTAGCGCTGGCGGATCCACTGGCGCAGCAGCTCGGTCTCGACGGCGAGCACGATCCGGTCGTCGGCGAGCATCACCGGCCGCGCGCCCGAGAAGGCGAACTTGTAGGTCTGGCTGTTGAGGGTCGCGCGCAGGCGCTCGCGGACCTCCTGCCAGACGGAGTCGCGCTCGTGGTTCGGTGCGGGGGATGAGGGCATCGCGGGGTGGGTCTCCGGAATGT